>NZ_BMNQ01000036.1 GCF_014646635.1 Lentibacillus kapialis
CTAAAAGACCTGAATCAACTATATAGGCGTGCGTACTCAAACTATTGAACCGCCGTATACGGAACCGTACGTACGGTGGTGTGAGAGGACGACTAATCAACTAATGATTAGTCTCCTACTCGATTATTTTTAAACACTTATGCGATTAATACAAGACCTATACCAAATTTTTCTGGTTCTCCCAATCACTAACTTATGATAACTACATAAACTATTTTGAAACATCTATTTAGACGAAGCAGTACGGAGGGATTTTAAGTCATGACGCAACAGATTGCCGTAATAGGCGGTGATGCACGCTATCTGGAGCTAATACGCCAGCTTCAGGCATTGCCTGATACGAGAATTTCACTGGTAGGCTTTGACAAACTGGAACAAGGGTTTACCGGCTTAAACCAAACCGACTTTGCCGATTTGGACCAAGAGAAGATGGATGCCATCATTTTGCCGATCACCGGGACCGACCGCCAAGGATATGTGGAGACGGTTTTCTCCGATCAGAAAGTTCAATTGACGGATGAATGGTTTGAAGGGCTTGGGGAAAACACGGCTGTATTCACTGGCATTTCCAATGACTATTTGGATGCTGTGAGCAAATCATCAAATGTAGAACTTATTCCATTACTTAACCGGGATGATGTGGCCATTTATAATTCGATTCCAACAGCTGAAGGTATGATCATGATGGCGATTGAACATACCAATTACACGATTCATTCATCCCGTGTCATTGTTGTCGGGTTTGGCCGGGTAGGAAACACAGTAGCTAATAAATTTTCAGCGCTTGGTGCCAAGGTTTCGGTCTGTGCCAAAAGCATTATGGATCTGGCCAGAATAACCGAGTTGGGGCATACTGCTATCCCGTTTAATGAATTGCACAAGTTTACCCATGAGTGCGATTTATTAATTAATACGGTACCTGCTCAGGTTGTTACAAAAGATGCCATTCAGCATCTACCGCCGCATGGTATTATATTTGATCTTGCATCGAAACCTGGCGGCACCGATTTTGATTACGCGAAGCAGCGGGGTATTAAAGCGATTTTAGCAAAAAGCCTGCCTGGTATTGTTGCTCCGAAAACCGCCGGAAAGATTTTGGCTGATGTTATTAAACAATTTCTGCTTGTAAAGAGAGGAGAATAGTTGATGGGATTAAAAGGAAAGCGAATTGGCTTTGGTGTGACCGGGTCACACTGCACGTATGCTCAGGTATTTCCGCAGCTAAAAAAACTGATGGATGCCGGGGCAGATGTAGTCCCTATTGTATCCTATACAGTCCAAAATACGGATACTAAATTCGGCAAAGCGGCTGATCACGTTGCAAAAATTGAATCCATTACCGGCAAACGTGCTATTAAAACGATTCCGGATGCAGAGCCGTTAGGACCTGAACTTCCGCTTGACTGCATGGTCGTTGCACCGCTGACGGGGAATTCCATGAGCAAGCTGGCAAATGCATTGACCGACACCCCGGTTTTAATGGCCGTAAAGGCTACCATACGCAACCAGAACCCAATTGTTCTGGGAATATCTACGAACGACGCCCTGGGATTGAATGGTGTCAATTTGATGCGGCTCATGGCAAGTAAATTCTTTTATTTTATTCCATATGGCCAGGATAATCCCTATAAGAAGCCCAATTCACTCGTATCTTATATGGATTTATTGTATGATACTGTTGACTCGGCATTAAAGGAACAGCAACTTCAACCAGTGATCATTCCTCATATTGATGATAATATGATAGAATAAGATGAAACCAAACTTTTAGAGAGGTGTCTTACGGAATGGCAGAACATAATCCAGTTAACGTTGCAGTAGTGGGAGCTACTGGAGCAGTCGGGGAAAAGATCATTAAGATACTCGAAAAGAAGGATTTACCAATTAAAGAGTTGAAACTATTATCGTCTGAACGATCTGCAGGCAAAAAAGTGACATTTAACAATCAGGAGCTGATGGTTGAAGAAGCTCAGCCGGAAAGTTTCAGTAATATAGATATTGCTTTATTCTCAGCCGGAGGATCGATTTCAAAACAATTAGCACCTGAAGCGGTAAAACGCGGTGCTGTTGTTGTTGATAACACGAGTGCATATAGAATGGCTGACGACGTGCCGCTGGTTGTGCCTGAGGTAAATGAGGCGGATATTAAGTCGCACAATGGTATCATAGCAAATCCAAACTGTTCCACGATTCAAATGGTTGCGGTCTTGAAACCAATTCAGGAAGCATTTGGTCTGAGCCGGGTTATTGTTTCAACCTACCAGGCGGTGTCCGGAGCAGGAAACCACGCAAACGAGGAATTGAGAACCCAGACGGCACAATTCTTAAACAATGAGGAAATGACAGCCGAACTGCTGCCGGTTAAAGGCGATGAGAGGCACTACCCAATTGCTTTTAATGCACT
Organism: Lentibacillus kapialis; assembly: GCF_014646635.1. Classification (GTDB taxonomy): domain Bacteria; phylum Bacillota; class Bacilli; order Bacillales; family Amphibacillaceae; genus Lentibacillus; species Lentibacillus kapialis. The sequence goes on from NZ_BMNQ01000036.1 coordinate 2,405, forward strand.
CCCCCAAATCGATGTGTTTCAGGAAAACGGTTATACATTTGAAGAAATGAAAATGATTAATGAATCAAAGAAAATTCTTCATGCACAGGATTTACCTGTTTCAGCAACATGTGTCAGGCTGCCGTTTTTTACATCGCATGCCGAGAGTGTCTATGTTGATGTTGAAAAAGATGGTTTAAATGTTGAAGATGTATGGAGCGTACTAAATAGAGCTGATGGTGTCACACTTCAGGATGATCCAGCAACACAGACATACCCGACGCCCCTGAGTGCGACCAATAAGGAAGATGTGTTTGTCGGGCGTGTTCGCAAAGATTTGGATAGTGATAAAGGCTTCCATTTGTGGGTTGTGTCTGATAATCTGATCAAAGGTGCGGCATGGAATACAATTCAAATTGCAGAGCGTTTAATTGCTAATAAGTGGCTTTAAGATAGAGGTGGAACAATGCAGATATTAATTCAGAAATTCGGTGGTACCTCTGTTCAGACAGAAGAAAATCGTACTCACGTCATTCAGCATATTAAAAATGCACTCATGAACAATTACAAATTGGTTGTTGTTGTATCTGCATTAGGACGGAAACCAGCACCGTATGCAACAGACTCGCTGTTGGATCTTGTTGATTTTCCGAAGAACTATAATTCCAACCGGGAATTGGATATTCTGATGTCGTGTGGTGAAACGATTGCATCCGTTGTATTGTCAAATGAGCTGCAAAAAAACCACATTAGTTCAACAGCTTTGACAGGAGCCCAGGCAGGCTTCGTCACAAATGATGATTTTAACCAGGCGAAAATTAAAGAGGTAAAGCCGGATCGTGTGTTAAAAGAACTTAAAGAACATGATGTTGTCGTTGTAGCAGGTTTTCAAGGTCAGTCCTCAGGCGGCGAAATAACAACCATCGGCAGAGGCGGAAGTGACACAACAGCCGCTGCTATGGGAGCGGCTGTTGACGCTGAGCGGATCGAAATTTTCACCGATGTTAACGGCATTATGACTGCCGATCCGAGTATGGTGTCAACCGCAAGACCACTTAATATTGTAACATATACGGAGATCTGCAATCTTGCCTATCAGGGGGCCAAAGTCATTCACCCCAGGGCCGTTGAAATTGCTATGCAAGCGAAAATCCCTATGCGTGTACGTTCAACATATGTTGAGGATGAGGGTACGCTTATTACAGCATCTCGAATTCAGGAAATGGATACGGATATTCCGGATCGTTTGATTACCGGAATTGCGCATATGTCTTCAATAACACAAATAAGTGTTCAGACAAAAGAAGAAACCCATCAGCTGCAGTCGGATGTTTTTAAAGCAATGGCTGAAGCTGGCATCTCCGTTGACTTTATCAATATTTCACCTAACGGCGTGATTTATACTGTACCTGATGCACACACTAACAAAGCGGTTCACATTTTAGAAACACTTGGCTTTTATCCGGAAATAACCGAGAATTGTGCAAAGGTCTCTGCTGTAGGAGCGGGCATGACCGGTGTTCCGGGTGTCGCATCAAAAATTGTTCAATCGCTGACAGACGCCGGAGTTCAAATATTACAATCAGCTGACAGTCATACAACCATTTGGGTGCTTATCCATGAGAATGATTTAAAACCGGCAGTAAATGCGTTACATGATGTTTTTGCATTAAATGCTGCGGATAAAAACCTTGTATAGGTTCATGTGCAAAAAGGCATGATGGCGTTTTTTCGCATGTGATCACAAAAGTGAGTCTTCAATCAGCGGGAATCGTATTACCTTCTGCTGATTATTAGGGGAACAAACCCGGTTATATGCGGGATAAAATTTGATTAAGAAGGTGTTTTTGTGGGCTTTGGTAATTTAATGACGGCTATGGTAACGCCATTTGATGCGAATGGTCAGGTTGATTTTGCTAAAACAACGAAGCTGATTGAATATTTACTGAGCAATGGAAGCGAAGGTTTGGTTATTGGTGGAACAACAGGTGAATCCCCCACACTGACCACTGATGAAAAGATTGCACTTTTCAGGCATACTGTCAAAATGGTGAATAATCGGGTCCCGGTAATAGCTGGGTCAGGCAGTAATAGTACACATGCATCGATTGCATTAACCAAAGAAGCCGAAAAGGCCGGGGTAGACGGGGTTATGCTTGTGGCCCCTTATTATAATAAGCCGAACCAGGAAGGACTTTATCGTCATTTTGCCTCAATTGCAGGTGAAACAACGCTTCCGGTGATGTTATATAATATTCCCGGTCGCTCTGCTGTGAAAATCAGTGCGGAAACCATTATACAGTTAAGTCAAATCGAGAATATCGTCTCTGTGAAAGAAGCAAGCGGCGATCTTGATCTTGCAGCCGATGTTATTGAACATACAGCTGATGGCTTTAGTGTTTACAGTGGTGAGGACAGCATTACATTACCACTGCTGTCACTTGGAGCAAAAGGTGTTGTCTCAGTCGTATCCCATATAGCCGGTAATGATATGTCAGAAATGGTGGACGCGTATCAATCAGGTGATGTAATACGTGCGGCATCCATCCACCGCAAATTGCTTCCGGTCATGAAGGGGATGTTTGCACAGCCTTCACCGGTACCCGTCAAAACAGCACTGAATATGAAAGGTGTTGATGCTGGCGGTGTCCGTCTTCCATTGTCGGCTATGTCTGATACAGAGGGCGAAGCACTGCGAAATTTAATAAAATCTTAAAAATATCGGCGGCAAAAGCCGATATTTTTATGTTTAATTTGTATGGTTATCTCCTTTAGAGCTCATACTAACTGATAGTTATTAATATAACCAGTAGCGTTTGAAAAGGAGTGTCCATAAATGGAAAAGGAACCGTCAAAGAAAGATGATCAGAATCAAGGAGATCAGGCCAACAATTCATCACTGGTTCAAAAAATCCAACAATTAGGTCAATCAAATGTACCACAGGCTCCGGACTCAAACATTCATGTGCTGTCCATTATCGGACAGGTTGAAGGGCATGTCCAGCTGCCTGCACAAAATAAAACAACCAAATATGAACACTTATTGCCACAACTTATTGCAGTTGAGCAAAACCCTAAAATAGAAGGGCTGATTATCTTACTGAACACCGTCGGAGGTGATGTGGAAGCGGGACTTGCTTTATCTGAAATGATAGCCTCCATTTCTAAACCGACTGTTTCGATTGTATTGGGAGGTGGACATTCGATAGGTGTTCCGATTGCTGTTTCTGCCGATCACTCTTTCATAGCCCCGACTGCAACGATGACAATCCATCCGATTCGATTGAATGGACTAGTCATTGGTGTTCCGCAGACATTTGAATACATCGATAAGATGCAGGACAGGGTGATTGATTTTGTAGTTGGTCATTCAAACATTGATGGGGAAAAATTTAAAGAACTGATGTTTGCACAGGGGAATTTGACTCGGGATATCGGAACGAACGTTCTTGGAGAAAAGGCAGTTGAATATGGATTGATCGATGGTATCGGTGGTGTTAGTCACGCGATGGTTAAATTAAATGAAATGATTGGCGATAATAATGAGGGTACTGAAGAGCAGGTGATTCAGTGATGCTGTACACACCTCTATCAACAACAGATATCGTTCCATCAGCGGATGCGGATTTTCAAAAACGTCAGTGCGTTATGCATAACGGGAAACAGTTATATGTTGAAGAAATGGAAGACGGTCAACTTCAAGTCCTTCAATTGCTTTCCACTGACCCTAACGATTTTATGAACTCTGATTATCTTCCGGGTACGATTCTGCGCTAACCGGCGCTAAACATTGAAAATTGTGCTATAATGGAACTAATTGTCAAGAACCCCTTGCCCTGATGATTGGCAGGGGTTTATTGTTAAGTGCATTTTTATAGTTGAATTCCTTCTTTGGTATTGCTATTGTGCTGTTAACAAAGCTGACATAAGAGGCTATAATGTGTTTAAAGGAAGCGAGGTGACAATGTGGCAAAGAAAAAAAGGAGAAAAAAGAAGAATCAATTAAATAAACAGGTGAAATATGAGCTGCTTGGCTTGCTTTTTATTTTTCTTGCTATTTTTGGCAGTGGTGCCAGTGCTATAAGTGACGGGGCCATACCTGGAGGTCTTGAGCATATTTTTAGATTTTTTCTGGGAATCTGGTATTTTATCGCTTCAGTATTTTTGCTTATTACAGGGATTATACTGATGGTTAAACGTCGATATCCTTACTTTTCCAATAAGAAATTAGTAGGTTTTTATATTATTTTTGCCGGTATTTTATTACTCACACATATTCAGACGTATGAAAGGTTGCTGGCTTCCTCGGAAGACATATCGATTCTTAAGGCAACATGGGAGCAATTCTTTGCATTTGTAGAAGGTAATGGTGAGGCACTTCAAACCGGTGGCGGAATGGTTGGTGCTGTGCTGCTTACGTTTTGTTATTTTTTATTTTCTGCCGTCGGTGCCAAAATTGTAGCTGTGTTTTCAATATTAATAGGAATTATTTTTATGACAGAGTTTTCATTGGGCGAATTCTTTTCCAAGTGGAGCAAGCGCCTGGTTGAATGGATGAAATCGATTAAGAAGCGCATCTCATCAGCCAAAAAAGGACGTGAGACTTCAGATAGCGACATGACTTATAACACAGTCCCTGAGCCTAATGAAGATACGGCATCGGACGAGCCGGTTATTCAGGATTTTACGGATGTCGCTTATTCCTTTGACACACAGGATACAGACAGCCAGTCTGAAAGTGAATCTGAGGTAACTGATAACGTTCAAGCCGGTGAAGCAGAGAAAAAAGCAGATGATGTTAATCCACTGCCCATGACTGAGGCAGAAAATCATGAATATGAACTGCCTTCACCCAACATACTTGCGGAACCAACTCAGAGTTCACAGCAGCAAGAAAAGTCACAAATTCAAGCAACAGTCAGAAAGCTGGAACGGACGTTTAACAGTTTCGGAGTCAAAGCAAGAGTCACCAAGGTTCATGTTGGGCCGGCTGTTACAAAGTATGAGGTGTATCCCGAAGCCGGTGTAAAAGTCAGTAAGATTGTTAATCTGCATGATGATCTGGCACTTGCTCTGGCAGCAAAAGACATCCGCATTGAGGCACCTATCCCCGGAAAATCAGCTGTCGGTATCGAAGTCCCTAATCAGGAAATAGCCCAAGTGTCACTGAGGGAAGTCTTAGATAATTCATTAACAAAGCAATCTTCTAAACTATTATTTGCACTAGGCCGCGACATTTCAGGGGATGCGGTCCTGTCAGAACTGAGTAAAATGCCGCATATGCTCATTGCTGGTGCTACCGGAAGTGGTAAGAGTGTTTGTGTAAATGGAATTATTACGACGATTCTGATGCGTGCTAAGCCGCATGAAGTTAAGATGATGATGATTGATCCCAAAAAAGTTGAATTGAACGTATATAACGGCATACCGCACTTATTGACACCTGTTGTGACTGATCCGAAAAAAGCATCGAGAGCGCTAAAAAAAGTGGTCGCTGAAATGGAACGAAGATATGATTTATTTTCGGAGACAGGGACGCGTAATATCGAGGGGTACAATGAATACATTCACAAGTATAACCAAACAGTATCAGAAGAGGAAAAGCAGCCTAACTTGCCATATATCGTTGTGCTTGTAGACGAACTGGCTGATTTGATGATGGTCGCTTCCAATGAAGTTGAAGATGCCATTACGAGACTCGCTCAAATGGCACGCGCAGCAGGCATTCACCTGATCCTTGCGACACAGCGTCCATCAGTGGATGTCATTACAGGCGTCATTAAGGCAAACATTCCTTCCAGAATCGCATTTAGCGTATCTTCCGCTACTGATTCCCGTACCATTTTGGATTCAGGCGGTGCCGAAAAACTGTTGGGTCGCGGTGATATGCTGTTTATGCCGGTAGGATCCTCAAAACCTACCAGAGTGCAGGGAGCGTTTTTATCGGATGAAGAAGTTGAACGGGTTGTTGATCATTGCATTGATCAGCAAAAAGCTTCGTATCAGGAAGAAATGATCCCGGAGGAAACAAACGACGTTACAACGGATGTTGATGATGAGTTATATGATGATGCCGTACAAATGATAAGTGAAATGCAAAGTGCCAGTGTTTCTATGCTACAGCGGCGCTTTCGGATTGGTTATACAAGAGCGGCTCGTTTAATCGATGCAATGGAAGATCGTGGGATTGTCGGACCTTATGAGGGCAGTAAACCAAGAACGGTTCTTGTATCACAAAATGATGAAGAAAAAACCTCCTGAATCAAGCACAGAACGGACACGCCCTTTTCAAAGGCTGTCCGTTTTTGTCACTTAGTATGGTTTACGTAGTAGCCGGTGTTCCGGAATAATCGATCTCGGGTTTGAAATTTGTCTGTAAATAAATTTCAAAAAATTTGACCTATATCTGTTTATTTATCATGTGGAACATGTTATATTTATGTCGCAATATCGCTTAGTCATACGTCAGATGTCAGATCTCTGACATGGCAGTACATACTTAGCAAAATGTAAACAATAAAGGATAGGGGGATGTCATGTCGCTGAAAATCGATTCGCGCCACTTATATTTACAAGTTATTGATCAAATAAAACGTGATATTGAAAGCGGTCAATTCAAAGCGAAACAAAAACTGCCGTCGGAATTTCAACTTTCAAAAGAATTGGGGGTCTCCCGTGCGACACTGCGAGAAGCATTACGTATTCTAGAAGAGGAAAACATTGTGACACGTCGGCATGGTGTAGGTACATTCGTTAACCCCAAGTCTATTTTTTCGTCGGGGATTGAGCAGCTGAACAGTGTGACATATATGATCGAACAATCCGGCAAAACAGCCGGTTCGCAGTTTCTTTCTACTGAAATTTTGGAACCGTCGGAAGGTGAACAGGTCAAGTTTGAGCCGAAACAAATCAGTTCTCTGGTAAAGATAGAACGTGTCAGAACGGCAGATAATGATCCTGTTGTATTTTGTATTGACAAATTGCCGGAGGGTTTAATCCCTTTGAATCGTGTCCATAAAACAGACTCCTTATTCAGATTGATGGAAGAATTCTCCGGAAAACAAATAGCTTATGCTGTAACATATATTGAGCCTGTCAGTTATAACGCCCGGATTTATGAAATCCTAAAATGTGATCCTGAGCAGTCATTGCTGCTTCTTAAGCAAATGCACTATACGGACGATGATGAACCGGTGCTGTATTCTGCGAACTTCTTCCGAGCAGATGTATTCAGTTTCCACGTTTTAAGAAAACGCATGTAAGGGATTTCAACTATTCATTAAGGAGGTGATTGTGCAATAGTATCAAATGTGTCTTTTGCCCGTAACGTATGTTATCCAGCGTCATTTATTATTTAGGGGGTATGGAATGTGAATAATCGAAAACTTATTTTATTTCTTGCTTTAATGTTAAGTATGGGTATGCTTTTGGCAGCATGTGGCGGCGGCAATGATTCTAAAGAAGAAAGCTCAGGCTCTGATAATGGCTCGAACAATGGAGGTAGTGAGTCAAGTGAAGGTTCTTCAGATTTTTCGGCCGGGATGGTAACAGATGTCGGCGGTGTAGATGATAAATCTTTTAACCAGTCAGCATGGGAAGGACTACAGGCATGGGGCGAAGAACATGGTATGGAACAAGGCCAGGGTTTTGATTACGCACAGTCGAATAGTGATTCCGACTATGCGCCGAACCTGAACCGTATGGTACGTGAAGATTATAATATCGTTTTCGGTATTGGCTATAAACTGGCAGATGCGATTAAAGATGTCGCGGGTCAATATCCGGACACAAAGTTTGCGATTGTTGACTCTGTGGTTGAAGGTGATAACATCGCCAGTATCACATTCGCCGATCATGAAGGTTCTTTTCTTGCGGGAGTTGCAGCAGCAAACAAAACAAACACAGACAAGGTTGGCTTTATCGGGGGAACGGACTCCGATTTGATTAATAAATTCGAATCGGGATTTGTAGCAGGCGTTAAAACGGTTAACCCGGATATTGAAGTGGAAGTTCAGTATGCAGGTGCTTTTGATGCGCCTGATGAGGGCAAATTAATTGCTTCGAATATGTATAAAAACGATATCGATGTTATCTACCACTCATCAGGTGCCACCGGAAACGGTGTGTTTGCGCAGGCTAAGGATATCAAGAATAATGATCCCGAACGTAAAATCTGGGTAATTGGTGTAGACCGTGACCAACATAAAGAAGGACAAATCGGTGATCAGAATGTGACATTGACTTCTATGGTCAAACGGGTTGGAAACTCCGTTCAACAGGTAAGCAATATGGCGATGGAAGGTGAATTTCCCGGTGGTGAAGTGCTCGAATTTGGTGTGGAAGATGAAGGTGTAGGACTTGCGGATACGAATGAAGAGGATTATACCAAAGAAATCGCTGAAGCTGTTGATAAATGGAAACAAAAGATCATAGATGGTGAGGTCGATGTACCACAAACACATGATGAACTGGACAGCTACTTGGATGCATTGTAAGACAGATTGAGTGCGATTCAGCGGTGACTAACGCTGCTTGAAGTCTTAACCATGAATGCTAAGCGGGATATTACTCACCATGAAGTTGCGATTCTATTCATTTGAAAATCGTTTTGCTGAATAACGTTATCTTTTATAGAAAAGGCTGGTATAGCCAGTCTTTTTCTTTCGAATTGAATGTAAATTCTCAATTAAAGAGATTTATCCTTGCCCTTCTTATTTGTAACGCCAGAAAGTTATAAATTAAGGACGACCTTATAGAGGTTGTTCAAAAAGTCCGGTAAAAATGACACTTCGAATTTCTTCGTTGGCTTGTTTCTCCGCTGCTCATGTATCTAAAAGCATACATTCCGCTGCTCGAAACTGCGCCGCCTCGAACTTCTTGGTCCTTTTTATCCTCCTTTTTGAACACGCACTTATAAAAAATTTTCGCCATTCGCTAAAGGGCGAGGCGAATGCTACGTTTTTCTAAACAATCTAACGATCGCTTGCTCCCTTGATTTAATCAGCCGTTAAGAACTTAAAGGAGTGTTCAACTTGGATTATGTTGTTGAAATGATAGACATTCGGAAGGAATTTCCCGGTGTTATAGCCAATGATAACGTTACACTTCAGGTAAAAAAAGGTGAAATTCATGCTTTGTTAGGTGAAAATGGCGCTGGAAAATCAACCCTTATGAATGTGCTTTTCGGATTGTATCAGCCCGAAAAAGGTGAAATTCGTGTAAATGGTAAAACCGTTAAAATAACTGATCCGAATGTCGCGAATGATCTTGGTATCGGGATGGTGCATCAGCATTTTATGCTGGTGGAGCCATTTACGGTGACCCAAAATATCATTCTGGGAAGTGAACCGACGAAATTCGGTAAAATCAATTTTAAAGAGGCTGAGCGGGAGGTTCAGGAATTATCAGATCGGTATGGACTTGAAGTGGATGCTACCGCTAAAATAAGGGATATATCAGTGGGGATGCAGCAGCGTGTTGAAATACTCAAAACATTGTACCGCGGTGCGGAGGTTTTAATTTTCGACGAACCGACCGCTGTATTGACGCCGCAGGAAATCACCGAGCTGATGGGTATTATGCATTCATTGATTGCAGAAGGAAAATCAATCATTTTAATCACGCACAAACTGAAGGAGATAATGAAGATCAGTGACCGGTGTACCGTCATACGTAAAGGTGTCGGAATTGATACTCTGGATGTGAAGGATACATCTGTCACAGACCTGGCATCACTTATGGTCGGCAGGAATATCAGTTTTAATACTGTCAAGCGGCCTGCCAATCCAAAGGAAACGATACTGAGTATCCGGAATTTAAAAGTAAAAGATAAACGCAAAGTTGACATGGTTAAAGGCATGGAATTGGAAGTTCGAGCAGGAGAGATTGTTGGGATCGCAGGTGTTGATGGCAATGGACAATCGGAACTGCTCGAAGCGATTACCGGCCTGTTGAAGACAGAATCCGGTTCTGTCCGGTTAAAGAATCGCGACATTACGAATCTATCGCCACGTAAAGTTACAGAGAGCGGAATCGGCCATATTCCGCAGGACCGGCATAAATATGGTCTTGTTCTTGATTATTCAATTGGAGAGAACATGGTACTTCAGACATATTATCAAAAGCCTTTTTCCAAATATAAAACTCTCAACTATAAAGAGATCTTCCTAAAGGCAGAGCAGCTAATTAATGAATACGACGTCAGAACACCAGGCGTGCACACTAAAGCACGGGCTTTGTCAGGCGGAAATCAGCAAAAAGCGATTATCGGCCGCGAAGTTGACCGCTCTCCTGATCTGTTGATAGCAGCCCAGCCGACACGGGGGTTGGATGTCGGCGCAATAGAATTTATTCATAACAAATTAATAGAAGAACGTGACAAAGGAAAAGCCATTCTGCTGGTTTCGTTTGAATTGGATGAAATATTGGATGTTAGTGATCGGATTGCCGTTATGTTTGATGGTAAAAATGTTGCCGAGGTTATTCCCGAAGAAACGGATGAAAATGAACTGGGTTTACTGATGGCAGGCAGCAGTACGGAAAAGGCAGGTGACAAATAGTGAACGCTAATAGACTATTTAATATTCTTGTCCCGGTTATCTCTGTGCTTATCGGTCTTCTGGCCGGAGCATTCATGATGCTTGGTTTTGGCTATAATCCGATAACAGGATACACTGCTTTATGGAATGGTGCGTTTGGTGATTTATATTATTTTGGCGAAACCATCCGTCAGGTGACGCCTTACATATTTACCGGCTTGGCAGTTGCATTTGCTTTCAGATCAGGACTCCTGAATATCGGTGCGGAAGGCCAGGTTATTGTAGGCTGGCTTGCAGCCGTATGGGTAGGGACAACAGTTGAAGCACCTATGGTCATTCATCTTCCGTTAGCAATTATCGCTGCTGCGGTTGCCGGCGCCTTTTGGGGATTTATCCCAGGCATTTTAAAAGCAAGCCGCGGTGTTCATGAGGTGATTGTTACGATTATGCTGAATTACACAGCCCTGTATTCAGCCAATGCCATTGTCCGCAATGTTCTTTCCGATAATGAGGATAAAACACCCGATGTCGCAGCCACAGCTTCATTAGCCTCCGAGTGGTTTCAGAATTTAACTTATTTCTCACGTATGCATTATGGTATTTTTATCGCATTATTTGCTGCTGTTATCATGTGGTTTATTATTGAGCGGACATCAATGGGATATGAACTGAAATCAGTCGGATATAACGAATATGCTTCAAAATATGCAGGTATGAACGTTAAATGGAATATTATACTATCCATGATCATCTCTGGTGCATTTGCCGGTTTGGCAGGTGCCATGGAAGGACTGGGCACATTCGGGTATATGTCCGTTCAGTCGGGGTTTAATAATTTAGGTTTTGATGGAATAGCGGTAGCATTGCTGGGAGCCAATACTGCCTTTGGCGTTGTGCTTGCTGCATTTCTGTTCGGAGCGCTTAAAGTGGGCGCGTTAAATATGCCGACTGAAGCAGGCGTGCCAACTGAATTAGTCGATGTTATTATTGCGCTCATTATTTTCTGTGTCGCATCAAGCTATATTATTCGCTGGATACTGCTTCGTTTTAAAAAGGAGGGCAAATAAATGAGCTTGTTTGATCTATTGCAATCGATTATTCCGCAGGCATTATTCTTTTCGGCACCTTTAATATTTACGGCGTTGGGCGGGGTATTCAGTGAAAGGTCCGGTGTCATCAACATTGGACTGGAAGGTCTGATGGTTATGGGTGCATTTGTTGGCATTGTCTTTAACCTGACGTTCGCTGATGTATTTGGATCATGGACCCCGTGGGTATCGATTATTGCTGCGGCGGTCATATCAGCCATTTTCTCGTTGATCCATGCGGTCGCGGCCGTCTCGTTTCGAGCAGACCAGGTTGTCAGTGGGGTTGCTATTAATTTCCTGGCTTTAGGTTTAGGTGTGTTTCTCACTAAGCAATGGTATGGCAAAGGGCAGACAGATATTGTTTCACAACAATTTTTCACAAGTGATATTCCGCTTCTGGCAGATATTCCGATTATTGGGGCGATATTTTTCCAAGGGATTTATTTAACCTCTTATGTGGCTGTCGCTCTGGCATTTGCAGCATGGTTGGTGCTTTATAAAACGCCTTTTGGACTACGTCTGCGTTCTGTTGGTGAGCATCCGATGGCAGCTGATACGAATGGAATAAATGTTCCTAGGATGCGTTATATTGCCGTTATTTTGTCAGGAGCACTTGGTGGTTTGGGAGGATCCGTATTCGCTTTAACAATCGTGTTGAATTTCTCCCATGCGACCATTGTGGGACAAGGGTTTATGTCACTTGCGGCTGTTATTTTTGGAAAATGGCACCCATTAGGTGCAATGGGAGCAGCTTTGTTCTTTGGTTTTGCCCAGAGCCTGAGTGTTATCAGCGGCGGTGTTCCGTTTCTTGAAGATGTACCGCAAGTCTTTCTGTTGATTGCCCCATATGTATTGACGATTTTGGCATTGGCTGGTTTCATTGGACGTGCAGAAGCTCCAAAAGCCAATGGTGAACCTTATATTAAAGGGACAAGATAATGGTTAGCCTGAAAGCCTGAGTTGTTTTTTAGCAGTTAAGGAAGTATAAATGCTTCTTACTGCATAAGTGCCAACTAAGGCTTTCGCCATTAAAGCTTGTCGATATGCCAAGTTTTCTAATAACGTCAGAAAGTATAAATTATGGACGACCTTATAAGAAAAGCTTCGGCATTCGCTATAAGACGAGGCGAATGCCGAGTTTTTCTAATAAGCGGTCCAGGTTTTAGCTATAATATAATATGTATGAGCCACAATAAGAAGTACAGGTTTTAAGACATACGTAAGGGAGGATCCTGAGGAATGCATGAGCCTTATGAAGAGGTAGTGACTGAAAATGGCGTTCATTTTCACTTTGTACCTACCGAAAAATTCAAAACGATATCCTTCACGGCTAAATTTAAAGCGCCGTTGGAACAAGAAACGGTAACACAACGCGCATTACTTCCATATGTTCTGCAGCAGGGGACACAATCTTATCCGAATCGGCGTGTACTGCAGACGAAACTGGATCGTTTATATGGAGCCGTTCTATCAATCAACAGCACCAAAAAAGGGAATCATCACATTGTGACCATTCGTCTTGAAACAGCTAATCAAAAATTCATTTCGCATGAGTCCGATATCATTGATGAAGCTGTGGCGTTATTCCGAGAGATCATTTATGAACCGAATCAAGAACACAACGCTTTTCCTCAAATGGTTGTATCCAGGGAAAAGGATACGCTCAGACAGAAAATCAATGCCGCAACAGATGATAAAATGCTTTTTGCCAATATGCGTCTGATTGACGAGATGTGTCACGATGAACGGTATAAACTGCACATCCATGGTTATGAAGACGATATAGAACGAATAACGGCTGAAAATCTGTACACCTATTACCGGTCAATGCTGCAGAATGATCGGCTTGATATTTATGTAGCCGGCGATATGAACAGCAAAGCTTTGAAAGCCAAAATGCTTCCGGCTTTTCAGCGTGATGACTGCTTCGAGCCTAAGAAAGTTATTCGAGACACGGAAAAATATCCGGATCAGCCGAATATCGTTATAGAAAAACAGCAAATTCAACAGGCGAAGCTGCATTTCGGTTACCGGACCCATGTAACATTTGGGGATGAAGATTACGCTGCTTTGCAGGTTTTTAATGGTTTATTGGGTGGTTTTCCAAGTTCCAAATTATTTATTAATGTGCGGGAAAAGAATAGTCTGGCCTACTATGCTGCATCAAAGTTTGAAAGCCACAAAGGCTTATTGTTTATTTTTGGCGGTATCGCGCCTCAAGATTATGAGCATGCGAGAGATATCATGAAAGAACAGGTGCATGCTATGAAAAAAGGGGAATTCACCGAAGAAGAGATGACCAATACGAAAGATTTGATCGTTAACCAACTGCTTGAAACGATGGACAACTCACTAGGGATGATGGAATTGCTTTATCAGCAGGTTGCCGGTGAAATAACTCTTTCCCCGGAAGCGCTGATTGATGGCATTAAACATGTCAAAAAAGACGAGGTTATACAGGTCGCCAACAAATTGGATCTGGATACCATTTACCTATTGACCAGTCAGGAAGGTGATACCGATGGATAAAATGGTATATGACCAAATTGGAGAGACCGTCTACAAGGAGAAACTGGAAAATGGCCTGACTGTTTCCCTGCTGCCTAAGTCGGAAATGGCCAAAACATACAGTATATTTTCGACTAATTTCGGCTCGATTGACCAGACATTTGTCCCAATCAATGGAACGAAGCGAATAACTGTTCCTGAAGGTGTCGCACACTTTCTTGAGCACAAAATGTTTGAAAAAGAGGACCGGGATGTATTTGCCGATTTCGGCAAGCAAGGTGCATCACCAAATGCTTATACTTCGTTTACTAAAACAGCTTATTTATTCAGTGCTACCGGCCAAATTGAAAAAAATATTGAAACATTGCTTGATTTTGTTCAGAATCCATACTTTTCTGACGAATCGGTTGAGAAAGAAAAAGGGATTATCGCACAGGAAATTGAAATGTACAATGATCAGCCGGACTGGCAATCATTCATGGGTACACTGCGGGCTCTATTCCATCATCATCCGGTAAAAATTGATATTGCGGGCACGGTTGATTCCATTTCTACGATTACAAAAGATGATTTATATACCTGCTACAATACATTTTATCATCCTGAAAATATGACATTGTTCATTGCCGGTAATTTTGATGAACAACGGTTAATCAATCTGATCCGGCGAAATCAGGCATCCAAAAATTTTGCCCAACTGAAGACTATTAAACGTGATTATCCGGACGAGCCCGCTGCGGCAGCCAAGCAAGAGAACAAAATGACAATGCCTGTATCCGTCCCGAAATGTACAGTCGGTATTAAGGAGTCATCATTTGAACTGAGCGGTGATGAATTTTTGAAAAAAGATCTGCTGCAGGATATGATTGTCGATTTTTATTTTTCAAAAGGCGGGTCATTTTATCAGCAACTTTATGAGCAACAACTGATCGATGCGAGCTTTTGTTTTGAGACCACGCTGGAGAAAAATTTTGGCTATACGTTCATTGGCGGGAACACGCGTGACCCGGATCAATTTGTCCAAACAGTCCGGGAGTTGCTTATATCTACCCGTCATACGGTGTTCAGTCCTGAGCAAATAGACCGCATGAAGAAGAAGAAGATCGGCCAATTGCTAAAAGCTATGAATTCTTTGGAATTCATAGCCAACAGTTACATTCATTATGAAACAGCAGGTGCTAATCTGTTCGATATTATTCCGTTCATCCAGACATTGACGGGTGAAGACTTTAACCACTATGTTCAAAATTGGATTGATGATGAGCGTATAGCTGTTTGTAAAATAATGAAAGAATAGGGGATATTAATGGGGAAGAATGCATTGATAATCGGTGCAAGCGGCGATATCGGAGCAGCTATTTCCAAAAAACTTGCCGGCAATGGCTGGCAGCTGATTTTGCATTTCAATAAGAATAAACAGGCTATGGAAACCAATCGTATGTCCTTGGCAAGAGAATCAATCCTGATGGAAATTCAGGCTGATCTAAGCGATCAATCAGGAATGAGCCATCTTCTGGATCAACTCGTTTTTCCGGTGGATGCCATTATCTTTGCTGGTGGCAACGCACATTACGGGATGTTCCAGTATACCGATGAACACGTCATGGATGCGATGCTGGCATTACATGTGAAAGCTCCGTGGGTGATAACAAAACATATACTTCCGTTGATGATCCGTGAGCAGCGGGGGAGGATTATTTTTATCACATCGATATGGGGAGAATCCGGTGCCGGCAATGAGGTGATTTACTCATCTGTTAAGGGTGCACAAAACAGTTTTGTAAAAGCGCTGGCCAAAGAAACAGGTTCATCCGGTATTACAGTGAATGCAGTAAGCCCCGGCTTTATCGATACGAAAATGAATCAACACCTGTCAGAAGAGGAACGAGCGAAAATAATTCAGGACATTCCGGCCAACCGTGCCGGAACTTCGGATGATGTTGCCAACACCGTCAGTTTTCTTATGAATGACCAGTCAGATTATGTCCATGGAGAGATCATACATGTAAGCGGCGGTTGGAGGCCTTAGAAAAACTCGGCATTCGCCTCGCCTTATAGCGAATGCTGAAGCTTTTCTTATAAGGTCATCCATATTTTATACTTTCTGACGTTATTAAAAAATCATGCATAAACAGGCGTATAAATCAAATACTATCCATGTAAAAAATGTGAAGGAGGCAAATTTAAATGTCTGTTCTTGATAATTTTGACACATGGAAAGCTTTTTTGGCCGACAGACTTCAGCAGGCTGAGTCTCAGGGGATGGGGCAACAAACCATATCGAATATGGCTTATGAAGTTGGCGATTATCTGGCGTCCAATACAGATGCAAAAAACAACGAAGAAGCCGTGTTGCAGGAAATTTGGACTGCTGCATCGGAGGATGAGAGGCAGTCAATCGCCAGCGCAATGGTTAAATTGGTTCAAAACCAAGGAAATGCATAAATAAAAGATAAAGAAGCTGCCCGGGTATGCAGCTTCTTTATTTTTTCCTGAATAAAACAATAATCTCCTTTTCTTCATACGTGAAATACTTTATTATAGTAATATAGCAATATAATTCATTATGTACAAAACAGAGGAGTTTGCTATGGAGAAAACAGAGTGGTACCTTGAATATGAAATAAAATATAATCGCCCTGGTTTACTTGGGGATATCTCCTCGCTTTTAGGCATGCTTTCCATTAATATCATATCCATTAATGGCGTGGCTGTATCCCGGCGGGGTATGCTGCTTCTTTCCAGGAAAGAAGAGCAGATCACAAGGTTAAAATCAATTATGCAAACAATGGATACGATTGAGATAAAAAAAATACGCAAACCAAAACTGCGTGATAAACTTGCAGTCAGACACGGACGTTATATTCAAAGTGATGCGGATGACAGGAAAACATTCCGGTTTGTCAGAGATGATTTGGGGATTTTAGTCGATTTTATGGCTGAATTGTTTAAAAAAGAAGGGCACAAATTAATCGGAATTCGTGGAATGCCGCGCGTTGGCAAGACAGAGTCAGTTGTAGCGGCGAGTGTTTCCGCCAATAAGCGATGGTTGTTTGTTTCCAGCACGTTGCTTAAACAGACAATCCGAAATGAACTGATTAAAGATGAATATAATCATGATAATTTATACATTATTGATGGAATTGTTTCGACACGCCGAGCTAATGAACAACATTGGCAGCTTATCAGGGAAATTATGCAGCTTCCCGCCATCAAAGTTGTTGAACACCCTGATATGTTCGTCCAGGCTACTGAATATAAACTAAGTGATTTCGATTATATAATCGAACTGCGCAGCGATGAAAATGAAAAAATTACATATGAACCGGTGAACAATGGTTTCAGCCAGGAAGACGGCTTTTCGATGTTTGACTTTTAAAATGGATGGTGTTACGCATGGAGATTGGAGAAAAACTGAAGGAAGCAAGGGAAGAGCAAAACTTGACCCTGGAAAGTTTGCAAGAGACGACAAAAATACAAAAAAGATATCTTGAGGCAATTGAAGAGGGGAATTTCAAACTATTGCCCGGAACTTTTTACGCGCGAGCTTTTATAAAAGAATATGCTGCGGCAGTTGGACTCGATGCCAACGAATTGCTGGCAGAATATGAAGGAGAGATTCCGCAAGCTGATGATGAGCATACCACTCAATATGCACATATTCACCGTTCACGCAAAGATAATAACGCAACGAAAAACACCAATATCTTTTCCTTTATCCCGACTATGATTGTCGTTTTGCTAGTGATAGGGATCATTTTCGTGATATGGTTTTTTTATCAGGGAACGGTTTCTGAGGAAAGCAAAAACCCCGTACAGCAGCAGAACGATCAAGAGGTATCATATGATAGTGATGAAAATAATCAGACTAGTGGCCAGACTGGAGACTCCGGCAGTGAATCAGATTCAGCTGATGGTTCGGAACCGGAAAACTCAAATGATGATAGCGTGGAACAGACTGAGGAGTCTAAACCTGAATTCGCTGTAGAGGAGAAAGGAACAAGCAACTCACCTGAATCAACTGTCACGTTAGAAAATGCGAGTGATGACACAACGGCCACTATTGAAGCATCGGGGGAGTCATGGCTTGATGTGCAAAATGATGCAGGTGAATCACTGTTTTCGGGTATGGTTAGCACTGAGAATTCTCCTGTTGAGATGGATTTATCCGGGA
Organism: Lentibacillus kapialis; assembly: GCF_014646635.1. GTDB lineage: Bacteria > Bacillota > Bacilli > Bacillales > Amphibacillaceae > Lentibacillus > Lentibacillus kapialis. The sequence continues at coordinate 20,692 of NZ_BMNQ01000036.1, forward strand.
CGGACCGTGTATGGTTCAGTGTCGGCAACGCACCATCTTTGAAAATTTCGATTGACGGGACTGAACTGGAATACCCGGTTAACCCCGAGGAAAAAGTATATCAAAAAATTTGGGTTAACATCAAAAGAGCGGGGGAATAGTTAAAATCAAATGGAAGTTATGTTTCGAAACCCTTCCTTGCTCTAACGGGAAGGGTTTTACATGCAGGAGGGAACTAGTTTGAATATACCAAACAGGATGACACTTTCACGAATTCTTTTAATACCTGTTTTCATTATTTTACTGAGCGTTCCATTTAACTGGGGCGAATGGGATATAGGGGATGCAACATTACCTGTTCCACATTTTGCTGCTGCAGTATTATTTATCATGGCAGCTGTTACTGATTGGGTCGATGGATACTATGCCAGAAAGTATAATTTAGTAACGAATCTGGGGAAGTTTTTAGACCCGCTTGCTGATAAATTGCTTGTTGCGGCGGCATTGATCTTATTGGTGGAACTTGGGATGGCTCCCGGTTGGGTCGCCATTGTTATTATTAGCAGGGAACTGGCTGTAACAGGCTTGCGTCTTGTAGCAGCAGGTGAAGGAATTGTGCTTGCAGCAGGAAGCATGGGAAAACTAAAGACAGCAACTCAAATGATTGCAATTTCTGTATTGCTGCTGCATGATTTTCCGTTTTCCTATACAGCCATTTCGTTTGGCATAGTGATGCTGTATATATCCTTATTTTTCACTGTTGCGTCCGGATATGATTATTTTGTAAAGAATTGGCATGTCATGAGGGATTCTAAATGAAAAAAAATTTGAATGCTGAAATTGTTGCAGTTGGTACGGAATTACTGCTGGGCCAGATTGCCAACACGAACGCACAATGGATTTCAGAAACGTTAGCTTCAATTGGTATAGATGTTCATCATCATGTTGTTGTTGGTGATAATTTAAGACGGGTTGAAGAACAGTTCCGGATTTCCGGTAATCGGGCTGATATCATTATTGTTACAGGCGGCTTGGGTCCGACTGATGATGACTTAACCCGCGAGGCCTTCCAGCAAATAACCGGCATGGAAATAATAGAACACGAACCAGCTATGAAGAAAATTGAAGCTTTTTTTCAAAAACAAAATACGGTTATGACCCCGAATAATAGAAAGCAGGCACGTGTCTTTGCCGGCTCTGACGTTATCGAAAATCAGACAGGGATGGCATCAGGCATGTCGCTTTCTTATGCGGATAAAATGTGGTTCTTTTTACCTGGTGTGCCAAGGGAAATGAAACAGATGATGGCAGATAGTGTTGTGCCGCATCTTCAACATATATCAGGTCAAGAGACAGTGATTAAATCAACGATGCTTCGTTTCGCCGGCATTGGGGAATCTACGCTTGAACATGAGCTTCAGGATATAATTCGGCACCAGATGAATCCGACCATTGCACCTCTAGCTCAAAATAAAGGTGTAGGCATCAGACTGACAGCAAAAGCAGCAACTAATGAGGAGGCTGCTGAATTGATTGGCCGGAAGAAAAAAGAAATTATCGACAGAGTTGGACGTCATTATTACGGCGCTGACGATCAAACGCTGGAAGAGAAGGTTCTGGCATTGTTGAAACAAGCAAATAAATCGATTGGAGCAGCTGAAAGTTTAACAGGCGGGATGTTTACAGACAAACTGATAGCTGTCCCCGGTGCTTCTGATGTATGCCCCGGTGGTATTGTTTGCTATGATACAAAGGTAAAAGAAAACGTACTTCAGATTCCTCAAAATATCATTCACCAGTATGGAACCATCAGTAAAGAATGTGCTGCAGCTATGGCTGAAAATACCTCTAGCTTGCTGGATACTGATATTGGAATCAGCTTTACGGGGGTTGCCGGCCCTGATAGTGTGGAGGGGTACGAAGCAGGAACCGTATATATTGCCTTGCATCATAAATCAGGGAATCTGGCCAGAAAATTCAGTTTTTCGGGCGACCGTCAGGCAATTCGGAAGCGGGCTGTCAGGAAAGGCTTTGAACTTTTATTTGATTTATTAAATTGAAGTTATCGGGCAGCATTTTTAAGTGAAATTCATTTTTTGTATCTTGTTATCTATTAAAATCTCTTTTAAAGGAATATTTATCTATCCAAAGTACGGGAACATTTATTCGTTTTTTCTTGGCAAACTTCTAAAAAAAGAGTATGATGTAACTAGTTCATTCATAAGGAGGTAAGCGCGTTGGGAGATAAAAAACAAGCTTTAGATATGGCGTTAAAACAAATTGAAAAACAATTCGGCAAGGGCTCAATCATGAAACTTGGTGAGCAGGAAGGTCAAAAGGTTGCAACGATTCCAAGCGGATCGCTCGCGTTGGATGTCGCTTTGGGGATTGGTGGTTATCCGCGGGGACGTGTCGTTGAAATTTATGGTCCGGAATCTTCAGGTAAGACAACTGTTGCACTGCACGCGATCGCGGAAGCTCAACAGCAGGGCGGACAAGCTGCATTTATTGATGCCGAGCATGCTCTTGACCCGACATATGCACGGGCTCTTGGTGTTGATATTGAAGAATTGCTTTTATCACAGCCTGATACGGGAGAACAAGCGCTTGAGATCGCGGAAGCCCTTGTCCGCAGCGGTGCGGTTGATATAATTGTAGTCGACTCGGTGGCTGCACTGGTTCCGAAAGCAGAAATTGAAGGTGAAATGGGCGACTCACACGTCGGTTTGCAAGCACGCCTGATGTCACAGGCGCTAAGAAAACTTTCCGGAGCCATCAATAAATCCAAAACAACAGCTGTTTTTATTAACCAGATCAGAGAAAAAGTGGGCGTGATGTTCGGTAACCCGGAAACGACCCCGGGCGGCCGTGCTCTCAAGTTTTATTCATCTGTCAGACTGGAAGTACGTCGTGCTGAAACGTTAAAACAAGGTAATGAGATGATAGGGAATAAAGCCAGATTAAAAGTTGTCAAGAATAAGGTGGCCCCGCCGTTCAAACAGGCGGAAGTTGATATTATGTATGGCGAAGGGATTTCCAAGGAAGGCGAGATACTGGATGTAGGTTCAAACCTTGATATCATTCAAAAAAGCGGCGCATGGTATTCCTATAATGGAGAACGCCTTGGACAAGGCAGGGAGAATGCCAAACAATTTTTAAAAGAAAACGGCAACATTAAGATGGAAATCCATCATGCGATCCGGGATCACTATAATATGGATGAAGAACCTGAAGAAGAGCCCGAAGAGGGATCTGAGAAAGACGACCAGGAAAGACTGGATGTTTAATCCCAATAATTGTGAATCCTTTGCTGGCATAAGCTGGTGAAGGGTTTTTTTATAACGTCAGAAAGTATAAATGATGGATGACCTTATAAGAAAAGCTTCGGCATTCGCTATAAGACGAGGCGAATGCCGAGTTTTTCTAAAGATTTATGATATTCACGCTGGCGACTATTACGATTTCTTGACATTCACTGAAGGTAACAGTAAAATTAAATTGTATAATTTTCTATTAGAGGCTGTTCAAAAAGTCCGGTAAAAATGACATTTCGAAATTCTTCGATGGCTTGTTTCTTCGCGGTTCATGTATCTAAATGCATACATTCCGCTGCTCGAAACTGCGCCGCCTCGAACTTCTCGATCCTTTTTATCCTCCTTTTTGAACACGCACTATTACGTTATACGATAAATTATTTATTATTGAACATTGCACATGCCGACAATAATGAATCAATTAAAAACTTTATAGCAATAGGAGGTGAAACCATGGATAATCCCTTAATCATCTCCATTTTGCTTGCCGTAATCCTAATCGTCGGTATTGTTGTTGGTTATCTGGTTCGTAAATCTATTGCAGAAGCTAAGATTTCCAGTGCGGAAAATTTAGCTAAACAAATAGTAGATGAGGCACATCGTAATGCGGATGCTGCCAAAAAAGAAGCACTTCTTGAGGCGAAAGATGAAACTCATAATCTTCGTCAGCAGACAGAAGAGGACCTACGTGAACGGCGATTGGATGTACAAAAACAGGAAAATCGTCTGATGCAAAAAGAAGAGAATCTGGACAGAAAAGACGAAGCGCTGGATAAGCGTGAAACAACGCTGGAGGGAAGGGAAGAATCACTAACAGAAAAACAACAACAAGTTGAAGAAATGGAAAGCAAAGTGGAAGCGATGCTTAATGAGCAGCAAACGGAGCTTGAACGGATTTCCGGTTATACAACTGACCAGGCAAAACAGGTTATTTTAGATCGGGTTGAAAAAGAGGTCAGTCACGAATCAGCCTTAATGATCAAAGAAGCCGAAAATCGTGCCAAAGAGGAAGCAGACAAAAAGGCCAAGAGCATTCTTTCACTGGCCCTGCAGCGCTGTGCTGCAGATCATGTTGCTGAAACAACTGTCTCCGTCGTCAATCTTCCGAACGATGAAATGAAAGGGCGGATTATTGGCCGCGAAGGTCGGAACATCCGTACACTTGAAACATTGACAGGCATTGATTTAATCATTGATGATACACCGGAGGCGGTCGTTCTGTCAGGATTTGATCCAATACGGCGGGAAATTGCCCGAATGGCATTGGAAAGACTCGTTCAGGATGGCAGAATTCATCCGGCCAGGATTGAAGAAATGGTTGATAAGGCCAGACGTGATGTTGATGACTACATTCGTGAGGTTGGTGAAGAGACTACATTTGAAGTTGGTATACACGGCTTGCATCCCGATCTCATCAAAATCCTTGGCCGTTTGAAATATCGTACAAGTTATGGTCAGAATGTATTGAAGCACTCCACAGAGGTTGCATATCTCTCAGGATTGCTTGCTGCTGAGTTGGGCGAAGATGAAACTCTGGCAAGAAGAGCCGGCTTACTTCATGATATTGGTAAAGCTATTGATCATGAGGTTGAGGGAAGCCATGTTGAAATTGGCAAAGAACTTGGAATCAAGTACAAAGAACATGAGGTTGTTATTAATTCAATTGCATCTCATCACGGTGATGAAGAGGCGACTTCCACTATTTCAGTCCTGGTTGCTGCAGCCGACGCGCTATCAGCTGCCAGACCAGGAGCCAGAAGTGAAACATTGGAAAACTATATTAAACGTCTCGAAAAGCTGGAAGAAATTTCGGAGTCTTTCGCGGGTGTAGAAAAGTCATTCGCCATTCAAGCTGGAAGAGAAATCAGAATAATGGTTAAACCTGATGAGATCAATGATATTGATTCAGTACGAATTGCACGCGATATTCGTAAACAAATTGAAAATCAACTTGATTATCCGGGGCATATTAAAGTTACTGTCATTAGAGAAACAAGATCAGTAGAGTATGCAAAGTAAATTCAAAAAATGTAAGTGCAGCGACCGACGTTTACAGGCTGCATCGGTGCATCGCAGTTTTTAGTTGATACTCCTTACAAACCTGCGGGAGTTAAAGAAAACTCTCGCATGGAAAAAGTGGAAATCACGCTGTAGCTATAGCGCTGAAACTAGGTAAAAGCGGCCATATCGGCCGCTTTTACTTTGCTTTACAATAATTGGATATTATGCAACACTGTGATAAATCGAAAGGAATAGGATGAACAATTATGAAAATTCTTTTTATAGGTGATGTTGTTGGTTCTTCAGGCCGGGATATGGTTCAAACATATCTCCCTAAATTGAAGGCTAAATATCGTCCGGATATGACTATTATCAATGGAGAGAATGCAGCAGCGGGCAAAGGAATTACCCAGAAGATTTATAAGCAATTTCTTGAATGTGGAGCCCATGTCATTACGATGGGCAACCATACGTGGGATAAAAAAGAGATATTTGAATTTATTGATGATGCCAATAATATGGTTCGGCCAGCCAACTTTCCGGAAGGTACACCAGGAAAGGGTATGACATTTGTCAATATAAATGGGACAGAAATTGCTGTTATTAACGTTCAGGGACGTACATTTTTACCTGCAATTGATGATCCTTTCCGGGTAGTGGATGAACTGATCGCACAAGCCCAAAAACGAACTGATATCATTTTTGTTGATTTCCACGCCGAAGCAACAAGTGAAAAACAGGCGATGGGCTGGTACCTCGATGGAAAAATCAGTGCCATTGTAGGGACACATACGCATACACAGACAGCAGATGAGCGGATTTTGCCGAATGGGACGGCTTATATTACGGATGCAGGCATGACTGGTCCATATGATGCCATATTGGGTGTGGAACGCGAGGCAGTCATAAAGAAATTTTTAACAAGTTTGCCGGTACGTTTCGAAATTGATAAAAAGGGAAGAAACCAATTAAACGGTTTTCTTGTAACAATTGATGAGAAGACAGGAAACGCTTCCAAGGCTGAACGTATTTTAATTAATGATGATCACCCGTTTATCGACTGAAAAGAAAAATATAAATCCTCCAACTGAATGAGATGTCACTTTATTTGAATGTTTAGAATAATTGGTGCATAATAAGGTAATAAGCTAACATCTCCAAGAATATAGTAGCATTAGAACTACAATAGTCAATGAAGGAGGAACTAGCAGTGGAAGTATTAAAAGTGTCAGCTAAATCCAACCCAAATTCAGTAGCAGGTGCATTAGCGAACGTCTTACGTGAACGGGGATCAGCGGAGATACAGGCAATCGGTGCCGGTGCATTGAATCAGGCGGTGAAAGCAGTGGCGATTTCAAGGGGATTTGTTGCGCCAAGCGGCGTTGATTTAATCTGTATACCGGCATTTACTGATATTATGATCGAAGAAGAAGAGCGGACAGCAATTAAATTAATAGTGGAACCCAGATAATTTAATTTTTAAAAATAATTGAATGTTTATCGCGTTGAAACCTTCCTATTATTGCTAGGAGGGTTTTTTATTTGTCCCGCCCCCGTCATGTATTGTTTAATATAGTTGAAGGCTTTATAATGAAATAATGGATAAATATATAGACAAATGTTTTAATATATGAAAGGAGTTCCGATTATGAACGAGCAGCAGCGCAAACAACAGGCGCAAATTAAATCAGCCGAAAATCCGGCGGACGTAAAATCCGATGCGGGTAACATGGAACGGCTTAAAAATACAACCAGTGATGATATGATTGCCAAATATTTTGAAACAACGTACGAACCGCCAAATTTAAATAAGGCGAGAAAACGCGGACGTGATGATGTAGAAGTCCATTATGATTTCGGAATCCCAGAAGATATGGAAAGTATCGGCGAGGGCCGTAAATTCATGATTCGTACATACGGCTGTCAAATGAACGAACATGATACAGAAGTTATGGCCGGCATTTTGGAAAATATGGGTTATGAATCGACAAACGATACCGAAGATGCGGATATCATTTTGCTGAATACGTGTGCAATCAGAGAAAATGCGGAAAATAAAGTGTTCGGTGAAATCGGCCACTTAAAAGCACTCAAACGTGAGAAGCCCGACTTGATTCTTGGTGTATGCGGATGTATGTCTCAGGAAGAGAAGGTTGTTAATCGGATTATGAAAAAACACCCGCAAGTTGATCTTATCTTCGGCACCCATAACATCCATCGTTTGCCGCATCTTGTTAAAGAAGCGATGTTTGGCAAGGAGAAAGTGGTTGAGGTATGGTCCAAGGAAGGTGATATCATTGAAAATCTTCCAAAAGCAAGAAAAGGCAAAGTCAAAGCATGGGTGAATATCATGTATGGATGTGATAAGTTCTGCACATATTGCATTGTCCCCATGACCCGCGGGAAAGAACGGAGTCGTCTGCCTGAAGATATCATTCAAGAAGTGCGTCATTTAACTGCACAAGGTTATAAAGAAATTACGCTGCTTGGCCAGAACGTCAATGCGTACGGTAAAGATTTCGAGGATTCCGATTATGGGCTTGGTGACTTAATGGATGATCTCCATAAAATTGATATCCCGAGAATCCGGTTTACAACATCACATCCAAGAGATTTTGACGATCGTCTGATTGAAGTGCTTGCTAAAGGCGGCAATTTGCTTGATCATATTCACCTCCCCGTACAGTCCGGAAGCAGTGAAGTTCTTAAGAAAATGAATCGTAAATATACACGTGAAGAGTATTTAGAACTAGTCAGAAAGATTCGTGAAGCAATGCCGAATGCGACATTGACGACCGATATCATTGTCGGATTCCCGAATGAAACAGAGGAGCAGTTCGAGGAAACGATGTCACTGGTGGAAGAAGTTGGATTTGAATCTGCTTTCACATTTATTTATTCCCCCCGTGAAGGTACGCCGGCAGCACGCAAGCAGGATGATGTGCCTGAAGAGGTGAAAAAACAGCGCCTTTACCGTTTGAATGAGTTGGTGAACAAACAATCTGCTGAGTCTATGCAACATTATAAAGACAAAGTTGTAAAAGTCCTTGTCGAGGGTGAGAGTAAAAAGGATCCTGACGTTTTGGCCGGTTATACGGAACGAAACAAATTGGTTAACTTTAGAGCTCCTAAGTCACTTATCGGTAAAATTGTCGATGTGAAAATTACAGAAACCAGAACATGGTCATTAAATGGCGTCATGGCCGAAACAACTGCAGAGGTGAAATAAGATGGCGGAATATACACGTAAAGAAATATTGGATGAAGCCAAAAAATTAGCTGACATGTTGGCTAATACAGAGGAAATTGACCGCTTTAAACAGGTTGAAGCCAAAATCAATGATAATAAGAAGGTTCAGCAACTAATCAAAAAGATCAAAACATTGCAGAAACAGGCTGTGAACTTTCAGGCATATGGAAAAACGGAAGCACTGAAAAAAGTAGAAGAGGAAATTGACCGGTTGCATGCGGAAGTGGATGAAATCCCGATTGTTCAGGAATTCAAAGATACCCAGGGGGTTGTGAATGATGTTCTTCAGCTCGTTTCCGGGACAATTTCACGCGAAGTTACCAATAATGTGATTACTGCTACCGGCGGTGACCTGCTGTCGGGGGAGACCGGCACAAAAGTAGAACGTGAATCGTCAAATCAGCACTGAACAAAAGCATGGCAGTCCCTGAAAATTCATCGAAACATCTGACTGTCTTTATCCTTCTTTTCATCATTTCAATTATGCACTTTAGGTATTTGTCTTGCATAAACTGACTATGAGTAAAAGGAGGTAACGAAGATATGTCTTTTCTTGAACATGATTATAGAGAAATTATTACAAAAGCGGTTTGCGGCAAAGGTAGAAAGTTTACGCAGGCAACACACCATGTTTCGCCGTCACATAGACCTACCAGTATTCTCGGCTGCTGGGTGATTAACCATTTGTACCATGCCAAGAAAAAGTCGGAAGATACGGTCGAAATAAGTGGGAGCTACGATATTAACATTTGGTATTCGTATAACGATAATACTAAAACCGACGTAGTTACTGAACGCGTGACGTATACTGACTATGTTCCCTTGTCGGTGAAAGATGACAATTGCTTGAGTGATGATTTTGATGTGATTGCCAAAGTTGTTCAGCAGCCTAACTGCCTGGAATGCGAAATTGCCCATCATGGCAATAAAATCATTGTAGAGGTTGAACGTGAGTTTATTGTGCAAGTTATTGGCGAAACGAAAGTCGCTGTTAGGGTTGATCCAAAAGGCCACACATTTGACGACGACGATGACTGGGGATTTGATATTACAGATGACGAGCTAAGTGATGTGAAGCCCGACTTTGTTGATAGTAAGGATAAGGATTAAGAGACTTACGAGGGGTAACACTCTCGTAAGTTTTTTTATAACGTCATAGAATATAAATGATGGATGAGCAAGGATCTGCCGCTAAGATTAACAATCGGAAAATTGGAAAAAGCGTCCGGCATTCGTCCCGTTCCGGCAACTTATGCTATAATATAACAGTATATTGCATGTTTTGGAGGACTCATTATGGCTATTTATACACCAATGATGGAGCAATATTTGAAAATTAAGGATGAGCATCAAGATGCTTTTTTATTTTTCCGTCTAGGTGATTTTTATGAAATGTTTTTTGATGATGCGGTTATTGCTGCAAGGGAACTTGAAATCACATTGACAAAACGGGATGGCGGACAGCACGATCCGATACCGATGTGTGGCGTTCCCTATCATTCTGCGGCTAATTATATAAAAAACTTAATAGAAAAAGGGTATAAGGTTGCTATTTGTGAACAGGTGGAGGACCCTAAAACAGCAAAAGGTGTGGTGAAAAGGGAAGTTGTTCAGCTGATCACCCCCGGTACCGTTATGGAAGCAACTATGCTGGAAGAGCGCGATAATAATTATATTGCCAGTCTCTCGCATTTTGATGACGGTTCTTATGTGATTGTCTATAATGATTTATCGGTTGGCGAAAATAATATTGCTCTTATTTCCGGGGGATGGGATGCTGTTTTGCACGAATTGTATAATCAGCCGATCAAAGAAATTGTTGTTGCATCGGACCTTCCCGATATACGTAAAGAGGAGCTGCATAAAAAGTTAAATATCACGTTATCGTATCAAGATGAGACAACCTTTAATGCGGAGTACCGCAATTTATGCGCCAACCTGAATGATGAACGTCTTGTACAAGCATTCAGCCGCCTGCTGAACTACATAGAAGACACGCAAAAACGCTCGCTTGATCATTTACGGCCTGCTCAAATCATTAAATTGGACCATTATTTATCCCTTGATATGTACTCAAAACGGAATTTGGAAATTACAGAGACCATCATAAAAAAGAGCAAACATGGGAGCCTGTTGTGGGTACTCGACCGGAGCGTTACGGCAATGGGATCGCGAATGCTCAAAAAATGGCTTGACCGCCCGTTGTTAAAGCAACATGAAATCGAAGAACGTCTTGATGTGGTCGAAGGCTTCCTGCAAGGATTTATGGAGCGTGATGCATTGCGTGAAACCTTAAAGTCCGTATATGATCTGGAACGCCTTGCCGGAAGGGTTGCTTATGGCAATGTCAACGCCCGTGACCTAATACAGCTGAAGCAATCGCTGGAAAACATCCCTGAGTTAAAAACGGTTTTAATGCAGTTCGATAACAAAAAAATTACGGAATTAAGCAATAGACTCTCATGTCCGGAAAATCTCACATCTTTGCTTTCCTCAAGCCTTCAGGACGATCCGCCGGTATCCATCACAGAAGGTTCAATCATTAAGGATGGCTATCATGAAAAGCTGGATACGTATCGCGAGGCTTCGAGAAACGGTAAGCAATGGATTGCAGAACTCGAACAGAAAGAAAAACGGGAAACAAACATCAAATCATTGAAAGTCGGGTATAATCGGGTGTTCGGTTATTATATTGAGATAACCAAAGCGAATCTGCACTTGCTGCCGGAAGACAGGTATGAGCGGAAACAGACACTTGCTAATGCTGAACGATATATCACACCGGAATTAAAGGAAAAAGAACAGCTGATCTTGGAGGCGGAGGAACAAAGTGTTGACCTGGAATATAACTTGTTTCTGGAAATCCGCGATCAGGTCAGGGAGCATATACCGGAAATTCAGTATTTAGCGGAGATTGTCAGCCAGATTGATGTGCTCCAGGGATTTGCGACCGTTAGTGAGGCAAATCAGTATAAGCGGCCGAATTTTTCACAGGATCGACTATCCATTAAAAATGGACGCCATCCGGTTGTTGAACAAGTCATGAAACATGATGCATTTGTTCCGAATGACATTATACTTGATCAGGATACTTCCATTCTTCTAATAACCGGGCCGAATATGTCCGGCAAAAGCACATATATGCGGCAACTTGCTTTAACCGTTATCATGGGCCAAATCGGCTGTTTTGTTCCGTGTGACAAAGCTGAATTGCTGCTGTTCGATCAAATATTCACACGTATCGGCGCGGCCGATGATCTTGTATCGGGGCAGAGTACGTTTATGGTTGAAATGCTTGAAGCCAATCATGCCATCGCCAATGCCACCGAAAACAGTCTGATTTTGCTTGACGAAATCGGACGTGGCACAAGCACATATGATGGAATGGCATTGGCTCAATCGATTGTCGAACACATTCACGATCAAATCAATGCCAAAACGGTGTTTTCGACCCATTATCATGAATTGACAACACTTGAGGAGACGCTTCGCAGGTTAAAAAATATTCATGTTCGAGCTGAAGAATATGAAGGAAATGTCGTCTTCCTTCATCAGGTGAAAGATGGTGCCGCCGATCAAAGCTATGGCATTCATGTTGCGAAATTGGCTGACCTTCCTCCTGCATTGATTGAAAGGGCCAATACGATTTTGCGTCAGCTGGAAAATAACAGCGAACCCAATACCTTCCAGGACGGTCAATTGTCATTTTTTGCTGAAGCTGACCAGGCAAAACCGGTAAATAACCCTGTCAACCAATCAACTGTCCGACTAGTCAACGATTTAAAAGATATGAATCTATTTGAAATGACGCCGATGGATGCCATGAACGCATTATATCAGTTGCAGAAACAAGCGAAAGAAGATTAGAAACGAAAGGACTGTTTCCATGGGAATTTTTCAAATGCCTGATGCACTCGCCAATAAGATCGCTGCAGGGGAAGTAGTGGAACGTCCTGCTTCAGTAGTTAAAGAATTAATTGAAAACAGTATTGATGCCAACAGCTCATGGATCAAAGTTGAAGTGGAGGAAGCCGGGCTGCAAAAAATAAAAGTGATCGATAACGGCAATGGCATGACTGAAGCGGATGCTGAGAAAGCGTTTTTGCGTCATGCTACAAGTAAGATTCAAGATGAAACGGATTTATTCCGCGTGAACACATTGGGTTTCAGGGGAGAGGCTCTTGCCAGTATTGCGGCCGTAAGCCGAATGTCGATTAAGACTTCAGAAGGCGACAGCGCCGCTGCATGGCTGTCTATTGAAGGCGGCGTGGTCAAAGATAGGGCGAAAAGTGATGCACGGAAAGGAACGGAAATTGTCGTTGAAGATTTATTTTTCAACACACCGGCCCGGCTAAAATATATGAAAACCATCCATACTGAGCTTGGTCATATTACCGATCTATTGAATCGTCTGGCATTGTCACACGCTTCTATACGGTTTGAGGTGGTGCATAATGGAAAGCCGTTGTTTAATACAGCGGGGACCGGCGATATGCTGCAGGTCATCAGTCAGGTATACGGCATGAGTGTTGCCAGGAAGATGCTGCCGGTTAAGCATGAAACGCTGGATTTTTCTATTGACGGATACATCGCTAAACCAGAAGTCACCAGAGCTTCACGGAATTATATGTCGACAATTGTTAATGGCCGCTACATTAAAAGCATGCAACTGACTCAAGCCATTGTTAGAGGCTATCATACGCTGCTACCGATCGGGCGCTCTCCGATTGTTGTTTTGGCGATTGAAATGGATCCGGTTTTAGTTGATGTCAACGTGCACCCGACCAAGCTAGAGGTGCGTTTCAGTAAAGATAAGGCATTATTTACAGCTGTAGAAGAGACGATTCATGCTGCTTTCAGAAATGCATCACTCATCCCGCAGATGGAACAGAAACAGCCTGAACAAACCAAGCCTTCCGTTCAGAACACCATGACATTTGATGAACCAAGACAGGAATCCGCACCATGGAATGATGGACAGCAAGTAAATGAAGATACACCCAAGATAGGAAAAAAACAATGGTTGGATCATGAAAAGCAGGAATTTCCACCTTTGTCTGAAAACCATCACACGCCAAATCAACCATATCATGAATCAGTTGGTAGATCAGTCCGGAATACTGATACACCACCTGATAATTCCGGTGAAGAACAGCGGGTACCACCTATGTATCCGATTGGCCAGCTTCATGGAACCTATATTCTGGCACAAAATGAAAATGGTTTTTATATGATTGATCAGCATGCGGCTCAGGAGCGAATTAAATTTGAACGCTTCAGAAAAAAATTGGGCCAAACAGAAAATGAGCTGCAGGAACTATTGATTCCATTAACATTTGATTTTTCCAAACAGGAATCGATTTTTATCGACCATCATATGCAGGAATTCGAAAAAGTCGGTCTGTTTTTTGAACCGTTCGGCAACCAGACGTATATCATCCGCTCCCATCCAAACTGGTTCCCGAAAGGATTTGAAGAAGAGATTATCAGGGAAATGATCGACCAGATTATGCAAAATGAAAAAGTTGACGTAGAAGAAATCAGGGAAGATGCAGCTGCGTTAATGTCCTGCAAGCGGTCAATCAAGGCGAATCACCACTTGAATCAGGAAGATATGTTCAGGCTGCTGGAAGATTTGCGTAAAGCGTACGATCCGTTCACTTGTCCGCATGGCAGGCCCGTCATTATTCATTTTTCTTCCTATGAGCTGGAAAAGATGTTTAAACGGGTCATGTAATTAATTAAGCGCCGAACCCCTAATATGAAAGGGGTTCGGCGCATTTTTTAATCAGAATGACCACAATATGACCACATTCCTTGCTAAATGTCATTTTTAAAGGCATCTTCAAATCGGTTTGCTGAATCTTTTTGCATATTTGGGGTTACATGACTATATTTATCCATGGTCGTTTGGATATTGGTATGACCAAGACGCTCTGACACTATTTTTGGATGCTCACCCAGTTTCAGCATAATTGTTGCGTGTGTATGTCTTAAGTCATGAAATCGGATTCGCTTTGTTCCGGCCTTTTTGACATCGTGTAGAAATAACTTATGCACTGTATTTGGATTTAATGGTGATCCTGCAGAAGGGCTAATAATAAAATGAGAATCACTTAAATGGCTTCCGGTCAATAACATATTCTCCTTTTGATATGTCTGGTATTTCTGAAGTTCACTTAAAACCTCATCTGAAATGGATATAGACCGGATGGAATGCAATGTTTTAGGTTCTTGAGCAACAGTGCCTTTGCCCGGAACATAATATAATGATCTTGATATGCTTATTGTACTATTTTTAAAATTAACATCAGACCATTTTAACCCAAGTAGTTCACCGCGTCTCATGCCGGTAAAAATGGCTAAAAAATAGAGCATGTATTTATGCCGCTTGGCATTTTCTTTAGTATAATCTAGAAAGGCTTTACACTCATCAACACTCCATGTGTCCATTTGTTTCCGCTTCCGAGATGGGGGAGAAACTTTTAATACTGGATTATTCTTAATGTACCCCCACGTTACGGCCGCATCTAATGAGTGTTTCATTATAGTGTGTAGATAGTTTATATATTCTGGAGTAATACCTTCTTCTGATAACTCATTATAATATTTGAGAAGCATTGGTGGTTTTATTTCTTTGATTCGTATAAATCCAAACTTTGGAATTATCCTTGAATATATGGCACTGGTATATCCTTTGTAGGTAGACTGCCTAACGTTTTGTTTTGCATAAACCTCTAGCCATTCGGTCAAAAAGTCGTTTAAAGTTATTTTATTTTCTTCGATGTATTCATGTAAAGCATCACTTAATTCCAGCCAAAACAAGCCTGTTTTGTTCACAATTCTCCAGTTGATTTCTGTACTTTCCCGGCGTAATATGCTAAATTTTTTGCATATTGTTAGGGGGGTTTTTTTA
>NZ_BMNQ01000037.1:0-15530 GCF_014646635.1 Lentibacillus kapialis
CCCATATGACATGATATTTGATATCATAAACTGCATGACCACTTTTTTGATAACCGTCCATACTTTCACCTCATGATTTAGTATGGACAAAAAAGATAGGGCTAAAAGCTGATACCGTCTAAAGACAGTGGAGTTAGACCACGCATTTGTAAGTTAAAAAACACACTATCTGAGTTAAATATTTTGGAGCAATAGATAAAAGGTGGGCCTGTTTTATGGAGATCCATTTTTATTTTTAAAAATTGTTTAGTTCCACGGGCGCGAGAACTGAATAAGAAATGCGCCCTTTATTGGTTTATAGGACCATTTTGTGGGTGTGAAACATTCCTGACTCAAATGAAATGTGGTCACATAATTTCGGTAAAGGTCAGGCAGTTTAATTTACTATTACTGAAGGGTTATGTCGAGGAGTCGAATGAGGAGGTAACGCTCCGAAAGGCTCTCTCTGCCTCGAATAACACGCTGTTTAGTAAGAAATAGTGTGTTGGGACGGCACCGACTTATTGAAACGGAAGAATTGAGGCACACAAAGTGCCGATGATTAATTGAAATTGAATTAGTTGGAACGCCGTATGGGGTGAAAGCTGCACATGCGGTGTGAGGTGGGGGAGCTGGCGATAACTTCAAAGGCTTACCTATCGCTATAAGAATACAGCTAGAAAATAATTGATTTTCTTAATAATTCACATAAGAACGAACCCATTTTGATCAACCTTTTTTCAAGATGGGTTCGTTTTGCTTATTCTTTTAAAAGTTATAACACTACAACGAAACTTCTTGTAAAGCCCTTTGTTTTCTCTTCTGGTGGGGGCGTTTGGCAGCATCGTAACGCCTAAGCTTATATTCCAGAATCGCAAGTGCATTTTGCTTATCGAGCTGTTCTCTCGCTAATATCGAGGCAACGAGGTCCTTTGCCATTGGGAGGGTCAGGATTGTTGTTTTTTTTTGAAAGTCATCCGAATTTGAAGCAAAAATAAGTGCGCTAAGAATACATAGAGCATGTGCCGGTGCCAGCCGACGTAGCTGCGCATCTCATATTGATCCATTCCCAATTCACTCTTGCACTCATTGAAACATTGTTCAATACTCCAACGCATGGTCGCTGCACGGTTCATTTCCGCCATTGTGCAGTTTTCGCTGGCGTTACTGAAGGCATATTTGATCGTTCCGTCTTCAAATACGCGCATATATAACCAACATTCTTCTCCCAGCAGACCGTTCTGGTTTTTCGGGGAGACGCGCAGACGGGTAACTTGAGCATTAATGGATCCTTTCGCACCTTGCGCCAATGTAACCTTCTGCCAATGGAGTGACGGGTCTTGAGCTACTTCAGCCACCGACATGGATGCCGTCAGCGGCTGGACTTTCGTCGGGCGACGCCCGCGTCCCTTATAAGGGGGAAGACCTACCTCCGGCTCCTCTATCCAAACTTGCTGGTTGCAACGGATGTCGGCAAAATACGTGTAGCCGAGCGCATGAACACCTTGGAGAAACTTACCGTCGGCACCAAAAGCAGCGTCACAACCTATCCATTGAGCCGGAAAGTGACCGGCTTCCTTCTGCTTGCGGAGAAGGTCTAAGGCTATCTCGTTTTTTGTTTGAAACTGAAGATCCTCGGGGACACGGCATCGCTTGCGGCGCTTGGCATAGTCATCGTCAAACCACTTTTCAGGCATATACAGCTGGCGATCCACCAATCCATAGCCGTGTGTACTGGCATAGCTCACAAATAGCCCGGATTGACAGTTTTCAACCTTACCTAAACGTCCGCAATATTGTCGGGCAACACCGGCCGAATGCTTCCCTTTTTTGGGGAAGTCGGATCCATCAACGCACAACATGCCTTGTTCATCCGCCAGGAGACGAGCCAATTCCTGCTGGTAGTTCTCCTGCATGGTGTTTTCATCCCATTTGGCTTTGCTTAAAAACAGTTGTGAGCTGCGCACTTTTTTCTCGCCTAAATAGCGTAAGGCGACGGCCTCCGTCGTTTTATTTCCCGCATCACTGAGCATGCCTTTGAGGATGACTTCACCCAGTCGCTGTTGTTCCGAGCGTTGAAACGCATCGGAAAATCGATCATGAAAGGCGACCAATTCCTCACCTAATTGTTCGATAGCTTCTTCAGATAACCCCGCTTCCTCAAGGATATGGGGATGCCAATCAGTTTCCTGCATCATCATACGGCGTTTCTCCTCCTCGAACCGCTTGGGCGGTACCGGTTTTTTGGAGGGGCGAACAGGGGGAAAGGGTCGTTGCTCGCAGCCGATGATATCTCGAAATAAAGGGTTGAGCGGGTACACATACACCTCCTTGCGCCTTCCGTGCCAGACGTAGGTGGAGCCTTGCTTGGAAAAGCCACGGGTCTGGCCGGCATGAATAAAGTTGGCCGCCTGATAAGAGGTGCCTCGAAAACGCGTTTGATCAATATAAGTTTCAACGAGAAGCGGTCGCTGGTGATACCAGCGCTGCCAGTCCTCCGGCAATACATCTAGGGCCCGGGCGAGTGTATACGAAGCCAAATTGTGAACGCGTACCCAAGGCAAAATGAGAAAGCGATGGTTATTGACGACTTGTGGAAGGTGGCGCGCCTTCTGTTCTTCCGACCAGCCAATAAAACAATCGCGTGCCGTCACCCGTCCCATAGCTGCACTGAAACTTAAACAAGCCACGGGCCGGCCACCGGCCAAAAGCATATATTTTAACCGGGCACCCAGCATATTGCGGAAGCCCAGATAATGATAGTCTCGTACAAGTTGATCCCATACCGGTTCCCAATCAGTTTTGTAGACCATCACCAATTGTAATGGTTGAAGGTCCTGCAGCGTTCCTTGTATGGGCGTTGTATCGATGTGTGTTTGATTAGATGACAAGGCCAAATTCTCCGTTTTTTGTTTATTTTGATAGCAAGGGCAAAACGGGCACACGTCACCCTAAGGTTTCGTAGATTCGTTTTCAGCGTGCCTTTCCCCGAATTGCCCCTTATTTGGTATAATATCATAGGAAAAAGTGAAAGTCCAGCTTTTATTAAATTTCGTTGTAGTGCTAATACTGGATTTAAGAAGAGAATCCTCAGTTAGTATAGGTGCATAATTGTTGTGCAGTAAAACACTTTAGATAGTTCCTGGGGATTGTGAAAAAATTTCTTTATGCCAAATACAATACTGCACGTCGTATTTGATTTTATTTGTGTAGCACAGAGATGTACAATATTATTTGTTCATCAAAGTGTTACACATTTTATTTACAGTGAATCTGTGACCAATGTATGCACAACAGCGCAAATATCGATGATACTATAAATATAAGGAAAGGTGATTTGAATGCTTGGAGATGAAAGCTTAAGGTTATTAAGGGAAGTGACCTTAAATAAAAACGTTAAGACTAAGGATTTGCAAACATCGTTTGGGTTTTCTCGCAGACAAGTGGATTATCGTTTTAAAAAGATTAACGAGTGGCTGGTGGATAACAATTTTCCTGAGGTTGAACGGACGAAGCGAGGGGAGTTCATCATTCACCCGATTGTACAATCACTTGTCACAGACCAAAAGGAAGTAACAACTCAAACTCAGGTTCCAAATGAAAAAGAGCGAATCCATTTGCTGATACTTATGTTGCTTTCCATGAAGGAAGAATACTCGTTGAATCATTTTTCAATTGAACTGAAGGTGAGTAAGAATACGATTTTGGCTGATTTAAAAGTGGTGCAGGAAATGGTCTCTTCGTATGAACTCTTCATTCAGTACTCACGGAAGCATGGTTATTATTTATCAGGGACGGAATTCAATGTCCGTCGTTTGCTGATCCAAACGGTGAGGGATGTCATTACGATGATTGATGGAGAAAAGTGGTTCTTTCATTTGACAGGTATTGATTCCTCTGAGGTAAAAGGCTTTTATCAAAAGGTGGAACATATTGAGAATGAACTTGATTTAAAATTCACCGACGAGAAAGTTCAAATAATGCCATATATTCTTTCGCTGATATTTAATCGAATCCAAAAAGGTGCTTTAATCAAAGACTTGTCCATCAACTACGAGGAATTTTCGGATACAAAGGAATACAAGGCTTCAGGGGAACTTTTCAGTCATACCGCTAATGTTCCAGTCGAGGAGCGCATCTTCATCACCTTGAAATTACTATCTACCAATATGGCTGCCTCCACGCTGATTGAAGAGGTAATTCCTGAACTCAGCGAAGCAATTGAGGAAATGCTCGTCCGTTTTGAAAAATTGGCACTGATTGAATTACAGGACAAGTCGGAGCTGTTGAATAGTATATTGCTTCATGTCAAGCCGGCTTACTATCGGATCAAATATAAACTGACAAATCAGCCGACTCTCCAAGCAACAGGTGGTCCTGAGTTTCAAAATCTGCATCATCTGGTCAAGCGAGCGTCTCAACCGTTGCGTGACTTTTTTGGAATGGATATATCTGAAGAGGAGAGCAAGTATTTAACGATGCTTATAGGTGGCTGGTTAAGACGTCAGGGCGACAGTATTCAGCACAAATTAAAAGCGATTGTGGTATGCCCGAACGGGGTGTCCGTTTCTAAACACCTTCACAGCACACTGTCTAATCTTTTTCCTGAATTTGTTTTTATGGATTCATTATCCATACGTGAATTCAAAAGTTATGATTACGAATTTCAAGTTGTCTTTTCACCGACATTCCTTGATACGGATCAGAATTTGTTTATTGTTGAGCCCTTTCTGACCGGTGCACAAAAAAGACAGCTCAGGAAAAAAGTATTTGAACAGTTAAATGGTTACTTCCCATCACTTATTGACTGGGATGAGGTTGTCAGTTTAATTGGTCAGCATGCAACGATTCATGACCGGGAGGAGCTGATCCGGGCGCTGACCAATTATGTCTATAAAGAAAATGGAAAGGACTTAAAAGGGGATGCCCCGATATTTGAAGAAGAGGCAGGCCCGGCAATTACGCATCTGCTGAAACCCGAAACCATTTCGATTCGCGATCAAATAGAATCATATGGGGAAGCAATCCGTGTTGCGGCAGATCCACTTCTTCAAAATGGGGTTATAACAAGTGGCTATATAGATAAAATGGTGCGTATCCATGACACGGATGATCCTTATGCGATATTGGGCGAATATATAGCGATTCCCCACGCAAGTATGGAAGATGGTGTCAAAAACCTTTCCATGAGCATGTTGAAAATGACTGAAGGGATTCCAATATCCGCTGGAATAAACATTTATCTCATTGTTGTGATAGCCCCAGATGGTAATGGTCATCACCTGCGGGCATTACAGCAACTGGAGGAGATTTCATCTAGTGAAGAAGCGATTACAGAGCTATGTAAAGCAAAGACTAAGAAAGAACTTTGGGAATATTTAAAAGTCCATACCCAATAGTTCACATATGGAGGAATGGTATATACCATGCAAAACTATTTTGAACAGGCTAAACAAGTATGGAAAACTGAGTCGGAAGCATTAGCCCATATCCGAGAAGTCATTACGAAAGAGACATTTAACAATGTTATCGATTTACTTACCAATAACAACGGGCGCATCTTTATATCCGGATGTGGAACTTCGGGGATGGCGGCGAAAAAAATTGCTCACACACTTACATGTGTTGAAAAACCCGCGTCCTATTTAAATCCTGCAGACGCGATTCATGGGGGTTTAGGGGTGCTGCAGAAAGAGGATATTTTGATATTGGTATCAAAAGGCGGAAACACGGAAGAGCTTCTTCCTTTACTCGAAGTAGCAAAGAAGAAAGCAGTGACGGTTGTCGGTGTAACGGAAAATAAATCATCCGCAATTGGCAAGCATGTAAATCACCTGTTAAATGTTTCTGTTCCTGAAGAACCGGACATGTTCAATATGCTGGCAACCGCAAGCACGCTGGCAGTAATCGCCTTGTTTGATGCAATCAGTATTCAGCTGATGGAAACAACCGGTTTTACCAAAGAGCAATTTCAAATTATCCATCCTGGTGGTGCCGTTGGGGACAGATTATCCCATGATACTAACTAGAAAGAGATAAAAGGGGAAAAGCTATATGGAAATCAAGGAATACTTTCATGACTCATGTGTTTACTTTCTTAATCTTGAACACAGGGATGATGTTCTAAAGAAGATGTCTGAAAATGTGCAGGAACAATCGCTGGTCAAAGCTTCATTTGGCCGGGCAATTTTAGATAGGGAAAAAGAATTCCCCACTGGACTTGATACTGACCACATAGGTGTTGCATTGCCGCATACAGATAAGGAGCATGTCATTACACCATTCATTGCCGTCGGTGTTCTTGAGCATCCAGTATCCTTCCAATTAATGGGTGGCGGGAATGTCGAAATAGAAGTGGATATTGTTTTTATGCTGGGCGTAACAGACCCATCTGCTCAAGTAGAGGTTTTGCAGCAGCTGATGGAAATGATTCAAAACGAAGAACTAAGTAATAAATTGGAAAGTGCTCAGACGAAAGGCGAAGTAATTTCTTCACTACAACATTTTACAAGTTTGATGTCATAAAAAGAAGGTGTGAAAATGGCAAACTTTTTTGATTGGTTTACGGAAATGTTATTGGGAGATCTGGGCGGATATGCGCTTGAATTTACCAGAAGCAATACCTCACTAATTTTTGTGCTTGCTTGTATGTATGGTCTGGTTCTGGCTTATGCAAGAATGATTCTTAAAAAATATCTTCCTAAGAAACTAAAAGAATATGTGGAAAGCAGGCGTCAAGAATGTTCGAAAGGCAAGGAAAAATTGATAATCTCCACCATAACGAAAGAGTGGGAGGAAAAACTGGAAAAAATGCCTTGGTATATTATCGTCCCGACGAAAAATGAATTGTGGGTGCAATTTCCCGACAAGAATTATCGCTTAACCAAACAACTTCCATTCCGTAAAGAAAAGAAGTTCATGAATGATTCGGAATTGATTCGTTATTGGCTGCATAAGGAGGGAGCATAAAATGAAAATTGCACCTTCCGTATATGCCGCAGATATCATGAATTTAAACGAACAATTACTTGAATTGGAAAAAAACGGAATAGATATGCTTCATGTGGATGTAATGGATGGTCATTTTGTAAAAGGAATGGCTTTTGGACAGGAACATGTAGCCATGATACGGCGTTCAACTGCTTTTTTCCTTGATGTGCATCTTATGGTTAGGCAACCGGAACGAGTGATTCCTTCTATTGCCAAGGCAGGAGCTGACATGATTACAGTTCACGCTGAAGCAACGGAACAATTGAAGCGGACACTGCAGCAAATCAAGAAATCAGGGGTACAAGCAGGGGTCGTATTAAATCCAGGGACACAGCCGGAAGCTATTCGATATGTATTGAATGATATTGAAATGGTGTTGATCATGACTGTAAACCCTGGGGAAGGCGGACAGGCATTTATGGAAGATATGCTTCCAAAAATAGCAGAAGTCCAAAAAATGGTTGAGCACACTTCGATCGACATAGAGGTAGATGGAAGTATAGATGATGTTACGGCCAAATCCAGCATGAATGCAGGGGCGAATATATTCGTTTCCGGGTCATACGTTTTCAATGGAAATATAACAGAACAAATCGTAAAGCTAAAAAAAGTTTTGATTTAAAAGGAGAGATACCACTATGAAATCGCTTCGATTATACGGAAAGCAAGATCTTCGTTTCGAGGAAGCTGATATGCCTGTATTGGAAAAAGATACTGATGTCATTATTAAAGTAAAAGCTGTGGGCATTTGCGGTTCAGATTTATCCCGTTATAAAAAACTGGGACCCTATGTGGAAGGGGTGATATGGGGGCATGAGTTTGCGGGAGAAGTAGTTGAGTCCGGGAGTGCAGTTCAACATGTTCAGATTGGAGAAAAGGTCACAGGCGCTCCTTCGATTGTTTGCTATGAATGTGAATATTGCCAAAAAGGTGAGTTTTCCAGGTGTAAAAACTTATCCGTCATAGGTGCGTATCAGCCTGGGGCCTATGCGGGATATATTAAACTCGCATCGGAAAATGTTGTTCCGCTTCCAGATCAGGTAGATTACAAAGATGCTGCAATGATAGAACCTTCAGCCGTGGTGGCACACGGATTTTATAAAATGAACATTCACCCGGGGAGCGAAGTGGCCGTTATGGGATGCGGAAATATCGGTTTAATTGCTATTCAATGGGCAAGGGTTTTTGGAGCAAAAACAATATACGCAATTGACATCAATGACGAAAAACTGGAAATGGCCAAGAACATCGGAGCAGATTATGTTATAAATTCCAAAGAAGTACCGGCGCATGAGCAATTGCAGGCTTATACGGATGGTGTAGATGTTGCAGTGGAATCAGCAGGCTCTCCTGTTACTTCAGCACAAGTACTCGCTCTGCCAAAGAAAGGCGGAGAAGTCCTATACATGGGAATTCCATATGGGGATGTTCCAATCGAGCGTTTTTATTTTGAACGTATTGTGCGAAATGAGCTGACTGTAAGGGGAACTTGGAATTGTGTTTCAGCACCATTTCCGGGGAAGGAATGGCCGTCTTCCGTGCATTATGTTGATACGGGAGATTTGAAATTAAGCTCGATCATTACACATGAACTGCCGTTGAAACAAGGACCGGAAATTTTCGACCGGATTATTGGCGGGGAAGAGTCATTTGGCAAAGTTATGTTTTATCCAGAATGGGATTAATAAAAATAAGAGGAGATTAATTAATATGCAAAAAAGTATTTATGTATGCTGTGGTACAGGAATTGCTACTTCCACAGTGATTGCGAAAAAAGTGGGACAAGCCCTTAAAGATAATGGGATTCAACATAAAATCAGTCAAGGTACGGTAGCTAATGCTCCAACATTTGTACAAACGAACAAACCAGATGCGATTGTAAGTTCAGCTGATGTAAACGGTAATGTTGGGGAGACACCAGTTATTTCCGGGCGCCCGTTTTTGACTGGCATAAAGAAGAATGAGGCGATTGATGAACTGCTCAATGCCTTAAAATAAAATGAATTTATAGGGAGGATATTGTCCTCCCCACTTCAATGACACAATAGTTTTTAGAATATTCAATTATATATGAAAAGGAGAGTGAGAAAATGAGCGTTATATTAGACGGTATTAACTATATTATTGGCCTGGGTGTTTCTGTAATGATGCCCATTATCATTACCATTCTTGGGTTGGTTTTCCGCCAAAAGCTTGGTGTTTCGTTTAAAGCCGGACTTATGGTGGGAATCGGTTTTATTGGGATTAACCTGATAATTAATCTGCTTTTGGAGGAAATAGGACCTGTTACAAATGCAATGGTAGAGCGATTTGATTTCCAATTGACTGCTGTAGATATCGGCTGGGGGTCCGGAGCTGCAGTTGCATGGGGAACAGAGGTTGTACCATTTGTGTTTATTGCAATTATTGCCACTAATATCATCATGATTGCGTTCAACTGGACAAAGACAATGGATATTGATATTTGGAATTACTGGCAGCCATTGTTTATTTCCTCAGCTTTATATATTACCACAGGCAGTATGATCATCGCAGTACTGAGCGCTGTTATTAATATGGCAATCGTTTTCAAATTGGCGGATTGGACACAAAAAGACGTTGAAGAGGTATTGGGGCTGGAGGGTATATCTTTGCCGCAAATTCAAACAACGGGATGGGCCATACTAGGCTATCCAATGAATAACTTATTGGATAAGACACCAGGTATAAGGAAATTAAACTGGACAACTGATAAAATTCAAGAAAGAGTCGGAATGTTTGGCGAACCGGTCATGATGGGTCTAATAATAGGAATAGGTTTAGGTGCAGCTGCTGGATTTTCTGTGGGTGATATTCTTCATACAGGGGTTACAGTGGCAGCAGCATTGATTTTACTACCGAGAATGGTAGCTTTATTGATGGAAGGTTTGACAGTTATTTCTGAGGGGGCACAGGACTTTTTACAGAAACGCTTTCCGGATCGTGAATTGTATATTGGTCTGGATTCAGCCTTGGGAATTGGACATCCATTTGTACTTTCACTTGGTTTGCTCATGATTCCCATCACACTTATGCTGGCTTTCATTTTACCGGGGAACAAAGTACTGCCATTGGCGGATTTATCTAACTTACCGTTTTATATGATTTTTGCTATTCTTCCTTCCAGGGGAAATCTGCTAAGGGGTCTGATTATCGGTACAATTATAATGATTGTTGTACTGTATTTATCAAGCTTTGCTGCCCCTTTAATGACGGAATTAGGTCAGCAGTTTGGTTATAATGTCCCTGAAGGCTCGGCGGAAATTACGAATATGGCGATAGGCTCCCAATGGTATACATGGGTTGTATATTGGGTGCTTGAACAATTGTCAGGACTTTTCTAATGATGCATACGGGGTTTATTCATATATCGGTCTTTTGTAATACCCTTCAACAAAATCAATTTTAAACGGAGTGAAAGCCAACTGTGGCACAAAAAAGTTCAAGTCAGATCATACAAGAATTGAAATATAGTTTATCAACTATTTCCGAGGAAGAAGCCAAGCAATTGGCAGAGAATTTTTTAAAGGCTGAACGTATATTTGTATCAGGCACTGGCAGGTCAGGGCTTATGCTAAAAGCGTTTGCAATGCGGCTAATGCATTTGGGATTTAAGGTCCACGTTCAGGGAGAGATCACTGCCCCGGCAATTACGAAAGGTGATTTATTGCTTACAGGATCCGGTTCAGGTTCGACGGCAACTCCATTAGCCGCGGCTCAATCAGCAAAAAAACAAGGTGCAAAAGTGGTGTTGATTACTGTCCAAAAAGAGTCCCCTATTGGAGAACTTTCTGATGATGTTCTTACCATCAATGCTCCCAATAAAATCTGGGAAGAAAGTTTTCAATCAGTCCAGCCAATGGGTTCGTTATTTGAACAAAGCTTACTGATTACGTTGGATGCTATTATTCTTTTACTTATGACTGAAACGAACCGGGATTCAGAAGATATGCTGAAACGTCACGCAAACCTAGAATAATTATTGGGGATTAAAAACAATAGACAGGGGTGAAGGAAAATAGCAGAAAAAATTTTACAGTTGTAGATAAGGCTGGCATTCACACAAAACCAGCCACGAAACTTGTAAATAATACAGCTCAATTCAACTCAGAAACTTGACTCTTGTATTTTTTCAAAACGACCTTAAAAAAGCACAGACCTATCCATTGTCACAAACCTGATTTTTAAAAAATCGTAGAAAATTAGGCTGTGAGCTTTAATTGCTTCAGCACTTCGGCAATTGGTTTTTCGGCTATTGCCTGCTCATAGGCATAAACGACAATCTGACCGAGATAGTCCTTGCGCATTCGACGGACTACATCGCCAATGGTGATTGGAATGCCGGGCTGTTTCCACTCCTGACGCTGATGCTCCAGGAAATTATACGTCAGGAATTGGATGCACCAGTAGCGTTCAATGCCTTTGCGCGAAAGCAGTTGATATTGATCAAAGCCCAGTAAATCCTTGAAGAAACGATATCCGGTTTCAATATGCCAGCGCACGTCATAATAGCTCAGGATAGTAACGATATCCAGGCTGCAATCAGTGCAAAGGATACAAAACGGACTTTTGCTTGAATCGAATTCGTTTTCCCAGGACAACAGGACTTTGGCATTCTCGATGTCGCTCAATTTTCCTTCGTACGTATACATTTTATAGGTATGATCACGCGCCGTTACGGAGCGCGTGTCGGATGTCTGCATAAATTCAGAAGCAAATTTGGATATTTTGATGCCGATACCGGCCGGATATATTTTTCGATTGACTCTTAAACCGCCAATCACATGATAACCCTGAGAAGCACAGGCATCGATTAGCTTTTTGCTTGTATACCAGCTGTCCACCAAAACATACACCTGTTCATCTGTTGGTGATTCGTAATCCCGGATGAGTTCGATGGCCAGGTCATTTTTGCTTTTAAACGTTAGTCCGTGTTCTTCGCAATAGGATTCCCGGAAATAGGACCGGAAATCCCAGGCAAACGAGTATTCGTCATTGACCAGATGAGCCGTGACGACACAATGAGACCAAACCGTTTTCCCGTCTGAATGGGAAAAATGTTCATCCAGTCCTTCCATTTTGGTGGTGGATCGATCCCGTTTCGACTGGGTATCGTCGATAATATAAAAGACGATTGGCCGTGTATCACCTTGTTTGGCTCGTTTCTTTTTGATCTTATCCACCATAAACTGGATCCTGCGGCGGGTTGCCCGATTCGGACACCACGGTGATTCGTTTAGAAACCTGGTCATGCAGCTCAGATCACGTGGTTCATGTGTAACACGACGAATTTGCGATACCGTTTTACTGCCATCTGTTAATATAATGCCATGCATAAAGTTCAACGTGTGTTTCAACTGGGGTTTTGAAAATTCTAAACCGATTGCCAAAATAAACTTGACGATTGCCGAATGGAAGGATACCATAACCTTAGACATCTCCTTTTTGGGGGTTGGTTGGGGGTTAACCTTCCAATACCACAAAAAGCGGGATGTCATTCTATTTTCGGGCAAACATTCCAAAACTAGTTATGGTTCAACATAATGTGTCGACATATTTTTTGCAAGAGTCAAGTCAGAAATAATCTTTTAATACCAACAAAAGTCTGCAAACTTAAAATCCATTATGGGCATCATGTCCCTGGGTATACCAAATGGTGCTGACATCACGGTTACTGCTGAAGGTGAAGATGTTGCGGATGCTTTATAAGCATTGGAAGAAATAGTCAGGCGTGAAGAACTTGGAGAATAATGTTTCGTAACGTGCAAATGAGGTGATGAATTGGATAAAAAAGTAATATTTTTTGATATTGATGGAACACTTCTGGATCGTGATAAAAAATTGCCGACTTCCACAAAACAAGCAATTCTACACTTAAAGCAGAAAGGCCATGAAGTGGTGATTGCAACAGGGCGTTCACCGTTTATGTTTAAAGAATTACGTGAAGAACTGGATATTGATAGCTATGTAAGTTTCAACGGTCAGTATGTCGTAGTGCAAAATGAGGTTATTTACAAAAATCCGCTAGATAAAGAAGTGGTGCAATCGCTCACGGATTTTGCTTCACGCTATGAACATCCCCTGCTGTATGTTGATCATGCAGACATGCGAGCGAATATTGAGTATCATCCATATATAGAAAAAAGCATTGGAACACTAAAGCTGAATCGTAAAGTATCGTATGATCCAACATATTATCAAGACCATGAAATTTATCAGTCCAATTTGTTTTGTGTCAATAATGAGGAAACACCGTACATCAATGCTTTCGGACAGTCTCTTCGGTTTATCCGCTGGCATCCATACTCTTTGGATATTTTACCAGCAGGTGGATCCAAAGCAAAAGGCATCGATGCCGTTGTTAATCGATTAAACCATGAGAAGGAAAATATATATGCATTTGGTGACGCGTTAAACGATATTGAAATGCTTCAAATGGTAGATAATGGTGTAGCAATGGGGAATTCTCCGGATTCAGTGAAAAAGTCGGCACGGTATGTCACAAAAGGTGTTAATGAAGATGGTATCGCATATGGACTGGAATTGGTAGGTTTGTTATAAATAAGCCGTACCGTGGATTCGGATTCACACAAGTTGATTCAAGCAGGCAAAAGCTAGTCTTTGCAGATAAGAACATACAGATTTGATTACATCAGATTAAATAAGTTGCTCTAGATGATTTTTCAAAATAAAGGGAATAACTCAAAAGAGGTATCTTGTTATCGTATAACAAATGCCTCTACTTTTTTGTTGCAGGTAGAAAAATATTCCTTCTCTTGTTAGAATGATTAACAATAAAGAGGAAATGTTTATTCTGTAAAAGCTGTTCACCAAAATCTATGATTGACAAATTAGATGTCGTTTTGACGTAAGCAGTCGCTTCGGAAAAACACGACGCTTTCCGTGGGCTTGTCCTCGCCCTTCCCGAAAAAGAAGGTCGCTCTGCGGAGTCTTCACACTGCGCATTTCCACAGGACAAGGAAGGCTACGGCAACGATGCATCTTCGTAAGAAAATTGGTATTTATTTTCGACGAGTCCCGTGTTTTTCCTCCGCTGGCTAGTTTTACTACAAAGAAATCCAATATGAATAAAAATCAGTTAGGACTATCAATTGCATTAATGAATGCAGGAACAGGAATGCTTTTTAATAACCATAACGTAATAAGCGGGGGTAATTAAATGCCAACCTGTCAAAATTGTGATAAAAAGTGGACTTGGAAACAAACCATTAAAACAATATTCAGGTTAAAATGTCCATATTGTGGTAAAAAACAATACGAATCAGCTTCATCAAGGGTGAGAGGTGGAGTGTTTGCACTAATCCCATTAGCGTTTTTGCCTATCAATGCTGGATTTGGTTTGTCGGTGGGAATAGCACTATTGGTTGCTATTATTTTGGGTTTTATAATACTTGGTTCATATCCATTTAGGCATATTAAAATAAATAATAAGTCAATTTATACCAATACACCTATTTAGTCATAAACACGAATATTAAAACTTTTATTTTACTGTTCAATTTACAAATTACACGTTAACCTGGGGATCACCTTATTTTTGCAAAAAAGGCCATAGCTCTCCCTTTCCCCAGGCCCTTTCATTCCATTTGTAGCGCCTCTTGACACTTATTGGGATTTATCACGACAAACCATTTCTCGATACCGTTTGCTCTGTCAATCATCTTTTCATAAGTCTCCATGACCTTCTTCTCTACCTTTTGTCCTGTCTCATATGCCTTTTCAGCAAGAGATACGCAAGGGTTCTCATCCTTCCAGGTCATGTTCTCTGCAAATTTCAAAACCGTTTCGCAGGTATCCAGAATGCCGCCATTCCAATGTTGCTCCAACCGTCCCCAAATCCTCTCTATTGGGTTGTATTTGCTATGATAAGGGGGATAGTAGGCTAATAGAATCTTCACGTCATATTTAGCTGCAAACTCAATAATACGTTTCATAAATTGTGTCCTGCGACTATTATTCTCCGGGCCATTATCCGCATTGATGATGAGGGTATCAACGTTATTCTGGAAGTCTTGTTTTACCCAATATTCTGGAAGTCTTGTTTTACCCAATACGTTTCGATACAATCAACCATAAAATCTGCTGTGGCCTTTGTTTGGAACTGCTAAACTAAAGTAGACCATTTCCGCTAAATAAAAATGAACACTTTCTGGCAGAGGGGTAGCAGCGAATGGAGGGCTGCCCCGAGGGGCAGCCCTCCATTCGCTTTCGAAATTTTCACCCCCCTATCTTCAAAATTTTTCTTCACATTCCTATATAATGTTATAGATATTGAACATTTATACTACATGCAGGAATGGGGAGACGGAAAGGTGGAAAAGTGGCACGTGTACATGGATATTTATCAATTAAAAAAGCAAGGGTTTAAGATTCGAAGAATCGCTAGAAAGTTGGGTATTTCAAGAACGACGGTCTATAAGTATCTCGATAAATCTCCGGAGGAAATGGGGGAATGGATGGCCTCAACCCAGACAAGAAGAAAAAAGTTGGATCCGTATGAAATGCTCATCCAAACATGGCTC
>NZ_BMNQ01000037.1:15631-36097 GCF_014646635.1 Lentibacillus kapialis
TATATGGTAACTTAAAAATCGACCACCATGTTCATTGAAAATCCGGCCAGTAGATTGATAATCTCACTTGTATAAAACATACAAGTGGGGGCAGGAGAGATGATCACAATGAACCAGAAATACCAGGCATTAATTCTGTATGCACACGAAGGGAGGTCGATGCGGCAGATTGCCAGGGATACAGGAATCCATCGGGAAACCGTCAGTAAATACGTCAGGGAGTACGAAAAAAAACGCAGTCGTCTTATGGAGGGAGGTGTCCATGTCGAAGCCTTGATTGAATCGTTGACGGAGAAACCTGCCTATAAAACAGGTAATCGGCCCAAACGAAAATTAACATCAGAGATTGAATTGCGGATTCAGGAATTTCTGCAGGAAAATCAAGAGAAACGCCACAAAGGGCAAACTAAACAACAGAAAACAATCATTGACATGTATGAGGCACTCGAAGCTGAGAAGGTGGATATTAGTTACAGTACCGTTCGGCGAACGGTAAGACAGTTGGAACACAGGCCAAAAGAGGCTTTTATCAAAGAGACGTATCTTCCCGGAGATGTTTGCGAATTTGATTGGGGTGAAGTCAAACTGACGATTGGAGGATCGATGCATACATTTCAAATGGCGGTATTTACGCCGGCTTATGGAAATTACCGTTGGGCCTGCTTGTTTCCTAAACAAACCACAGATCAGCCAAGAGGATTTGTTGAGTTTGATGATGATGAGGGTAAACATGGAATAGTTGCTTATGATAGAGCGTTGACAGATAAAGAGTTAAGTGATTTTGAAATGAAAGAATTAAATCTTAAGCAAGATAAAGAAAAGGATAAAGAACAGATACAGAAACTGGATATGGAAATATAGGAATCACACTTATTTATTTTGAAATAAATACGCTTAACTTTTAATCGTTTTATTGTTTGGATAGAGTACACCCTGATTTTACAAAGAGAAAATTCGTGTCCTTAGTCTTGAAATTGTTCAATCAGGGTTGTTCAGTAGAAGGGATGGTAAAAAAACAATTATACGAATTCCTAACTTTGAAGTGGAGAACCAATGGCGGAGTATCTAAAATTCATGACGCAATTTTATCAGCATTCATTACTCTGCCCTAATTCATAGGCAGACAACTTATGCGTTAGCATGACCATTCATTATTTTTCAATTAAAAAATCCCACCCTATAGATTGAAAGTAAGGGTAAAAAAGGGGCAAATAACGTACCGAATTTAAAAAGAGAGAAAACAAACAAGGAAACCCATAAACACTCTTTACATCTTTATTGGCAAACCACCGTAAACTTTTAATACTTGATCTATTTCTTGAGTTAAGTTAATTGTTTTTACAATTGAACCAACCATCTTTTGAAAATACTCTAGTTCATTAAAACTTAATTTTCGACCAACCCTATCTTTTAACCATCTTGAAGATATCTGGTATCCTCCTACCCAATAATTCCATACATCTATAGGAACATTATCAAAGTATTGACATTTATTTATAAACAATTTACCCAAATGTTCATTTGTTGATTCAAAATTAACTTCTTTGACTATATTATCCCCGGCAACTGGGAAACTGGTAGTTATTTCACCATCAACTTCCACATGATTTTTCATTAATTGTTCACCTAAGTCCCTTAATGACTTGAACAATGATATATTGGATGAGAATTGTATTCTTGGGTAATCAGTTTTTAAAAATGAGACATATCTTTCTCTATATAAATTAGAGTTTAGAATAGCATAAATATAATTGTAGAAATCCATCGGACCTATTGTACGTTGTAAATCACCTTTTCCATCAGAAATATATTTAAGGTTTAAGGCGTTGGAAATTTCGTTAACAAATTTTTCAGTAAAGTTAGCATCTTTATGATCCTCAGTAAATAGATTGTTCTCGATCTCTTCTTTTGTAGGGTATATATAAAGAGGGAACATAAACGCAGTCCCACGATTACTCAGAGTATAACGATTATTTATCATCGAATCCGTAGCAAATACATGATTGAATTCATCTTCTGCCACTTGTCTTACTGTTACCAACGCAAGGTTTGTTCGTAACATGTTACTCATAATTTTACGTTTTGGACGATCAATAGCATCGTTATGATAGAAAATATATCTTTTGTCATAAGGTTTTAAATCACATTCCTCAATTACATTTTTCCAATTGTCATCTTTGTATATAGTTTTCCTTTTTTGCGCCATCTTCCACTCACTATTGTCCCCCGCAAGATTATTTCCTTTAGCAGTGGTACCAAAAAATTTAAAACGTGTTTCATCATCCGAAATGTTTGGATTCATAAAATCACTTATTTTCCTGTGAAGTTCCTCTTCGGTAAAACCGAATACTAATGAATCCCTATGCGTTTTAATACCTGTCACCTTAACTGGCATAATGTCATCTAGTTTATAACCGTTTAGATACTCTTTTTCTTTTTTTAGATCTTGTGGAGTGAATAAATAGTGGGGACTACTAGGCTTTAAAACGTTATCCCAATTAGTAGAAGAGATATTGTTTTTGTTTAACCATTCATATTTCTCCTGTCTTCTTCCCCATAAGTCCTTGTAATACACAGTCCCATGTTGCTTCTGAGAATATTGCTTCTTTACAAAAATGGCTATAGAAACTCCTTGTTTTATATCAAAAACGTTTTGATCAACCGTACCATCCGGTGAAGTTTCTTTACGCGAACTGTTTCCGTGTAAGTTAATAATATAGATGTCATCAAATGTTTTTAGTAAGCTTTCTCTCATACCTCTAAAAGTTGGATTATTGAGATAACCGTGGTTAGTAATTAAACCAAGAACCCCATACCCTGTTCTTTCTATTTTCCATTGCGAGAATCTAATAAACTTCACATAATCATCCAATAAATTTTTCGGATTAGCTTCACCCAAGGACTTACCCTCAACTTTAAAGTAGTTACTAATTAATTTTTCTGGGCTTTTGAAGGTTTGATCTATAGCTTTAGCACTATAGGTGTCCTCACCCTTTAGAAGTTTTATAATCCACTCTCCTGTATTAACAGAATTCACAGAATATGGAGGATTACCTACAATAACCATTACTGGGTTATGTGTCTTTATCTTACTAGCTGAATTAGACTCTTCTGCTAACCAATGTGTAAATAGGTTTGTTCCCGCTATTTCGTTTGGTTTTTCAAGTGTATTGGTTAAATACACTTGTAGTCTTTCTGGAGATTCAAATTTATATCCCAGCTCTTGTAAAAGCAAACTTAATTTCATATGAGTCACAGCATATGAAGCCATTAAAATTTCAAATCCATGTAACCTTGGTAAAAGATGCTCTGAAACATAACCCGACCACATGCCCTTGTTATTTTCATAGTATTTATAAATTTTGTTAATAACACTATGTAAAAATGTTCCTGTACCTGTAGCAGGGTCTAATATTTGTACTCGGTGAACATCCTCGGTTTTTCTCTTACCTTTCTCACTTTCTATTTTATTTACTCTAACTTTTGATGTATCTGCTAAACCATCCGCAAGATCAAATGAACTCTTTAATACAGTATCAACACTCTCAACAATATAGGAAACTACTGATTCAGGAGTGTAATATACGCCCCTTACTTCTCTTAGTTTTTCATCGTATGATGCTAGGAAAGTTTCATAAAAGTGTAATACAGGATCAAATTTACCTGAGTTGTTTCCAAAATCATTGAGTATTTGGGTTATATCCGTTTCCCTAAACATTTTTACCAAATCATCAACTACCCATGCGATTCTTTCATCAAGCTCAGGTCCAGCTACGTGATTGAACATCTTCCTAAGAAAGGGATTGGTTTTAGGTATTGAATACACTGCATTCATTCTCGTAAACGGTTCATCATTAACACTTTTTTTAAAGTTAAATCTTGATGCAAACAGGCCATAACAGATAGTCTGTGCATACATATCTGCAAATTCATCAGGGTTAAGTGTGTTTATAAGGATTTCTCTAAAAGCCTCCAATTGCTTATGGATGCTTGATGCATCAGATTGATTTTCACTTCTGAAAATTTCTTTTATAATATCGTGAATTAATTTTGAATAGCCAGCCATTCTTGAAGCGAGAAGTTCTGAACTAGTAACTTTGGGAGTTTCCAAAGCAAAAAAGGATTCTAATAAATCTTTTAGCTTTTTATACTCATGAGTAACTATTTCTATTTTTCCATTTCTATTGAATTTGCCTATCTTAGCTGAGTATCTAAACTCACCTTGGACATACCATCGAAACTCAAGATAATTAGTTAGAATCAAGTTGTCTAAACTAGTTAAATACCTTGTTAATTGTTCACTTTGTTCGACATCATCTAAATTTTCACCTATATCTTTAGCTTCTACGTAACCAATGGAGTGTTGCCCTTGAGTAATAATAAAATCTGGAGCACCAAAATCTGATCTCTTCGGTTCATTAGTAGCAATAATCTCTTCATTAATTGTTTCAATCATAATTTTTAAAGCTGTTCTATGAGTATGTTCGGTAGCATTATTCAATTGTAAATTTTTATTTAATTCATTCAGGTAGTTATTGAATACCTTCACCTAAATCATCCTTCTTTTAACTAGTTACATATAACAAAAGTTTAACACATTCCTATGTGAATTGCTTTATTTACCGCATTCTTTCTGTCGCTTGAAAGAAGAAAAAAAAATAAAGACAGCAACAATAACAATTAAGTTGGCTATCTATATCATTTTTGTAAAGACATAAATATTTTGATTTCGTTTATGTTTGTGGTGATAAAATTGGTGTCATGCCAAGTGAAATAACTTGAAATGTAATGATATAATAACTCTCAACAATAGTAGGCTATCATTGTTTTGCTATGGACTGAAATGGATTAAATTGCTTCTAATTGCTTTCCTGAACCATGAACAAACAGTTAAAAAAGAAAAGGCCAAAGTCGTCATAGCGATAATTGGCGAAGTATAGTTGTAAAAATGTTGCTTGGTCAATTTATTGGTTATGAAATAATACAGGAGTTAAATGAACATGCAACCACCATGCTATTAAGTGTCGGTACACTTTGGGCTGTATAGAATAATAGGTGTTGAAATGGTTAAAAGCCTCGCTGCTGCGAGATGTTGAAAAGAGGGAATTACAGCCCTTTGAAGCCGAGTCCGCCCATTTAGTTTGTGCAGTGCCAATGAAATATTCAAAATTCGTTACTATAGGAAATAATTAAAATAAATTTGTAAAACAAGCAGGAAAATAGTCCTCTTTTGTAGAAATAAAATCTAAAAAGACAAAGAGGGGATACTAGTGGAAAATATTTTTGATTCAGTACATAGTATGGACTTGGAGAATGAAAGCCTTATAAAAAGAAGTGCAACAGAAGGTGCTATGGAGGAGTATATAATTGATTTAATAAAGAAGAGTCGATTAAATAAAAATAAAAGAGCTTACAAATTTGCGAGTGAGAAAGTTGAGTTACATACTTTAGTTATGGAGATAATTAATACTGGATTTAATCAAAATTCACTAGAAGAAAATACTAATAGAATTGCTAAGAGATGGTTTGATAAAGAAAAAGATACACAAGAAAGGTATAGCCAAATTATGAGCTTACCAAAAGGTAGTGTGTAGCTTGATCCAATCATGCTTTCAAACAGCTGACTCTTTTCTGTTTCTAATAGCTAAAATCGAACATGAGGATCCACTTACGCTTACCAGTTGAAATTCCGTGGTACCAGGCTACGGTTTTATTACACTTTTGAGCGATAAAAGTCTTAGTTACCCCCTTTTCTTTACGAATGCTTTCAATTTTTTCATGGACTGGTTTCATGTTAGTCCTCCTTCTAATAAAGCGTAACGCTTAATTTGTTTTTATTATAATTACGCAATACGCTAAAGTCAAGGGTTTCTTAAATATTTTTTAGCTTTTCGCTTAATTTGTTTAACAATACGCTTAAGAATGTTATGTTTAATTTGAGGTGTAAACGATGAATGTATTAGGTAAACGCCTAAAAGAAGCTAGAGTAAAAGCTGGATATAAACAAGTAGATGCATGTAAAAAACTTGGGATATCAAATGGGACATTATCTGGATATGAAAGAAACTACCGTGACCCTGATACTCAAACTCTTAATAAAATGGCAACTCTATATGAAGTTTCAGTTGACTGGTTAATAGGAAATTCTGAAGATCCTGAACCTACAAAAGAGGATGACTTCGATTCCCTAACAGCCTTAAAAGAAATTGTAGAGGATCTCGGAATTGAAGACTTATTCTTTCACAACATAGATGATATTAGAAATCTTAGTCCAGAAGCTGTTGAAGATATAAAAAATCACCTTGAGTATACTATTTATAAAGAAAAGCAACGTAGAGAGGAAGAGAATAAGAAATAGAAGCATAACATGCAATGCACAATACAAGGGTGCTTTTGATTAACACTCAATAAAGGCCGTGTGTATATGGGACTATTAGACAACTTAGCAAAATGCCACTTAATAAAATTAGTCATTGCCTCTCTATAGACCCATCAGTGAATAGTAGTAAATAGATGCGCAAAATGATGTGCATCTTTTTTATATAATTAAATAGAACATACGTTTCCTTTAAGGGGGATATCATGAAATACATCACTACACCTTTAGAAGATTCCATTCAAAAACTATACTGCAGAATTGGGATTAAAGAACCTAAACATCCGATAGAGGATATTGCCGCAAGACTAGGTATCAGTATTTATTATCAGAAGATACCACTATCAGTAGACGGAACCATGTTCATTGATCCCTGTCTACACAAAAATAGACAGCGAGAACTTTTCGGACACGAATTAGGCCATGTGTTGCTTCATGTAGGAATTCAACTAGGGATGCCGGAAGATTTTCGGCATATGCAAGAAGCCAAAGCACGTAATTTTGCATTGCACTTCACAGTACCAACATTTATGCTTTTGGAACTCAATATGCCTAAGTATCGAAATCAAGCTATAAACTTGATTGCTGAAACGTTTGGGGTTACTCATGACTTTGCAGATGAACGTCTTTTGCATTATGAGAGGCAAATAAACGGAACACTATTTTATGAAGAACTTTTAAAATGCAGTGAATTTCCAGAGGATTATCACTTGGACGAGATCGATGTTTACGATGATTTACCTTTTTACGAGCAACCCGATTTCAAAAAATTAATTGAGGAATTTAAAAAGAATGGTGCTACTGATGAAGAGATTCAAGGGTTGATAACTCAAATAGATAGAAAAAAAACTGTCTCCTATTATTTTAACTACTAATAAAACAATCATCTATTCTATTTAACATAGTAGAATTATGTGTTTTTACTACTACTTTTAGTTCTATGATAATCTCAGAGAGGAGTCTAATTATGGGGTACTTTCAAAAAGTTAAAGCCAAAAACAAACAAGGATATAAGTGGAAATATACTGAGGAGGGACCAAAGGATCCGGTCTCCGGTAAACGCCGGCAACTAACTCGACGAGCTGATACTAAAAAGGAAGCAAAGAAAAAAGCTGAACAGGCAATAAAAGGAATCAAAGACAATATGGGCATGTCTCTGGACCGAAATATTACCTTTCAGGAATTTTCTGCCGCATGGTTCGGGTCATATAAAAAGCGCAATAAGGTAAGTACAGTCAATGTGAGGAGAAAAAATCTAAAACACCTTAATCATTATCTCGGTCCCTCTAAGCTTGAATCAATAACACTGGATCAGTATCAGCATATGTTAGATAATCTCTTCGAAAAGAACTATGCGGTAAACACCATAAGCAACATACACGCTTGCGCCAGCATGATTTTTAAAGAGGCTATGAAAAAAAATAAAATATTAAAAGACCCTACGCAATTTGCGGAGATGCCTAAAAAACAAGAAACGGTTGAAGAGATCGAAAGTCAAGAAGTGAAGGAGCTTTATTTAGAGAAAGAAGAGCTTGCAGGATTTTTACAAGCTGCTAAAGTTTGGGGACTAGAACGTGATTATATTATCTTCCTGACATTAGCTTATACTGGTTTAAGAGCCGGTGAACTTGTTGTTTTGAAGTGGAAGGATATTGATTTTGAAAAACAAGAAATCAGTGTTACCAAAACTTTATACAATCCAAATAATAATACGGTTAAATATAGATTAGTTCCTCCAAAAAATAAAGGATCTATCAGGACTATAGGCATTGATGAAATAGTTTTGAAAGAACTTGAAAAACATCAAACGCAACAGAATAAATTGAAAATGCAATACCGTGATTTTTATTATGACCAGGGTTTTGTTTTTGCGAAATCTGGAGAATATATGGGTTATCCTGACTTCATTAAAACCATTGAAAATAGAATGCGCAGATTATTAAAGAAAATGGGTGAGAAAGAATACTTAACACCGCACTCCTTTCGTCACACTCATACTTCACTTTTAGCTGAAGCCGGGGTTAGTTTACCAGAAATCATGGAACGATTAGGTCACGTTGATGATGATACGACCACACAGGTTTATTTGCATGTAACAAAAAGCCGAAAAAAAGAAGCCTCTCAAAAATTCGGAGAACTAATGAGAGGCATTCATCAATTATAAAATCATTCAATTTTTCCAGAGAATGTGGTCAAATTGTGGTCAACTAACTATTTAACACTTTTAAAACCACTCATATCAATGGACTTGGGCGACCGTTACATCATGCCGCCCATACCGCCCATGCCACCCATGTCAGGTGCACCGCCGCCGCCATCATTATCATCAGGATGGTCAGCCACTACAGCTTCTGTTGTGAGGAACATTGCTGCAACGGATGCGGCGTTTTGCAGTGCTGAACGGGTAACTTTTGTCGGGTCAACAATACCTGCGTCAATCATATTGACCCATTCGCCGTTTGATGCGTTAAAGCCGATGCCGACGTCTTCACCTTTCAGGCGCTCAACGACGATGGAGCCTTCCATGCCGGAGTTGTGCGCGATTTGACGGATTGGTTCTTCAAGCGCACGAAGCACAATGTTTGCTCCCGTTGCTTCATCATCAGTCAGATCAAGTGCGCCGATCTTTGCAAGAGCATTGATGTATGCTGTTCCACCGCCGGAAACAAGGCCTTCCTCAACGGCAGCGCGTGTTGAGTTCAACGCATCCTCAATGCGAAGTTTACGTTCTTTCAGTTCGGTTTCGGTTGCTGCACCGACCTTAATGACTGCGACACCACCGGCCATTTTTGCAAGGCGTTCCTGCAGTTTCTCTTTATCAAATTCAGAAGTGGACTCTTCAGCTTGTGCACGAACCTGTGAAACACGCTGAGAGATTGCATCAGGGTTGCCGGCGCCTTCAACAATCGTAGTGTTGTCTTTTGTTACAACGATTTTGTTGGCACGGCCAAGCTGTTCCATTGTAGCGTTCTTCAACTCAAGTCCAAGGTCTTCTGTGATGACTTCAGCACCGGTCATGGTTGCAATGTCTTCAAGCATTGCTTTACGGCGGTCACCGAATCCAGGAGCTTTAACAGCTACCGCGTTGAATGTTCCGCGCAGTTTGTTGACAACCAGTGTTGCGAGCGCTTCGCCTTCAACATCTTCAGCAATGATCAAAATCGGCTTGCCTTGCTGAACGACCTGTTCGAGTACAGGCAGTACTTCCTGGATATTACCGATTTTCTTATCAGTGATCAGGACATATGGATCTTCCAATTCAGCTTCCATTTTATCCTGATCAGTTACCATGTATGGAGAAGCATATCCGCGGTCGAATTGCATACCTTCAACCACTTCAAGTTCAGTGTTGAAACCTTTTGATTCCTCAATGGTAATAACACCGTCATTACCAACACGCTCCATCGCTTCAGCAATTAGGTTGCCGACTTGATCATCGTCGGAAGAGATAGCTGCAACCTGGGAAATGGAGTCTCTGCCTTCAATCGGTTTGGAAATGCCTTTCAATTGATTCACGGCCGCTTCAACAGCTTGTTCGATACCACGACGGACTCCAACCGGGTTAGCGCCGGATGCCACGTTTTTCAGTCCTTCACGGATCATCGCCTGGGCAAGTACAGTCGCAGTTGTTGTACCGTCACCGGCAACATCATTTGTTTTGGATGCAACTTCTGATACGAGCTGGGCACCCATGTTTTCAAAATGGTCTTCCAGTTCGATTTCCTTGGCAATGGTTACACCATCATTTGTGATGAGCGGTGAACCGAATTTTTTATCCAATACAACATTACGACCTTTTGGTCCCAATGTTACTTTAACGGCATCTGCCAGTGTATCGACACCGCGCAGCATGGCACGACGGCCTTCTTCACTGAATTTTAGTTCTTTAGCCATTTAAAACGCCTCCTTGGAATTTCGTTTATGTGCCGACATTATTCCGACTATAAATTACTCCACTACAGCCAAAATGTCATTTTCACGCAGGATTAAGTAGTCACTTCCGGAATAGCTTACCTCAGTTCCGGCAAATTTTGAATAAATAACACGATCTCCTTCATTCACTTCCACCGCAACTTTCTCACCTTGGTCTGTTGCGCGGCCGGAACCTACTGCAACGACAGTGCCTTCCTGGGGTTTTTCCTGTGCAGAATCCGGAAGAACAATGCCGCTTGCTGTTGTTTCCTCTTGCTCCACAAGCTCAATTACAACACGATCTCCTAGTGGTTTAATCATGTCGACAACCTCCTTAATTCCTTTTTCATGTATTTGAAGGATTTTGTTAGCACTCCAACTTGGTGAGTGCTAATTCCAATTATTATAATAAATAATTCATTTATAAAATGCAAGCATTTCCTTCGTTATTTTTCGATTTTTACGATTACCGTCGTTCAGCCCGTACCATTATAAAACGAGACGTCATTTATGCTAAAATGTAGATTGTAATTTTTAGATTTAAATGTAATACATATACTATATCAACCGAGCAATAAAGGAGTCGTTATATTTTGGCGAATCGTTACTGGTATGTGATTATAACGTATATCATCATGCAATTTTCCGGGTTATTATTTGCACCGCTCCTGTATTTGGTGACACCACTTGGGGAAATGCAAGCAACCATTTACTGGTCTATTTTTAGTTTTATTGCAGCACTTGTCGTTGTGCTGTTTCTCTTGCGCCCGGATATGAAAACAACGCCGCATCGAAATGCTGCATCAGCTGGCGAAATCGTACTATGGTCTCTTGCCGGTTTATTCATGGCCTATTTCGCCAATTATGCAGCCACTATGATCGAAACCTATGTATTAGGTATAACACCTGGCTCGCAAAATACGCAAATGATTATGGATATCACCCGGACCGTTCCTTTTTTTGTAGTCGTTACAGCAATTGTAGCGCCGATTCTGGAAGAGATTGTCTTTCGGAAAATCATTTTTGGAGAACTTTACAAACGTCTCGGTTTTTTCTTGTCAGCAGCGATTTCCGCGTTCGTTTTCGGCATTATACATGGAGAGCCTGAACATATCCTGATCTACGCTTCCATTGGATTTGTTTTTGCCTTTCTTTATGTCAGGACAAAACGTATTATCGTGCCGATTATTGCACACATGGTTATGAATTCAATATCCGTTATCATCCAGCTATTACTTGATCCGGAAAAAATTGAAAAAATGATGAATCAGCTGGACAAAATGCAGTTGATATTGATTGGGGGCTAAGTTTTTATGAAAGTATCACCAACGTTGATGGGGTTTGTTTACCTGTTTTTAGGTATATTATTTACCTATGTAGCTATTCTGAGTGCGGATGAGACAATCTGGAATTTCATCACCATACTGCTCGCCTTTTTTGCCACACTCGATTTTGGCGTCGGCATACGCATGTTTATCATTCATTTCAAAATAAAGAAACATAACAAAAAGAAGTAGTCAGACGTACTGCTTCTTTTTTAATGCTTTTTTACAAACGCACTCTGCTTTAAGGCGGCTCACTTCGAAAGTGGATAGTGTTTTAGAAAATAAACGAGCGATTGCAATTCGACCGCCAGATCAATGTGATGGACGCGAATCGATGATGGCACTGTAATTCTCGCAGGGGTAAAATTCAAAATTCCGGAAATACCGAAATCAGCGAGCCGGTTCGTAATCGATTGCGCCTCATCAGACGGAACAGTCAAAATAGCCACTGATATATCTCCCATTTTCGCTTCCAGTTCATCTATATGATGAACAGGCACACTGCCAATATCTGAACCGACTTTATCAGAATCCGCATCAAAGGCCATCACGATTTTTGTGCTATTGTTTTTAAGGAAATTGTAATGTAAAAACGCAGTGCCAAGGTTTCCCGTCCCAATCAGAGCCACTTCAGTCAGTTCATCCTGATCCAGTGTTTTCCGGAAGAATCCAAGCAGATATTCCACATTGTATCCATACCCTTTTTTGCCCAGTGCGCCAAAATAAGAAAAGTCACGTCTAATGGTTGCTGAATCGACTTTAACTGCTTCACTCAGTTCTTTTGATGAGACGCGTTTTTTGCCTTGGTTATTCAGGTTATTTAAAAACCGATAATATAATGGCAACCGTTTAGCCGTTGCCTGCGGTATTTTATCCTGTTCCATGTCAGTCCTCCTCGACACCCCGGTGATAATCTCCTGATTTACCGCCGGTCTTGTTAACTAAATAGGTTTGGCCGATTATCATGCCTTTATCAAGTGCCTTACACATGTCATATACCGTAAGCGCTGTTGCTGAGGCCGCTGTCAACGCTTCCATCTCTACACCGGTTGACCCTTTTGTTTTGACTGATGCTTCAATTTGCAGTTCATATATATTATCTGCAATCGTCCAGTCAAATGCAATATCTGTTCCTTTCAACTGCAATGGATGACACATGGGTATCCAATCAGATGTGTTTTTGGCAGCCATAATTCCTGCCACTTGTGCGATTGCCAAAACATCTCCTTTTTTCATCGTGTTGGATGTGATTTTTTCATATAATTCCTTTGTGAGTTGAATGCTGGAGACAGCCGTGGCCGTGCGTTCCGTTTCCTGCTTTTCACTGATATCAACCATGCGTGCTCTTCCCTGCTCATTTAAGTGTGTGAAGTCAGACATCGTATCAGCCCCATTTCGATCATTTTTCTATCCCTATTCTATCAGAAAAAAATGATTAAGTCGTGATATAGTTCACAATATGATTGCCCTTCCAAATCGGAATGCGGTACACTTGGATGGAATGGAGTGAAAAACAATGATATTAATGCAGCTCAATGACGTTTCCAAGTCATTTGGAGCCGAAGAAATATTAGCCAATATTAAACTTGAAATAAATGAAAACGACCGAATCGCGATCGTCGGCAGAAATGGTGCCGGAAAATCAACCATTTTAAAAATTATGGCTGGAGAGCTTTCTTATGATGAAGGTGAGGTTTTTAAACCCAAGAACCTTTCCATCGGTTACCTGACACAGCACAGTAGCCTCGAGTCAGATAAATCTATGTGGAATGAAATGGTTACAGTATTTGATGATCTGCTTGCACAACAGCGGGAACTGCGACAATTAGAGGAAATGATGGGCCAGGCTGATTCTCTTTCAAAGACAGAATATGAACAGCTCCTCCTGGATTATGACAGGAAGCAACAAGCTTTTGAGGCAGGTGGCGGCTACCGGTATGAGGCAGACATTAAAGCTGTTCTCACAGGACTCAATTTTCAAGACTACGATTATAACACGCCCATAAACGAACTGAGCGGTGGTCAAAAGACCCGGCTGGCGCTTGGAAGGCTGTTATTGAAAAAGCCGGATCTATTAATTTTGGACGAGCCGACCAACCATCTTGAT
Source organism: Lentibacillus kapialis (assembly GCF_014646635.1). Lineage (GTDB taxonomy): Bacteria > Bacillota > Bacilli > Bacillales > Amphibacillaceae > Lentibacillus > Lentibacillus kapialis. The sequence goes on from NZ_BMNQ01000037.1 coordinate 29,352, forward strand.
ATCGATACAATGGCCTGGCTTGAGAATTACCTGGTCAGTTACCCTGGAGCCGTCACAATTGTATCACACGACCGATATTTCCTTGATAAAACCGTGTCAATCGTTTATGAAGTCAGCCGGCACCACTCAAAAAAATATCACGGCAACTACAGCTATTATTTAAAACAGCGGGCACTGGATTACGAAAAAGAGTTAAAAGAATATGAAAAACAACAGACCGAAATTAAGCGAATGGAGGATTTCATTCAACGTAACATTGCACGTGCTTCAACAACCAAGCGTGCCCAAAGCCGGCGGAAGCAACTCGCAAAGATGGAAAAACTGGATAAGCCCAAGGGGGATGAAAAATCAGCATCATTCTCATTCCGGATCAATCGATCAAGCGGGAATGATGTATTGCAAGTTGATCAGCTTGCTTTTCAATATGACAGTGAACCGGTGTTTTCCAATATCACGATGCATGCCAAACGCGGTGAGCGTATTGCTCTGGTCGGCCCAAATGGAGTAGGAAAAACAACCTTATTAAAAACCATTCTCGGAAAGCTAAAGCCAGCGTCGGGATCGATCACAATCGGCACCAATGTTCAAATCGGCTATTACGATCAGGAACAGCAGATGCTGAATTCAGCCAAAACCGTGCTGGACGAACTTTGGGATGACTATCCGGATATTGACGAAAAAGATATCCGGACGGTATTGGGAAATTTTCTCTTTTCCGGCGATGATGTCAAAAAAGTGGTCAATTCATTAAGCGGCGGTGAAAAAGCACGTCTGTCACTATCCAAACTCATGATGCAACATGCCAATCTGCTCGTGCTCGACGAACCGACCAACCACTTGGATATTGACAGTAAAGAAGTTTTGGAAGCAGCCATGGCAGACTTCCCGGGAACCATTATCTTTGTATCCCATGACCGTTATTTTATCAATAAAATTGCTGACAAAGTTGTGGAAATGCAACATGATGGTGCGACTATCTATTTGGGAGACTATGACTACTACCTTGAAAAGAAACAGGAAGAAGCCGAAATTGCAAAGCTGCTGCAGAAAGAAGAAACGGTGCAATCTGAAAATCAGGGCAAAGCGAAGTTCAAGGAAGACAAGCAACTTCAACGGGATAAACGAAAAAAAGAGCGCCGGATAAGTGAGCTCGAGGAATCCATTGAACAGCAGGAAGCAGAGCTCGCAGCACTTGAACAGAAAATGACAGATCCGGAAGTATATGAAGATCACGAAAAGTCACGCGAGCTTACAAAGCAAACAAGCGAATTAAAGCAGGAAATTGAACAGCAGATGGAAGAATGGACGTCATTACAGGAATAGTCGAAACCATTGATCAGTATTTAGCGCATTCCCGGTACAAGTTAGCACAGCTCAAATTGAATTAAAAGACGTTTGGGGTTTCCCAAACGTCTTTTAATTCATCCACAAACATATGCACGGATCAACAGCATTTATACCGAATCATCACAAGGTTATACACATTTCCCCCAAAACAACCGATATTTATCCACAATAACTATCCACATTTTCCAAAACACCCATCTCTGACATTATAAAAAATATCCACATAGATGTGAATAAGTCTGTGGATATTAATTAAGCATTAGAGATGGATTGGCATTTAAATCCCAACCCGACCGTTTCCCTTGTTTATAGGTAATAAATCCAGCAGCGGCAATCATAGCCGCATTATCTGTACACAAATTTAGTGATGGTATCAACAAAGGAATATTCGTATCACCAAATTTGGCGGCCAATGCCTTTCGTAAACCCTGGTTAGCCGCAACGCCACCGGCAACAATCACTTGTTGTGCACCATATTTCTGTGCGGCTTTCCATGTTTTGGTTGTCAGTACATCAACAACACTTGATTGGAAACTGGCGGCAATATCTTCCTTGCTTAATGATTCCCCGCGTTGTGAAGCATTGTGGATCGTGTTGATAACCGATGATTTCAAACCGCTGAAGCTAAAATCAAAACTATCATTTTCCAACCATGCTTTGGGAAAGTCAATCGATTCCTCCCCCTCGGCAGCCAATTGGTCAATCTGCGGCCCCCCGGGATATGGCAATTCCAGCATACGTGCAACTTTGTCATAGGCCTCGCCTGCTGCGTCATCACGTGTCTCACCAACTAATTCATAAGAGCCGTGTCCGTTCATCAAAACAAGTTCCGTATGTCCACCGGAGACAATCAGAGCGAGTAGCGGAAATTCGAATTCGCGTTCGAACCTGTTGGCATAAATGTGACCGGCAATATGATGCACACCAATCAGTGGTTTTTGTTTGGCAAATGCCAATGCTTTTCCAGCGTTAACACCAACCAACAGTGCACCGACAAGCCCCGGTCCTTCAGTGACAGCAATCGCATCAATCTTTTCCCATGTCATATTCGCTTGCTCAAATGCTTCCTCCAAAACAACTGTGATTTGTTCAACATGGTGACGTGATGCAACTTCCGGGACCACCCCACCGAATCGTTTGTGACTGTCTATTTGCGAAGCCACCACGTTGGAGATAATGTCTTTTCCATTTTCCACAATCGCCGCAGCCGTTTCATCACAGCTTGTTTCAATACCGAGAATATATTTGTCCGTTTTCATGATAAATTCACCCACATCACAATAGCATCTTCTTGATTATCCGTATAATAATTTTTACGGATACCGCCGGGAACAAGGCCAAATTTCCGATACATCCTTTGTGCTACGGTATTGGTAACCCGAACCTCCAGCGAAAGCCGTTTTGCTCCCATCTTTATCGCCTTCTCCAATAAGTGTAAAAAAAGTGTTTGTCCCAATTTTCGCCCCCGAAATGCAGGTGTAATGGCAATGCTGGTAACTTGTGCATCATCAATCACATGCCACATTCCTGCATATCCGACAATCTGATGATCAATCACTAGAACACAGTAGTGTGCATAATCATTATCGGTCAATTCCCGTACGATAATATCCCTTGGCCATGGTGCCAAAAACGTGCTTTTCTCGACTTCCAGGACCGCGTCAACGTCGGACAGTTTCATCTGACGAATAGCGATATCAGCCATTTTTCTCGTGTTCCTTTTTCAACCATTTGGCTTCCGCTTCCGCCAGTCGCAGATAATTCGGGATTAAGCCGTGTGTACTGTCAGGCTGAACATCTAAGCCGGCAAATGCTAAATGTGATGGGTCCGCCATGTGGAACGGCCCTTCCGGAATATTAGCTCTTTTGCCCATATACGCCTGTATTTGTTCTTCATGTTTCGTTATATCCGGGCTTAGAAAAAGAACTTCCTGACCGGTATCAGCGAGCTCTTTCAGCCAATCTTCCATCAGTACATTTTTTTCTTTAACAGCCAATTCAAGTTTATTATTTTTTTTGTGGTACAGCCCCGTGAAAACCAAACCCCGGCGTGCATCAAAAAATGGGCATATATAGGCATTATAAAAACGCCCCTGCCACGCAAGTGCTTCAAGACTGGAAATCCCTACTACCGGTATATTGAGTGACCATGCCATCGATTTTGCCGTCGTCAGCCCAATCCGTACACCTGTATATGAACCCGGGCCCTTTGCAACTACAATTTTATCCAGTTCTGCAGGTGTCATACTGACGTCATACATCAGCTGATTGATAGCCGGCATTAACCGTACAGAATGATTCTTTTTGATATTCGTCATAATACTGCCCACTAACTGGTCATCTTTCAGTAAAGCTGCCCCCAGTATTTGATTTGATGTATCGATCGCAAGTATATTCATTATTAAAAGAACTCCTTATAGCGCACCGAGTAATTCGGTGGCAACTGAGTCAAAATGTGTACCCTTTGGAAAAAAGTCCAATAAACGGGTGTTTTCATCGATGTATGCTATCTTAATTTCAAGATATACAGAAGGCAGGAATTCGCTGATGAAGTGTGCCCACTCTACAAGACAGACGCCCGAACTATTAAAATATTCCTCAAACCCTATATCCTCTTCGGATTCCTCTAGGCGGTAAACATCCATGTGGTAAAATGGAATCTCTCCCTGATATTCCTTAATGATGGTAAACGTGGGACTGTTGACAACACGTGTAACGCCGAGCCCTGAAGCAAGCCCCTTAGCAAAGGTCGTCTTGCCCGCTCCAAGATCACCTTCCAATGTGACGACATCGCCCGGTTTTAAAAATAAACCCAGTTGCCCGGCAACATGTTTGGTTTCCAAATCAGAATGTGTCTTAATCTGGTAATGACTCATTTTCTCACCTGCTTCAGATGGGTATAGCCTTTTTGCTCTAAGCGTCTCTTGAGCTGACGGTGGTCAACTAAGGATACTACAGGACCAGTATCTCCAAGTTTGTCCACGTGACCGATCTTAGTAATCCGTGTTTGTGATAAGTCGGCTGCTTTTAGGACATCTGCCCATCTGCTTTTCGGAACAACGCCAATTAATTCAAAGTCTTCCCCGCCGAACAATTTCCATTTAAATTGCTGTTCATCACTAAATTGGCCAAATTGTGAACTGACAGGCAGTCTCTCTTCATAAATGGTCAAGCTGACTTGCGAAGCTTGTGCAATTTCATTCGCTTCGTTGGCTATTCCATCACTGATATCATTTAATGCCAGTCGGGGGAGGAAATCCAACGCGCTGGCAAATTCAGCATTAACGGTCGGCATTCGATGTCGGCGATAATAAAACGCCTCATCACTATAATCATCAGGATTATTGAGCATAAAAAGACCTGCTGCCGAATCCCCCAACGTACCGGTTGCAAATACAATATCACCCGGTCTTGCAGCACTTCTGTATCTTGCTTTGTTCCGGTTAACATAGCCAAATGCTGTGATAGATAACGTCAGTTCTTTACCGGATACTGTATCTCCGCCGATCAAATCCATTCCGTAAGCACTCCCCAGTTCGGCCATACCTGAATACATATCGTGCAGTTCATCTTCACTCCAGAAATCCGGTATAACGATTGAAACAAGATAGGACGCCGGCACAGCTCCCATAGCAGACAAATCACTGATATTGGCTGCAAGTGCACGATAGCCAATATGAAAGGGGGTCATAACGGATCTGGAAAAATGCACGTTTTCAACAAAAACATCGACGGCAGTGACAACATCCTGCGCAGGCTGACGAAACACTGCCGCATCATCACCAACACCTTTGATAATCGAAGACTGTTTATATGTATGTTGCTTTATCGCATCAATAAAAGTAAATTCATCCATTTTCATCACCAATCATTGTTTATACCAATAATAGCAAAAACAGCTTAAAAAGGAAATTTAGCAGAATGGCGAACGAGCTATACTATAGTTGGTGCAGACATTCATTTTCATGGTAGATGGTGGCTACGAGAAGGCGTAGCCATGTTCGTTTCTTATAAGGTCATCCATCATTTATACTTTCTGACGTTATTAAAAAACCGGACAACGTACGGCCCGGTTTTTTCTATCTTCGTCAAAGGAGACCCGATAATTTATATTCCTTCCATGTATGACTCTATAATACACCGGATACCCCCAGCCACAATGCTCACAGCATCCGACGGCCTCTACCGTAACCACCCAGGTTCACGATCCAAAGAAACAAATAACGGAAGAGAGCGTCCGCCTAAACTGGATTATCCAAACCTAACGGATCCTCCTTCCGCTAAATGGACATAAATCACCCTATTTAGTGGTATCATGAATCCTCATTCCGCTATTCGGCTAAAATCAGGACAAAACTAAGACGGAAAGAGGAAATAACGGAATGAGGATCCGCTAACGTGTTGGAAAAGCATTAATTGACGCAAATAGCGGAATGAGAATCCGCTGAAGTTAAATTTTCCAAACAGTATGGATTCTCGTTCCGCTAATTGGACACAAATCGCTCTATTTTAGTCCTAATTGAATTTCCCACCGCTTAGCTGACATTTGAAGCGGATTTTCCTACCCTATTATCGCCGCCACTTTTTGTTCACATATTGTTGCGGGCTTTGCTTTGCCTGCAGAGCCTCCAAATCCCTCTTCGCAGAGGACAACCAGTCAATCCAACCCCTCAGGGGGAGGACCTTACTTCAGCTACGATACATACATTAAAGAATAAAGTTATTGTGTGGATTTGAATCACCTAGACTGTCCAGCGTTGGTACACTAAAATACCACGGTATTGGGTATTATGACACCTTGAATTTTTATACATTCATATCTTTTTAAAAATGACCGCTTTCACGGTCAAGGAAAACGGTCATTTTAAATACTATTTATTTTAATGAAAAATCATGTTTATATACAACACATTTTTTAATTTAAAATGGCGGTCCGGACGGGACTCGAACCCGCGACCTCCTGCGTGACAGGCAGGCATTCTAACCAGCTGAACTACCGGACCCTGTGGTCAATGGTCACTTTTAGTTGAATTACAAAGTACTGTTCAGTTATAAAAAGCACCGATAAACATTCGATGCAGTCCAATACTTTTGCTATTTGATCAACGTAGACAGGTTAAATAATTTTGGTTGCGGGGGCAAGATTCGAACTTGCGACCTTCGGGTTATGAGCCCGACGAGCTACCAGACTGCTCCACCCCGCGATATGAGATAATAGTGTTGCATGTACTTTAAAATCAACGATTGTCTGAGACAACAGATTCAATTATAATCATTTTTCATGAAAAATGCAAGGGATTTTTTGTTGCACCCTAAAAACTGAATAAGAGCGGCATTCGTTTGCGCTAAAGATTAGTTAAGTCCTCGATCGATTAGTATCCGTCAGCTCCACGTGTCAC
>NZ_BMNQ01000038.1 GCF_014646635.1 Lentibacillus kapialis
CCGTATTGAACATTTATGTCGACGGCACGCAGCTTGCACCGCCATTCCGTAAAGATGCGCTGAAGATGCCAACGCGTTTGCTTGAAAAATACAAACACTTGGATTATAGCGTTTGGGGCAAATAAGACGAGAACTGGCTCTTTGCCCAAGTTTGGGCAAAGAGCTCCTTTTTAAGCTGGAAATAATCGCAATAGTGCATATAAGTATTATTAATAAACGTTATTCTATTTCCTGATGATAGAAAATTCCCATAATTATTGTTTAATGATGTGGTTCGAGTTACCATATAAACAGGTTATTAAACAGCATCAATGAAAGCGCTATCAGTTAAGTAGAAAGACCCTAGCGATGTATGGCAGATCAAAAACGGCTCTATCAGAGGTTGTTCAAAAAGTCCGGTAAAAATGACACTTCGAATTTCTTCGTTGGCTTGTTTCTCCGCTCCTTGGAAAAGAACACCACTTTTCCTACGTGCGATGCAGATTCATGGAAGCATTACTTATGCTCATGTATTTAAAAGCATACATTCCGCTGCTCGAAACTGCGCCGCCTAGAACTTCTTGGTCCTTTTTATCCTCTTTTTTGAACACGCACTATCAGGAAGATCACGATTCGATCTTTAGGAGGATTACGGATTATGAAAAAACGTAAAAAATTGGAAAAAACACTGAAACCACATTGGGTGTGGGCCATCGCCCTTGGTTCAGCTATCGGGTGGGGGGCATTTGTTCAGCCTTCTGTGTGGATGAGTGGCTCAGGACCGCTGGGAGCGATTATCGGCTTCGGGATTGGTGCTGCACTGATGATGGTCATAGCAGTCAGCTATGGTTTTCTGATTGAAAAATTCCCTGTATCCGGCGGTGAGTTTGCATATGCTTTTCTGGGATTTAACCGCACACATGCTTATGTAGCCGGCTGGTTTTTAGTGTTGGGTTACATCTGTATCGTGGCCTTAAATGCCTCAGCTTTAGCGCTTATGGTCAGATATGTTTTTCCGTCAGTGGCAGAGCAAGGTTTTATGTACAGTCTGGCTGGCTGGGATGTTTACTTTGTGGAAGTGCTTATTGCCAGTGCTGCTTTAATTCTATTTGCCTATATGAATATACGTAATGCTACGTTATCAGGAAGGTTACAGTTCATATTTGTGATATTTATGATATGTGGTGTATTATTCATGGGAATTGGCGCTATCTTTAGTCCTGCCACTTCATTCGAGAATCTGCAGCCGGTTTTTAACCCGGAAGTATCCGCTATATCGAGCATCATACTTATTGTCGCAATTGCGCCATGGGCTTTTGTCGGATTTGATAACATACCCCAAGCAGCAGAGGAATTTAACTTTTCGCCCAAAAAAGCGTTTATGCTGATTATATTTTCACTCTTATGTGCCGGGATCCTTTATATGGTTATGATCACCGCAACCGCATTGTACATGCCGTGGGAGCAACTGACCGGTTCACAGCCGCAATGGGGTACCGGCGATGCTATGTCAGGCCTGTTCGGGAATATCGGTATCATTATATTGGCACTCGCTTTATCAATGGGCGTATTTACCGGACTAAATGGTTTTTTTGTATCGAGCAGCCGCCTGTTATTTGCAATGGGGCGTGCCCGGATCATACCACACATTTTCACAAAACTTCACCCGAAATATAATACACCATATGCAGGCATTGTTTTCACTTGTGCGGTTTGTTTAATATCACCGTGGTTTGGCAGGCAAGTATTGACGTGGATTGTCGATATGTCTTCAGTTGGTGTAACCATCGCTTATATTTACACATGCGTCGTTGCGTTCAAGCTGTTTAAATGGTCGAATAAGTCCCTGGCGGTTCATAAGAATAAGCATATGCCTTCAGTGACAGCTCCTTTTAAAAAAGGTCTGAGTTTAGCGGGTTCGTTAATTGGCTTTGTCTTTTTGAGCTTATTGCTGATACCGAATTCACCTGCGTTCATGGGGATTCCTTCGTTGGTGGCACTGTTTATTTGGGTTGGCTTGGGCATTACCTTTTACCTTGTTAATGGACCGGAATTCAATAAGATACCGCGGGAACGGCTTGAATATCTGATTCTTGGAAAAGAGCCGGAAGATGATGCTGGTAAGGGTGAAGAAGTTACCGGCTGACATCGTGCTTGTCCGGTTCGCTGTGAATGGAATTATCTATAAATAGACCCGGTGCAAAAAAATGCACCGGGTCTATTTGATTGGTGTGTCTTACGTAATCGAAGCTTCGTAAATGGAGTTAACGGCACTTTTGAGCTCGTTATTGAACGCATCATCTGACTGATTAACGTTCAAATCTTGAGTCAATGCACGAGAGAAGCTGGCAATGAGTCCGTTATTTTCCTTCAATTTTTCGTTGGCTTCTTCTGTGGCATAACCGCCGGAGAGCGCGACAACGCGAACAACGTTTGGATGTTCGATCAGCTCTTTATACAGGTTCGGAACGGTTGGAATCGTCAATTTCAGCATGACATGCTCGTCTTGTTCTAATTTGTCGAGATGACTTTGAATTTCTGCTTTCAACAGTTCCTCGCACTTTTCTTTTTCCGAGCTGTTGATATCGACTTCCGGCTCTATAATCGGCACAAGGCCGGCTTCAATAATTGTTTTGCCGATATCGAATTGCTGATCGACAACTTCTTTGATGGCTTCAGGATTGGCTTCCTTAATAACAGAGCGCATTTTGGTTCCAAAGATATGACGTTCATTCGCACGCTTAAGAACATCGTCAAGATCATCGATTGGTTTCATAAGCTGTACACCATTTGATTCTTCAGCTAGGCCTTTATCCACTTTCAAGAATGGAACGACACCCTTCTTCTCGGCTAAATAATCGCCTGTGTACATCCCTTCGATTTCGCGGTCCATGGTTTGTTCAAACAAGATGGCACCGATGATGTGATTGTTGTCGAATGCAGGTGCTGTAATGATACGTTTCCGCATGTCGTGTACCAGGTCAAACATCTCGTCCTCGCCGGAATATTGGTCTTCGGTCACACCATATAAAGCCAGTGCTTTTGGCGTACTTCCACCGCTTTGGTCAAGTGCTGCGATAAAACCATTGCCATTTTTCATTTGTTCAAAGTGTTTCTGGTTCATCATTTCCACTCCTTTTATCATGATAAAACGACCTTAAATGTGCTTAAGGCAGCTTATATAATTCAGGGAAATTAAACGTCAAGCGTATTATATCATGAAAAGAACTTAAGTTATAGTCATAACGCATGATTTTGTATAGCATATCAAAATGTCGCATACGCAAGGCCGACAAGGTAAAACGATAGAACGTTTTCTTGCTTCCTGTTGGATATGAATCGGTTAAGCAAGTTCCTTTCCAAACTTTTGTTTTTGTATTAGGATAGTAATTTGGTGCCGATATCACTTTGGTTTAGGTGCATATTGGCTGTCGTCAGTACACATGGGTTTGATCTGTTCAGAGGCGGAAAGCCCGATTTTGAGCTTGTATATGATTGGAGGAACGGCGGATGTCAGATCGTAATAAAGGTATTCTATTATTATTGGTTTCTGCGCTGGGATTTTCCCTTATGGGGGCGTTTGTCAAATTATCAGGTGATTTGCCGACCGCGCAGAAAGCTTTTTTTCGTAATATAGTAGCAGCTGCCATTACATTAGGTTTTGTTTTACGCCATAGGGAAAGACTATTCGGGAAGAAGGAGCACCAGAAACTGTTGCTGGCCCGTTCAGCGTTGGGAGCAGTTGGAATCGTGGCTAATTTCTACGCGATTGATCATCTGGTGTTATCCGATGCAGAAATGCTCAACAAACTCAGCCCATTCATTCTGATTATATTTTGTGCGATTTTCCTGAAAGAGAAGGCGCTCAAATTTCAGATTGCGGCCATACTGGTAGCGTTTGTTGGTGCATTGTTCATCATTCAGCCTCAATTCTCCGTGCAAATTCTGCCTTATATCGTTGGGGTGGTCGGGGCAGTGTTCGCAGCTGGCGCCTACACGTTTCTCCGGGTCCTGGGCGATAAAGAAAAATATTATACCGTCGTTTTTTATTTCTCGTTTTTCACAACGCTTATCCTGTTGCCGTTCATGATTTTCCTTTACGAACCGATGAGCTGGCAGCAATGGTCTTTGCTCATTCTGGCAGGCGCGTTTGCAACGGTAGGTCAGTTTGGTATAACGCTTGCTTATAAATTTGCTCCGGCCAATGAAATTTCGATTTTCTTTTATTCAACCGTCGTTTATTCGGCATTGCTAAGCATTGTGTTGTTCGGACAGGTTCCGACATTGCTCAGTGTTCTTGGGTATATCATCATATTTGGCGCATCGTTCTATATGTTCCTGAAAAACAATCGAATGGATAAAAAGGAATTAAAGCAGGAAAAACAATTGCAAACCTCATAGGGAAAGCTGTCCCGGAAATTATGGCATGTGATTTTCGGGACAGTTTTTTTGTTGGCAGTTAAGAAAGCATAAATTCTTTCTTACTGCATAAGTACTACTAAGGCTTTCGCCATTAGAGCTTGACTATAAGCCAAGTTTTCTAAGTGACATACAAAGCTTATTGTGGTTATAAATGAAAAGAATCTACTTCTATCCGCTTCAAAAATTTTTCTTGACTTATTACAGAATTTTCGGTTTACTTATGATAAGGAGATTAATAACAATTTCTGTGAAAAAGAAAGAAAACTGAAAAAGGAGGGTATTGTACGTCATCATGCATAACATCTACATAGAGAGGGGACAATTATGGCTCAAATTGAAGCGTTTTTAAGTCAGGTAAGCGGTATTGTTTGGGGAGTGCCGTTACTTGTATTATTAGTGGGTACGGGCATTTATTTAACGATTAGGCTCGGTGTTCTTCAGGTTCGCTCATTGCCTTACGCTTTAAAACTGGCTTTTTCTAAAAATCAGGATAAAAAATCTGATGGGGATATTTCACATTTTCAGGCGCTTATGACTGCCTCAGCTGCTACGGTCGGGACAGGAAATATTGTTGGTGTGGCAACAGCGGTTGTCCTGGGAGGACCTGGTGCCATTTTATGGATGTGGATAGCCGGTTTCTTTGGAATGGCAACGAAATATGGTGAAGCAATTCTGGCTGTGAAATATCGTGTAAAAGACTCTGAAGGAAATATGTCCGGGGGTCCCATGTATTATCTGGAACATGGATTAAAACAGAAATGGCTCGGTGTTTTGTTTGCGATATTCGGTGCGCTTGCGGCATTTGGCATTGGCAACGGGACACAGGCAAAAGCTGTTGCTGACTTAATGAATAGCACCTTTTCCGTTCCGTTTTGGGTGACAGGTATCGTATTGGTTATTTTTGCAGGGATGGTTATTCTTGGTGGCATTAAGTGGATTGGCCGTGTAACCGCTTTTTTTGTCCCGATTATGGCGGCGTTTTATATTCTGGCCGGTTTAATTGTCATGGTTATGCATATTAATCTTATTCCGGAAGCACTTGGGACGATTTTTACCTATGCGTTCAGCGGTGAGGCTGTCGCAGGTGGAACAGTCGGTGCCGTTATCCGTTTTGGAGTGGCCCGGGGCTTATTTTCTAATGAAGCAGGTTTGGGCTCTGCTCCGATTGCAGCAGCCGCAGCTAAAACCGATTTACCCGGCAGACAGGCTCTTGTTTCCATGACTCAAGTTTTAATTGATACATTTATTGTTTGTTCTATTACCGGAATCACCATTGTTATGTCTGGGGATTGGCAGGAAGAATCGATTGACGCCGGGGTACTGACGGCTTCCGCGTTCGGTACATTGCTTGGTGGCGCAGGACCATATTTAGTAACATTCGGCCTGCTGTTCTTTGCAACATCCACTATTTTGGGATGGGGGTACTATGGAGAAAAGTGTTTCCAGTACCTGTTCAAACATCCTGTTGCTGTTAAAGGTTACCGTACCGTGTTTGTTTTATTCATTTTTGTCGGTGCAACAGCGTCACTGGATGTTATTTGGACACTGGCAGATGTCCTGAATGGTCTGATGGCAGCTCCCAACTTGATAGGATTGTTGGGATTGTCAGGAATGATCATATACGAAACAAAACGTTTTCAGCAAAAAGTCAAGGAAGAACGAAAAGCATCATAAGGTTGATTGGAAATGGCAGCACTCCCTTGTCACTATGGGAGTGCTTCCTTATTTAATCTATATCATAGGGCATCTCGTATCAATCACGCGCGTATACTCAATAAAGGATAAATTAAATTATTGTAAAAATGTTTATATTATGGAAAAATCAGAAATAGATGTATAGGCAGATTGACCATTATGACGGGGAGTGAATGCTCATGAAAATTCTTGTGACCGAGCTAATGTGGGAAGACGGTATTGAAGAGTTGAGACGGCTTGGTTATTCTGTGGATTATGATATGGAGCTTAGCCGGAAAAGAGAAGAATTACTGAATCTGGTTCCGAAATATGATGCTCTGATTGTAAGGAATGAAACGCGGGTAGATCCTGAATTTCTTGATGCTGCCAAAAAGGCTAAAGTGATCGGGCGGCTAGGTGTCGGGCTGGACAACATTAATCTGGAAGCGGCAAAAGAGCGCAACATCCCTGTAATTCCGGCGAAAAACGCCAATGCTACTTCCGTTGCGGAATATGTGATGGCGGCAATGCTTGATGCGTCGCGCCCGCTATCGGATGCTGATGCGGATGTTCGGCGCGGGAATTGGGACCGCAGATTTTTTACCGGTTATGAACTGAATAAGCGGACACTCGGACTTATCGGGTTGGGTGAAATTGCGAACCGTACAGCAAGAAGAGCCAAAGCGTTTGGTATGGATATCATCGGCTATGATCCGTTCGTTGCACCTTTCGACCATGTCTTGGCAGAGACGGGGGTTCGCCCGGTGGACACACTTGACGAACTGCTCAGCGATTCGGATTTTGTTTCCGTTCATGTGCCGTTGACAAAAGCAACTAAATATATGATCAATAAAGATAATTTTCCACTGATGAAGCCACATGCTTATGTGATTAATTCGGCCAGGGGCGGTATTATCCATGAACAGGATCTGGTCGAAGCTATTCAATCGAAGAAAATAGCAGGTGCATATCTTGATGTGCTAGAAAAAGAACCGGTTGAGAAAGATTCATCGATCGCACAAATCGAATCGATCCGGCTATCCCCGCACATTGCCGGCTTGACTGATGAATCGCAGTCGCGTACAGCTATGCTGATCGCGCAGGAAGTTGACAGGGTGTTGAAAGGTGGGGAGTCTATTTGTGCAGTCGTTTGATAAAGAGACTGTAGGAGAATATAGAGAAAATGGATTGTTCTCGATTTGACATGAAGGATAAACAATAAATCCATCTGACCTTTTATGACGGCAGATGGATTGTTGATAAGGCGTCAGAATTAAGTGTATTGCGAAGAATTGATAAATCGCAACACAGTCAACTATTACCGGACGCCACCTGTCTTATTCGTCCTTTTTCCTTTCAATCACCTGCATCGGGCGCATCATGTCATAGTCTTCGTGTTCAAGGATATGACAATGCCATACATAGTTACCTGTGAATGGACCGAATTTGGCAATCACGCGTGTGATTTGTCCTGCAGAGGCTGACACTGTATCCTTCCAGCCCTTTTCGTTTGCTTGTGGCGGTTCAGCCGGGCCTGTAAAATTTATAGTTCCGTCTTTGTTATAACTGTCCAGGTCAAATGGCCTCCGATCGATCACTTGAAACTGTATCAAGTGAATATGAATAGGATGGGCGAAGTTTGTGACATTAATGAATGACCAGACTTCGGTTGCGTTGAGTTCAGGCATCTCGGTTACGGGATCCGCCCATTTTTTGTTATCAAGCAGTAATAATGGGCGGCCAAGTTTATCTGTTGAGCCGACAAGTTTCAGGTTTCGTATACGCTGGATATTGTTTTGTCTGAGTGAGGGAATCCGTGTCAAATGCCGGGGGATTCTGCTCCTGTCTTCTGATGATAATGGCAGACTAACGTCAAATTGCATGACATCATCTGTTTCGTCTTTGGGATCAGCATTTGGTCCAAGATCATTTTTCAATGTGATCGTTTTTCCTTTATAGTTGGAAAAGTCGATGATGACATCAAACCGTTCGGCTGGTTCAATCGCTAAATTATCCAGTTTGACTGTTTTACGCATTAATCCGCCGTCAGATCCGATTTGATAAAACGGTTGCTTGGAATCTAGAGAAAGCTGATACGCGCGTGTGTTGGCGGCATTCAGGATACGGAACCGGTATTTACGCGGTTCTACTTGCAAATATGGCCATATTTTACCGTTCACGACATTCGTTTCACCATTAAAAAATGGTTTGATGGATGGGGTTGGCCAGTTATTCTGCGGGTCATTAGGCTGTCGGGGATAGAACAGCTCCCCATTGTCATGAAACGATTTATCCATGATGATAAGCGGAATTTCATAGTCATCTGAAGGAAGTTTCATATGTTTTTCTTGTTCATCTCGGATAATATACATGCCTGCCAGACCGGCATAAACGTTCAGCCTTGTTATTCCCATCGCATGGTCGTGGTACCATAATGTGGCGCCGCGCTGATGGTTGGGATAGTGATAGATGTCGGTTTTGAAATCCGGTCCTGTCTCCCTGAAGTTTCGTGTGAACCACGCATCAGGATAACCATCACTTTCCGACTTTGTTTCGCTGCCATGCAAATGGGTGACAGTTCGGACTTCAGGGAGTTTATCAAGATTATGGAACGATGTGTCAATCGGCAAGAAATGGTGATCAGGCAGTCGGTTTTCCCATTTGACATGAATCGGTTCGCCGTGATTAACATCAATGACAGGACCGGGGAATTGCCCGTTGTACCCCCATAGCCGTGTTGGTCTTAAATCACGGTGCAGCTTTTGGCGGAATTCCGTCATGTGAACTTCATAGTAATCTCCATTTTTGTTTTTCCGGGCTGGTTGCAGTGTTTTTGGTATTGGCAGGGCGTCCACAAATTTTTTTAGTTTTTTATTCAACGCGTTCAACCCCTTCAAATGTGCGTTTATTACAGTAGATGTTTGAAAGGGGCAGTTTGCAATGGGCAAAAGTGGAAAAATACAATTATTATCGGGATATTGCTAGAGTGCTTCATGAAACAACCTGCGAATTCTCATAATAAATTGATAGGTTACCTCTTACAAAATCAGTGAGAATATGAGATAATATGACAATGTACGACTTGATTTCAAACAAATGCTAAATAGATTATTTATCGGGGGACGGGAAAGTGAACGAAAAAAGAGCACACCGAAAAAAACCAAAAAGACGCTTTCTGAAAATATTCATGGCCGTAGTGGTTGTGGTGATTGCCGGCGTTTCCATTTACGCTTTTTCGATTTATGGCAATGCCAAGGATACGGTGAACGAAGAAATGCATGAGCCGGTGGATTCGATCGACCGTAATACAACCAAGAGGAAAATGGAGACATCTAAACCGCTCAATATACTCTTGCTTGGTGTGGATGAACGTGAAAATGACAGCGGCCGGTCGGATGCGCTGATGGTCCTATCATTGAATCCGAAAAAGGACTCGATGCAGCTTGTCAGCATACCCAGGGATACCCGGACGACGATTGTCGGTAAGGGCTTTGAGGATAAAATCAATCATGCTTATGCATTCGGCGGCAGTGATATGTCCGTTGCCACGGTTGAAAGTTTTCTCGATATCGAATTGGATCACTACGTCCGCATGAATATGGAAGGACTTAAAGAACTTGTCGATAAGCTTGGCACGATCAACGTCGATAACGAAATTGCCTGGAATGACGGAAAATATGATTTTAATGAGGGTTCTGTTGAAATGGATGGGGATAAGACGATGGCGTATGTCCGCATGCGCAAACAGGATCCAAACGGAGATTTTGGCCGGACAGAACGCCAGCGGAAAGTTATCCAAGGGATCATTGAACGCGGTGCATCCGTCGGTTCGGTCACGAAAATCAATGATTACATCGATGTTCTCGGCAATAATATGAAGACCACTATGGATTTTGACGATATGAAAAGATTGTTTAATAGTTACCGCGATACCCGGAAAAACATTGCCAGCTATCAGATGAAAGGAAACGGTACGAACATAGACGGCACGTATTATTTGATGGTATCCGAGGATGAAGTAGCGAAAGTGCACGGGATGGTTAGTAAAGAAAAGTCATAAGATCATATTTTAAATGGAAAAACGTATGTCGCATTAATTGCTGGCATACGTTTTTTGTATTATTTACAGCATATTTATAAAATAGTTTAGCATCCTGTCACAAGGGAATGGGTAAACGTTTGAAATGCAGTTCTTATAGTGAAGTGAGTGGTTCAAAATGAAACAGGCAGTCAAACTGGGTATTATTGGAGTTATTGGTGGCATCATTTTGCTCAGTTTATTAAAGATCGTTCAAGTTTTGACAGGCAGTCAGGCTTATGTGTTGCTGTTTAACACGGATTATATTCCGCTGATGAAGGATTGGGGACCTAAGGATATCGGTGGTTTCGTTTTTCACTTTGTGTTTTGCATCGTCAGTGTCGTCGCGTTGTTTCACATCCTTAAAATATGCCATCTTGAAAGGTCTGTATGCACTTATTTCATGGTATATACTGGTGGCAGTGCCGTTTTATATATATTAACAGGGCTAACCGACCGTCCTCCGGCGATAACGGATGCAGCGTCCTGGACATATTGGACAGCCGCACATGCGGTGTATTCTATTACAGTTGGTTTCCTCGTTAAGCATTGGGTTTAACATCAGCAGAAGAGCGTGGACATCAGCAGAAGAGCGGTAGCATCGGCAGAAGAGCGGTAGCATCAGCAGAAGAGCGGCAACATCAGCAGAAGAGCGAGAACATCAGCAGAAGAGCGGCAACATCAGCAGAAGAGCGGCAGCATCAGCAGAAGAGCGGGAACATCAGCAGAAGAGCGTCAGCATCAGCAGAAGAGCGGTAGCATCAGCAGAAGAGCGGGCAGCATCAGCAGAAGAGCGGGAACATCAGCAGAAGAGCGATAGCATCAGCAGAAGAGCGGCAACATCAGCAGAAGAGCGATAGCATGAGCAGAAGAGCGGTAGCATCGGCAGAAGAGCGGGAATATCAGCAGAAGAGCGTGCAGCATCAGCAGAAGAGCGGCAGCATGAGCAGAAGAGCGGTAGCATCGGCAGAAGAGCGGGAATATCAGCAGAAGAGCGTGCAGCATCAGCAGAAGAGCGGCAGCATGAGCAGAAGAGCGGTAGCATCAGCAGAAGAGCGTGCAGCATCAGCGGTAAAAATAAACAGCTGCCCCAGAAAGTCTAGGTGCAACTGTTATTTTCTAAAGCATCCGTTCATCCAGTGATACCCATGGACGATGACGATGCCATTCCACATTGACCCACATGTCGAAAAACTGTGAGAGTTTATCAGCTGTTAAGACATCTTTGCTTGCTCCTTTGGCAAACACCGTCCCATCTCGAAGCAGCAGGGACCGGGAAAATTCCGGCATTATTTCTTCAATATGATGTGTGACAAAAATGATTGTCGGTGCATCGTCCTGTTTTATCAAATCCTGAATGGTAGACAGCAGTTCTTCCCGGGCAATGAAATCCAGACCACTTGTTGGTTCGTCCAAAAGCAGCAGGTCAGGGGATGCCATCAGTCCTCTGGCGATGAGGAGCTTTTGCCTCTCGCCTTGTGAGCATGTCTGATAATTCCGGCCGGTCAAATGGCTGCAATGCATCTGCTCCATAATCCGGAACGCCTTTTCAAAGTCTGCTTCACTTGGTTCTTCATAGGCCAGTCCGATGGATGCGTATTTTCCACTGACGACAATATCTTCAGCCCGTTCATTTTCCTTGATCCGCGCCTGTAGGGATGAGCTGACCCAGCCGATGGATTTGCGTAGTTCGCGGATGTCGATTTTTCCAAATAGCTGATCTAAAATGCGTACCTGACCGGATGTAGGCCACGAATAGCCAGTCACGATATTCAACAGTGACGTTTTGCCGGAACCGTTTAGTCCTAATACAGCCCAGTGCTCGCCTTTTTTGACACACCAATTGATGTCGGATAAAATGGTTTCGTTCTGCCGTCTCCAGGAAACATCTTGAAGGTCAATAATACTCATCAAGCCTATCCTCTCCTTTGTTCAATTAAAAATTCCCAGCCGGCCGATTCTGACTGCTGCTTCTTCAAGCCGATCTGCTGACTCCAGCAGCCCAACGCGTACATAACCATCTCCGAAATTACCAAAGCCTCGTCCCGGGGCGACGACAACATGCGCTTTTTCCAGTAGCAAATCGGCAAATTCTTCAGATGTATAGGTTGCAGGGACAGGGAGCCATGCAAAAAAAGACCCTTCCGGTGTATCAGCCTTCCATCCGATATCACGGATTGCACGGATAAACTGGTTCCGGCGTTCAGTGTATGTATCAACAAGCTGTTTCACCGCACTTTGGTCACTGTTCAAAGCTTTGGCTGCAGCACTTTGCACAGCACCAAACAAACTGACATACATATGGTCCTGGATTTTATTGATAGCCTCAATGACTGAAGGATTCCCTGCCGCAAATGCCACACGCCATCCGGCCATGTTGTAGGTTTTCGATAGTGTATAGATTTCGATGCCGATATCCTTTGCTCCTTCAGATTGCAGAAAGCTTTGCGGTTTTGAGCCATCAAATCCGAGTGCTCCATATGCAAAATCCTGCACAACGCAAATATGGTGTTTTTTAGCAAGTTTAACCGTGTCATCGTAAAAATCTTTATTTGCAGTGACGGCGGTAGGATTGTTCGGATAATTCAAGAACATTAATTTTGCCCGGTCAAGTGTCGCGTCCGGAATTGCGTTGTAGTCGGGCAGAAAATGATTTTCCCGTTTCAATGGCATGAAATATGGGTCAGCATCCGCCATGGCAATGCCCGACATATAATCCGGGTATCCTGGATCGGGCAAAAGCGCTGTGTCATTCGGATTCAGCAGGCATTCGCTTATCCCGACCAGGCCGGCTTTGCTTCCGAACAGAAGTGCAATTTCCCGCTCCGGATCCAGCGAAACACCATACTCGCGCTTATAATAATTTGCTGCAGCCTCTTTGACATAACGATAGCCCCGAAAAGGTGAATATTTATGATTGGCTGGTTTTTCGGCTGCTTGTTGCACTTCCTTAATGATATGTTCCGGCGTCGGCAAATCGGGGTTCCCCTGACCAAGATTGATGACATCATGTCCCGCTTGTTTGAATTCCTGCGTTCTGGCAACAAGTTTAGCAAAAAATTGCTCAGGTAATCGCTTCAGCATGGCAGATTGTTCGAAATTCCGTGTCATGTGCACTCCCCCATTAATTTAATTGTATTAAATGATAGCTTTGATAAGCTGTTTTGTAAAGAAAGAGGGAAATCGGGGAGAATCAACCCGAAAGCGGGGAGAATCAACCCGAAATCGGGGAGAATCAACCCGAAAGCAGGAAGAATCCCCGAAAGCGGGGAGAATCAACCCGAAAGCGAGTAGAATCAACCCGAAAGCGGGGAGAATCAACCCGAAATCGGGGAGAATCAACCCGAAAGCGGGGAGAATCAACCCGAAAGCAGGAAGAATCCCCGAAAGCGGGGAGAATCAACCCGAAAGCAGGAAGAATCGACCCGAAAGCGAGTAGAATCACCCGCTCTTCCTACTTCACGGCACCGCCAATAATCGTCATGTCAACATCGGTCTCCAGCAGTTCATCCGGATGTTCCATCTTGAATGGGTTATGGGAATAAACTGTCATATCAGCCAATTTTCCGCGTGAGATGGTTCCCTTTTTATTTTCTTCATTTGTCGGATAGGCGCCCATTTCCGTGAATAACCGGAAAGCTTCACTCATTGATAACTTTTCACGCGGATTCCAGCCCTCGTGCTCCTCTCCGGGTGACCGCCGTGTGACAGCGGCATGGATGCCCATAAGCGGATTAATGGGCTCGACCGGCGCATCAGAACCACCGGCACAAATGACACCGGCTTGCTGAAGTGTTCTCCAGGCATAAGCAAGGCTTGAACGTTTTTCTCCCAAACGCTCCATCACCCACGGAAAGTCACTTGGAACAAACCGCGGCTGTATGTCAGCGATTCGGCTTGGTTCAACCAGGCGTTTGATCAGTGCTTCTCGTAGCACTTGCACGTGAATGATGCGGTCCCGGTACCAAACGGGAGGGAATTGATCCAGAATATCCAGCACATTTTCAAGTGCCTGATCACCGATTGTATGGACAGCAATAGGCATGGAAAGCTTCCGGGCATCCTGAACCATATTAAATAAAGTTTCCTGATCATACATGGCTTCACCATATGTCCCGGTTGCGTCGCTGTATGATTCTGACAATAACGCAGTACGTCTTCCAAGTGCACCATCGGCAAAGAGTTTGACAGCACCAATTTGCAGCGTGTCATTGCCGAAGCCTGCATACATTCCGCTTGCCTTCAGATCGTCTAGAAAATCATGGTCGATCAGCAGATTAGTTCTAAGAGCGAGGTCTTCCTGATTCAGCAACGCATCATAAAGCTGATAAGTCTGGTTAAATCCACCTAAAAAATGCGGATCATTCGTATGGACACTGGTCAGTCCTTTTGAAATGGCGAACTGCATTGTTTTACGCAAAGCGTTTTTTAGCTGATCATATGATTTTTCCGGTATATATTCCGTGATCAGCTGTGACGCTGATTCCAAGAGGAGGCCGGTCGGCTTTTCGGTCTGCTTATCAAGCACAACGGTCCCGCCCTCAGGTACAGACATTAACGGATGATAATGGCTTGCTTCCAATGCCTTGCTGTTGACCAGGAAGGCATGGCTGCAAATTCTGGGGATATATAATGGAGTAGCCGGTGAAACATGATCCAATTCATCAATCGTCGGGATGCCACCATCAGTAAACACGTTTTCGTCCCACCCTCTCCCAAGCAGCCATTCGCCTTGTTTCAGAGTTTTGGCGTATGTTTGTATTTTTTCAAGCATTACTTGTTTGGAAGTCACACCGGTTAAATCCAAATTAAGAAAATGTTCAGCCGTGATGGAAAGATGCATATGGCTGTCAATCAGCCCGGGTGTGACTGTTTTACCGTATAAATTGATGGTTTCACTCCCAGGGTTTTGCCATTGGAGAAGCATATCACCAGTTGACCCCATATCAGTAATCCGGCCGTTTTCAACAACCACAGCCTGTGTAATCGGCCTCATGTTATCGAACGTATAAAAATTCCCGTTTATGTATATTTTTCGCAATGCCATAACCCACCTTTCTGCTGAGGGGATGTTCATGTACAAAGTATATTAATGATAACAAAAATTCAGTCATTCAGGTAGGATATCACATATGAATGAATTATTTTTGATTGAAATTAATCACGACCTGTAGCAAAATGGAAACAACAAAACTGAAGCAGGAAAGCTGTTGATCTCATCCAGCTGTCCGGCAGATGGGAGGCGCTTTATGATCATTAACGAAAATTATGTTGATAAACAGGATGTTGTTTATGTGAAGGAAACGGATAGTAAACAGCAGTCACTGAACACAATTGCTGATTCCGGATATCGTTGTATACCGGTTCTTGATGAGTCCGGTGAACACTATGTAGGCAATGTTTACAAAGTCCATTTAATCGAACAGGAATTGGAAGGGAAACTGGATGGTCCTGTAAGTGAACTGGTAAGAGATCAGGAAGGGTACGTCAATAAAGGGGATCCATTTGTCAAAGTGTTTTCATCGATTAAAGAGCTGCCTTTCCTTGGTGTCATAGATGATGAAAAAAATTTTCTTGGCATTTTAACGAATGGAAACATCATTCAGGTGCTGGAGAATGCCTGGGGTGTTCATAACGGCAGTTACTCGCTCACGATTGGTACGATTGAATACTCCGGTGCGTTAAGAAAAATGCTCAGAGTGATTAATAAGTATTGCAACTTGCAGAGTGTTATTTCCCTGAACAACGATTCCCAATTTGTCCGGCGTGTTTGCATTGTGCTCCCTAATGAAGTGGATGAAAAAACGATGAAACGCGTAGTGGAAGATTTGGAAAAAGACACATTCACTGTGACGGATATTGAAGAATTATAAATGGTTGAGAATGTGAAGCCACGCTTCCTTGTTTAATTGTAAATGCTGATGATAACCTGTCAATCTACTTGAGATTGCAGGTTATTTTTGATTGTTTATGACTGTTTTTGATGGTATTATGATGATTAAGGGGGGTTGGCGCGATGTTGACGGAAGAACGGCATCAACTTATTTTGGATCTTTTAAAACGTGATGGCATTGTAAAATCACAGCATTTGATGGATGTTATAGACTGTTCTGAATCGACTGTCAGGAGGGATTTGGATCAGCTTGAAAATGATGGGGAGCTGACACGCATCCATGGTGGAGCCAAGCGCACCTATCAATTGGGTGAAGAATTGACAACGACGCAAAAATCATTCAAAAACATTCAATCCAAAGCGTTCATCGGAAAATCAGCAGCAAGGTTGGTTGAAAACAATGAGATTATCTTCATCGATGCTGGCACAACAACGTTTGCCATGCTGCCGTATTTAAAAGCGAAACACATCACAGTTGTGACAAATGGGATCCAGCATGCCTCACTGCTTGCTGAACAGGGGATTGAAACCTACTTGTCGGGCGGAAAGATCAAGCACTCAACAAAAGCAATGATCGGATCGCAAAGTTTGAACGGACTTAAAAACTATCGTTTCGATAAAGCTTTTTTGGGTATGAATGGGATTGATCTTGCTTTTGGCTGCACAACGCCGGACCCGGAAGAAGCAGGTTTAAAACAAATCGCGCACCAGCAGGCAGCTGCCACATTCTTACTAGCAGATCAGAGCAAATGGAATCAGGTTCATTTTGTTAAAGTTTGTGAACTTGAGGATGTAACAATTCTGACTGATAAATTAGATAATAATCTCCAGCATTACCGAGCCAAAACAACCATTATGGAGGCGGCAAAATGATTTACACGATAACACTTAATCCCTCAATTGATTATGTCGTCCAGGTCAATCAGCTGCACCTCGGCGCGTTAAATAAAATGGAAAATGAAATGATGTTCCCTGGTGGCAAGGGGATCAATGTGTCCCGAATGTTGCATGAACTGGCATATGATACAACAGCCCTCGGGTTTTTAGGCGGTTTTACAGGTGATTATATTTCAACATCGCTCGATCAAAAAGGCATTCGGACGCACTTTACGCCGGTCGAAGGCGAAACCCGCATTAATATTAAACTTAAGTCCGAAAACGAAACGGAGATTAACGGCCGGGGCCCGCAGATTCTGCCGCATGAAGCCGATCAGTTACTGTATCAGCTTGAACATGCTACGAGTCGGGACACGGTGATTATATCAGGAAGCACGCCGCCGTCCCTAACGAGTGGTTTTCATCAGCAAATGATTGAACAAATTGTAAAATCGGGTGCGGATTTTGTCATTGATACAACAGGTGATGCGTTAAGATTCGCCTTGCCTTATCGTCCATTATTGGTCAAGCCGAATAAAGATGAGCTGGCCGAACTGTTTGGGGTAACACTCAGCAGTCGGGATGACATCATTTATTATGGAAGACAATTGCTGAAGCTTGGCGCGATGAATGTGATTGTCTCCATGGCAGACGAAGGAGCTTTACTTTTCACTGAAGAGGGGATTTTCTACGGATCGACACCGCACGGGGATGTCAAAAACTCCGTTGGATCTGGTGATTCGATGATCGCTGGGTTTACAGGCAAATTCAAGGAAACAGCAGATGTGATGGAAGCATTTTGCATGAGCCTGGCAGCAGGAAGTGCGACTGCTTTTGCAGATGACTTAGCCAAGGCCGGGGATATATACGCATTACACGAAAAAATCGATATTACTCGCATATAGAAGGGGGAGGGGAAATATGAACATTAACGACTTGTTGCGCAAAGATATCATGATTATGGATATGAAGGCTTCAGACAAAGCGGCGGCCATTGACGAAATGGTGACATCTCTTGAAGCAAATAATGTTGTACATGATGCGGAGATGTTTAAGGAAGCCATTTTAAAGCGGGAAGAACAGACATCAACCGGCTTGGGGGATGGAATCGCTATGCCACATGCCAAAACGGACGCGGTCAATGAGGCAACGGTTCTGTTTGCAAAAAGTGAGAACGGGCTGGATTACGCAGCATTGGATGGTCAGCCGACATATTTATTTTTTATGATTGCCGTTCCGGATGGCGCCAATGATACGCATTTGGAAACATTGGCAGCGCTGTCGCGTATGCTGATTGATCAGGATTTTGTGGCTCAATTGAAGGATGCTTCAACACCTGAAGAGGTGCAAGCACTTTTTTATCAGGAAGAGGATGAATCGTTGGAAGGATCATCTGAAGAAAAATCAGAGGGTGAGAACCCGGATGATGAGCGGCCGTTCGTTGTTGCTGTAACAGCTTGTCCGACCGGGATTGCTCATACGTATATGGCGGAAGATGCGCTCAAAAAGAAGGCGGCTGAAATGGGTGTGGATATCCGTGTAGAAACAAATGGATCGGATGGTGCGTCAAATGCCCTGACACAGGCAGAAATTGCAAGGGCTTCAGGTGTTATCATTGCCGCTGATAAAAATGTCCTGATGGCACGATTCGGTGATAAACCGGTGCTGGAGTGCCCTGTCAGCGAGGGTATCAATAATGCAGAAGAACTCATTACAAAAGCAATGAATCGTGACGCGCCGATTTATCAAGCGGATGAGACTTCTGAAGCGGATGACGAGGCAAACACTTCAATGTCTGTGTGGCGGAAAATTTACAAGGATTTAATGAACGGTGTGTCGCATATGCTGCCTTTCGTTGTTGGCGGCGGTATCCTAATGGCTGTTTCATTTCTGCTGGAAGGGGTTCTGGGTGATGATCATGAACTTTTTAACTTCTTTAATACAATAGGAAGTAATGCCTTCAACTTCCTAATTCCGATTCTTGCCGGCTATATTGCCATGAGCATTGCTGACCGACCGGGATTGATGCCTGGACTTGTCGGTGGTTTTATGGCAGTGGAAAGTAATGCCGGTTTTCTTGGAGGACTGGTTGCCGGTTTTCTTGCCGGTTATCTTGTGGTGCTTGTAAAAAGATGGTTCCGTGGCTTACCGAAGTCATTGGACGGCTTGAAGTCCATATTGCTCTATCCTGTGGCAGGTCTGTTTCTAATCGGATTTTTTATGTATTTCATTATCGGACCGGTCTTTTCAACGATTAATACCGGTATGATCAGTTTTCTGGAAGGTCTTGGAACAGGCAATGCGGTCATTCTTGGTGCACTGCTCGGCGGTATGATGGCAATCGATATGGGCGGTCCGTTCAATAAAGCTGCCTATACATTTTCAATCGGCATTTTCACCGATACCGGTGATGGCAGTTTGATGGCGGCTGTGATGGTTGGCGGGATGATTCCTCCGATCGCCATTGCACTGGCGACAACGTTCTTCCGGAATAAATTTACGGAAGAAGAGCGCAGATCAGGTCTGACGAATTATGTCATGGGGCTTTCATTTATTACGGAAGGCGCCATTCCATTTGCAGCTGCCGATCCGGTCCGCGTTATCGGCTCGTCTGTGCTGGGTGCTTTGATCGGCGGCGGTCTGACACAACTTTGGTCAAGCGCAATACCAGCACCCCATGGCGGTATTTTCGTCATTCCGTTGGCCGAACACGCCCTGCTTTTCATGGTAGCCCTTGCAATTGGATCTGGTATCGCAGGAATCGTCCTTGGTCTGTGGAAGAAAACCATTCGAACATGACGTCATATGAATAGGGAGTGCGGTATATACCGCACTCCCTATTCATATGGTAAGGTCCTTGATATGTTGTCCCGTTTAAATTTCATCCGGCTGTCGGGTGAAGTTCGGTACGTCTTTGACACCGATCATGCGGACATATGTGAATAGCTGTCCTTTGTGATGAATTTCATGATCGATGGCGTTAGAGAACCAATATGTACCGGGTGCGCGTACTTTATTGAACAGAATATAGCCTTTCATCTGATACGTAAAAATAGTCGACATCTCTTCTTTAGTTACGTCTGTATATCGCTGTACAATCGCCCGGACGTCATCTATTGTCTGGTAATCTGTTTCTGTGGGCGGGTTGTCGAATTCACCTTTTTTAATGCCTTTAACGAACATATAGGTTGACGTCACGATATGTATAGCCAATTCGCCAAGCGACATAGCGCCATCCCACGGCCTGTAATCCACATCCGCATCATTCGCCAGTGCCAGCAGATCATCGAGCACCATCCGATGCTGCAGCCAGCCATTCACAGCGCCGTCCATTCCACTGCTCATTTTAACCTCTCCTTTTCCATTCATATATGTTTAGTATAACGTTTAGCGCGACGGGTTGCCCACATTTTTGTTCGGCGCATGTGCGCTGTTCGAGTTCTGATTGTACCAATTGTGAGGCTTTAAGCCTATTAGAAACAAATTTCGGCAAAGATTAGTGCTTTTTGCATATAGCCATATTTTTCAAAATTGTATATATTTAAAATAAATGAATAGAAAGTCATGACGTTCATATGCGAAAGTAGCATTGAAGGAAGGGAGGGGAATTTTTGAGAGGAAAAGATGTGTGTCAACCGTAGTTGCCGTTACGAAACTATGAGACTATCAGGTGCGTGTGTAAGTCAAATGGATTCAGAGTTAAAATTAAAAGCGAAGGAGCGAGAGGATGTCAACACTCATCAGAAAAAAAGATCTCAGTATCATGATGATTTTTGTACTGATAGTAAGCATACTGACACCCGCAGCCGGACCGTTGACTGCTTATGCTGCTCCGGCACCCGGACCCATAACTGTCGGGGATGCCATTGAAAAGCATAATGATGGCAGTGAACAAGCTGTCAAAGGACATATTGTCGGGTATGTTATAAGCTCTGATAATGTGTCACGAACTGATTTTAAAGAAAATTATAATGTTGCGCTGGCAGATGATCCCGATGAGACAAATAGTGACAACATGTTGTTTGTACAACTGACAGACGCATTTCGGGCAGAATTCGGGCTGAAATCAAATCCGGATAACCTGGGAAAAGAAATCGTTATTACCGGCAAAATGGAAGCGTATCACCGCCACAATGGTCTGAAAAATCCAAGTGCTGCACGATTTAGTTCTGAGGATGGTGATGCGCCTCTTGATCTGCAGACTATTGAAGAAGTAAGGGAGCAGGGGGCAGGCAATGTCAAAACAGAAGGTATTGTCACTGCACAATTAAAAAATACCATTCAGATCCAGGATCACACGGCAGCAATTGCCGTCCGACCTGCATCACTTGATGTGCAATTGGGCGATAAGATCACAGTGACCGGCAATCTGGGGGACTACCGGGGATTGCTTCAATTGAATAATGCAACGATAAAGGACAAAACAGGTGGCTCGGAGATTCCTTCTTCTTTGACGATTAATGGTAATGAGTTGGAAAAGCATCAATCAGAACTGGTTAATATCGAGCATGTCACACTCACCGATGTGGATGACACAGGTGACTGGGCTAATTATACAGCAGAAGATGAAGCGGGTCATACATTTGTGTTACGCGATGAAACCGGCGATTTGAGTCTGCAGACAGGTACCACTTATGACTCCATCACCGGTATTGCATCGCAGTTTGATTCGGACCGGCAGATTATTCCGCGCAGCCAGTCTGATATCGTTGAGGATTCCTCCGCGGTACAACCTGTTGTGGCTGCTCCGCAAGCGGGGACTATCCCGGCAGGTACAGATGTAAAACTAAAAACGCCCACAAAGGGCGCTGACATTTTTTACACAACAGATGGCAGTGACCCGTCCGAAAATGGCGAACGTTACAGCGGTGCCATTACGGTTGATGAGGACATGACCATTAAAGCGATTGCTGTAAAAGATGGTTTGACAGCAAGCAAGGTATCTGCATTCAGCTATACGGTTTTTGACGCAGAAGAAGGTATCCACATTCATGATATTCAGGGGGAAAGTCATCAATCATCAATGGATGGCAGCACCGTTCAGGATGTTGAGGGTATTGTCACGTACGAATATGAGATCAGAGGATCGAATTATTTCCATATGCAGGCCCCTGAGGAAGAATATGATGGCAATAAAAAAACATCTGAAGGCATTGTTGTCTACACAGGAAATGCCGATAATGTCCAAGTCGGTGACCGCGTTCATGTCACCGGTGAAGTCGATGAATATCAAATTGACGGATATGATGATAAAACTGAGACGGATTTGCCGATTACAGAAATCAATGCACGCGATGATCAAGGCGGTGATGTAGCCACAATTGAAAGTGATGCTGAATTGCCGGCGGCTGTTGAATTAACTTCAAGCGACATTCCGGCAGACATTAGTGATGAAAATGGTTTCGGTGATTTCCAACCGTCTGATGAAGCGATTGATTTTTGGGAGAGTATTGAAGGGATGCGTGTTGAAGTAGCGCCATCTAGAGCAATCGCACCACAGCAGCACGGTGACCTTGCCGTTGTGACTGAAGAATTCAATCCGGACAATGCAACGGAAAATGGCGGTATTCGACTGACCGAAGAAGGGCCAAACGCCCAATCCATCCAGTTTAAGCTCCACCCGAACGGCCCGGCACGAGATTTTGCGGTCAAAACGGGCGATCAATTCACTGAAGCCATTGACGGTGTTGTCAATTATGGCTATGGAAACTATAAAGTCTATGCCGATTTGAACAGAGCTGAATCTGTTTTTGCAGAAGGCGATACACAGCCGGAGCAATCACATATTGAAAATGATGAGGATGAGTTAACAGTCGCCACTTACAATGTGGAAAATTTTTCAGCGAATGAACGTGAAACATCACCACAAAAAGCTGAAAATATTGCACGCGCATTTGTAACTGGTATGGACAGTCCGGACATTGTGGGTATTGTTGAAGTCATGGACAATAATGGACAGGATAAAGGCCCTCAGGATGCAGATGCGTCGGAAAGCTATGAACGGCTTATTGCTGAAATTGAGGACCAGGGCGGACCGACATATGACTATGCCAATATTGACCCTGACTATAATGAGGATGGTGGTGCACCGCACGGCAATATTCGTGTCGGCTTCCTTTACAATCCGGATCGCGTGTCACTGATGAGCGGCGAGCACGGAACAGCCACGGAAGCTGTTGACTATGAAAAGGACAAATTGACGCTGAATCCAGGACGTATATCACCTAAAAAAGACGTATTTGAAGATACACGGAAACCATTGGCGGCACAATTTAAATTCAATGGTGAAAGTGTTGTCGTTATAGCGAATCACTTGAATTCCAAAAGTGGCGATGACGGTGAATTCGGCCAAAATCAGCCGCCGGTTAAGCGGAGTGAAACACAGCGCCGTGAACTGGCAAAACGGATCAATCAATTTGTAACGGACATCAAAGCAAAAAATCCAGATGAAAATGTTGTCGTTTTAGGGGATATGAACGACTTTGAATTTTCAAAACCGCTCGACCTTCTTGAAGGAAGCGAATTGACCAATAAAATGATGTCGGTGCCTAAAAAGGAGCGCTACACATATATCTATCAAGGCAATTCGCAGGTGCTTGATCATGTACTCGTGTCTAATAATCTGGCTGACGTGACAGAAATTGACGTATTGCATGTAAATTCGGACTTCACTGATATGCACGGGCGTGCGAGCGACCATGATCCCATCATGACGCAAATTGATTTACAGAATGCTGAAGCAGATGAAGGTGATTTTGACTTACCTATCATGCATATGAACGATACACATGCTCACGTCGAACCACTGCCGAAAATGGTGACGGCCATCGATGAGTTTAGGGAAGAAAACCCGGATTCATTGCTCCTTCATGGCGGCGATGTCTTTTCCGGAACGTTGTATTTCAATGAATTCAAGGGCCAGGCTGATTTGGCTTTGTTGAACATGATGGAGATTGATGCGATGGTGTTCGGTAACCATGAGTTTGATCTCGGTGCTGAAGAAAGGGGTCATGAATCGTTGTCAACGTTCGTTGATAATGCCGAATTTCCGTTTCTCGGTACAAATATTGACTTCTCAGAGGATCCGTATATGAAAGATCTTGAGACGAATCAGGCACTTGAAGACGAAACGGAAAATGGCCAGATTTATGACAGTATTGTCAAGGAGATTGATGGTGAAAAAGTAGGTATATTCGGGTTGACGACCGAAGATACCAAAAACATTTCAAGCCCTCAAAATGTAACATTTAGTGACTTTAAAGAGACGGCTGAACAGACGGTGCGAGCTCTTGAAGATGAGGGTATCGATAAGATTGTTGCGCTTAATCATCTTGGTTATGACAGTGCACCGGAAGTGGGCAATGATTTGCGCCTTGCCAAGGAAGTTGACGGTATTGATGTCATTGTAGGCGGTCACTCCCATACTGCACTGAACGACCCGGTTGCTGTTCCACAGCCAGAAAAGTCACCCTCAGTGGTGGATCAAGATGAAGATGGACAAGCCAAAGCACCGACAATCATTGTCCAGGCAGGGCAATATTCAGAACATCTTGGCACACTCGATGTGACATTTGATGAAAAAGGTGTCGTCACCGATTACGAAGGTGAACTGCTTGAAGTGGATACCTATCAAGCAGATGATGAGGCTGAAGAGGTGCTCAAGCCGTTTAAAGAGCAAATTGAGGAGCAAATGAACAAGGAAATAGGGGCAGAGGCTATGAAGGAACTGACGAATCCACGTCAGAATGAGCCCGGTGATGACAGTGTCAGGGCCAATGAAACCGCGCTCGGAAATTTGGTGACAGATGCTATGCTCGCTAAAGCAAAAGAAAAGTATCCGGAGACGGTTATCGCTTTTCAAAATGGCGGTGGTATTCGTGCACCAATTGATAAAGGTCCGATTACAGCAGGAGAAGTTATCAGTGTTCTGCCGTTCGGCAATGATCCGGTTGTTGCGACACTGACCGGTAAGGAAATTAAAGATATTTTAGAGCACAGTGTTCGTCAGGCGCCCGCTGAAAATGGCGGATTCCTCCACGTTTCCGGAATGCAATTTGATTACGATAGCGAAAAAGAACCGGGTAGTCGCGTTGTTGAGATGTATGTCAAGGATGATGGTAACTTGACCGAAATTCAGCCCGATGCAGAATATCAGGTAACGACCAATGGCTTTACAGGTCAAGGCGGAGACGGTTTTGAAACGTTTGCCAAAGCCTATGATGAAGGGCGTGTTAAGGATATCGGCGAAACGGACTGGGAGCAGCTGGTTGACTACATGGTTGAAGAAAAATACCTTGCTGGCGTTGTGAATCCAGAGCGGGAAGGACGGATTGTCGATCTTGAGGGTGATTCTCCGGAAAACCCGGTGACGGCAGAAGATATGCTGGAAACTGTTACATCACTTGAAAATAGTGGGGAGATTAGGCGTGATAATGCAGCCCACAAACTTAAAATCCATTTGATGGCTGTCAGACATTTCGAGGAAAATGAACAGCAGGATAAAGTGATCAAACATATGAAGGGTTTTAAGAAACTCATCACCTATCAAAAGGAAAACGAACTTATCTCAGGAAAAGCGCATGAAGCGCTTCAGACAAAGGCAGATACAATGATCAATCAATGATATTCAGGTATGTACCGGGGCAGGGGACTGTCCCGGTATTCATTTGAGATTTCGCTTTTAGACGCTCGATTTTATTTCCAGATGCATGAACCGATGTTCGTTTGTCCAAAAACCCTCTAACATGTTGTCTGTTTTGTTGCTTCACCTGTGACTGTAATCAGGCTTAATTGGCTTTGGTTAAAGAAGCGCACTGGGATTCTTGTCGTCCCCATTCCACTGTCGATATACAAATACAGATTTGGAGTAAGCTGAAATGTGCCTTTATCATATGCCGGGAAAAACCCCTGACCGGGTGCGATAAGCGTGCCAATCAGCGGCAATCTGATCTGACCGCCGTGTGTATGTCCGCTTAATACCAGATCAGCCGAAATCGGTTCATCCTGATTGATGATCCCTGGTGAATGTGACAGCAGAATGGTATAGTTTTTACAGTCAAGGTTTCTGAAGGCTTCTCTTACATTGTCATGTTCGGTCGCGGCGTCATCAATGCCAACCAGGTTAATGATTGTATTTCCTTTTGTCATACGGGTGTGCCGGTTGTTGAGAATGGTTACATGACGCTTTTTCAAGGCATTAAAAAACTCCGCGGTGCGACCATTTTCCCACTCATGGTTACCGGATACAAAATAGACGTGTTGGTTGCTTTCGGTCAGTTGTTCAATCAGCGGGAAAATATGCTCAAACGTCATCGTTTTTTTATCAATCAGGTCCCCTGTTAACACAATTAGGTCGGCATTGGCATCTTGGATAGCTTTGATCAGCCGTTTGTTATCAGAGCCAAAAACGTGATTATGGAGGTCACTAATTTGTAATATGGTGATCAGGGTGTCTGCCGGCAGCTTTGTACTGCGGAACGTGACATTTTCACGTTTGAAATAATGGGTATCCCGATTTATTTTTAATGAACAAATGAAAATGAATGTAAGAAACGCAAGGCCGGCTAACAGCTTTTTCATGGTACACCTTCCCGAGCTCAGCATAAGTTATTTAAGTTTAGCACGTTTTAAACACGTATCGCAATTGTTTTTGGACTGCGAAGGGTTATCGTCTTCCTGTATCATAGCTTCTCACTTGTTTTTCAGCGATTAGCGTAAGAGGGGATTCATGATAGCTCTGAATAGGGTGGCTTTGATTCTTTTAGCGGAATGAGGATCCGCTTCCGTTTTGATAATTCAACTTTGGCGGATCCTCATTCCGCTATTTCCCCTTTTCGCCCTAGTTCAGCCCTGTTTTTACCTGAATAGCGGAATGAGGATCCGTTACACCACTAAATAGGGTGATTTATGCGCATTTAGCGGAATGAGGATCCGTTGGGTATGGATAAAATTCAGCTGTGAACGTCGTGGGGGAGAGGTGTATCCAGCAGGGCATACATGGATAGGAATACAAATTATCAGTTTTTCTCTGACGATGTCTGGGAGAAAAGGGGGGGGCCATACTTTACCCGTTTTTCTAGTGAAATTTCTGTGATATTTTTCACAAAACCGACACAGTTAAGTGTGATTTGCATCACACCTCAGTGAGGTTTTCAAGCTTACCATGATGTTTATAGGATTAAATCCTGGAGACATATTTAATCAACTTAGCTGGAGGGAATTTCATTGAGTTTGGATTCAGAAAAACTGGCAATTGTTAAATCGAGTGCACCTATTTTAAAGGAAAACAGTACGGCAATCGGAAAACGCTTCTATGATTTGCTGTTTACAAAAGTACCCGAGCTTCGTAATATATTCAACCAGACAAACCAGAAAAGAGGATTTCAACAGGAAGCGCTCGCCTATGCGGTATACGCTGCAGGAGAAAATATTGACAGTCTGGAGAATATCAATCAGCTTGTCGAGCGTATCGCCGAAAAACATGTTTCACTTGGCGTCAAGCCCGAGCAATATCCGATTGTTGGGGAGGCGCTGATTGAGGCTGTTAAGGATGTTCTGGGTGATGCTGCAACAGATGATGTGATTACGGCATGGGCCGCTGCCTATGATTATATCGCCAATGTGTTTATCGAAATCGAAAAAAAAAAATATCACGTGACAGAACAGCAAAAAGGCGGCTGGATTGGATTCCGTGAGTTTATTGTGGCTGAAAAAATCCAGGAAACCAGTGATATTGTTTCGTTCTGTCTTAAGCCTGCAGACGGCCGGCCGATTGCACCTTATCAAGCGGGTCAGTATTTGACGATTAAAGCTGATATTGAAGGGGAACCACATACACATATGCGGCAATACAGTCTATCCGGTCCATCCGGTAAAGATTTCTATAAGATAAGTGTTAAACGTGAAAAGGGTTATGGAAATGTACCTGATGGGATTGTTTCAAGTTACTTGCATGACCAGGTGTCAGAAGGTGATTCACTGTCATTTTCTGCACCGGCGGGGGACTTTACAATTGCAAGTGAGAAAGATCCCATTGTATTGCTCAGCGGAGGGATCGGGATGACGCCGGTTGTCGGTATGCTGGATACACTTGCCGAAACAGAACCTGAACGCCCGGTAACGTTCATTCATGCGACACAAAATAGTTCAGCGCATGCGATGAAAGAACACATCGAACGAACTGTAGCTGAAAATAAAAATATGTCATCGTTTGTATGCTATGAACGACCGAGTGACCATGATCGGACAACTCTGAACTATGATAAGGAAGGCTTTGTAGACTTACCATGGCTGCAATCCATTCTTGCGTGCGGCAGCAATGCTGATTTTTACTGCTGCGGCCCAGCGCCATTCATGAAAGCTGTCGATCAGGGACTTGAGGAATGGGGCGTGTCAAGTGCAAACCGTCATTATGAGCTGTTTAATCCTGTTAGTATACTAAAAGAAGCATAATCAGACCATCTACCAAACGAAAGTCAGGACTGTGAGCCTGACTTTTTATATTCAACTCTATTTTAAAACGTGATATTCTTTTTATAATAACGTCAGAAAGTATAAATTATGGATGACCTTATAAGAAAAGCTTCGGCATTCGCTATAAGACGAGGCGAATGCCGAGTTTTTCTAATGATTATTTTATAAAGAGAAAGGGTTTGAGATCATTGGGGAAAAATATGAAGCATGCAACATGGAAAGAAGCAAAAAGACGCTGCAGGCTTAATCAGGCTGATATACAAATGGCAAAGGAACTTGGCATGAAGCCGAAAAGCCTCATCAAAAACATTCCGGCCCCGAAGCAGCAGTGGAAAGCTCCCGTGAAGGTTTGGGTCCGTGAACTTTATGAAGAAAAGTTTGGCAAAGTGCTCAAACCGGAAAAAACAGGACCGGCACAAACCGGTAAATAAACGAAGAAATGTTCAGACACCGAGCAATATATTCCGGATGAGGGAATGCCGTTTTAAAATTGGATAAACAGGATTGACTGAATGGTCGCCCCGTGCTAATGATAAGGTCGCTCCTTCAAGAGGCGGGGTGTTTTTTGTCATAACGTCAGAAAGTATAAATGATGGATGACCTTATAAAAAAGCTTCGGCACGCGCTATAAGATGAAGCGAATGCCGATTTTTTCTAAATAACCGGAAATTAAAACGCATGCCGGCTATTTTGGGGAATACTGTTTTTAAGGTTTCACCTTCTTAGTATTAGCAGTCAAGCTGATTATAAAGTGCTCGTCAGCGTGCATGATGAAAATTTTTCAAAATGATTTGACAATTACTTTGAAGTATTGTATTATTTATGTGCTACAATTTGCTTTTCCCATCGACAAATTCTTCTTTTTTTCCGGGTCAACAACAAAATCTATGGTTGAAATAAATGAGTGAATATGGTAATAAAACTAGCTAGCGGAGGAAAAACGCGGAGACTCCTGTGGGAATGCGCCGTGTGAAGACCCCGCAGAAAAAGCTTTTCTTTTTTTCGAGGAGGCTGAGGACAAGCCCACGGAAAGCGACGAGCCAACACTCCACCGAATGTGCTACGAGTTGCGAGGCGTGTTTCTTCACTGTAAATGCTTGCAACACGACGAGCACCCAGGTGTTTTTTCCGAAGCGACTGCTTACGTTAAAATGACATCTAATTTGTCAGCCATAGATTTTGGTGAACAGCCTTTTTTCCAATAAACTTTTCTAACCAGGTTTTTCACGATTTGAAATTTACTGTATTTTATCTTCCCTGTACGTATTCGCTTCTTACAGTTTGTCGCATATTTCTTCATTTCACCTTAAGTCACCACTGTTCTTCTTAAGATTAAAAAGCTATTCATTTATCAGGCCTCACCAAAGTCCGCCTATGTCTGTTTTTCATTTAACACATTCAAATAACTTTTTGAGAGGGATGAATAATTGGGACACGATATCAGTTCATACAATGAAATGGGACAGGAGATTGGTTATATCCGTTTTACCAAGGGAGATATGCTTGCCCCGTTGTTTTATGATTTGTTTGACGCAAATGAGTACTATGCGGGTGTAAGCGGAACAGGAGAAGTGGCCACCCTGCCTTTGATTCAGATCAAAAAGGCGCTGGCGGCTTATAGCAAGTTGCAAGCTAAAGATTTCGGCAATAAAGGGAATCAGGAATTTTTATTGTGGCAGCGGGAGGAAATGGCGAAGTTTATTAACAGCTGTCTGCAAACGGCCCGAAAAGAAGGAGCGGTAAACGTATTTTTTGGTTAGACTTGGTGAGTTCAGAAATGGTTGTTACAAGACAGAACGGAAAAGCAACAAAACAGAAGAGCTCTGCAATGGCACATGATCGTTCATTAAAAAATCCCTTTTGTGCAAACTAATCATAAAAGCGCAAAGGAGGGTTTCTAAATGACGAAACATCAGCAGACTGATGAAGAATCAATTAAGGAACAGAGCCGGCGATCAGGTATGTCATACAATGAGGCAAAGGCGTTTATTGCTCAGACGACAGGCGGCCGCGGCACAAATATTTATAGCGACACGGATACAAACGAGGTAAAAAGGAAAAACCGGGAGTCGGAAGACAGAAAGGGATAAGAGTCCAATGGGTAAAAGCTGATTAAAGCTATAAAGAAACGCCATGAAGCCCAAACAGGCCACATGGCGTTTTTTATAACGTCAGAAAGTATAAATGATGGATGACCTTTTAAGAAAAGCTTCGGCATTCGCTATAAGACGAGGCGAATGCCGAGTTTTCTAATTACAATATTAACGTCGCTCCAATCTTGCAATCCGCTCGTCAATAGGCGGGTGCGATGAAAAAAGCGAAACCATTTTACTTTTTCCATTGATCTTCATCGTTTGGATGGCTGCATCATCTGTACGGTCATGTACTTGAGCTACTGCTGTCCGGTCTTTCAGCGAGCGGAGGGCATGTGCCATTTTATCGCGCCCGGCAAGGTCTGCACCTCCATGGTCCGCGCGATATTCGCGATGACGCGAATAGGCGCTTACGACAATGCTTCCAAGTATTGAGAACAATATCTGGAAAATAATGATCGCTGCGATACGGACGATCATCTCCAATTCCGAACGCACCAAGCGTGAAACGAGGATGGCTGCAATTCGTGATAAAAAGACAACAAATGTGTTGACGATACCTTGCAGCAATGTCATGGTAACCATATCCCCATTAGCCACGTGGGTGATTTCATGGGCGATAACTCCCTCTATTGCATCGTCATCCATCTCATTCAGCAGTCCGCTTGAAACGGCAACGAGAGATCGTTTTTTGGTAGGACCTGTCGCAAATGCGTTTACCTCACGGGATTGATAAATGCCAACTTGCGGCATGTGCATCAGACCTGCTGATCGTGAGAGCTTATGGACTTTTTCAACAATGGCTCGTTCCTGCGACGATAATTGACCATTCGGATCGAGCACCTTGACCCGCATCATTTTTTTGGCAATGAAACGTGATGCGGCTAAGGAAAGAAATGATCCGATAAAGCCTACGAGTATACTGAATATCATTAATGAACCGTAATTAATGCCGGCCAATCCTTCAGCGCTATTGGTAAATGAGCCGCTGACACCTGTGAATGTGACAATGATGGACCAGACAATAACGATTGTGGTTAATACGAGAATATTTGTCAGTAAAAAAAGAAATAGCCGTTTAGCCATTTGGTTCCTCCTCAAGTTTAACGTTACCTTATTATTATACCACGATAATAATCGTGATGAGAAGCGTGGATAATATTTGTTTGAGACGGCGGAAAAGAAATGTCGTATCTGATTTGATATGATAGTAGATTAAGTCGGATTTGGGAAATTGGGTGAACAGATTTATGATCAGGATTTATATACTTTTATTATTGGTCATGTTGATGTGGGGACTTAATGTATCGGCAATCAAAGTGCTTGTGGATGCAATTGATCCGATGCTGCTGACCGCTTTTCGCGTGATGACAGCTGGGGTGGCCGTCTTAATCATCTGTGCTGTCATGGGCATATTCAGAATGCCATATAAACATGAGTGGCTCATTATATTTTATATATCGATCTTTAATGTTATGTTGCATCATTCACTTGTCGCGATTGGTCTGGAGATGACGAGTGGTATCAATGGTTCGCTGATTTTGGGGATGAATCCGCTCATCACGGTGATGATGGCATTTATCATCCTACGTCAACGTATGTCGTGGTTGAGAGTTTTCGGTTTTATGCTGGGGTTTGTTGGTGTCGTTGTGACGACGATGACCGGTACAGGTGAGCTGACAGGTGTTTCACTGGGTGATGTTATTGTATTTATAGGTGTTTTGGTTCAAGGCTTCAGTTTTGTTTTGATCAGTAAATTGAAACCGACGTTTGATGCAAGGCTCGCAACGGGTTATATGCTTGTGATTGGTGCGGTTTTTATCTTTTTGGCGAGTCAGACGTTTGAGCCGGGAATTCAGGAAATTATCCATTTGGTTGACTGGAAGTTAGCTTTTGTTTTCCTATTCAGTGCTGTGTTGGCAACAGCATTTGGCCATATGACGTATAATTATGCGATTAAAAAGGTCGGGCCTGCTGAATCGGCCATATTCATAAATTTGAATACGCTTTTTGCCGTCACCGGTTCGGCCATCTTTTTAAACGAAACGATTACTATGAATCATGCTGCCGGTTTTATCCTGATATTATGCGGTGTATTTATGGGAACCGGCGCCCTGGAAAGTGTCATCGTGAAGCGCAGGGAAAGAAGACAGCGTGTTTAATTGGCACAGAGCTGTACGCCAGCGCTTGATTGTCATGGCGATGTTGTGTCGCGGAAAGGAGGTGTCATATGTCGTTTCTCGCACTGACACTCATTATCATATCTGCGTTTATGCATGCCACATGGAATTACTTGGCTAAACGATCAGAGGGTGGGTATACGTTTGTATGGCTTTATATGGTAGTCAGTATTGTGGCTTATGCACCCTTTGTCATTGGCTTTTTGGTTACGCGCGATAGTCAGATCGGTTGGGTGGAGATTGGATTCATGGTCGGAAGTGCCATGATTCATTTAGCTTATTCGCTATTGTTGCAAAAAGGCTACAACATTGGGGACCTGTCTCTCATATATCCTGTCTGCCGCGGAACAGGCCCCTTGATTGTAGCTGTTGCGGCCTTTTTTATCTACGGTGAAACACTGACAGTTACCGGTGTTATCGGGATCGTCCTGATCACCTTTAGTATATTTGTTATAACGGGCGGCATGGAGGCAATCAAAAAAGCCGATACACTTGTCCCGCTCTTGTATGGCCTTCTCATTGGCGTTGCGATTGCGTCATACACTCTTTTGGACAATGGTGCGGTCAGTGTTGTGATGATGCAGCCGCTTGTTCTGATTTATGGCAGTATGATTATTCAAGCAGCTACTTTGACACCATTTGTGTTCCGGCGATGGCACGATGTCCGTCATGAATGGCAACGACATAAAAAAGAGGCTATTGGTGTTGGAATTCTCAATCAACTTGCTTATGTCCTTGTATTGACGGCCATGTCATTTACGCCTGTCAGCCATGTTGCACCGGTACGTGAAATCAGTATACTTATCGGTACTATCATGGGCAGTTATTTGCTTTCAGAAGGGCTTGGGCCCAGACGGATTGCTGCAGCTGGAACAATGGTTGCAGGGGTTGTGGTTGTGGCAACTCAATAGGTGAAGATATAATAAGGGCGGTGCGGGGCATTAGCGCGCGAATTGGAAACATTTCTTGTAACGTCAGAAAGTATAAATGATGGATGACCTTATAAGAAACGATTCGGCATTCGCTATAAGACGAGGCGAATGCCGAGTTTTTCTAAAAAGATAAGAAAGTATAAATTTTTGGCTCTACCACAGTGTTGTTTACTGTGGTATCTTTAATGTATGGAGAAAAATATTATGAAGCAAATCTTTTTTGATAGTAATCAACATTGGG
>NZ_BMNQ01000039.1 GCF_014646635.1 Lentibacillus kapialis
CCGCTCGGTTTGGATAATCCGACTTCGGCGGTTCCTGATTCCGCTATATGCTTTCTGGAATTGTGAGCTTGGGCTGGGGTCCTCGAGACAAAATTCAACTGTGAAATGTGTGGAGGGGAAATGTATACAGCGTATTATAATGGCGTACATGGACAGGAATATAAATTATCTGATTTTCTCTAACGAAGATAGAAAAAAGACCGGGCCGCACTTTGCCCGGTTTTTCTAAAATCCGGTTTAAGGGGTAGGAAAAATCACTGATTTCGATATTCACAAGGGAAATTAATGGCGTTTCCGGTTTCTTTCTCTAACGTTCGCCACTGTTCTGCGAATATGATACAATTTGCTGTAGTTTTTATATTATTAAAAAAGTGCGTTAACTCCAGCGAAACTGCCAAGTTTTCGTAAAGCATGGGTGATCGATATGGTTTTATTTGAACGGGCGCCGGCCAAAATTAATTTATCACTGGACGTCCTTGGGAAACGTGAGGATGGTTTTCATGAAGTTGAAATGATTATGACAACTGTAGATCTGGCTGACCGAATCGAGTTGTATACGCTTGAAAAGGACAGAGTGGAGGTTTGCACAGACAACCAGTATGTTCCCAGTGATGAACGGAACATAGCCTATAAAGCGGCCGCCCTTTTTAAACATAAATACCGATTGTATCAGGGTGTCCGCATCATTATTCAAAAAAACATCCCTGTTTCGGCAGGACTCGCTGGCGGGAGCAGTGATGCGGCTGCAGTGCTACGCGGCCTTAACCAGATGTGGTCGGTTGATGCATCTTTAGGTGAGTTGGTTGAACTTGGTGCGTCTCTTGGCTCTGATGTTCCTTTCTGTATCCATGGAAATACTGCAATTGGGTCGGGTCATGGGGAAAAAGTACGTGTACTACCCTCACCACCGTCTTGCTATGTAGTCCTGGCGAAACCAAATATTGGCATATCCACCCGGCATATTTTTCCAAAAGTAATCCCGGAGGCGGTTAATCACCCGCAGACAGAAGAGGTCATTCATTCGCTGGAGGAAAAAGATTTTGGAAAACTGTGCAGTCATATCGGTAATTCATTGGAAGATGTGACGTTTGCATTATATCCAGAAGTCAAGCGAATCAAGAATAAAATGCTTCAAACTGGGGTGGATGGAGCTGTTATGAGTGGCAGCGGTCCCACCGTTGTGGGTCTCGCGAGCCACTTCAGCAAAGCGAAGCGTGTTTATAACGGTTTAAGGGGGTTTTGCGATGACGTTCACATTGTGCAATTACTTGACCGACGCTAAACGCTTGATTAAAGACGTATATTAATGATATGTTTGGCTAAAACATTCGGATATTGAACTCGAGGTGGCTATATGAAACGAAGTGATCGATTAGTATCATTAATGAATTATTTTCTAGAAAATCCTAAAGAACATACGTCACTGCCGTCTTTCAGCGATAAATACAAAGCAGCCAAGTCATCAATCAGTGAAGATCTGTCGATTGTAGACCGTATCATGCAGGAAGAAGGAATCGGTTATTTACAAACCCTCTCCGGAGTTTCTGGGGGAGTCAGCTTTATACCTGATTTTTCCAGGGAAAACAGTAATCAATTTATTGATGAGCTTTGCCATACGTTGCAGGACAGCAGCCGTATACTCCCCGGCGGTTATTTATATATGAGCGATATTTTAGGTGACCCGAAGATGGTCAATCAGATTGGCCGTGTGTTAGCCTCAGCTTTTTCTCATCTGGAAATTGATGTCGTTGTGACAGTTGCTACAAAGGGCATCCCGCTTGCTTATGCAACAGCTTCGGTCCTGAATGTGCCTGTCGTTATTGTCAGACGTGACCCGAAAGTAACCGAGGGATCGTCTGTCAGCATTAACTATGTGTCGGGGTCATCCCGGAAAATCCAGACAATGGTGCTGCCGAAAAGGAGCTTACGTGATGGCGCCAATGTGTGTATCATCGATGACTTCATGAAAGCAGGCGGGACGATTAATGGAATGACAAGTTTGCTGGGAGAATTCAATGCAAAGGTGCAAGCAATCGGAGTACTGGCCGAAGCAGACGATGAGGAAGACGAGCGTGAGGTGGACAGTTTCACGTCCTTGGTTAAAATCAAAAATGTGAATATGAAGCAAAAGACCATTGAAGTTCGCCATGGAAATTTCGTCTGATTTGCGTTCAGCGCAGGCATTTTCCCTTTTTGAAAAAAGGCAATATTTTCTAAAATTTTTTTGCCAAATAGGCAGGAATTCTTATCATTTTGTTGAATAATGGTAATAAGTTCAAAAGGGAAAAGGTGGTGAAACATCATGGAAGTTACTGACGTTAGATTACGCCGCGTGAACACAGAGGGGAGAATGCGAGCAATTGCATCCATTACGATGGATGAGGAATTTGTGGTCCACGATATTCGTGTGATCGATGGCAACAATGGGCTATTTGTGGCTATGCCTTCCAAACGTACTCCTGATGGTGAATTCAGGGATATTGCCCATCCTATTAATTCTAATACTCGCGGTAAGATTCAGGATGCGGTATTAGAAGAATATCATCGTGCTGGAGAAGCATCGGAAAACTACGAGGAAGCCGGGGCATCCTAAATCTATCATAAACAGGAGGACTAATCTGCAGTGGGTTAGCCCTTCTTTTTTATTTCCCTTTTGCTCAATTGACATTCAGGGGGCCGTTGTATGAAGTTTCGCTTTATC
Organism: Lentibacillus kapialis; assembly: GCF_014646635.1. Lineage (GTDB taxonomy): Bacteria > Bacillota > Bacilli > Bacillales > Amphibacillaceae > Lentibacillus > Lentibacillus kapialis. The sequence goes on from NZ_BMNQ01000039.1 coordinate 2,702, forward strand.
TGTTGAAAATAACGCTTTTTTAAGATATATTCATAATGGATAAATGAAATGGAGGCTTCCTCATGGCAAAACCGAAACGCTATGCTGTGATTCTTGCTGCAGGAAAAGGGACCCGAATGAAGTCAAAGCTGTATAAAGTACTTCATCCGGTTATGGGTCGTCCGATGGTGCAGCACGTAATCGAACAATTAAATCCCATGAATCTTGATAAAATGATAACCATCGCAGGTCATGGTGCGGAGAAAGTGGCCGAACATATTGGTAACGAAAGCGAAATGGTTTTACAGGAAGATCAATTAGGAACGGGCCATGCTGTATTACAGGCAGAAAAATTACTAAAAAATGAAGATGGTACGACAATTGTAGTGTGTGGGGATACCCCGTTAATCACCAGCGAAACGTATCAGGCACTTTTTGATTATCATGAACAGCAAGGTGCCAAGGCCACGATCTTAACTGCAAAAGCCCCGAATCCTACAGGTTATGGCAGGGTTATACGCAATGATCGAAATGAAGTGGAACGGATCGTTGAACATAAAGATGCAAAAGATACAGAACTTCTGGTGGATGAAATCAATACAGGGACTTATTGTTTCGATAATAAAGAGCTTTTCGAAGCACTGCAGCATGTATCGAACGATAATGTACAAGGTGAGTATTATTTGCCAGATGTCATCGAAATCCTGCAAAGCCGGGATGAAAAGGTAAGTGCGTTTCAAACATCCGATTTTGAAGAAACGCTGGGCATCAATGACCGTGTAGCACTTGCTCATGCCGAAAAAACGCTTAAAAAGCGTATCAATGAAAAACATATGCGCAATGGTGTCACACTGATAGACCCGGATAACACATATATCAGTCCGGATGTTATTATTGAACAGGATGTTTTAATCCAGCCAGGCTCTATCATTAAAGGAAAAACGTCGATTAAAGCAGGTGCTGAAATTGGGCCGCATTCGGAAATTGATCATTGCTATGTCGGCGAAGGAGCTATTATCAAACAAAGTGTTGCCAAAAACAGCCATTTAGGCGACCGGGTGCAAATTGGCCCTTACTCGCATATACGGCCGGAAGCATCCATTGGTGATGAAGCGAAGATTGGAAACTTTGTTGAAGTTAAAAAGTCATCGTTAGGTGATAGAAGTAAAGTCTCTCACTTAAGCTATATCGGTGATGCTGAAGTTGGAAGCAATGTAAATATTGGCTGTGGGACGATTACGGTTAATTATGACGGGAAGAATAAATATATGACTACGGTTGAAGATGATGCATTTATCGGCTGTAATTCCAATTTGGTTGCACCGGTAACTATTGGAGAAGGTTCCTATGTTGCTGCAGGTTCCACAATCACGAAGGATGTTCCCGGTAATGCATTATCAATTGCCAGGGCAAGACAAGCAAACAAAGAAGGTTATGCATCACGGATCAGAAATCAAAAAAAGGAATAATGGAGGGCAAATTACATGGCATCTGGCTATAAAGATCCAATGTTGAAGGTGTTTTCACTCAACTCAAATCGAAAGCTTGCTCAGGATATTGCAGACCATATCGGGACAACATTGGGAGAGTGTACAGTATCCGCATTCAGTGACGGAGAAATTCAGATTAATATTGAGGAGAGCGTCCGCGGTCACGATGTGTATGTGATTCAATCGACTTCATCACCGGTTAATCAGCATATGATGGAACTGTTGATTATGATTGATGCTTTAAAGCGCGCCTCCGCCAAATCGATCAATATTGTCATGCCATATTACGGCTACGCAAGACAGGACCGAAAAGCACGTTCAAGAGAACCGATAACGTCTAAGCTTGTAGCCGATCTTCTGGAGACAGCCGGTGCCGACAGGGTGATCACTCTTGATCTGCATGCACCGCAAATCCAAGGGTTCTTCAATGTGCCAATTGATCACTTGCAGGGTGTGCCGCTGTTGGCTAATCATTTTGAGAAAATGGAATTTGAAGATATTATCGTTGTTTCACCAGACCATGGCGGTGTGACCCGGGCAAGAAAGATGGCGGATTATCTCAAAGCCCCAATCGGCATCATTGATAAACGCCGTCCGCGTCCGAATGTTTCAGAAGTGATGAATATCGTCGGCAATATTGAAGGCAAGACAGCCATTCTTATCGATGATATTATTGATACAGCAGGTACGATTACAGCAGCTGCTGATGCATTGGTTGAAAATGGTGCGAAAGAAGTTTATGCATGCTGTACGCATCCAGTTTTATCAGGACCTGCACTTCAGCGCATAAACGATTCTAAAATCAAGGAATTGGTTGTCACCAATTCGATTCCGCTCACCGACGATATGAAGAGCGACAAAGTTACGGAACTGTCTGTTGCACCATTGATTGGTGAAGCAATCACTCGGGTTCATGAACTTAAGTCGGTCAGTATTTTGTTCGACTAAGCCACAGGTATAGTCAATGGATTTTGTGTAAAGCGTTGAATTATGTTTTAATAGAAACGTTATTGAAAAAAGAATTTGCCATAAAAACCTGAGTAAAAACAGGTTTTGAAATAACGGAGGGTGATAAGGATGGCAGTAAAATTAAAAGCGGCTAAACGCGACAACTTGAAGAAATCTGCTACAAAGCAGATTAGATTGAACGGAGACGTCCCATCAGTTGTATATGGTAAGGATAAAGAGTCCAAGGCTATTTCCGTCAATAGCATTGAATTAGTTAAAACTGTACGTGACGAAGGAAGGAACGCTATCATCTCACTTGATGTAGAGGATGATAAGCCCGTTGATGTCATGCTTCACGAATATCAGACGGATCCAATGAAAGATGAGTTGATTCATGCCGATTTCTATATCGTCAATATGGAAGAGGAGATGGACGTATCAGTATCCTTGATATTGGATGGGGAGCCGGCCGGAGTGAAAGAAGGCGGTGTCCTGCAGCAACCGTTATATGAATTGCAGGTACGTGCTAAACCGGCGGACATTCCGGAAAGCATTAACGTTGATGTCAATCAGCTGACGATTGGTGATACTATAACGGTTGATGATCTTCCAAAAGCAGACCGCTATGAAATAACCGAAGAGCCGGATACGACAGTGGCTACTGTTGTGCCGCCGGACACTATGGATGATATCGAGGCAGAAGAGACAGACGAAGATGCAGAGCCTGAGTTGGTTGATGCTGAAGATGACCAAGATGAGGACAAAAATGAATAATATACTAACCAAGTAAATACGAACCCTCCTAGTCAGCAAATTATTAGGAGGGTTTTGTTTCATTCAGTCAACAAGCAATAAGCGTAAGAAAATATGTCAAAAGGAAGTAGCAAAATGAAATGTATCGTAGGTTTGGGCAATCCAGGAAAAAAATATGCTAAAACCCGCCACAATGTCGGATTCATGGTCATTGATGAGTTGGCCGGACGTTATAATTGGAAGTTGAAAAAAGATAAATTTAACGGCAAGTCCACTTTGGAATCAATTGATGGTCAGAAAGTCCTGCTGCTGCAGCCGCAGACTTTTATGAATCTTTCCGGTGAGTCGATCCGCCCGTTAATGAGCTTTTATCAAATGACGCCGGAAGATATTTTGGTTATTTTTGATGACCTTGATCTGCCGGCAGGGAAAATCCGTCTGCGTCAAAAAGGAGGACATGGCGGCCATAATGGCATTCGTTCGATAATCGACCATGTCGGTACAAAAGAATTCAACCGTTTGCGTATCGGCATCGGCAGACCGGATACTTCTATGCCTGTAGTGGATTACGTATTAAAACCATTTTCGAAAGCGCAGCAGGAACATGTCAGATCTAGTATCGTAAAAAGCGCTGATGCTTGTGAAGCATGGATGCAGAAACCGTTTGCCGAAGTTATGAATGACTTTAACAGTTGATGGGTTCACAAGTGTTTCGTTGATAACGATATAGTGATGCTATCGGCCTATTTGAGCTAGCATATAAGTATAAATTTGTGCTTTTCGGATAAACTTTAGGATACCTTTTGTTTATTCGAGGAGGTATGTTATGGCAATCGTCTATGAATGCAGACATTGCGGCCAGAGGATCGGCAAACTGGATCAGCAAATGGTCGATACATCAATGCTGGGACTGGATCAGTTATCATCTGAGGAAAAACGTGATATGATTAGTTATGAAGCAAATGGTGATATAAAAATAAAGTCCATATGTGAAAGTTGTGAAGAGTCCTTAGGAAGTATTCCGCAATATCATGAACTGGACTATTTCATACAATAATACAATATATTAAAGTAAAAAGGCTTTGGTTATTTGCTGATTGATGGTAATCAAGGCATTTTTGCACGTTAACAGGTGGGGGAAAATGAAGGGAATCCATGATTTTTTACAATCGCATGAAGATATATCGTCCGTTATAAATGGGATATCAGACGGGATGAAAGAACAACTGATTGCCGGTCTTTCGGGGGCTGCGCGGAGCCTTTTTGCGTCCATTGTCTATGAATCATTTCAAAAGCCGGTTTTACTTGTTACGCATCACCTTGCACAAGCGCAGCAAATGTATGATGATCTGACAGCATTCACAGGTGAGGAACATGTTCATTTATATCCTGTCAACGAACTGATTGCCTCGGAAATTGCCGTTGCAAGCCCTGAACTTAAAGCACAGCGCATCGAGGCATTAACTGAATGGTCACACAAACAATCGGGAATCCTGATTGCACCGGCAGCTGCGTTAAAACGGATACTGCCTCCGACAGATTATTGGGCCCGTTATCAGCTTTACTTTCAAACCGGCAAACAAATTGATCTGGATGCATATCTGTCATCACTCATTGACATGGGATATGAACGAGCTTCAATGGTTACCGCTCCGGGTGAATTCAGCGTGCGCGGCGGTATCATTGATGTTTATCCTGTTACGGAGACAAATCCTGTACGTATTGAACTGTTTGATGATGAGATTGATTCGATCCGTTTTTTTGATGCAGAGAGCCAACGCTCTTTGGATAAGCAGACAGCTGTCACAATCGGACCGGCCACGGAAATGCTGCTGACAGAAGAAGATAGACTGACAGCTGCACAACGTCTTGAGGCAGCATTAGCTGAGTCGCTGAAAAAAGTGAACTCCCAGGAAGCAAAGGAAACATTGGCTGAGACGATTGAAAGTGACATCGAACGTTTGAAGAACTTGGAACATTTTCAGGAAATGTACAAATACATCGGTTTCCTTTATAATAATCCGGCTAGTTTACTAGATTATTTGCCGTCTCATGGATTGCTCATCCTGGATGAAATGAGCAGAATTCAGGAAACCGTAACTAATCTTGATGCGGAAGAGGCTGAATGGTACAGCAGTCTGCTGGAAGCCAACAAGATGGTTCGAAACAGTCACTTCTCATATGACTGGAATTCAGTGTGGGATAAAATGGCACATCAACGCATTTATATGTCTGTATTCCTGCGTCATATTCCGAATACACAGCCGCAAAACATCGTTAATTTATCGACAAGGGCCATGCAGGAGTTTCATGGTCAGATGCACTTATTGAAAAATGAATTAAAACGTTGGGAGAAAGGTGACTATTCGGTCGTTATTTTGGCACCGAATGACGAGCGGGCTGAAAAGATACAATCCATATTCATGGATTATTCAATTGAAGCGAATGTAGCAAACCAGCTTGAGCTGCCTGTACAAAGACCTACGATAACGGTTGGTGAGATCAGCAACGGTATTGAATTCCCGATGCACAAACTTGTGCTGATCACCGAAAATGAACTTTTCAAAAAGAAGACCAAACGTCCGCGTAAAAAACAAAAAATTTCCAATGCAGAACGCATTAAAAACTATCAGGAATTAAAAGTGGGCGATTATGTTGTTCATGCGCATCATGGGATTGGCAAGTATCTGGGAATCGAAACACTGGAAATGAATGGATTGCACAAGGATTTTATGCTTATCAAGTATTCCGGCGATGATAAGTTGTATGTGCCGATTGATCAGATCGATCTGGTCCAGAAATATGTCGCTTCAGAAGGCAAAGAGCCGAAACTGTATAAACTGGGCGGCAGCGAATGGGCAAAAGTTAAACGAAAAGTACAGTCTAGTGTGGAAGATATTGCGGATGATCTTATCAAACTGTACGCTGAACGGGAATCCCGGAAAGGATATGCGTTCAGTGAGGAAACGGAATTACAGAATGAGTTTGAAGCCACATTTCCATATGAGGAAACAGAAGATCAGTTGCGTTGTATTGCTGAGATTAAAGCCGACATGGAAAAAGAACGCCCCATGGATCGTCTACTTTGCGGCGATGTCGGGTATGGCAAAACCGAGGTGGCCATCCGTGCTGCATTTAAGGCAGTGGCGGACGGGAAGCAAGTGGCCATTCTTGTTCCGACTACGATTCTGGCCCAACAGCATTTTGAAACGATCCAGGAAAGGTTCCAGAACCAGGCAGTTGAGATTGGCATGCTGAGCAGATTCCGAACGCGTAAACAGCAAAATGAAACAATCGAAGGGCTTCGTAAGGGAACGATCGATATAGTTATTGGGACTCACCGCTTATTATCAAAAGATGTGACCTATCATGACTTAGGTCTTTTAGTGGTGGATGAAGAACAGCGATTTGGTGTTAAGCATAAAGAAAAAATCAAACGACTGAAATCAAATGTCGATGTGTTGACATTGACTGCAACCCCAATTCCAAGAACATTGCACATGTCGATGCTCGGTGTCAGGGATTTGTCTGTTATTGAAACCCCGCCTGAAAACCGTTTCCCAATCCAGACATATGTAATGGAGTACAATCCTGTATTTGTAAGGGAGGCTGTTGAACGCGAAATGGCCCGCGGCGGTCAGGTGTTTTTTCTTCATAATCGGGTGGAAAATATCGATAAAGTAGCAAGAGACCTCGGCATGCTCGTCGGAGATGCACGAATAGCTGTCGCCCATGGTCAGATGAATGAAACTGAACTTGAGAATGTCGTTTTTGCGTTTCTGGAAGGTGAATATGATGTCCTTGTCAGTACAACCATCATTGAAACGGGTGTCGATATACCGAATGTCAACACATTAATCGTTAACCAGGCAGACCGTATGGGCCTCAGTCAACTTTATCAATTAAGGGGAAGAGTCGGCCGCTCCAATCGTGTGGCTTATGCCTATTTCACTTATCACAAAGATAAAGTGCTAAGTGAAGTGGCAGAAAAGCGCCTTGAGGCGATTAAAGAGTTCACTGAACTTGGATCAGGCTTTAAAATTGCTATGCGCGACTTGTCCATTAGAGGTGCAGGTAATCTGCTTGGTTCACAGCAGCACGGATTCATCGACTCTGTCGGGTTTGATATGTATTCACAAATGCTTAAAGATGCCATTGAAGCTCGCAAATCAGGAAAGGAACTCGATGAAATCGAGACACTGGAACCGGAGTTATCATTATCTCTCGAGGCCTATATACCGGATACGTATATTGACGATGAAAAGCAAAAGATTGATATGTATAAACAGTTTCAATCGATTACATCGTCTGAAGGTATGACAGATCTCCGCGATGAATTAATCGATCGTTTTGGTGATTACCCGGAAGAAGTAGCAAATCTGTTCGTTGTATCCTCGTTGAAAAGACAGGCAAAATATCAGCGAGTTGAATCAATCAGCGAGAAGCCGAAGAAAATTGAAGTGATTGTCAGTCAAAACCGTAGTCAGCAAGTTGACGGTTCAAAATTATTTACGCTGGCCAACCAGTTTGGGCGGGAAGTTCAACTTGGAACGGCAGGCAATAAGCTGAAGATTATGTATAAATGGCGTCAAGATACACAGCATCAGCGGTATGAAAGACTTGAGAACTTTATCAACCAGCTTTCTGATGTTGATAGAGAGGAATCTAATGCATAGGAACTGTAAAATAAAAAAAGCATAATCTCGCGTTCACAAGATGTATAGTTCTTTAAAGATGCTTCATACTAAACTCACAACTGGTGTTTTTTTCTCATGAAGGTAACGTTTGAAAACATGTGCACCAGGAACATTCATCATAGAAAGTGAGGGCTTCCTAACATGAAGGCAACAGGAATTGTACGCCGTATTGATGATTTAGGAAGGGTAGTCATCCCAAAGGAAATCAGAAGAACGTTGCGTATTCGCGAGGGAGATCCATTAGAAATATTTGTCGACCGGGAAGGTGAAGTTATTTTAAAGAAGTATTCCCCGATAAGCGAGTTGAGTTCTTTTGCAAACGAGTATGCAGAAGCATTGTTTGACTCGCTCAATTGTCCGGTTCTCATATGCGATCGTGATGAAGTTATTGCTGTGGCAGGCGAGTCTAAAAAGGAATACTTAAATAAGAGCATTGGCGCACAGCCGGACAAGACGATGGAGGATCGCACGATGGACTATGAAACGGAACCTGCGACAGTCGAGCTTATTAAGGGGCAGGAAGAACAGCTTGATTCGTATTGCATCAGTCCGATTATTGCCAGTGGCGATCCGATCGGATGCGTCATGTTGTTTTCAAAAGATGGCCAAAAACTGAGTGACGTCGAGAAAAAATCGGTCCAAACAGCTTCAAGTTTTTTGGCAAAGCAGATGGAATAACAATTGACCGCGTTTTCTTAAGTACCATACTCATTCAATCGGAAAAAGTGCCATTATTTTTTAAAAATGAGGCGCTTTTTTCTTATGTTATAATATAAGTCCAAATGTTTTATGGAAAGGCGTTTATGATGGATGAAAATGCGCATAACAAACTGGTAAAAGGTGCTCTTCTGCTAACATTGGCAGGTTTTCTCAGTAAACTGCTGAGTGCCGGATACCGGGTACCACTCCAGAACCTGACAGGGGATATGGGCTTTTATATTTATCAGCAAGTATACCCGTTTCTTGCTATTGCTATGATTGTGGCTTTATATGGTTTTCCTTCTGCTATATCAAAAATGGGAGCTGACTTTAAAGAACAAGGGAAAGGGGTTTCACTAAGATCTTTCTACCTCCCGGTGTTTCTGGTCATGCTGCTGATGATGGGAAGCATTTTTCTGTTTATGTTTTTCAATGCAGAGGAAATGGCTGTATGGGCAGGGGACATCGGACTGACAAGAACTTATGAACTGACAGCTTTTACCTTCTTACTGATTCCCTTTTCAGCCGTATTACGTGGTGTATTTCAAAACAGACAGTTTATGAAACCAACTGCGTATTCTCAAATAGGTGAACAACTGACGCGTGTTATTTTGATTGTTGCGGCTTCCATATGGGTTTATACACATCCGGAAGATTTATACACCATTGGACAGGCTGCTGTTATAGCTTCGATCATAGGTGCTTTGATGGGAATTGCTGTTCTTTTGACTTTCGTGTGTCGGCACAGATCATCGAAAAAACAGCAATTGGTGATCCCTTGGAAGTATTATGTAAAAACAGTGCTTGTTTTAGGTATCGCTGCAGCATTGAATCACATGGTTCTGATTATTATTCAATTCGCCGATACATTCACACTTATTCCAGGGTTACAGGAATTTGGGTTATCCAAACGTGAAGCAAAGGTTGCTAAGGGCGTATTTGATCGTGGTCAGCCGCTTATTCAGCTCGGAACGGTTCTGGGGTCATCATTTGCACTGGCACTAGTGCCCGCACTATCAGGGAAAAAAATTAATAGAAGCAGCCCCTTTGATGATTCTATCCGAAGCGCCTTGCATACCAGTTTTTATTTGGCGGTTGGAGCAACAGTTGGATTGGTGTTGATTTTCCCGGAAGCAAACGCACTCTTGTTTCAGAATGATGCTGGAACGGGAAGCTTGAGAATATTGGTTGTCGCCATTTTACTAAGTTCTGTCGGCATAACAGCAGCCTCCATCTTGCAGGGAATGGGATATATAAAGCGGACAGCAGGGTTTGTGCTGATTGCCTTTTTTTTGAAATGGACGGGCAATCAAGTGTTGGTACCGCTATTCGGAATAACCGGCAGTGCGGTGGCAACGGTGTTTGGATTAGCTGCTTTTGTTGTCATGATAATCATAGCATTAAAACGAAAGTTACCTGCACTTAATTTGCTAAACCATTTGAATTGGAGTGCGATTGTTATAGCTTTAACCGGAATGGCTGTTTTTTTAGCCGGGATGGACTATCTATTTGAACCGGTCGCATCCAGAGCCAGTTTATTATTCTATGTGCTATTCATTTCAACTGCCGGAGCGACCGTCTATCTGGTATTGCTGCTGCGGCTAGGGGTATTTACAAAAAAGGAATTGTCCATGTTTCCGTTTGCTGGAGTGTTGACACGAATACATAAAGAGAGGGATCTTTAATGCGTCATACAATTGAAATTATCGGGCTTGGTGCCGGCGACTTGGACCAATTGACACTCGGTATTTATAAGAAATTAGTAAGTCAGAATACATCGCTATATGTCCGTACGACCGATCACCCGGTGATCACACAATTAGCAGAGGAAGGCGTTACCTTTACATCTTTTGATCACATTTATGAAAAAACAGATCAGTTTGAAAGTGTGTATCGGCAGATTGCTGATACACTCCTGGAAAAAGCACGAAACACTTCCATCATTTATGCGGTGCCCGGTCACCCAATGCTTGCCGAAAAAACGGTACAGCTATTGTTGGATCAGGGTGATGTGTTGGTTGACATCATCGGCGGTCACAGTTATCTTGATGCGTTGTTCACGTCACTGAAAATTGATCCGATTGATGGTTTTCAATTTATTGATGGGACTGCATTTGAACGCAGTCAATTGAATTATCGCCACCATATTGTGTTCAGTCAAGTGTATGACCGCTTTGTCGCATCAAATATTAAACTGGAACTGCTTGAAGATCTGCCGCCAGATTATCCGGTAAAAATTGCTGAAGCAGTTGGCACCGGTCAGGAAAAAATAACCGATATTCATTTGGAAGAACTGGATCATGTTATTCCCAACGTGAACAATCTTATGTCCGTATATGTTCCTGCAGTGCCGGATGGGATGCTCCATCACACATTCATACGTCTGCGCGAAGTTATTGCTGCATTAAGATCCCCTGATGGCTGCCCATGGGACCGGGTGCAGACGCATGAAACACTGCGGGAATATGCCATTGAAGAGGCTTTTGAATTAATTGAGGCAATTGATGAACAGGATGACGACGGTATTGTTGAAGAATTGGGTGACGTGCTGCTGCAGGTGGTGCTCCATAGTCAGATCGGGGAAGATAACGGCTACTTCACCATTGATGATGTCATTCGTTCAATTACGGATAAGATGATCCATCGGCACCCGCATGTATTTAAAGGTCAATCGGCTGATACCATTGATGACGTTCACAATACGTGGGATGTACTGAAGCAGGAGGAAAAAGGTAATAAGCGAGCATCGCTGTTGGACGGTATACCAATAGGATTGCCGGGATTAGCCAAGGCATTTAAACTGCAGGAAAAAGCAGCAAAAGTCGGATTTGGCTGGGATAATCCCCAGGATATATGGAAAAAACTTGAGGAAGAATTAGATGAAGTGAAGGAGACTCTCCACACATACGGTCAGCAGGAATTAGAAAGCGAACTTGGCGATGTATTGTTTGTGTTAGCCAATATATCACGGTATTATAAAGTAAATCCGGAAATCGCACTAAATCAGACGAACCGGAAGTTCATGTCCCGTTTTTCGTATATTGAAAAACAATTGGAAGCAGAAGGGAAAAGCATCAGGGAGACACCCTTGAAAGAACTGAATTATTATTGGAATCAGGCAAAAGGAAAAGAGTGATAGAGTTGCGACTTGATAAATTTTTAAAAGTATCCAGACTGATTAAACGCCGGACATTGGCAAAAGAAATTGCCGGTCAGGGACGCATTACCGTTAATGGCAATCCTGCCAAGGCGTCAACGGTTTTGTCGGTCGGTGACGAAATGGTGATCAGATACGGCCAGAAAATAGTAACACTTCAAGTGACGTCATTAAAAGAAGCTGCGAAAAAAGAAGAAGCTGACAACTTATATAAAGTGGTCAGTGAGGAGGAATTGAATTAGGGAAGTTCTATACTTGTCCTTCTTATCATACAGTGGTAGTGATAAGGAGGGTGAAGTGTATGAATTATTATGAACAGCAACCCGTTAATCGGACGGTGCAGGAGCATACTGTAACAGTTAATAACCGAAAAGATTTGGAGATAACCGGCGTAAAGGAAGTCGATAGTTTCGACAACGAGGAATTCCTGCTGGAAACGGTCATGGGCTATTTGATTATCCGTGGGCAAAATCTGCAACTGAAAAACCTTGATGTGAGTGACGGACTTGTCACCATTAAGGGCAAAGTGTACGAGCTTTCCTATGTTGATGAACATCACCAGGAGAAAGCTAAAGGATTCTTTAGCAAGCTATTCAAATGACGCTCGAAGTCCAGTTTATGACGATGCTTTCTATGATAGCCGGGGGGTTTTATCTGGGAATTGCGTGCGATACCTTCCGACGTCTGTCTATCAGTTGGAATCGTCGTGTATTTTTAAAATACTTTATGGAAATCAGTTTTTGGCTGACACAGACGCTGCTGTTATACTACGTTTTATTCCAAGTGAATAGTGGAGAATTGCGCTTCTATGTGTTTGCAGCTGTTCTGCTGGGTTTTGCCATATACCAGGCTCTAGTTGCTAAAACATATAAGACGGTTCTTGAGCATTTGATTAGAATCATGACGCAAGTTTATCAATTCGTGGAGAAGATGGTCAGAGTCATTATAATTGCGCCGGTTAAATTTATCTTTCAATCGACGCTGACGGTTATTATAGTCACATTAAAAATACTGCTGACGGTGTTACGGTACTCCCTAAACGTTGTTTGGTCCCCGATATTCTGGCTCTTCCGGGCGATATATAAAATGTTTCCTCAATCAATCCAAAAAAAGTTACACAAAATAGCAGGGTTTTATAGTACAATAGAGAATACAATTAAGAAATGGTTTCATAATCTCATCACTAAGAGGAGGTAGATGCCTGTGCCTTTAAAGGAAAAAAACGTGACACGACTAGATTCGAATTATATGCAGCAGTATGATGCCTACATAGAAAGACAGAAACGAAAGAAACAACGTCTTAGGCGCCGCCTGGTTTTATTTTTAATCGTAGTGGTCATCGCTTTTGGCAGTCTGGCTTCTTATCATTTTAATCAGCGGGCACTTCAAGCGGAGAAAAAAGAGCAGTATGAACAACTCCAGAGCGAGATGACCGCTCTTGAAAAGAAGGAAAATAATCTGAAGGAAGAAATTAACTTGCTGAACGATGAGGAATATGTACTGGATATTGCACGGACCAACTACTTTTTCTCAAAAAAAGGCGAATTAATTTTTAATATTCCTGATGAAAAACCCTCTTATTGACACGCTTTTGCAATACTGGCTATAATATATAAGAAGTATATTTTTTTAAAACTTTAAGGAGGAGCACTTTCTTTATGTCAATCGAAGTAGGCAGCAAGCTGCAGGGAAAGGTGACCGGTATCACTAATTTTGGAGCCTTTGTAGAAATTGAGGAAGGAAAAACAGGCCTTGTCCATATTAGTGAGGTTGCCGACAACTATGTGAAAGACATTAATGATCATCTGAGCGTGGGTGACGAGGTAACGGTCAAGGTGCTTAATGTCGAAAAGGATGGTAAGATTGGACTTTCCATCAAAAAAGCTAAGGAGAGACCGCCACGTCAGCGGAGTCGTCAACGGACGGAATCCTTTGAATCGAAAATGAATAAATTTCTTAAGGATTCGGATGAGCGCTTAGCCTCTTTGAAAAAGCACACGGAATCCAAACGCGGAGGTCGAGGTGCTAAAAGGGGATAGCTGTTTGCTGTCTATGAAAAATTGATGATAAAGCAAAACTTCAATCAGTGGTGACTGTTCCCCCACTGGATGCCGGTTGACGGAATTGATCATCAAGATTAATCAAGGGTCATAATGTGCAAGTTACTGACCGTTACATGCGGGATAAATTCTCGATAAATACAAAGGCAGGTGCTGCATACACAATTGCGGCACCTGCTTTTTCGTGAGATCAGAAAGTATATCATTTTTATTTTGTAATAGCGGCGGAGGGGATCGAACCCACGACCTTACGGGTATGAACCGTACGCTCTCGCCAGCTGAGCTACGCCGCCAAATTCAGTCACAAAAAATATAATACAACAGCAACACCTATGTGTCAACAGAAATTTTAACATCGAAACGGAAGCCTGCATGGAAATTGGCCTGCTTATTGACTTTTATACCGTCTGCTTCTGCCTTAGTAAAGGACTTCAGGAAAATAATGACAAAAAGGTGACACCACTAAACAGAATACGGAATCTGTTGTAGAAAATAGCTTGTCCATTTAGAAACCAGTCGAACGATTTTTTGAAACCGCTCTGTTGTTTTGACAAAAAAAGAATGCATAATGTGATTTAATGTTTGGCAAGAGGGAGTGGTATTCTATGATGAATTCGATTTCACGGGCGGAAACCAAAGCATTTGGTGTTAACCAAGGGCTGCCGGAAAAACTACGCTTCAGATTGTCCGTACAATTGAAAACGTTGCTGTTGGAGAAAGGATGGCTATTTTTTCTTGTCGGTTTTTTGCTTGGACGAGCTGTCATTCTATCCGTAGTTTCTCCGTTTGCGGTTGCTTTTTTAGCCGGTATCTGGCTTATACATAGGAGAAAAGCCGCAAAGGTGATGATCGCTGTATTTGCAGGAGCATTCAGTTATTCTGTCACGCATGGACTATTTATTACTCTGGCGATGACTTTGTTTATTTTTATGGCGGGAATTTTTAAGAATGTCAGCAGACAACAAGTATTGATACCTATTTTTGTTTTCTTTTCAACGTTAGCTCCGCGATTGTTTATTTATTCGATTTGGGGACAGCTGTCGTCTTATGAATGGATGCTGCTATTGGTAGAAGGTGTGCTGGGGACCGTCCTGGTATTAATCTTTATGCAGAGTATTCCATTATTATCACCACAACGTTTTAAACCCACATTAAAAAATGAGGAGATTGTTTGTCTGATTATACTCCTAGCGTCGATTCTTACAGGAACAATTGGCTGGGAAGTCTATAATGCCTCGATTGAACAAATTTTCTCCCGGTATTTTGTACTGCTACTCTCGTTTGTCGGGGGCGCCGCCATGGGGTCTACTGTTGGCGTTGTGGCAGGGCTTATATTGTCACTGGCCAATGTTGCTAACCTTTATCAGATGAGTTTGCTGGCTTTTTCAGGACTGCTTGGCGGTCTTCTCAAGGAGGGGAATAAAGTTGGTGTCAGTATCGGGTTGTTGGTCGGGACGTTTCTGATTGCAATTTATGCTAATGTGGCAGGGGTTATCCCATCACTTACGGAAACATCGGTCGCCATTGCTTTGTTTCTGATTACACCTCCGGGATGGATAAAAAAACTGTCCCGTTATATTCCAGGGACAGAGGAACACTCTAATGAACAGGAGCAATACTTGCAGAAAGTGCGCAATGTAACAGCTAAACGTGTTGAACAATTTTCCGATGTTTTTGAAGCATTGTCTAAGAGTTTTTCATCAGTGGAGGAAATGAATGAAGACAGCGTGAATGACAAACGCGAGACAGATTACTTTCTAAGCCAGGTGACCGAAAAAACCTGCCAGACCTGTTTTATGAAAGAACGATGCTGGGAACAGCAGTTTGACAAAACCTATTCATTAATGGAGAACTTAAAGAGTGATCTGGCAAACGGAAAAGAACCGAATTACAAATCGGTTCGTGATTTTGAAAACCATTGTGTCAAAAACAAGAAAGTGATGGATACGATGAAAGATGAAATTTCAATTTTTGAAGCGAATAAGAAGTTGAAGAAACAAGTATTGGATAGCAAACGTTTTGTTGCAGACCAGCTGCAGGGTGTTTCTGAAGTGATGGATGATTTTGCAAATGAGATCTTGAAAGAACGGGAGCATCACGAGAAACAGGAAATGGAAATCATCGATACGTTGTCGAATATGGGCATTGCGCTGGAAAAGCTTGATATCTACCGGCTGGAAAAAGGAAATATCGATTTAGAAATGACGCTGTCCTTTTATGATTATCACGGTGAAGGGTCAAAACTGATTGCGCCGGTCTTATCCGATATTCTCAATGAAATGATTATCGTGAAAAAGGAAGACGTGTCGCCATTTCCTAACGGATATTGCCAGCTTGTATTCGGTTCAGCAAAAGAATATGTCGTTGATACAGGGGTTGCCAATGCAGCAAAAGGAGGTGGACTTGTATCAGGTGACAGTTTTCGTACGATTGAACTGGGAGAAGGTAAATATGCCATGGCCATCAGTGATGGAATGGGTAATGGGAGTCGCGCCAACGAGGAAAGTGAAGAAACACTACGGCTTTTGCAGCAGATTTTGCAGACAGGGATACCGGAGAGTGTTGCGATCAAGTCAATCAATTCCATCCTGTCATTAAGAACAACCGATGAGATGTATGCGACACTTGATCTTGCTGTTATTAATTTACACAACGCGTCCGTTAAATTCCTGAAAATCGGATCCACCCCAAGTCTGATTAAACGGGGAGATGAAATCATAAAGGTCGAGGCAAGTAATCTGCCGATGGGAATCATTCAGGAATTTGATGTGGACATCGTCGGTGAGCAATTGAGATCAGAAGATATTTTAATCATGATGAGCGATGGTATCCTGGACGGGCCTAAGCATATTGAAAATATTGATATGTGGCTAAAACGCAAAATCCGAAATATGCAGACAGACGACCCGCAGGAAATGGCCGACTTAATATTGGAAGAAGTTATTCGTACAAGGGGTGGTGCGATTGAGGATGACATGACAGTAGTTGTTGCTAAGGTGACGAAAAACGCGCCGCAATGGACATCGATTCCCATTTATAAAGACCAGGCACAGTAAATGAACCGATCCTTTTGTATAGCCGTCAACTCCCACGTATATCGGCCAGCATTTATGGCGATGATGGTAATGGATATAAGGGAGGTTTGTCTGGTGAAAAAAGGGACACTCAAACAAATTTTACTCATTACGGATGGCTGTTCAAACAAAGGTGAAGACCCGGCGGTGACAGCTGCGATATGCAGGCAGCAGGGAATAACCGTTAATGTTATCGGAATTCTGGACGATGATCAGACTGAAGATCCCCAAGGGCTGCAAGAAGTTGAGGATATTGCACTATCGGGTGCCGGAGTCAGCCAGCTAGTATATAAACAGGCACTTTCACAAACCGTTCAAACTGTTACAAAGCAGGCAATGACTCAAACATTGCAAGGGTTTGTCAATCAGGAATTGAAACAGATTCTTGGAGATAATCAGAGCCTGGAAGAGATTGAACCGGAAAAGCGCGGCGAAATCATGGAAGTTGTGGAAGATATGGGTGAGACATGTGATCTGGAAGTGCTTGTTCTGACAGATACGAGTGCAAGCATGCATGATAAACTGCCAACTGTGAAGGAGGCACTGGTTGATTTGTCAATCAGCTTGAATGCTCGTATTGGACGCAACCGGTTCTGCATTTTCAATTTTCCCGGAAGAAAGAAGGCGATTGAAAAAGTATTGGATTGGTCTCCTAAGCTTGATTCAATCTCCACGGTCTTTCCCAAACTGACAAGCGGTGGTATCACACCAACCGGTCCGGCAATCCGGGAAGCGATGTATCAGTTTGGCAAAAAAGGGTTATTAAAAAATTTGAGGGATGAAGATGGACCAAGCGTGGAAGAAGCAGAGTATTAATATAAGACCGGGAACAGTTATTCAAGGAAAATGGCACCGGAACCGATATGTCATAAAAAGAAGACTCGGTCAAGGTGCGATTGGTACGGTCTACTTATGTGAATGGAACGGCCAATATGGCGCCCTGAAAATCAGTGATAAAGCAACATCTATGACGGTTGAGGTAAATGTTCTGAAATCGTTGGAGAAGGTCCAAGGCAGTCGTCTTGGGCCTTCTTTGCTCGATGTAGATGACTGGGAAGTATCCTCCAGCAGCAAGTGTTCATTTTATGTGATGGAATACCTGGAGGGCGAGCCCCTAAGTCGCTTCATCAGCAGGCACGGACATGAATGGACGTCTGTTTTTATGCTGCAATTACTTGATGATTTAAAACAATTGCACCAGGCCGGCTGGGTATTCGGGGATTTTAAGTCCGACAATCTTATCGTTCTCCCACATCCACCAAAAGTACGCTGGATCGATGTCGGAGGTACAACCCAAATCGGCAGGGCGATTAAGGAATATACGGAGTTCTATGACCGGGGCTACTGGGGACTTGGTTCCAGAAAGGCTGAACCAAGCTATGATTTGTTTGCATTAGTGATGGTGTTTTTAAATATATATTACCCAAAGCGGTTTGAAAAAGGAGCCAATCCTAAGGCGACTCTTTTGAAGAAATTGAACGATGTCGGGCAGTTACGCAACTACAGGGAGTGCCTTAAAAAAGCACTTTTAGGTGGCTATCAGTCAAGCGATGAGATGCGGCATGACTTACTGAATGCGATGAATGCCGCAAAACACAAGGGCAGATCAGGCCGCCGCAGGAGATCCATTCATGATGCCGGGTCACCGTTGATAGAGGGGGGAGGGATAATTCTGACTGCCCTATTTTATTACCTTTCGTCGCTGATACTGCCATAACGTTTTAGAGGTATCCTGGAGCTTTGTCACGGAATGGAATTATGATAGAATAAAAGAGGATAAATAAGAAGTTTTTCCTGATTGGGAAGGAATGGCAATGGAAAACATAGTTCGCGCATTTATTAAGCGTCATCAATTGATAAAAGAACACTCAACAATAATGGTTGCTGTCTCGGGTGGTCCGGATTCCATGGCATTGCTTCATTTTTTTTGGAATCTTCGGGAGGAATGGCATTTACGTTTGATGGCCATTTCTGTCGACCATCAGCTTCGTAGTGAGGAATCGCTAGAAGATCTTGAGTATGTCAAGGCGTTTTGTCGGGAACGGGACATTATGTTTATTGGAACGTCATTGGATGTGCCGGCCTACAAACAAGAATGGAAAATGGGGACACAGGTTGCAGCTAGAGATCTGCGCTATCAATTTTTCGGCGATCAAATGATGCTGTACGGCGCAGACTGCCTGGCACTTGGACATCACGGTGATGATCAGACTGAGACGATGGTGATGGGGCTTGTCAATTCAGCCAGCGCAAAATCATTGAGGGGCATGCCGCTTGAGCGGGACTTTGCATCCGGAAAGATTATCCGGCCTTTTTTATGTGTTACAAAAGAATCCATCGAACATTATTGCCGGGAACACGCTATTATACCAAGGAGAGATCCGTCGAATAACGAATTGACCTATACACGAAATTATTTCCGCAACAAGGTGCTGCCATTGCTTAAAGATAAGAATCCGAATCTTCATCAGACCACCCGTCATTTAAGCTGTTCACTGCAGGAAGATGAGAAGTTTCTGGAACAGGAAGCTGAAAAGATGGCAAAACAGACGGTTATATTTGATGATCAGAATACTGTCGTTCATTTAAATATCCAAACGTTTCTTTCTTATCCGCGTTCTTTACAAAGGCGAGTCTTTCATCTAATATTGAACTATCTGTACAATGACATTCCCAAAAAAATTTCATATGTACATGAGGAACAGTTTTTAACGATGCTTAATGCGAACCATGGCAGTACCCGAATCGACTTTCCCGAGTGTTTGAAATTGGAGAGGTCTTATCAGCATATGGCTTTTTACTTCAAAAACGAACAGAACAGCTCGTTTTTCTACCATATGATGATCGAGCTTCCCGGCGAAACAGTACTGCCTGACGGGATGACGTTGTCTGCGGAAATCACGGGAAGGCCCCGCATGAAAGATGACTTTATTTATGTATGTGATCAAGAAGCGGTTGCCCTGCCCCTGCATATCAGGACACGAAAACCCGGCGATCGACTGCGATGGAAAGGACTGAACGGAAGCAAAAAAGTTAAAGATATTTTTATTGACGCTAAAATTCCATTACATACAAGGGATACGTGGCCCGTTATAACGGATAATAATGATAACGTTCTGTGGTTAGCGGGTTTAAAAAAAGGATTACCCCCGAAACAAGCCGACACCGGTACGTATATTCAGTTAAGCTTTAAGCATAGCGATGTATAAAATAGGAGGAGCAGCATGCACAATGATATTGAAAAAATATTAATCACGGAAGAGGAAATCGCTGCAAAGTGTACAGAAATCGGAGAACAGCTGACAACGGAATACGATGGAAAATTTCCTTTGGCGATCGGTGTTCTGAAGGGCGCTTTGCCATTCATGTCTGACGTATTGCGCCGTATTCATACATACCTGGAGATGGATTTTATGGATGTCTCTAGCTACGGTGGTAAAATGCGTTCCTCCGGTGAAGTGAAGATTGTAAAAGACTTGGACACAAAAGTTGAGGGACGTGATTTATTAATTATCGAGGATATCATCGACAGTGGCTTAACACTTAGTTACCTGGTTGATTTATTTAAGTACCGTAAAGCCAATTCCATTAAAATTGTAACACTGCTGGATAAACCGTCCGGACGCACATCACATATTAAGGCGGATACTGTTGGATTTGAAGTGCTAAATGAATTTGTCGTCGGTTACGGTTTAGATTATGAAGAACGATACCGTAATCTACCATATATCGGGGTGTTGAAGCCGGAAGTTTATGGCGGATCGTGAATAGACTAAATATCGAAACGTTCACAAAGATGTCATAACCCCATTCTTTTCGTGAAAAGATGGCAGGAATCGCGGTAAACTTATTAAAGAAATTGTAAGCACAATTAGTTGTATCGCTACTTTTTCATATGGTACTATTGTTTGTAGTTTTCCCGCTTGGAGGAGGTAAGGAATGAACCGGATATTTAGAAATGTTATATTCTATCTGCTAATATTTCTGGTCGTCATAGGCGTCATAGGAGTATTTAATGGACAAAATGAGCAAAGAGAACAATATGATGTGCAGGAATTCATGGACACATTAAAGGAAGGGCAAATCGATAAGATGACCATGCAGCCGGCTAACGGCATCATGCGCATCACCGGTGAAACGGGTGAGGGCGAACAATTCGTCGCACAAGTTCCCGACACCACGGATATTATTTCGGAAATTAGAAAACAGGCTGATGGTCAAAGTACGTTTAAGGTAGCAGAAGAGGAACAACCAAGCGGCTGGGTAACCTTTCTGACAACTATCATACCATTTCTTATATTAGGACTGTTTTTCTTCTTTATTTTAAGCCAGGCTCAAGGAGGCGGCGGTGGCCGTGTCATGAACTTTGGCAAAAATAAGGCGAAAATGGTCAGTGAAGATAATAAAAAAGTTCGATTTAAAGATGTTGCCGGAGCAGACGAAGAGAAACAGGAACTCGTGGAAGTCGTTGATTTTCTGAAGGATCCTCGCAAGTTTTCATCAGTTGGGGCTAAGATCCCTAAAGGGGTGCTCCTTGTAGGACCTCCGGGAACAGGTAAAACATTATTGGCGCGTGCCGTTGCGGGGGAAGCAGGTACACCCTTCTTCTCAATCAGTGGTTCGGATTTCGTGGAGATGTTTGTAGGTGTAGGTGCATCCCGTGTGCGTGATTTATTTGAGAATGCCAAGAAAAACTCGCCATGTATCATCTTCATCGATGAAATCGATGCTGTCGGTCGCCAGCGCGGTGCCGGTTTAGGCGGCGGACACGATGAACGCGAGCAAACATTGAACCAATTACTCGTTGAAATGGATGGGTTTGGTATCAATGAAGGTATTATTATCATTGCTGCAACAAACCGTCCGGATATTCTTGACCCTGCTCTCTTGCGTCCGGGACGTTTTGACCGCCAGATTACGGTTAACCGTCCGGATGTCAAAGGCCGTGAAGAAGTGTTGGAAGTGCATGCACGGGATAAACCTTTTGATAATACGATTGATCTCGAGACGATTGCACGTCGTACACCGGGATTCACCGGTGCTGACTTGGAGAATCTGCTGAATGAAGCGGCGCTTGTTGCCGCGCGCTTTGATAAAGATAAAATCGGCATGGAAGATGTGGACGAAGCCATTGATCGGGTTATTGTTGGACCTGCCAAGAGGAGTAAAGTTATTTCCAAGAAGGAACGCGACATTGTTGCCCACCATGAAAGCGGGCATACCATTATTGGCCTGGTACTGGAGAATGCGGATGAAGTTCATAAAGTGACGATTGTTCCGCGCGGTCAGGCAGGCGGTTATGCCATTCAGTTGCCAAAAGAAGACCGGTCTTTCATAACCAAACCGGAACTTTTCGATAAAGTTACTGGATTATTGGGCGGCCGAGTCGCTGAAGAAGTGATGTTCGGTGAAGTGAGTACAGGAGCTCATAATGACTTTCAGCAGGCGACCAACATTGTACGCAAGATGATCACGGAATACGGCATGAGTGATAAAATTGGTCCGCTGCAGTTTACAAGCGGCGGCGGGGAAGTATTTCTTGGCCGTGATATCCAAAACGATCAAAATTACAGTGATACGATTGCATATGAAATCGATAAAGAAATGCAAAGCTTTATCAATTACTGCTATGATCGTGCCAAGAGGATACTTACTGAGAACAAGGATAAGCTGGAATTGATGGCTCAAACATTGCTTGATGTTGAAACGTTGGAAAGAAAACAGATTAAATCATTGTTTGAAGATGGTGTGCTTCCTGAGCCTGAAGAAGATGATAAGCAAAGCGGAAAGACAACTTCAGAAGATGCTGGCGATAATGAAGATGTCAAGGTGAACATTCAGTCGAAGCATGATAAAGAATCTGAGCCGGAATCGTATGATGAAGCGAAGAGCCGGGCGGAAAAAGAGTTAGAGGAAAAGAGGAAAGAAAAGAACGACAAACAAGATTCTTCCTCTGATTCGGATGATAAAAAGGAATAAAGTAAAAATTGGCAGCCTCTCATGAAAGTGAGAGGCTGATTTTTGTTTTCGGATAGACAATGGGGAGGAGGGAAAAAACGTCCCCACTGAATGAAGTTTCACTTTTCCACGCATTTAAAGGACAGTAATCCGCCAAACTACGTCGCATAACTGTCCCTAAATGCCTGATTTGTTCAACTAACATTCAGTGGGGAAAAAACGTCCCCACTGAATGAAGTTTCACTTTTCCATGCATTTAAAGGACAGTAATCCGCCAAACTACGTCGCATAACTGTCCCTAAATGCCTGATTTGTTCAACTAACATTCAGTGGGAAAAAACGTCCCCACTGAATGAAGTTTCACTTTTCCACGCATTTAAAGGACAGTAATCCGCCAAACTACGTCGCATAACTGTCCCTAAATGCCTGATTTGTTCAACTAACATTCAGTGGGAAAAAACGTCCCCACTGAATGAAGTTTCACTTTATGATATAGTGAAAAGATAGAAAAGGAATACAGGAAGGTTTGGTTATCAATGCTTTTTGTGCTCGATGCAGGAAATACAAATACGGTTCTGGGAGTTTTTAAGGACGAATCATTAATCCACGAGTGGCGCATTAAGACGGATCGGCATAAAACGGAGGATGATTATGCTGTTCTTGTTAAAACACTGCTGGAACATGAGGATCTTTCGTTTTCGGATATAAGTGGGGTAATCATTTCATCTGTCGTACCGCCGATGATGTTCTCGCTCGAAAAAATGTGCACCAAATATTTTCATCTTGAGCCGCTTATCATTGGTAAAGAGTCTGTTCATTCTTACTTGAAGATGGCGTATCCAAATCCAAAAGAAATCGGTGCTGATCGTATTGTGAATGCAGTCGGGGCCATTAAGGAATATGGAGCTCCGCTGATTATTATTGATTTTGGAACAGCCACGACCTTTTGCTACATTAATCAAGAAAAAGCTTATCATGGCGGTTTGATTACACCAGGAATTCTGATATCCATGGAAGCATTGAACAGTAAGGCGTCAAAACTGCCAAAAATTGAATTGGACGCTCCTGAAAGTGTTATCGGCCGTACCACGGAAGATGCGATGCAGTCCGGTGTGTTTTACGGCTATGTGGCACAGGTTGACGGGATTGTCAAACGGATGAAGCAAGAAATGGGCACAAAACCGATTGTCATAGCTACCGGTGGCCTTGCATCGTTATTCACAAAAGCCTCTGAAACGATTGATTATGCCGATAAGTATTTAACATTAAAAGGACTACATCTGATTTACAAACAAAATGTGCAGACGGAAGATTTATAGTGAGTTTTAAAGGAGATGAAGCATATAACATGATGGATTACCTGTTAAGAGCAACTGCATATGACGGAAAGATTCGAGCATACGCTATCAGCTCGACAAATACGGTTGAAGAAGCCAGAAGACGCCAGGATACTTGGGCGACTGCCTCTGCAGCCCTGGGCCGGACAATCACAATCAGTGCGATGATGGGGGCGATGCTGAAAGGCGATGATTCGCTTACAGTAAAATTCGAAGGGGACGGACCAATTGGTGCAATCATTACTGACAGTGATTCAACCGGGGATGTGCGTGGTTATGTGACAAATCCGCACGTTGACTTTGATTTGAATAACAAAGGAAAGCTGGATGTTGCGAGAGCAGTGGGTACAGGAGGAAACCTCAGTGTCGTTAAAGATTTGGGCCTGAAAGAACATTTTACGGGTCAGGTTCCAATCGTATCCGGCGAGATCGGTGATGACTTTACTTACTACTTTGCGAACTCTGAACAGGTTCCCTCTGCAGTCGGAGCCGGGGTGTTAGTTAATCCTGATCTTAGCATAATGGCATCCGGCGGTTTTATCGTCCAAGTGATGCCTGGTGCCGACGAAGAGGTGATCACGCGTCTAGAGGAACAAATTCAGAACTTTCCGGCCATCTCAACCTTAATTCGGGAAGGAAACACACCTGAACAAATGCTTGAGCGGCTTTTTGGAAATGAAGAAATAACGATACATGGACGTCTGCCAGTCCGTTTTCAATGCAAATGTTCCAAAGAACGCATCGAACAAGCGATTAAAGGGCTTGGCAGAGAGGAAATTCAGAGCATGATAGACGAGGACCACGGAGCCGAAGCAACATGCCATTTTTGTAATGAGGTTTACCATCTTTCTGAACAGGAGCTGAAAGAGCTGAAAGATCCTGTTTAAACCGCACTCAAATTGTTGAAGCGGAAAGGAGCAGCCGATGCAAAGAAAACTTCTCTGGGCTATGATTGCCATTCTGATTATGACAAATATTGCAACTCTCATATTGTGGCAACAGGATGAGACCGTATCGCTTGATCATAATAATAACCAAATCAACCAGAGGGACCCGGTTGCTTCTGTGGGTAATGGGACGATTTCGTATAATGAATGGATGCTTACATTACGAGAAAGTCACGGGAAAAGGCAGCTGAAAAGCATGATGAACCAGCGTGTGGTACGGCAGCTGGCTGAAGAAAACAACGTGACCATTGACGATAAAATCATCGCGCGGGAAGTCGCACAGCTGACGACGATGCAGGGTGTCATGACCAAGGAAGAGACCAAGAACAAAGAGGAACAATGGCGCAAGGATATTCAATACCGCTACTTATTGGAAGCTTTGCTGACAGCTGATATAGATATACCGGATGAAAAAGTCAAAAACTATTATGAAGATTATAAGCGACAATATGATTTTAAGGCCTCATCGCAGGTTTCCCATATTGTGGTATCTAATATGAAGACAGCCTCCAGAGTGATATCTGAGCTTGAGGAAGGCGCATCATTCAATCTGCTGGCACAGGAGTATTCAATAGATGAGGAAACTAGGGATAATGGCGGTTATTTAGGTTTTTTGGTGAATACCAGCCAATTTTGGCCTGAAGGTTATTTGGATAAAATTAAAAACATGGCGGAACGTTCATTCAGCGATCCATTTGAAACAAACGCCGGGATAGCAATTGTTTATCTTCATCGCAAACTCCCTTCTGTCACATTTAATTATGACGAGATAAAACCATATGTGGAACGTGAACTGGCGATAAATCAAATGAATCAGCCATTATCAGCCGAAGTATTATGGGATGAGCTGGAGACGAACTGGATTTATGACGAATAAATTTTATTGACATTTTTTCGATTAAAACGTACATTAAATATAAATCCTATTAAAATACTTGGAATTGGGAGGAATTAAGATGAGAGTTGCCGATAATATAACCGACCTCATTGGAGAAACACCCATTGTAAAGTTAAATCATTCGGCTGAGAAGGACAGTGCTGCTATTTATTTAAAACTTGAATTCATGAACCCGGGCAGTTCTGTGAAGGATCGGATTGCCTTATCGATGATTGAAGCGGCAGAAAAAGAGGGCGAGTTAAAAGAAGGCGACACGATTATTGAGCCGACAAGCGGGAATACCGGTATTGGCCTGGCGATGGTTGCTGCTGCAAAAGGGTATAAGGCAATTCTGGTTATGCCTGATACGATGAGTAAGGAACGCCGTAACTTATTGCGCGCATACGGCGCTGAATTAGTATTGACACCTGGGGCGGATGCTATGAAGGGTGCGATTAAAAAGGCTGAAGAACTCCAAAAAGAAAATGGCTATTTCATGCCGCAGCAGTTTAACAACGAAGCCAACACGGAAGTGCATGCCCGAACAACCGGGCAAGAAATTGTGAAGCAGATGAGTGACGGGCTTGATGCGTTTGTTTCCGGTATCGGAACTGGCGGAACCATCACTGGTGCCGGCAAGGTTCTGAAAAATCATTTTAAAAATGTGAAACTTTATGCTGTTGAACCGGATGATTCCGCTGTTCTTTCCGGGGATTCACCAGGACCGCATAAAATTCAGGGGCTTGGCGCGGGGTTTGTGCCTAAGATTCTGGATACGAAGCTTTATGATGATGTCATCCGGGTTTCCAATGATGAAGCCTTCCAAACATCCCGTGAAGTTGCCAGAGAGGAAGGCATCTTAGGCGGTATTTCGGCTGGTGCAGCTGTAGCCGCGGCTAAAAAGGCTGCCAAACAGTTAGGGGAAGGTAAAAAAGTGCTCGCGATCATTCCGGATAATGGTGAGCGCTACCTGTCTACACCACTCTACCAATATGATGAGAAATAAATGAGGAAATTCTGAGGCTGGCACCTGATACTTTTTGGTGCTAGTCCTTTTTTTAATGGTGTGGTACGATGTGAATGATGTTTTAGAAGTGATTCGTAATTTGAAAGAAGGTACAGGATGAAATTAATGACTGATTCCAGAACATTTCAATTAGATGAACGGACACATATTATGGGAATACTGAACGTAACACCTGATTCATTTTCAGATGGCGGCAGTTTCACAACGGTTGAACGTGCAGTTAAGCAGGCCATTTTAATGGAGGAAGAGGGTGCTGATATGATTGATATCGGCGGAGAGTCTACCCGGCCGGATCACGAACCCATCTCCAAGGAAGAAGAAATCAATCGCATTTTGCCGGTGATTCGGGCAGTTAAGGAGAATATCACGATTCCGATTTCTGTCGACACATATAAAGCCGAGACAGCAAGACAAGCAGTTGACGCAGGTGCTGAGATTATCAATGATGTGTGGGGTGCCAAGCGGGAACCTGACATAGCGCATGTTGCCGCTGACTACAACATACCGATTATTTTAATGCATAACCGCACAAACAGAAACTATACCTCATTAATTCCTGATATGAAACAGGACCTGCAGAAAAGCGTCGATATTGCCGTGGGGGCAGGCATTGCACCGGAGAATATCGTGCTTGATCCCGGCATCGGATTTGCCAAAACATCAGCTGATAATCTGACGGTTATGAATCATTTGGAAGAATTTCATGAACTGAATCATCCTATCTTGCTGGGTGCCTCACGCAAATCTTTTATCGGCAAAATTCTGGATGTTCCGGCTAATGAGCGGGATAATGGAACGGGGGCAACAACATGTCTGGGCATCACAAAAGGTGTCCAGATTGTTCGGGTGCATAATGTGAAAGTGCACACCGAACTGGCGAAAATGATGGACACAATGTTAGGTAAGAGAGGGGTTGAGGGCCTTGGATAAAATTTTGCTGAATCAGATGGCATTCTATGGGTATCATGGTTTATTTTCGGAAGAGAACGTACTTGGGCAGCGATTCTATGTTGATGTTGAATTGATGCTTGATTTGAAAACATCAAGCCGTTCGGACAATATGAATGATTCCATTGATTATAGTAAGGTTTACAATGTTGTCAAAGACATTGTGGAAGGCAAACCGAAAAACTTGGTGGAGGCAATAGCTGAGGACATCGCGGATGAACTGTTTCGCGCTTTTGACTTGCTCGAAGCATGCAGATTAAGGGTGACCAAACCTGACCCGCCGATACAGGGTCATTATCAGTCTGTTGGCGTGGAAATCTCTCGGGAGCGACAAGCATGAAAAATATTTACCTTGCCCTGGGGTCAAACATTGAACCGCGGAACAAATACCTGGCAAAAGCCTTGGAAGCATTGGAAAGCCATCGCCAGATTACCATCATTAAAAAATCATCCGTTTATAAGACAGCGCCCGTCGGCTATATAGAACAGGCAGATTTTTTGAATATGGTTATTGAATTGGAAACCTCCCTTTTGCCGCTGGAGCTACTGGATGTCTGTCAAGATATCGAGAAACAGTTGAACAGACGGCGGAAAATCCGCTTTGGGCCGCGCACAATCGACCTTGACATTTTGATATACAATCAGGAAAATAGAGAAACAGAACGATTAATCCTTCCGCATCCACGTATGCATGAGCGAGCTTTTGTGCTTATCCCGCTTGATGAAATTGCCCCCAATTTGGCTATCCCGGCAGCGGATCATAAATATGCGGCGGATTATATAAAAACACTTCCTGAAAGCGACCTAAAGGATGTACAACGATGGACAGACATAGACTTGGCAGAAGAATAAAGGCATTCCGCAAGCTAAAGGGATATACACAGGCTGGACTGGCAAAACAATTGGATATGCCTGTTATTAACCTTGGTGATGTCGAACGCGGGAAGCGGCAAGCTTCGGATGAATTGCTGCAGCAGATAGCTGACCAATTGCGTGTTTCAAAAGGTGAGTTGCAGGATGAAACGACTGTGGGCAATGAGAAAGAATAGTTTCTTTCCTGATTCGTGGTAAAAAACAGGACTGCTTATTACTGAACGGCAGGTTCTTTTAAAAAAAACGGAGCCGGCCGTATTAAATGGAGTGATTAATGTGACAGAAGAATTAAATGATCATATGCGGGTACGGCGCGAAAAACTTGATTTTTATCATGAAAAAGATGTGAATCCGTTCGGCGGGAAATTTAACAGAACGCATTATGCAACTGATCTAAACAGTATGTATGATCAGTTCTCCAAAGAAGAATTGGAGCAAAAGGAAGATAATGTGACCATTGCAGGCCGTGTCATGACAAAACGCGGCAAAGGAAAAGCAGGATTTGCCCACGTGCAGGACTTGAGTGGCCAGATTCAAATATATGTCCGAAAAGATATGATCGGTGACGAAGCTTACGAAATTTTTCAGTCTGCTGATATGGGTGACATTGTTGGTGTGTCAGGTGTGATGTTCAAGACAAAAGTTGGCGAATTGTCGGTAAAAGCCATGACGTTTACTCTATTAACCAAGTCATTGCGTCCATTGCCTGAGAAATATCATGGCCTGAAAGACGTCGAGCAACGCTATCGTCAGCGCTATCTGGATTTGATCACCAACCCGGACAGCAAAGAAACATTTATTTTACGCAGTAAGATCATTCAATCAATGCGCCGCCATCTGGATGGACAAGGGTTTCTGGAAGTGGAAACCCCGATGATGCACGGTATTCCGGGAGGTGCGGCTGCACGGCCATTTGAAACATATCATAATGCACTGGAGACCCCGTTGTATATGCGGATTGCGATTGAACTGCATTTGAAACGGTTAATTGTCGGGGGTATGGAGAAAGTTTATGAAATAGGACGTGTTTTCCGAAATGAGGGTGTATCTACACGTCACAACCCGGAATTTACCATGATGGAACTGTATGAAGCTTATGCAGATTTTCATGACATCATGACGCTGACGGAAAGTCTTATTTCCCATATAGCGGATGAAGTGCTTGGCAGTATGACGATTCACTATGGTGATAACGAAATAAACCTGGAGCCCGTATGGCGACGAATGCATATTGTTGATGCCGTCAAAGACTATACCGGCGTTGACTTTTGGCCTGAGATGAGTGATGAACAAGCAATGGAACTAGCCAAAGAAAACGGTGTTGCGGTTGAAGATAACATGACATATGGTCATATTCTCAACGAATTTTTTGAACAAAAAGTTGAAGAATCCCTGGTACAACCAACGTTCATTTTTGGCCACCCGGTAGAAATATCCCCGCTTGCCAAGCGCAACGAAGAGGATGACAGGTTTACAGACCGTTTCGAATTGTTCATAGTCGGCCGTGAACATGCGAATGCCTTTAGCGAATTAAATGATCCGATTGATCAGCGTGAACGGTTTGAAGCTCAGGTGAGAGAACGAGATGCCGGGAATGATGAGGCACACTTAATGGACGAAGACTTTCTGGAAGCATTGGAATATGGCATGCCGCCTACAGGTGGACTCGGTATAGGAATAGACCGGCTGGTAATGCTCCTGACTAATTCCCCTTCTATACGGGATGTACTGCTATTCCCGCAAATGCGTAATAAATAGTATGTATAACAATTCGTTTTGCTATCTATGTTTTAATGGCAGCAAACAACAAACTTGTCATTGTATAATTGCTGGCTCTGGCCCCGCTTCACCCTTTAATATGATTAAGGTGCTGTAGTGGGGTCAGCCAAATATACTGTTTATGCTAAATTAAACGGCGAATCATATGTTCTTGTTAAAACTGGATGAAATATCCAATTATTTTTTTGTTTATTTGCTATTGATTCAAGGGAATAAACGTGGTACATTATTAATCGTTGCAAAAACAAACGCAACTTCAACCGAAAACAAAACAACTGGAATTAAAAAAGTTGTTGACTTCAACTGTGAAAGATGGTATATTAATTAAGTCGCTGTCAAAAAGACGACGTAAAATTTGCTCCTTGAAAACTGAACGAAACAACCAGTATGACAAAGATGTCAGAGGTAAGCGGCCATTCGTCGGAACGTTTGTTTTGACGAAAGGGCCATCAACCCCTGAATGGATTTTTTGGCAAGAAAGCCAT
>NZ_BMNQ01000040.1 GCF_014646635.1 Lentibacillus kapialis
GAGAGATGTATCCGGCATATTATAAAGGCATACATGGACAGGAATACAAAAAATACAAATTATCGGATTTTCTCTAACGAAGATAGAAAAAAGGACTGGGCCGCACTTTGCCCGGTTTTTCTAATCTACTGCTGATGTTGGCGGAACAAAATTTGTTCCGCCAACATCAGCCCGAGAAACTGGCCTCGTCACTGCAATAATGAAAAAGTAGCTTTTATTATCCACGAATTTAGGTATTATTCTCATATTAACTGTGATATACTTTGTTCGATAAGATTCGACATGAAGGGGGATTGTATGTTGCAATCAAACCATAATGCACAAGGAAAAAAGGAGAATATTATCCCCTATATTCCCGATGGTGATTTTTATTTTACGAAAGGTGTCGAAGCGTTTGAAAAACAAAAATATGATATTGCGATAAAATGGCTGCGCAAGGCTATTGAGGCCGATCCGGACAATCCGTTGTATCAATGTCAGATATCAATCGTTTATACTGAGATTGGTGCTTATCATGCTGCAAATCAACTGCTGCATGAAGTGCTGCAGAATACAACCGATCAATACACAGATTGTTATTATTTGCTTGCAAACAATTATGCACACTTGGGTCTGGTGCATGACGCCAAAAAAAATGCTGAATTATATTTGGATAAGCAGAAACACGGCGAATTTCGCGAAGATGCAGAACATTTACTGGATTTAATGCATAATGATAATGAAGAAAGTGATGAATGGGAATTTGAAGAAGAGGACGAACTGATTGTCTACCAGGAAAAGCTATTCCACCACTTGGAAAGCAAAGAATGGGATAAAGCACTCATGTTGTTTGAAGAAATGATGACGCTATTTCCGAACTATAAAGTGATGATACACGATTATACATATGCCTTATTTTTTTCCGGCTCCACTGAGGAAGCAATTAGCAAGGAGCTGGATTTGTTGCAAGAGCAGCCTAATTCATTGCACAGTCATAGCAACCTGGCCATGTTTTATTATGAAACTGGAAGGATAAAGGAATATAAAAGGCATATAAAGGCATTACTAAATGTATACCCGATTCATGAACAGCAGAAATTGCGAATTGCTGTAACACTTGCGGCTACTGGTGTTTATGAGCAGGCGTATGGCCGGTTTTGCAATCTTGTCAAACAGCAGGTGAACAATCACTCGGCTTATTATAAATGGTACAGCATTGCGGCTTACAAACTTGGCAGACCTTCCAAAGCTCTTTCGCTGTGGGAAGAAGGGTGTAAAAAACATCCGGTTCTTGCGGATGAGGAAAGTCCCTGGAAAGAGACGTGACGCCGGCCCGCAGAACCCTGAGCATTAAGTTAGACTATTCGGGGGAAATTTATTACGATAAATGTGGTTTAAAGATAATAGTAAGGAAAGGGCTGATAACATGGCCGAAGAACGTATGTATGATGTTATTATTGCTGGTGCTGGCCCTGCCGGCATGACTGCGGCGGTTTACGCATCTCGTGCAAATCTTGATACTTTGATGATTGAACGAGGTATTCCGGGCGGTCAGGTAGCCAATACGGAAGATGTGGAAAACTACCCTGGTTATGAGTACATTTCAGGTCCGGATTTATCCAATAAAATGTTTGAACATGCCAAGAAGTTTGGAGCTGAATATGCCTATGGCGACATCAAAGGGGTAGAAGACCATGGCGAGTATAAAACCGTTTTTGCAGGAAAAAAGCAATATAATACCCGAGCACTGATTATTACGACCGGGGCCCAGTACAAGAAACTTGGCGTACCCGGCGAAGAAGAATTGGGCGGACGAGGCGTTTCGTATTGCGCTGTATGTGATGGTGCATTCTTTAAAGAGAAAAATCTAATTGTAGTCGGCGGCGGCGACTCTGCCGTTGAAGAAGGCATGTATTTAACCCGTTTTGCTGATAACGTAACGATTGTGCACCGCCGTGATAAACTGCGTGCACAGAAGATACTGCAGGATCGTGCCTTTGATAACGATAAGATTAATTTTATCTGGAATACTGAAGCGAGAACCATTAATGGTCCGGACGGTAAAGTCAGCGCGGTTTCTTTATACAACAATAAAACCGGCGAAGAATACGAGTACCCGGTCGATGGTGTATTTATCTATATTGGCATGCTACCGTTGAATGAGCCTTTTAAATCACTCGATATTACTAACGATGAAGGCTATATTCCGACAAAGGCAAACATGGAAACGTCAATTCCGGGTATTTTTGCAGCAGGTGATATTCGCGATACGACACTGCGACAAATTGTGACAGCAACCGGCGATGGAAGCATTGCTGCTGAGTCAGCTCAAAAATATATTGAAGATCTTCAGGAAGAAATGAAAACGGCGAAATCTTCATAACAGTCATGTTTAAGCCGGCTTCACAAAAGTCATTACTTTTTAATGCTGCTGTAACACGCACGAAACATTTATGGGGTATAATATAATTAACTAATTGACCCCCTTTTAATAATAAATTAGTTTTTTCGCAGGTGATTTCTACACCTGCATTTTTTTTGGTTTTTTATAAAATGGCTTTCCCGTTGTTTGTCCATTAATGTCGAACAACCGTCAATCTGTATGGTTGTTGGCAGTATTGAATTCAGTGTATAATATAAACAAGGTCATTGTTTTTTATAACTTGAGATGGATGACCTTCTCAGAAAATCTCCGGCACACGCTATAAGACGGGGCTGGATCTTAGTTTTTCTAAGGGAGGCTGTTTTCAGGCAGGTTTGTAGCTTGAACGGTCTGAGAGAAAGAAGTGAAGCATGAATGCAACGTATAACCAATTGCATATTGTTAAAAGAAGATCATGTTTTATTACTGAAAAAACCACGCCGAGGTTGGTACGCTATTCCCGGTGGTAAAATGGAACAAGGGGAAACTATTAAAGAGTCTGCAGTGCGTGAATATCGTGAGGAAACAGAATTGGAATTGAATGATCCGGTGCTTGGCGGTATCTTTACATTCTTAATTTACAATGGGCAAACACTCGTACAGGAATGGATGATGTTTACATTTCTTTGTCGATCCTATACCGGATCATTAACCAATTATTGTCGCGAAGGTGAACTGGAGTGGATCACGCACGATGCTATACACACGTTGCCAATGGCAGAGGGCGACAGAAAAATTTTTGAACACGTACTGGTTTCCGATAAAATGTTGTATGGGTCGTTTTCATATACTGAAGATCACGATCTGATTAAATATCGTTTGGACCCACCGAGTCCCTGAAGAGGAGAAATGTATTGTGTCGAACAATGAACAGGAAACAAAGCTGGTCATTATTACCGGAATGTCAGGGGCGGGAAAAACAGTTGCCGTTCAAAGTTTTGAGGATCTTGGCTATTACTGTGTTGATAACTTGCCGCCTGCATTACTGCCGAAGTTTTTGGAGCTTATGAAAGACTCACAAAACAATATTAAAAATGTGGCATTGGTGATGGATTTACGCGGCAGAGAATTTTTTGATTCGTTATTTGATGCGTTAGATATATTAGGTGAAGAAAACTGGCTAAATGAACATATTCTCTTTCTTGATGCCAAAGATGAAGAATTGGTGACGAGGTATAAAGAAACACGACGGACACACCCATTGGCTACAGAAGGACTGCCTCTGAACGGCATTCATCAGGAACGGAAAATTCTCGATGAATTAAGAGGCCGGGCACAGCGAATTATTGATACGACCGATTTAAAGCCGAGAGAATTAAGGGAAAAAATCCTGAAGGCCTACACAGAAGACGAGCGGGATATCTTTTCGGTACACATGGTGTCGTTCGGATATAAGTATGGCATTCCGATTGATGCTGATTTGCTTTTTGATGTCCGTTTTTTGCCGAATCCGCATTATGTATCACATATGCAGCCGTTGACCGGACTAAATTCAGAAGTCTCTTCTTATGTTTTTAAATGGTCTGACACACAGAAGTTTAATGAAAAAGTACTTGATTTATTGCAGTTTATGCTGCCTCAATATAAAAGAGAAGGTAAATCGCAGCTCGTTATAGGAATTGGCTGCACCGGCGGCCAACATCGCTCGGTAGCCATTGCTGAATATTTCGCAAAACAGCTTTCAGTGCATTATATGACACATGTCAGCCATCGTGATATTGATAAAAGAAAGGGTCATTAATATGGACAACAGGAAACAACCGAGTGTTGTAGTCATTGGTGGTGGTACAGGGATGCCAGTACTCTTACGGGGCCTGAAGGATTTGCCGATCGACTTGACCGCACTGGTGACAGTAGCGGATGATGGCGGCAGCACAGGCCGTCTGAGGAATGAAATGGCGATTCCGGCCCCAGGCGATATACGGAATGTCATTGCGGCTCTATCAGATGCTGAGCCGATGCTGTTGGAATTATTCCAACACCGGTTTGCAGTTGGTAACGGTCTTTCCGGTCATTCGATGGGCAATTTGCTGCTGGCAGCCATGACATCTGTTACCGGAAACTTTTTTACCGGTATACAGGAAATTTCCCGCGTACTGAACGTCAAAGGTGAAATTTATCCGATATCTAATGACAACATGTCCCTGCATGCGAAGATGGCGGATGGCTCGATTATATCAGGTGAATCCAATATTCCGCTTGTAAACAAAAAAATCGAAAAGGTTTACTTGAGTCCACAGCCGGTTGAACCGCTTCCAAATGCGGTTGACGCGATTAAAAATGCAGACCTGGTTGTTGTTTCTCCCGGGAGTTTATATACAAGTATTCTTCCTAATATGATTATTCCGCACATTGATGTGGCGTTAAGTGAAACCAAAGCTAATGTGGTCTATGTTTGCAATGTTATGACTCAAGCAGGGGAGACAACGGGATATACCGCATCAGATCACGTGCAAGCAATCCGCAACCATATTGGCGGAAATTGCATTGATTCGGTTGTCGTACATAACGAACCAATCAGTCCGCACGTTCGCCAGATATATGCTGAGGAAAACGCGTCACCAGTTATTTATGACACAGAGCGATTGCTTGGAATGGGGCTTCAGATTATTGAAGGTGATATCATTGATTCCTCACGGACGACATTGCGTCATGATACAAAAAAAATAGCGAATTTGCTCTATTCGCTGATCGATCCGACAGTTTAGACTGCACTTGACGGCTGAACAAGGAGGTGTCAGAAATGTCTTTTGCATCGGAAATAAAAAAAGAATTGACAGGCATTGAATTGGATTCTTGCTGTAAAAATGCTGAATTGGCGGCCCTGATCAGGATGAATGGTGTTGTTAGTAAGTCTGTAAATAAATATACGCTGGATGTTCAGACGGAAAACGCCGCTATTGCTCGCCGCATATATACATTGATTAAATCGCAGTATGCTTTTTCAATTGAATTGCTTGTGAGGAAGAAAATGAAGCTTAAAAAAAATAATGTGTACATTGTCCGGATCAAAGAGGATGTTCAGGATTTACTTGCTGATTTGCATATTGTCCGGAATTCGAGCATCATACGAACGATACCTGAGCATTATTATGCTAAGGATTGCTGTAAACGCTCGTATTTAAGAGGGGCTTTCCTGGCAGGCGGTTCAATCAATAATCCGGAAACATCATCGTATCATCTGGAAATTTTCAATTCGTATCAGGATCACAATGATTCCTTGTGTGAACTGTTGAACGAATTTGATCTTAAAGCAAGACATCTTGAACGTAAAACAGGTTATATTACCTATTTGAAAGAAGCTGAGAAAATAACGGACTTTTTAAGTATTATTGGAGCACATAACGCCGTCTTTAAGTTTGAGGATGTTAGAATTGTCCGGGATATGCGCAATTCAGTGAACCGGCTTGTCAATTGCGAAACAGCCAATATGAATAAAACGATTGGCGCTGCATTTCGCCAGATTGAAAACATCAAACTGATTGAAGAGACGGTCGGTCTGGAGGCACTGCCCGAAAAGTTGCGTGAAGTGGCCGCATTACGTGTTCAGCATCAGGATATCTCGCTAAAAGAATTGGGTGAGCTGGTTTCAGGGGGTAAAATATCCAAATCGGGCATAAACCATCGTCTAAAAAAGATAGATGAGTTTGCCGAAAAATTGCATGAAGACAGGTTAATCCAACAAAATGAGTAATCGCTCATTTTCTCCATATATGAAACTCACTATCATGACAAAATGGCAAAAATTTAACGAAATAGTGTTATAATGACAGCAGACATGTACCAGGTACTGCTGTTTTTCACAAATATTTTGAAAACGATTTCAATAAAGCTGGTAGAGGGGATGAGATTTTTGATTGAAAAATCGATAGAAGTAAAACTTGAGACAGGGCTACAGTCACGGCCGGCAGCACAATTTGTTCAGGAAGCAAACCGCTATGCAGCACATTTGTTTATTGAGAAAGACGGGAAGCGGGTAAATGCCAAGAGTATAATGGGATTGATGAGTCTGGCCGTTTCACCCGGTGAGACCATCAATATGATTGCAGATGGTGAAGATGAGGAAAAAGCGCTTCATGATTTAATTGATTTTGTATCAAAATAGAAGCAATCGTCTTATCCAAAACGTGTTAGAAAAACTCACGCTAGGAGTCTTGGACATAACTAAGATGAAGTATATTAAAGACGAACAATATTTCGCTTTAGCAGAGGAAATATACGTAGACTCTTGCGGGAGGAAAGGCCTCGGTGAGACCCCACAGTGCTCAGCACGAGAAGTTTCACCAGACGCCCGTGGAAAGCGAAGTATATTTCCGGAGCGGTGTATACGCTCTAACTAGTTCGGATTTTTCTTTAATAAAACCACGTTTGTATGAGACTCCTAGCGGATCCTCATTCCGCTAAATGGACATAAATCACCCTATTTAGTGATGTAATGAATCCTCATTCCGTTATTCAGGTAAGAATAGAGCAAATATAGGCCGAAAAGAAGAAATAGCGGAATGAGGATCCTATAATGTGCTGAAAAGCTTGAATTGACGCAAATAGCGGAATGAGGATCCGCCTAAGTTGGGTTTTCCAGCCCGAACGGGCCCCTGTTCCGCTATTCGAACAAAACTCGGAACCTTGGACAGAATTAAGATATACAATAATAAAACCACGTTTGTCTAAGACTCCTACCCCCGTCTCATAGCGAGTGACATAGTTTTTCTAATAGAGCCATCTATCATTTATTCTTTCTGACGTCACAAAAAAGCTGCACCACATTTGGTACAGCTTTCTCGTTTTGGATTGTCTCAAACGTTTAACCGGGACTCAGGAAGTCAGCGCCGACATTGGAACATTACGTTATTACTTGTCAGTATTTCTTTCCAGAATTCTGTCAATCAGACCGTATTCGACTGATTTCTCTGCTGACATAAAGTTATCACGGTCAGTGTCCCGGTCAATGACTTCCATTGGCTGGCCGGTACGTTCAGACAAAATCTTGTTGATTTTCTCACGCATTTCAATGATGCGGCGGGCATGAATTTCAATATCTGTTGCCTGACCTTGAGTGCCGCCCAGTGGCTGGTGAATCATGACTTCACTGTTTGGCAGGGCATAGCGTTTACCTTTTTCACCGGCCGCCAGGAGGAATGCTCCCATTGAAGCTGCCATACCAGTGCAAATCGTTGAAACGTCTGATTTAATGAACTGCATTGTGTCATAAATAGCCATCCCGGCTGTAATGGAACCGCCCGGTGAGTTAATATACAATGAAATATCCTTGTCCGGATCTTCCGCTTCCAGGAAAAGCAGCTGTGCAACGATTGAGTTGGCCACGTTATCGTCGATTCCGCTTCCAAGCATAATAATTCTGTCTTTCAGTAAACGTGAATAAATATCATATGCGCGTTCACCACGATTAGTCTGTTCAATGACTGTAGGTATTAAATTCATGTATTGCTCCTCCTTCTTTCAATTCGAATTCTTCCACTTAGTGGATACTTTAATCATAACTAATAGGTCAAAAAAGGTCAAACAAAATCATTGTATAATAAGTAAAAAACCCTTATAGTGTGTATTCAAAAAGGAGGATAAAAAGGACCAAGAAGTTCGAGCCGGCGCAGTTTCGAGCAGCGAAAGGGTGTGACTTTAGATACATGAGCACAAGTAATGCTACCCTGAATCCGCTTCGCACGCAGGAAAAGTGTTTTTCTTTTCCAAGGAGCGGAGAAACAAGCCAACGAAGAAATTCGAAGTGTCATTTTTACCGGGCTTTTTGAACAATCTCTTAAACATCGTTCCCGCCAGACGGAAAAATAAACCCTGTGTTATAAAAGTTTATACTTATTTCTAGGACGGCCCTGTTTGCCATATTGTGAGATGATCTCAACTTCTCCTTTGCTTTCCAAAAAGGTTAAGTAGCGGTGAACCGTCTGATATGATATCGGCAATTCTTCTTGTATTTCCTGAATTGATGATGGTTCTGACTGTCTTAATAAGCTGTTTTTAATCGACATGAGTGTTGAATGGCTGATTCCTTTTTCAACAAATACATCTTCATTATTTCCGCTCAATTTGGCAATCTTTAAGTTTATCCGAATCCTTGAAATCAGATCCGGTGCCCTGATTGGTTTTAGAGCGAAGTCATTAGCTCCGGCCTGTAGAAAAACGTCGGCTATTTCCTGCCGTTCATCAACTGTCAAAATAATAATTGGTGTCCAATTGTTTCGCTTTCGAAGTTCTTTTGTTGTTTTAAGCCCATCCCAATGAGGCATGTGGTAATCAAGCAAAATAAGATCCGGGGTGACGCTTTCACTTTGTTCGACAGCAGCTTTTCCCGTAGATGCTTCGATGCCGTTCCATCCGGCATAATCACATATCTCCTTCAATGTGAAACGGATATCCTCATTATCATCAACGATTAATATGGTGGTACTCATTCATTCTTTCACCTGCTTCCTGTAATGGTAGCGTGATGTTCATTTGTGTCTGTTTGCCGGGGACACTGGTAACAGTTATATGTCCATGATGGTTTTCGATGACGCGTTTAACAAACGAAAGACCGATACCGGACGAATTCTTTGTACTAAAGCCAGCCTGCCAAATATCCTTTAGATGTTCCGCCTGTATTCCCGGACCGTTATCCTTGATACAAAACAAAATCCCTTTATCTATCTTTTTGACATTGATGTGGATAAACCCTTTTTTTTCGGCAAATGAACTGATGGCATTCTCTAAAATATTTGATATGGCACGTGAAAAACGAATCTTATTAACATGAATAGGCGGCAGGTTTTCGTCTATATCGATTCTCAGTTTTATAAGCTGATTATCAATGTTAAGGTGGCTCGTTACATATTCAATCAATTTATTGACTGTAAGCGCTTGTTTATTATTTTCATAAAGTATTTCGGAAATCATATCATTCATTTTTTTTAGTGAATGGTCTACTCGTGCGAAATAAGGTCGTAATGTTCTGTTTTCAGTTTGTAATTTCAGCTCAATTAAAGAAACAAGCCCTTCAACGGTTACAAGGGGAGTTTTTATGTCGTGTACCAGCATGCTGATCTCTTCGTAAACTTTTGATTCTATAAGCGCCGTTCGGGTTTCCTTCAGCTCTTTCCCCTGTAAATGGTATTTCTTCAAGGTATCGAGTTGTCTGTTCAGAAGATGGATTAAAATTGTAAAAATAATGGCGATTGTAAGAAATACAATAAAGAATATAGTTGCAATCGTATTCAACAAACTATTGCCGGTTAAAAACTGATCCGCCATTTTAATGCTCGCTGCCAGATCATTTGTCCCAAAGCCAAGGACCGTAAATGCCGGGATTAGATACAGCCATTGAATCGCCAGTAGAACTAAAAATAATATGATGGAGAAGATAATGTAATAATGCTTCTGTTTGGGGATGTATAATTGAAGCAAAATAATAATTCCAGCTGCAAACAAGTGCCCGGTATATGAAAAATGCTCCTGAAAAAGCAAATTGTAGAATATCAATGTTAAAAAGAGTAGTACTATAAGACTAATTGAAAACATCACGGTGTTTATCCGTTTTGTAAGTGTATTTGCTAAAATTGCCGAGCCAAAATAAATGAAGAAAAAAGTCATGAGGTATTTGGCAATATAAACAAATGTTGTGATTAAGAGCAAACCGCTATCTTTCTGAATTATACTGTTATAAATATGATCGTTAATGTAAACAGACCAGTTATCATAAAGAATCGGAACTAAAAATCCGTAGGCGGTCAGTAAAAAGCCAATACACCCAAATATCAGATACTTCTTGATGTTTACCATAACCATCGAATCAGCCCTTCTCATCGGAATACAGAATTAAAAGGAGTTTGCAGGTCTTCTAATTTGTTCACAAGTGTTACTGGGATGGAATGTTTACGAATTAAGTTGACATAGGCTGCTTCCTTTTTCATATTTTTTAGTCCAATAAAGTAATCTGCAGATGGTGCGATTTGTTCAAACAGCTTCCAGGTTTGGGTATTGTTTCGATACTTGCCGGAAATATTCACTAAAATGATGGGCAATTCAGTCGCCCGGGCTTCAGCAACTAATGCTGTTATCCTGCTTAATTCTTCCCGATAAGAACGTTCGGTTTGTGATAATCCATTGATGCTGAATCCGAGCATAATGACAACACTGTTATAGTCATAAAGATCTGTACTAAGGGCTCTTGGCCGGTAATCTGCTTCAAGGTTAAGGTTTTCGGCTATACTTAAGAGAACACTGCTTTCTGCAGCTTGTCCGGCTGATGTAATCAGTAGCTTTTCATCTGCAATCGGGGCGGGGAGGTTTGGATACATATTGACATACATCGACTGTGATGTTCCAAGTGACTGGATTGAAAATAAAATCGCCATACAAAAACAAATGATGACAGGAATAAATGTTTTAATCATATGAATCTCTCCAATTAGAAAAACTCGGCATTCGCCTCGTCTTATAACGAATGCCGAAGCTTTTTCTTATAAGGTCATCCATAATTTATAATTTCTGACGTTAAAAAAAAGGCAAAGCATCTGCTCCACCTATTATATACTTTATTCACAATTTTTCAATTACTTTTTCAACTTTGGATCTAAGGCATCGCGTAAGCCATCACCAAATAGGTTGAATCCAATAACGACAAAAAATATAGCTAACCCCGGAAAGGTTATAACCCATGGCGCATTTTGCAATGCTGCACGTCCATCACTTAACATGGCGCCCCATTCTGGTGTGGGGGGTTGTGCCCCAAGTCCAAGAAAGCTCAGTCCGGCAGCATCCAGTATAGCAGTACCCACGCTAAGCGTCGCTTGAACGATAATTGGAGCAATGCAGTTAGGAAGCACATGTTGCATAAGCGTTCTTC
Organism: Lentibacillus kapialis; assembly: GCF_014646635.1. Classification (GTDB taxonomy): domain Bacteria; phylum Bacillota; class Bacilli; order Bacillales; family Amphibacillaceae; genus Lentibacillus; species Lentibacillus kapialis. The sequence continues at coordinate 11,259 of NZ_BMNQ01000040.1, forward strand.
CGTGTTTAGCACCAATAGCCCTGGCGGCTTCAATATACTCTGTTTCTTTTACAGATAAAACTGCTGAACGGATGATCCGCGCGAACTGGGGAATGCCGATGATTCCAACTGCTATCATTGCATTTCTCAGACTCGGCCCAAGTACGGCCACCAATGCAATAGCCAGCAAGATACTAGGGAAGGCCAATAGAATATCGACAAAACGCATGATAATCTGATCAGCCCATTTTCCGAAATAACCGGCAACCGACCCTAATAAAACACCGATAATCATGGAAATGCCAACTGCTATAACACCAATTTGAATAGATATACGCGTACCATAAATTATTCTGCTGAAAATATCGCGGCCAAGGGCGTCTGTCCCCAGCCAATGTTCTGAGGATGGTGTCTGGTATTGATTAAGGATTGATTGCTCTGTAGGACTGTGTGTTGCAATTAAAGGAGCAAATATAGCCGTAACGATCAGAATGAAAATAATACAAAACCCGATTAATGATGTTTTGCTTTTTAATAAATGGAACAGTGAATCCATCCACAAACTTCTCGGTTTGGCGGTTTTGGCATTTTTTGTTTCCGATAAATCCGGATTTGTTATAGAGTTTGGTTGAAGTGACAAAACTAAAACATCCTTTCGTCTGATAATAGGAACTATTAACCGTTCACACTACTTATAACGAATTCTGGGGTCGAAGTATTTATATAGAAGGTCAGTTATCAAATTAACGAAAACAAATATAATGGCTATAACAAGTATCGTGCTTTGAACCACCGGATAGTCACGACCAAGAACCGATAAATAAACATACCGTCCTACTCCGGGCCAGGAGAATATCGATTCTGTCAATACAGCGCCTCCAAGCAAAAAGCCAAATTGAAGCCCAATAACCGTCAAAACGGGAAGAAAGGCATTTTTTAATGCATGTCGGAAAATGATAATCCGTTTTTTTAACCCTTTTGCATCGGCAGTCCGGATATAATCCTGACGCATCACTTCAAGCATACTCGAACGTGTCATACGAGCAATGATTGCCATTGGTATGGTTCCAAGTGCTATACCCGGCATTAGTAAGTGAAAAAATGCATCTTTAAATGCAGCCCAATTCCACGTTAAAATACTGTCAAGTAAATAAAAATTTGTTATAGTCTCGAGTTCTATGCTTGATGACAGTCTGCCGGATGGCGGCAACAGCTGGAGCTGAACAGAAAAAAGTAAAATCATCATGAGTCCAAGCCAGAAAATTGGCATCGAAACACCGAATAATGCTCCTGTCATACTGATATTATCAAACCAGGAATATTGCTTGACTGCAGCAATGACACCGGCCGTTATTCCAACGGCCATCGCTAAAATCATGGCAAAAATTGTAAGTTCGATTGTTGCAGGTAACTTTTGTAATAATTCATAAGCAATCGATTCGTTTGATTGGATTGATTCTCCTAAATCACCTTGAATTATTTTTCCAACAAAATTTCCATATTGAACAATATAAGGGTCATTCAATCCCAACTCTTCACGCAACAGTTTAAGCTGTGTTTCAGTTGCTTTGGTTCCAAGCATACTTTTCGCCGGGTCTCCCGGGATTAAATGAATCAGGGAAAACGTTAAGACTGAGACGCCAATGAGTACAGGGATGGTCAATAATATTCTTTTAGCAATATATTTCAGCATTTGGGAATTCCTCCATTAACCTGGAATTAACTCCAGAAGCCGGGATCGGCCTTCTGGAGTATTCATGCCAGTCGGAAAATTAAGTTTGCTATGATTGGAAGGCTATTATTTTTCAAGATCCAACAAATTGAATGGTTCAGTACCGGTCGGATGTGGTACATAATTTTTTACGTTTTTGCTTGCAGCGATTGGCGGTGTTGTGTGGGCTATTGGGAACCAAGGTGCATCCTCATGAATAATTTTTTGTGCTTCCATGTAATATTCAATACGTTCTTCCTGATCCATCTCCGTTTGAGCCGCCTTTAATAAGTCGTGCACTTCATCACTCTTATACATGGCAACATTGCCTGCCGAAGCGTTTGCGTTATCTTTATCCAGCAGGACATAAAGGAAATTATCCGGATCACCATTGTCACCGGTCCATCCTAGAAATTTCATATCGTAGCTTGTGTCCTCACCGGAAGTATGCGTATCCCAGTCGTTAACAACAACCTCAACGTTAATGTTTACGTCTTTTAGCATTTCCTGTATAGCTTGTGCCGTTATTTTTGGCTGCGGCATATAAGGTCTCGGATTGGCAAATGTATGCAAGTTTATATTAAAACCATCGGCATATCCTGCTTCTGCGAGTAATTTCTTAGCCTCTTCAACATCATATCCATAATCTTCAATATTATCGTTATAGCCCCATAAAGATGGAGGGAGCGGATTTTTAGCAGGCTTTCCGATTCCATCATACAGACTCATGAGTTCCTCTTTGTCAATTGCTAAATTAATAGCCTGACGGACTAGCTTTTTGGACATTGGCCCTTTTTTACTTGTATTAAATGCCATATAGCTGACGTTCATAGATGGTCGCCGGATGACCTGAAGATTTTCATCATTTTCTGCTGTTTGAATATCCTGTGGATTCAAACCTTTCATAAGGTCAATTGATCCAGCCTGCAGTTCAAGAAATCTGGCTCCATTATCGGGAATTGTACGGAAGATAACTTCATCTATGTTCGCCATGTCTCCAAAATAGTCTTCATTTTTTGAAAGTGTTATTTTGTCATCCGGTATCCATTCTTCAAATACAAATGGACCGGTACCGACCGGGTTTTTAAAAAAATCTTCACCATGTTTTTCGATAGCCTCAGGGCTTGCAATTCCAAAAGGTGGCATCGCTAATGTCTGCAGGAATGGAGCGTTCGGTTCAGATAAAGTGAACTTAACTTCATAGTCGCCGGTTGCTTTTACATTTTCGATAATTCCCCCCATATCCTCATCAGTGGAGCCAAACATGTATGCATAGTAAGAAAAATCGCCGGAGGAGGTCCAGCGTTCAAAATTATAAACGACATCCTCTGCCGTGAAATCAGTTCCATCATGGAACGTTACATCATCCCTTAGTGTAAATGTCCAAACTAAACCATCATCACTGACATTCCATTCAGTTGCCAATGCTGGCTTGACTTCGGTACTGTCTGTTTTGTATCTGACTAATGGATCGAAAATTTGATTGGTGACATAGATTGACTCACCATCGGTAACTTTTGATGGATCCAGTTGAAGTGAATCATTTCCGCGACCGAAGACAAGGGTCTTTTTACCGTTCTGTGCTTCAGCTTCATCCGATCCCTGATCACCGGAGGCATTTTCCGATTGACTATCGCCGGTTGAACCGGTACCTGCATCGTCTGTACAGGCGGCCATAAATAATACAACAGCAAAAAATAATGTAAACAATACCATGTAATGACGCTTCTTCAAGTCGAGTCCCCCTTTAAAAATTTATGGTTTTGGGTTGACACTTAAGTACTTGTCTTATCCAACCACCTCCTTGGCGAAATGACATGCTGCCATTTGGCCACTTGTCGATACCTGTTTTAATGCGGGCTTTTCGGCACGGCATACTTCCTCCGCTAATGAACACCTCGTGTGAAATTTGCAGCCTTGTGGCGGATTCGCCGGTGAAGGTAGATCACCTTGTAAAATAATACGTTTTTTTTCGTGGTGCGGGTCTGCTTCAGGCACCGCTGATAAAAGAGCCTGCGTATATGGATGTTTCGCGTCCTGATAGACGTCATGAACATCGCCGATTTCAACTATTTCCCCCAGGTACATCACTAGTACACGGTCACTGATGTGATGGACAACACTTAAATCGTGTGCGATAAAAATATATGTAAGGTCAAATTCCTTTTGTAAGTCTTCCATTAAATTTATGACTTGTGCCTGGATGGAAACGTCCAACGCAGAAACGGGTTCGTCACAAATGACCAGTTCGGGGTCCAGCGCAAGTGCTCTTGCAATACCAATCCGCTGCCGCTGTCCGCCGCTGAATTCATGCGGGTAGCGATGTTTATGATGGCTTTGCAGTCCGACAACGTCCAGGAGCCTTTCCAATTTTTTGTTTCTTTCGTTCCTGGGAACATTAAATATTTTCATCGGTTCTATAATGGTCTGTTCAATTGTTTTTCGCGGGTTCAGTGATGCGTATGGGTCTTGGAAAATAATTTGCATTTCTTTTCTGAGCTTTCGCATCTCCTCTCCACGGACATGTGTGATATCGTTACCTTTGAATAGAATCTCCCCATCAGAAGCCTCCAGCAATTTTAATATGACTCTTCCCGCAGTTGATTTCCCGCAGCCGCTTTCACCAACCAATCCAAGCGTTTCACCTTTTTTTACCGAAAAAGAAATGCCATCGACTGCTTTTAACACGTGTTTTTCTTTTGAGAACAGCTGGTTATTTTTTAAGGGAAAATGTTTTTTTATATTTTTTACTTCTAATAAAGAGCTCATGTTTCCACCGCTTTCGTTGAGTAGTTTTCATAAAGCAGACAGCGGACTTGATGGTTTTGGCCAACCTTTCGTAATTCAGGGTCCGTTGATAAACACGTTTCCATCACATGATTGCATCTCGGAGCAAAACTGCATCCATCAGGTAAATCATGCAAATCCGGTGGTACGCCTTCGATTGCCTTCAATTGTTGTTTATCAGCTGTTATGTTCGGTATTGAATTCATGAGTCCTTGCGTATATGGATGTTTTCCATTGTCAAATAGATTATTAGTATCCGAGAATTCAGCCGGTTTTCCAGCATACATCACCATAACACGGTCGCATACTTCAGCAACGACACCTAAGTCGTGTGTTATCATGATGATAGCCATATCAAGTTCCCGCTGCATGCGTTTTAATAATTCAAGAATTTGTGCCTGTATAGTAACATCGAGTGCAGTTGTTGGTTCATCAGCGATCAAAAGTGATGGATTACAGGATAGTGCCATCGCAATCATGACACGCTGACGCATCCCGCCGCTGAATTCATGCGGAAAGCTTTTAAGTCGTTTTTGCGGTTCCGGAATGCCAACTAAATCAAGCAGTTCGAGGATGCGTGCTTTTGCTTGTTTTTTAGATATATTCTCATGTGCCAGAATGGTTTCCATCATTTGTTTTTCAATTGTGAAGACAGGGTTTAATGAAGACATTGGATCCTGGAATATCATAGCTATTTCCTTGCCACGGATCTTTCGCATCTGCTTTGGAGATTTATGGAGCAAATTGTCACCTTTGAAATGAATGTTGCCATCGACGATCCTGCCGGGCGGGGAGGGGACCAGTCCCAAAATAGACATGGCTGTCATACTTTTTCCTGATCCCGATTCACCTACAATGCCAAGCGTTTCTCCCGGACTTATTTCAAAATTCACACCATCCACTGCTTTGACAGTACCGGACTTTGTGAAAAAATGTGTATGTAAATTACTGACTTCGAGGAGTGGGGCTGCATTTTTCATGGAAAGCCTCCTAAGTTATAATAAATTATTAGATTGTTTTGAATTAACTTATATTATACAACTTTAGTAAACGGCTTTGACCTTTTTCTCTTTTTTCTCAAAAAAATAAATATTGGAACTAGTTACTGAGGTGAAGAAAGGTCTTGTTTAAATCAACAGATAACGTTATAATATCTATTGTGTTTGAATCAAACATGGCACATGCGCTCGTAGCTCAGTCGGATAGAGCACTGGTTTCCGGTACCAGGCGTCGGGGGTTCAAGTCCTCCCGGGCGCGCTATTTTCAGAAGGACAAGAACTGAAATTGGTCACGAAATGGTCACCTTTAGTCAACTAAAGTGAATGACCGTTCGTGTCTTTTTTTTGTTTTATAGAGGCTGATTCTAAACTTTCGGCAACAGCTGATTGCATGTTTGGAAGCATATGGGAGTGAGTATCCAATGTTACTTGAATGGATGAATGGCAAGTCGTTCTTGTGTAATTTTTGGGTGCGTTTGCAGTGCGAAAGGGCTAAAAATATCGTATCAACCATAACGAATACATCATACCAAAGCGCGGAAAGCGTATTAGAAATGATAAATTATGAAGTTAAGCCCGCAATTGTTATATTATAAACGGGTGTCAATGTTGAACATGCGAAAGAATATATCGAAAGGCCGTTGAATTAGTACAGGAATAGCATAATTAACACAACCCCACATTCAGGATTATCTAAATCAACGTCATTTAGATAAAGCATGCACGAAATCCCCACACTGAAAACAGGTGGGGATTATTTGACGCTTACTTAATTTTAATAGTAGGTGTCACTGTTCATATTAAGACTGCCTCAAGATGCTTGCCTTTTTGAAGTCGCAAGTGTTACAAAGATTAGAACCAATATAGCAACAGGGACAGCAATTACGGAACTATTAATCTCGAATGGCTTGCCAAGCACAATTTCCCACGTTAGTGTTGTAACGACACCGGCGATCATGGAAGAAAGTCCGCCAGCTTTATTGACCCGCTTCCAGAGCAATACACCTAAAACAGCTGGTGTAAGACCTGCGCCATATACCGTGTAGGCATACATTTGGACATCCAGAATGGTCGGGAAATAGCTGATTAATACATAAGCGAGGACGCCCATTATAACCACAAAGATTTTCGTCGTATTCATCAATTGCTTATCCGTTGGATTCTTCATGAAGTACCTATTAACAATATCATAGGTGACGTTGGTCGCACCGGATAACAGGTAAGAGTTGCCTGTTGTAATAATAAAAGCCGTTGCTGCAGCTAATAAAATTCCGCCAACCACGTTGGGCAACACGACTGTCGAGGCCATTAATGCCATCCCGGGTTCAATACTTTGAAACATTGAACTGGACGCAAACGCAATTAAACTGATGACAGGTGTAACAATAAGAATGCCAGCGATCCATCCGATATTTGCCTTTTTGGTTGCACGATCCTCTTTAGATGCGGCCAGTCGTTGGTACATATTTTGATCACTTAATATTAAAAACAGAGGTGGCAGCAAGTATCCCAGCAACTGGATAGTTGAGAGAGATCCTGTTGCAGTCAGGTGGCTCGCTGGCACATTTGATGTGATTTCACCCCATCCTCCTGCAATCGAAATCATGAAAGGAAGAGCAATCAATAGTCCAAGCACCATGAATCCTGAACTTAGTGCATCAGTCGGTGCAACAGACCTGAGCCCTCCAATGGTAGCGAGGAATATGATTAAAATGCCGCCAATGATGACGCCCCATTGGGATGAAAGCCCAGTTGTCACGTTTAAGATAAACCCTACGCCTTGAATCTGATACGAAACAATCCCGACATAGGCAAGAATGATGATAATACTCGCTAGTAATCTGGCACTTGGTCCATATTTTTCTTCCAGGATTGAGGAGACAGTATATTTCCCCAGACTGCGTACTTTGGGGGCGATGAAATAGAGTAAAATGATGCCGGCAAGAACCGGGATGGTTAATAAAAAAGCCGGGATTATACCGAAACTGTAAGCCATCGATGTCTGGCCCCCGGTTATACTGCCGCTTCCTACCCACGTGGCCAGCAGTGTACCACTCAACACAAGTGTGCCTAAACTTCTTCCTGCTAAAATGTAATCCTCACTTTTTGAAATTTTTTTCGAGTAGTAGATACCAAGCATTACCATAAGAATGCTGTATCCTATCACATACCATAATAACGATACATCTGATTCAATACCCAATGTCAGATCCCCTTTCTTGTTTGTAGTGATACTTGAATCATGAGCAAAACGCACGATCAGCAGATACGATATCGTAACTATTTTTTATAGAACGCAAGTCTTTTTCAGTCCCGCTTAGTCCCATCTGTTTGTACGATAGTTGACAAAAGCAACTAAAATGGTTAGGGTATATTGTAAATTATTTAAAAAGTGGAATCAATCAAAATGGACAATATTAAGGAAAACATTCAAAAAATAAAACATTTCAACCGTTTCTACTTGCGGATGATGGGATTATTCTCGCAGTATGATGATCAAAGTACCTATTCCGCAACGGAAGCGATGATTCTGTTTGAAATACATTCGGTTGAAAAATGTACGGCTTCATACTTAGCGGATTATTTTTTATTGGATAAAGGGTATGTCAGCCGTCTATTAAAACGGCTTTCCAAAAAAGGTATAATCGAAAAGTTTCCATCTACAGAAGATCGTCGAATACAATATCTCGAAATGACTGATAAGGGGGAGGGAGACTTACGAGCGCTCTCGAAATATGCAAACGCAAATGTTGAAAACATGATTGCAGGAATACCCGGAAAAGAAACCGATCAATTGGTTCAGGCCATGCGTCAAATCGAAATGATATTGAAACAACATGAGCATTGAACCAGACACTAGGGAGAGATAGGTAGTAGAGGGCAATATACAGTTTGTACATCATCTGATTCAGAGGAGGAACGGACATATGTTATTATCTATTCCAAATGAAGAATTTAAGGCACGTCAGGCGGATTTTTTTAACAAGCTGCTCGAAAAGAAATGTGATGCTGCTGTGATATTTGCGGCGACTGATATTTTTTATCTGACAGGATTCCATTTCATTGCAACAGAACGACCGATTGGTCTGCTGGTTGATCCAAATGACAAGTGGCACTTAATCGTACCCCGACTGGAGCATGAGCACGCAGAGGAATACGCTGTTATGGACCACGTGCATTCCTATCCTGAATATCCTGGCACGAAGCATCCAATGAAATATGTAAAAGAAGTCCTGCAGTTCTATGGATTCGAAGGCAAAACAATCGGGTATGATTCAATCAGCTATGGTTCGCCAATGGGCTATCGCGGGCCAACCATTGATACTTTGATCGAAGCTGATTTTGTGTCGCTTTATGGTATCATTGAGGAAATGCGGTTCGTGAAATCTCCGAATGAAATTGAATTAATCAAGGAATCGTGCCGTTGGGGAAATTTGGCACATAGGCTGTTGCAAAAATACACAAAATCAGGTATCAGTGAAATCGAAATTACCGGCAAGGCGTCACAAGAAGCGACATTGACTATGATTGAGACATTGGGATCCGATTATAAACCACACGGCCAGACAGCTTCTGCGACGTTCAGAGGCCAGGTAGGCTCCGAATCCGCCTTTCCGCATGCGGTTACACAAAACGTGATTATGTCAAAAGGGGATACGCTGGTGACCGGTGCGGCTGCAGCGGTGTTCGGTTATGACAGTGAGCTGGAGAGGACGATGTTTGTTGAAGAAGTATCCAAGGAACAGGAAAAATATTTCAATTATATGTACAATGCCCAAGAAGTTGCCTTAAATGCCATTAAATCCGGCGCTACATATGCTTCTGTAGAGGAGCAGGTGCAGGCTTACTATAAACAGGAAGGTATCACAGAGCTGACGAAACATCATACGGGTCACAATATTGGGCTTTTGATTCATGAAGCACCATTCTTTGATTTAGGCGATGACACCATTATTGAACCCGGTATGGTGGTCACAGTTGAACCGGGCATTTATGTTAAAGGCGTTGGAGGCTTCAGACACTCTGATACGGTGTTGGTAACGGAAAACGGCATTGAAATGCTCACCTATTATCCGAGGGATTTGGAGTCGCTTATTAGTTGAGGTGATTGGGGGTAACATTTTAATCGTCGTGAGATCCACAAAACGATTTCAGGCGATCGATATACAGCTCCGGCTGCATTTTTAAAAAGAGCAATTTTGAAGTTAATTCTAATAATAATTCTGAGGAGTTATGAACATCTATGGATATTTCGGCAGAATTAGCCCAAGCAATTGTGTCAAATATGGAAGAAATAATACATCAAGACATCAACTATATTAACACCGAAGGAATAATTATAGCCAGTACGAATACCAACCGAATTGGCACCTACCATGGAGGAGGGAAAAAAGTAAAGGAAACAAATGATGATTTAATTATAAGGTATGATGGGGAATATACTGGTTCACGAAAAGGTATTAACTTGCCAATTTATTTTGAGAATACAATTGTTGGGGTTATTGGAATCACTGGAGAAAAACAAGAAGTAGAAAAATTCGGGGCAATCATTAAAAGTATGACGGAATTACTAATTAAAAATGCATATTTAACCAATATTAAAAATAAGGAAAGAGAAAACCAGAGAATGATTATTGAAGAGCTATTATTCAATGATGAAAACGAAGAAAGTATTTTTATGAGTCGATTAAAGGTTTTCAATATAAAGGAAAATGTTCCGAGAATAGTTATTGTTTCAGAGGTGTTAAACGAAGATTTTCCTGCGCTCGACATTAAAGATAGGGTTATCGATTTATTTGATCATAAGTTAATGAAGAATCCTGACAATCTAATGATGCAGAATAAAAACAATATTATCATGATATTGCAGAACGTTTCACGTGAGAATGTATTAACAATGTTAAATGATATAAACCAAATCGTAAAAAAAGAGCACGGGTTACAACTTAAATTTGGGATAGGAACTATTGAAACAAAACTACATAAAATAAGGGGATCTTATAAAAAAGCGAGCATTGCATTAGATTGGGTATTGTCATCCAAAGAGATAGATATTAACTACTATGATGATATGGATATAGAATTAATAATTGAGAATGTAACCGAAGATACAAAGAATGAATTTTATAAGAAGGTAATTGGAAATTTAAAGCCTGGTGATTTCAGTGAATATAAAGAGATTATTAGTCTTTTTGAAAAGTTCAATGGATCGATTCAACAAATTTCAGAGTCAATGTTTATCCACAAAAATACGTTGCAATATAAATTAAATAAATTGCATAAAATAACAGGGTATGATATTAGAAACTATAAAGATTTTACAATTATTAAACTAGCTTATTTGTTAACTGAAAATCAAAATACCTAATTAGCAATCTGGCTAAGTGTAATTAACTTTGTGACACGCCTGATTACAGCCATCAAAATTTACCACCAAATGATAGTTTTTTATACAGAATAAAGCACTTATATGGAACAGACTCAGAGCTACAGCGAAGCGGATTGCCATTGGTTGTAACGCCCGATTCTAAGTCAATGGTGTCGCGCTACTGAATTCGCACTATCTTGGGCAAAGCAGAGTACCTCTTTTACTGCGTGGTAAAGCGAGTTGGCATTGCCTGGTAAATTGTTTGTCAAACATTGGTACAAAAGAAAAGATGGCAGAGGTGGTAAAAAAACTGGCCGTAATCACACGCCTAATAAAAAATAACAATCCATGTTATGCATAACATATGCATAGCTTTTTTTGTTTATTATTTTGTTATATAGAACATAGACCTTTGAAGAAACCAATCCTATAATGAATATAAGTTAAAGAAAGCGTTTTCTAATGTTGATTGGATTGGAAGTGGTAGATTGAATATTGTTATTGCGACAGACTCATTTAAAGGTAGCGCATCTACATTTGAAGTTGCAGATTCCATCGAGAAAGGTATTAAAAATTTGGAACCGTTTGCGAGTATTAACAAGTTCCCGATTTCAGATGGTGGTGAAGGAACAGTTGACGCGCTGGTCGCTGCATCAAATGGAAAATTTATTGAAAAAGAAGTTACAAACCCATTAGGTGAAAAAGTTTCGGGTAGATTGGGGCTTTTAGAGAATAATATAGCAGTCATTGCGATGGCTGAAGCATCAGGGTTGACTCTTATAAAAGAGGATGAAAAAAATCCCTTTAAAACAACAACTTATGGTACTGGAGAGTTGATTAAAGCTGCACTGGATTTAGGCGTAGATGAAATTCTAATTGGGATAGGTGGCAGCGCTACCAACGATGGGGGAGCAGGAATGGCACAAGCACTTGGCGTTTCTTTAAAGGATGGAAATGGTGATCCAATTGGGTTTGGCGCTGAAGCTTTAGAGAACTTAGAGGTAGTAGACATGACAAATATTGATAACAGAATAAAAGGTACAAAAGTTACCGTTTTTTCAGATGTAGTTAATCCATTGTGTGGCTTGAATGGTGCTTCTTATATATATGGACCACAAAAAGGGGCGTCAGAAGAGGATGTGAAATGGCTTGACCAACTATTATACAAATATGGTGGGACACTGGAAAAGCAATTGAACATGCCTGTTATGAATGAAAAAGGGTCAGGAGCTGCTGGTGGACTTGGAGCGGGCTTATTGGCTTTTTGTAATGCTGAGATACACTCTGGTGTCAATAAAATACTGGAAAAAACTAAATTGGAAGATCATATACAAAATGCAGATGTAGTCATAACCGGCGAAGGAAAAATGGATTCTCAATCTGTATATGGAAAGGCACCAATTGGGGTGGCAAAGATAGCGCAAAAATATAATGTCCCTGTAATTGCCATAGTCGGAAGTGAAGGTAGTGATATTAGAGAAGTTTATAAACATGGAATTGATCTTGTTATCGATATTATCAATAAACCGATGGATTTAAAAAAAGCAATGGAAAATGCTTGTGAATTGATTGAATATGCCGGTGAAAAGGCAATAAGGTCGTTTGAATTAAAGGATAAATTACTTAAATGGAGGGAACCGTATGAGTTTATCTAAGAAGGTGCTTTTTATTCTATTTAATGTTGTTTATTTCACATTTGATTGGATCGTACTACCTTATGTACCAAACCCTATATTGTTTGGCTGGATTCCTTTACAAATGTTTTTACTCTTTACGCTTCCATTGGTGGCAGCTACAGTTTGGGGTTTCTATTTTAACAATTTTTTCAATACTCAAAAACATGTGAAGTATAATACTGATGGGAAGGAGCCGGCGCAATGAATGCAAGCATATTAATAATTATTGGAATATTTATTTATGGACTTGTCCTAGTATACCATGGCTTTCGATCTTTTAAAGCTACAAGCGAATCATCTGAAGCTTTCTTCACAGCTGATCGCGGTGTTAATCCGTTCGTGTTACTTGCAACTACCGCTATTTCCGTGTTTTCTGCTCTAGCCTTCTATGGCGTTCCTGCAGCAATATATCGAGAGGGAATTGGGTATCTGTCAAACACGGGTGGAATGATTGCGGGCCTGCTTTTCGTTGTTATTGGCTATCGTCTTTGGATTTTAGGAAAAGAATATGGTTTTACAACACCTGTTGACTTTTTACGATCACGTTATAATTCCGATGCTTATGGTCTATTGGTTGCATGCGTGTTGGTTATATTTATCGTACCTTATGTAGCTATGCAGCTAATAGCAATTGGTGATGCTGCGGTTGAGACAACGAACGGAATGTTACCTTACATTTTAGCTGTTGGTTTTGCAACAATTGTAGTGTCTCTTCATATTATTGGTGGCGGCTTAAAATCAGTCGCATGGATGGATGCTTTTCACTTTATACTGGGAGCTGGTACTTTAATTGTTTTGGTTGTTTATTTAACATTAACCTATTTCCCTAACGGTGGATTAGCTCAAGCAGTAAATACTATGCTGGATAACCCGGAATTGGCACCATTATTATCTCATCCAGGGCCAAATGGAACGTTCAATTGGCAGGGAACACTATCCAATGTATTAACTGGTGCAGTTGCAACAGTAGTTTGGCCGCATATATTTATGAGAATGTATGTGGCAGCGAGTAAGGATACTTTCAGGTCAATGTCATGGTCGTTGCCTGTTGCATATGTTTTTGTTTATTTCCTAATCGCAATATTAGGTGGAATTTTGGCGCCGGCTATTCTAGGACCGAATGTAGCTGATACTGACAGCATTGTATCACTTTTATCTACTGAGTATGCGCCGCCAATTCTATCCTTTTTGTCTTTACTTTGCTTGTTTGCTTTTGGTGTTTCAACAGCAGACTCATTACTTTTATCAGCAAGTGCTATTGGATCAAGGGATATATATGTGCGTCATGCATTTGAATTGAAGGGCAAAAGTGTCGAACCTAGAAAAGTAGTTCATTTTGGCCGTATATTACTTGTTATCTTAATGGTTTTAACACTAATTGTGGTCGCCTTAAGACCTGCATATATTGTTGATTATGCATATGCTCTGTCCTCTCCATTTTTTGCGCAAATTTTACCAGCTACTGTTGGAGGTTTGTTTTGGAAAAAAGGTACAAAAGAAGGGGCATTTGCAGGTACTATATTAGGATTGATTGTTACTACTGTTTTCACATTCTTTGTGACCCCTCCTCTTGGTTTTTCGGCCTTGGCATGGGCATTAATGGCGAATGCAGCAGCATATATTGGAGTCAGCCTTATTACAAAAGCTCCTGAGGAAACAATTAATAAGTATATTGTGAGAGTTGATTCAATTATTAATGCAGGCACTGAAATGAACTCAGCCGTTGATTCATCCTTATCAGCACTGAATAATGGAAAGGAAATCAAATAATGGATAACTTTATCCCTTTAAACATCTATGGTATCGGTATAAAACATCCACAAAATTGGCAAATCTTTATCAACCCCAATAATAAATTTACGTTTCATGAGGGTTTGATTAAAATTGATAAAGTTACGATTGCTAAGAAAACAGCTACTTCTTTATCAATTAGATGGGCTAACATGAGAGAAAATGTTAACTTGGATGACTATATAAATGTCTTAGAAAAACAGTTCCAAAAGAAAGAAAAAAGAAGCCGGCATAAAGACAGGTATAAAATTAATGAAAAAATAAAATGTACAGTAGACGGAAAAAATGCTTACTTATTAAAAAATGAGTTCGTAGCTAACCACAGTATTTATCGTATTTTTGGAAAAGATGAGTTGGTTAAGGTATTGCAATTACTATTTTATTCAGAACAGTCTTATAGAATGGTTGTGGCCTCTTTATCAACGACTCCGGAAGAACTTGAGGAAAATGAAGACACTTTTATAGAAATTCTTATGTCTTTGCATGAACAAATCGACCAAACAGCTAAGAATGACGCTCATTATTGGCCAATGGTCTCTGAAGGTTAAGAGTTTAACTGCAGGGTTATGACTGTATAGCCCTGCTACCATAATTCATTTAAATATTTTGTTTTAAAATGAAAGATGCTTTATATAGGTGGTGTAAAACAATTGATCTCTGGAAGCAATTATTGGAATGAAACCATTAATAAGAATCTCACTATGAAGCGTTTAAATAATAAGGAGTATCAAACATTTGACAATATGAATCAAAATATGTACCAAGTCTTGAAAAAAAATGTTAACGAAGCCCCACATAAAATTGGAGTAGTTGATACAAACGGAGAGAATTATACGTATGATGAATTACTAGATTTAGCTGATAAATTATCATCTTATCTGATTAAGGAACATCAGATCGAAAAAGGAAAACACATAGGATTATTATTATATAATTCTGTTGAATTCATTATTGCCTTTTTGGCAGCCCAGAAATTAGGTGCCGTCATTGTTCCATTTCCTACAAAATATAAAGAACCTGAGATTGTGTCTCTCGTTGAGAAAAGTCATTGTGATTTGCTAATTGTTGATAAGGCTTTTCATTCTTGGGTACAAAAAAATAATGATAATGTTATCCTATGTGATTCCCAACAAAAAAAGAATTTATTTGATATTGATCTAAATCAATATGAAGCCGTTGAAACGAGTGAAATTGGATCGTTAGAAGATGTAGCTGTTCTTATGTTTACTTCGGGCACTACATCACACAGCAAAGGCGTAGTTATTAGAAATTTCAATATTCAACATGCTATTACAAGCTATCACAGAATATTGGATGTTGATGAAAAAGATTCGACCATTTTAGCTATCCCTATTTATAATGTAACTGGTTTAATTGCAACCGTATCTTTATTTTTAAAGTGTAAGGGAACGATTCATATTCATAAGTTTTTTGATCCAAAACAAGTTTTATCGGACATTCAAGAACATGGAATTTCTTTTTATCATGCTTCTCCTACGATTTTTACATTAATGCTGGAGGAAATGAAGTCTTTTTCTAAATTACCAAGTTTGACTAAAATAGCCTGTGGTGGCGCCAATATGCCTGCCGAACAAATAAAAGAACTTAAAGAATGGTTGCCAAACATGGAGTTTAGGACAATATATGGGCTATCCGAGACAGCTTCACCAGCCACTATATTTCCGACTGATGCATCTCAAAGCCATTATATTGGTTCATCAGGCCAACCTATTCCAGGGTTGTCTATTAAAATTGTTGATGACTTTGAGAACGAATTACCAGTTGGCCAAACAGGTGAAATTTTACTTAAAGGGACAAATGTAATTGCAGCATATTATAATCAGCAGTCAGATTTGATTACAGATGATAACTGGCTGAAAACAGGGGATATAGGTTATATCAATAAAGATGGTTACCTATATGTTGTTGATAGAAAAAAAGATCTAATCAATCGAGGCGGAGAGAAAATTTACAGTATGGATGTTGAAAACGTTATACGCCAAATCAGGGGGATTAATGAAGTTGCTGTCGTAGGAGTTAAGGATGAGGTGTATGGTGAAATTCCTGTTGCAGTTATTTCTTTAAAAGAGGGCTATGATTTGGATTCCTTGTTCATTGAATCAATACTAAAGGACAAATTGGCAAAATATGAAATACCAGCTTATTATTATTTCGTTGATGGGGTTCTTAAAACAAAAAATGGGAAGATAGACAAAAAAAGAATAAGAGGGAATTTGGAAAATCAAAAGGAGTGTATCTAAAAGATGAAAGCGAACTTCGTTGAAGCAAGTGAAGCTGTAAATTATATAAAAGATGGGGATACGATTACAACTGTTGGAATGACGCTTATTAGTGCATCAGAATCGATATTAAAAGCAATAGAGGAAAGCTACTTGAAAAATGAGTATCCCAAAAATCTAACTCTGGTTCACTCTGCTGGTCAAAGTGATCGGAAAAATGGGATCCAGCATTTTGCTCATGAAGGATTTGTGACAAAAATTATTGGATCACATTGGGGACTTCAACCAAAATGGATGGACATGATTTCCGAAAATAAAGTGGATGCATATTGTCTTCCTCAGGGTCAAATGGCTCAATTATACAGATCAATGGCTTCCGGGCTTCCGGGAAAAATGAGCAAAGTTGGATTAGGAACTTTTGTTGATCCTCGTGTTGAAGGAGGAAAGATGAATGAAAGGACAGAGAAACTTAAGGATATTTCCGAAATAATCGAATACGGAAATGAAGAATATATGTTTTATCGGAAAATTCCTTTGGATATTTGTATTATACGGGGAACTACCGCAGATGAAATGGGTAACATAACAATGGAAGATGAAGCAATGAAGCTTGAAGTACTACCTGCTGTACTTGCCACAAAACGATTTGGCGGGAAAGTGATTGCTCAGGTGAAGCGTGTGGCTGAAACAGGGAGTCTGCATGCTAAGGATGTCGTTGTTCCGGGAGTTTTTGTCGATGCGATAGTAGTGTCCGATAATCCATTTGAAGATCATAGACAAACCTCTTCTTGGTATTATGATCCATCATATTCAGGCGACCTTCGAGTACCAATTAATACAATTAAACCGTTGGAAGTAAATAAAAGAAAGTTCATCGGAAGAAGGGCTATGTTTGAAATTAGTAAAGGTGACGTTATCAACCTGGGTACAGGGATACCGAATGATGTTGTAGGCAATATTGCCAATGAAGAAGAGATATCTAACGATGTGATGATTACTGTTGAATCAGGAATATATGGTGGTATTCAACCTGGCGGTGTTGACTTCGGTATAGGACAAAATATTTATGCAATGATTACACATGATCAACAAATGGACTATTACAACGGAGCAGGCGTGGATATTACATTCATGGGAGCAGGGGAACTTGATCAGTATGGAAATGTCAATGCAACAAAAATGGGACATCTATGTACTGGTGCAGGTGGTTTTATCGATATTACGCAAAATGCTAAAAAAGTCGTTTTTTGCGCGACATTTAGTACTGGCGGCGCGAAAATGAGTCTTGAAAATAATCAAGTTCAAATCAATCAAGAAGGGGCCATCAAGAAAATGGTTTCAAAGGTCTCTCAGATATCGTTTAATGGAAAGTTAGCCAGGGAGAAAGGCCAAGAGGTATTTTTTGTTACGGAAAGAGCGGTATTTAAGCTGGTAAAGGAAGGAGTTATGTTAATCGAAATTGCTCCTGGGATTGACTTGCAAAGAGATATTTTAGATATGATGGAATTTGAACCGATTATTAGTAAGGATTTAAAAGTTATGGATGAAGCGTTGTTTGCAGATGGTCAATTCGGTTTGTCGAAATTTATGAGGGCGTAAAGCATTACCAGCAATTATGAAACAACAAGAAATTTTTAATGGAGGGACACGAATGGGGAAACTATCAGGTAAAGTAGCGATGGTAACAGGTGCAGCAAGAGGTCTTGGCAAGGGAATTGCGGAAAAGCTTGGTAAAGAAGGTGCGCAAGTCGTTATCGTTGACCTTAATGAGGGAGCATGTAAAGAGGCAGTTGATTCATTTAGAGAAGAAGGATATCGCGCAACTTCATATACAGTTAATATAGCAAACGAAGATGAGGTTACAAAACTATTTAACAATGTTACCGATGAATTTGGAAAAATAGATATTTTAGTCAACAATGCGGGTATTAATAAGGATGGTACACTGCACAAAATGTCTGTTGACCAATGGCAACAAGTCATCGATGTTAACTTGACGGGTACATTCCTTTGTACACGGGAAGCAGCAGTACGGATGAAGGAACGGAACGAAGGTAGAATAATCTCTATTTCATCTGCCAGCTGGCTGGGAAACTTCGGTCAAGCAAATTATGCTGCTTCAAAAGCAGGAGTAGTTGGCTTAACAAAAACAGCAGCAAGGGAGCTGGCCAAGAACAATATAACTTGTAATGCTATCTGCCCGGGATTCATTGACACGGACATGACAAGAGGGGTTCCCGACAAAGTTTGGGATCAGATGATAAATAAAATACCAATGGGAAGAGCAGGAGCCCCTTCCGACGTAGGGAACATGATCGCATTTTTAGCATCCGATGAGGCTTCATATATTACCGGAGAAGTCATCAATGTTGGCGGTGGAATGGTAATTTAGCTTTCAAAGGTAATTTCTAAATCAATTATAAAAGGAGAATGTAACATGAGTGAATTAAAAGAGGTCGTTGTAGTCTCCGGTGCAAGAACACCAATTGGTAAATTCGGGGGAAGTTTTAAAGACGTCCATTCAACCGATTTAGCAGCATACGCAGTAAAAGAGGCCTTAAAAAGGGGAGAGGTCAAACCTGAAAGTGTAGACGAGTTAATTATAGGTAATGTCGGACAGATAGCTGAAAATGGATTTATAGGAAGAGTTGTTTCGTTAAAATCTGATTTGCCAGATTCAACTACAGCATATTCCGTTAATAGACAGTGCGGGTCAGGAATGCAATCCATTGTAGATGGAATGATGCAAATTCAAACGGGGAACTCAGAAGTTGTAGTGGCTTCTGGCACGGAAAACATGTCTCAATTACCATATTATTTAAAAGGTGCACGATTTGGATACAAAATGGGACACGGAGATCTAGAGGATGGCTTATTATCAATTCTAACCTGGCCAAGTGGACCATATCATAACGGTGTTACAGCTGAAAATGTAGCAGAAGAATATGATGTATCAAGACAAGAGCAGGATGAATTTTCGTTAAAAAGTCAGGAAAGAGCGGTTCAGGCAATTAAGGATGGAAAATTCAAGGATGAGATTGTACCTGTTGAAATAAAAGATAAAAAGGGCAATGTTACTCTTGTGGATACAGATGAACACCCAAGAGAAGGTCTTACCATGGAAAAACTGGGTAAAATGAAACCCGCCTTTAAAAAAGATGGATCTGTGACGCCTGCAAACTCTTCAGGAATTAATGATGGGGCAGCTGCAGTAGTGTTGATGTCAAAAGAAAAAGCAGAAGAATTAGGGGTTAAGCCGTTATTAAAAATAAAAGGGTTTTCAGTCGCTGGAAATGATCCGGGTTTAATGGGGTATGCTCCTAAATTATCAACAGAGAAATTGGCTGAAAAGTGTGATGTCAATTTAAATGATGTTGACATTTATGAACTGAACGAGGCTTTTGCATCTCAATCATGTGCCGTCATTCGAGATTTGAAACTTGATTCAAATAAGGTGAATGTAAATGGTGGAGCGATTAGCTTAGGTCATCCAGTAGGGGCAACAGGTACTATATTAACAGTTAAATTAATGTATGAGATGCATCGTGCCGAGTTAGATAAAGGAATTGTTACTATGTGCATTGGTGGCGGACAAGGCATTTCAACATTATTTGAAAGATGTTAAAAATTAACGAGGTGGGAAACTTTTTAGTTTTCCACCTTACTACATATAAATACTCAAAGTGTCTTATTTGTCAGAGAAAATTTAATTTGGAGGGAGAGCAAATGTCAATTGAAAATATAGCAATCATTGGCGGGGGACAAATGGGGTCAGGTATTGCACAAAACGCTGCTGAACATAATAAAAATATAACGCTAATTGAAGTAAATGAAAAAAAGGCAAGTGAGGCAGAACAACATATAAAGGAACAGTTAAGTTCAAAAGTTAAAAAAGGAAAAAAAACTGAGAAAAAAAAAAGCCAAATTCTAAGCAATATATATGTAAAGACAAATATGGAAAAAGTGAAGGGATCCTCCTTAGTAATTGAAGCTGTTCCCGAGGACTTAGAAATCAAAAAGAAAGTTTTCTCTCAGATAGATCAATATGTTGATGATAATACAATACTAGCTTCCAATACATCAGGTCTTTCTATTGCTGCAATTAGTTCAGTTACTCAACGCCCCAAAAATGTAATTGGTTTCCATTATTTTTATCCTGTACCAGTTATGAGGCTGGTTGAAGTCACACCATCCATTGTTACCGATGATACTACTGTAGAGGCTATGTTTGGTTTTGCCGAAAGCATTGAAAAGAACCCGGTTCGTTGTCAGGATTACCCAGGGTTTCTAGTTAACCGTATTCTTGTCCCAATGATAAATGAATCAGTATATTGTGTAATGGAAGGTGCTCAACCAAAAGATGTAGATGAAGCTATGAGGTTAGGGGCAAACCATCGTATGGGTCCACTTACTCTTGCTGATTTTGTAGGGTTAGACGTGCTTTTAGCAACAATGGAAGGTTTATATAATGGTTTTCACGATTCTAAATATCGTCCCTGTCCTTTATTAAAAAAAGTTGTAGAGTCAGGAAATCTCGGTATGAAAACAGGAAAGGGATTCTACAATTACGATGAAGCAGGTAAACAACTGCAACAATCATTTTGAATCTGTTAATAATCAACCTGTTATATCAACTTTCGTAACGTTGTCAATAATTTTTTGTCTCCGAAGAAGGGACCGATATTGATTGCTGAGTTTTAGAGAGGTTTCCGTTGAGTTACTGAATTTTTGGGAAACCTCTTTCTTTTTATTATTCTATTAACCAGAAAGTGATCTGTTAATTGCTATGAGTTTTTCTTCAAAAATTAGCTACTAATTATAAACCTTGATACGGTTGCACTTCTTGCTCTAAAAAATCCAAAAATGTCCTTACAGTAACATAGTTCATTGCTTCTTTAGTTGCGTAAATCCATGTATGGCGCATAAGTTTCTCGTTGTTGCTTTTTAGTGGCACATACGATAAATCGCTTTGATTATTAAGTGTAAGACCAGTTAAAATTGCATAGCCAAGTTCATTTCTTACCATTTCTTTACAAGCCTCTGCATTATCGGCGATTATTGAAGTTACAGGGCGCTGTTTAAAATGTTGTGACCACCAGTTATCAATAATGGTCCTTAATGAAAGGTTAGTTTTATATTCAACACGATTAAGATATGGTAAGTTGGCAATCTGTATTGGGTATCTTGAGACTAAGTAAATGCCGTCAGATGCTAATAATTTTTTATATGAATTCCATTCTATATCTTCTCTTAGGAAAGCGATATGAATCTTATTTTGTATTAAGTTTTCTATTAAAGTTGGGCTAAATCCAGTCGTTAAATTTAAGTTTACATCCTTATATACTGTATGAAATTTTGAAAGTACGGGTGGTAACAAATACTGAGCAATTGCACTAGAAGCTCCAATCTTTAATGGTCCTTTAATAATATCTTTAATTGAATACATATCTTCTCGAATCCTGTTCACATTTTCTAAGTGTTGGTTAGTATACTTAATTAGTATTTCTCCCTCAGTTGTTACTTGAAAGCCTTTATTTGTTCTGATTAACAAGTCTACGCCAAAAAACTCTTCAATTTTATTAATCCTATAAGATAATGCAGGTTGAGAAATAAATAGTTCCTCAGATATTTGCGATAAGCTAGCTTTTTTTCCAATCAATGAAAGTAAGTACCAATCGCGTTCATCCATTTTATACCTCCTTGTATTAAAAATATTTTATGTCTAATTATAAATATAAAGTAATTTTAATTATAGACTAAATCACTTAAAATTAAAATTAAAGATAAATTTCTAATTAATTTTATATTTTATTGATA
>NZ_BMNQ01000041.1 GCF_014646635.1 Lentibacillus kapialis
CTTTCTTTATAATCGGGATTTTCTCTCGTCTGCATGACGATTTCCGGATTAGCAGTGACGATAAAACATTTCTCGCCATCCATCAGGTTGGGATACAAATGGTCCTGCAGCAGTTCTTCTTTGGTCGTATTTAAAAATTCAATATCCATTATCGTCAGTGAATCGTTCATCGTTTGCAACCTTCCCCTTTAAACCATTCGCTCATTAAAGCCTGTCCTATTAAGACCGTTGCCGAAGTGCTTTCACAAAATTGGTCAGCGGCTTATACTCGCTGTTAATCATTTCAAGGTTCTCAATCAGGATTTGCATGGTCAACAGAGCAATTGAAAAGATCAAAATAGAGCCCCAAACCGTTGTCATCGAGAATAATATCGCAGCAGCACTGAACATCGCACTCAGCGCATAAATCAACAGTACCGTCTGTTTATGAGTGAAGCCCGCCTTTATAAGCCTGTGATGCAAATGCGCACTATCAGGGCTTGCGATCGGCATGTTATTGATGTAACGCCGTACCATGGCAATCAGTGTATCAGATATTGGTACACCTAATATAAATATCGGGATGATAAATGAAATAACGGTAACATTTTTAAACCCGAGCAATGCCAATACCGAAATCATGTAACCTAAAAAAAGTGCGCCGGTATCACCCATAAAAATTTTAGCCGGGTAAAAATTGTAGCGTAAAAAACCCGCAGAGCTGAAAAACAGAATAAACGCCATCGTCGCCACATACACATCATTCATGATGACCGCCATCACGCCAAGGGTAAATAGTGCAATCGCAGAAACCCCTGCAGCCAGTCCATCAAGTCCGTCAATCAAATTAATCGCATTGGTCACACCAACAATCCATAAGATGGTGACAACTGAACTTAAGAATCCAAATTCAATTTCACCGCCGAACGGCAAGTTGATGAATTCCACCTGCAGACCGCCCCAGAAGACGATGAACACAGCTACACCAAGCTGGATAATGAACTTGGCTTTCGCTGACACATCAAACATATCATCAATAAAACCAAGACCAATCATGGCAAAACCGCCGATTATAATCGCCAAGTGATACTCACCCGCCGGCTGCAATATCAAAAGTCCAATCAAAAAACTTGCGAAAATAGCCAGCCCGCCCAATGTTGGAACCGGGGCCGCATGCACTTTCCGGTGATTCGGTTTATCGGTTGCATTCAATCGTTTCGAAAATCTTATAAACACTGGCGTCATAATCAACGACACCAGCATCGTTAATAAGGCCAGTAAAAAGATGTTTATCATTAGCCCACCTCATTTAAGTGAACATCTATCTGCACATAAGACAATTATATGGTAAAAATGTTTCGGTATTTTTTACATTCAATTTACATACACTACTCAACTATACATTATAAACCTTTTGGCTGAAAGGCGCTACAGAAAATTTCCGTTGCATCTTGTAAGTGTCCTATTTATTTGTAACGTTCCCCCTTGATGCGTAAACCATGCATGATATTTTTTGAAACCTATAACACGGAAGAATATACTGAAGGGTGAATCAAATACAACATCAAAATACATATAAATTGGAGTGACTGACATGCCATTAAACTTTGCACACCGCGGCTCTCTGACAGAAGCACCGGAAAATACGCTGCCCGCGTTCCAAAAAGCAATTGAGCATGGTGCAAAAGCGATTGAATTGGATGTCCAGCTGACAAAAGACAACCATTTAGTCGTATCGCACGACCATAAATTCACCCGTTTTAATAAAAATGTCACAGGACTGATTAAAGATTATACATGGGATGAGGTCAGACAAATTGATGTTGGATCGGCATTTAGCGAGGAATTTGCCGGCACTAACCTGCCGACGCTTGAAGACGTGCTCGATATCTGCCCCCACCATCTTTTCCTGAACATTGAAATAAAAAACATTCCCGTCATTTATGATGGCATTGAGCAACGGTTGCTTGATACATTAAGTCATTATAACCGGACGGAAAATGTGATCGTTTCCTCATTCGATCATGTTGCATTAAAAAATGTTCAGAACATCAATCCAGACATCGACCTTGGGATGCTTTTTTATTACCGGATGCTGAACCCATGGGATTACGCAGCCAACAGCGGATTAGCTATAAGGAGCCTCCATCCGAATCAGGTCTATGTTAATCAAACGTTTGTTCAAGAAAGCAAACGCCACGGCTACGAAGTTTATCCCTTCACCGTTAATGACGTTAATCGGTACGCGGAGCTGGTTGATTTCGGGGTTGATGGGGTTTTTTCGAATGAGCCGGGGGTGTTTGGTTCTTAAAATAGAAGAATCGCAAAGCAAAAACCCTGCAAATGCAGGGTTTTACATTATGAACGCTTACGCTTATACATATAAACAAGTAAACCTATAAGCAAAATCGCTAAGATAGCGACAATAACATATTGCATCATGTTATTGCTTTCATCAGAATTGGCTTTCTCATTCTTTACAGGTGAATCCTGTCCGCTTTCCTCTTTTAAATTGAACTCTGAAAGAGGTACAGCATAAACATTCGAATCTTGACTCCCAACAATCAACGTATCATTCATGATAATTGGTCCCGACGGTGCCAGTGTTCCATTTAGTTCTTTCTCACCCTTTAATTCGCCACTCTTGGCGTCAAGTGCATACACCATGCCCTTAGTGTTAGAAAAATACACAATACCATCCTGAGCTACTGGCGGGGCTTTCATGACCTCGTTCTCGAATTCCCAAAGCTTCTCACCCGATTTCAGATCATATGCATAAAATGTTTTCGTTATCGGACTCCCAACAAATATTTTATCCTCATAAATAATTGGTGCGCCGGATTTATTATTTTTAACAAAATCCCCTGTTCCTAAACTTTTCTCCCACAAGCGCTCGCCTGTCTCAGCATCAAGAGCATACAGCCAATGTTCCGGGTTATCGCTGTCACCTGTCAAAGCTGTTGTAACAACCACACCATCTGACACGGCCGGCGGCACATCGTCCAGACCAGCGAATACATCGGGGAATTCTGTCTGCCATTTGAATTCATCATTTGTTAAATCATAAGCTGAAAACGTATAAGGTGAAGGTCTGCCACTCCCTACGTATAAAGTGTCTTCCTTTATGGTCGGCGAGGACATACTCACAACATGATCAATACTCGACTTATTTATAAGCTCCCCAGTTTCATCATCTAATTGATATATGTGCTTGTCACCTGTTGCGGCATAGATATGACCATTATAATAAGCAGGTGTAGGCATGACTTCCCCTTCTGTATCATATTTCCAAAGTATATCTCCAGATTCTGCATCGAGTGCCAGCACGCCACTTTCTTCTGTTCCCCGTACGCCGCTATCCTGAAAATAACGATTTCCAAAACCGACAAACACAGTGCCCTCATGATAAATCATTTCCGAATGAACCCAGTTGGGAGCCTGGTTATGCCATAATTGCTCGCCTGTCTCTAAATCAAATGCAAATAAATCGCCAGTATTATGATTTCCGACAAAAAGTTTATTACCAACAACAACCGGTGTTGATCTGATTTCATCCTCCGTTTCAAATATTTGATTGTCCAGTGGTTCAGAACCATTATCAAAAACCGCATTTTTATCGCTGTTAAGACGGTACTGAAGCCATTCATCAGGGCCAAAATCCGCTCCCATTGTGATTACAGGCGATAATGTCAATGCAAGTAACAACCCTGCCATCCATGGAATTACATTTTTCATTAAGGTCCCACTCCTATTTTCAACTTTTTAAATGATTTTGAGGCAACCAAATGTGTCGCTCATTTAATGTGCCTCTGTACCAAATGTCATTGCCTACTTTTACAGTCCTGTTCACCTTGAACTCTGTGTCTCTATACGGTTCCATATCGTCGATGATTTTGTCTTTTTTTCCACCCCACGGATGCTCAAAGGCTTGTCCTGTACCTATAAAATGAAACGTTTTCTCGTCTGTATCAATTGCAATATGCTGTCGGCTGGACATATCACTTCCCTTCATCCACCCAACAATTCCATTCATGGCGCTAGGTTCTTGGCTCAAAAGATAGAAAGTTTCATCTTTATATGTGGCTTGTTTTTTAATATAGTAAACTTTATTTTTATATCTATCTGTTGGCTCGCCATCCGTCTCTTTTTTAGATGCTGCAGGGCTTGAATAGATATGGGAAACACCGCCCTTTACATGTCCGAGCCGGCTTGTCGGTTCTTCGATAAATTCAGTGATTTCTTCTGAATCCTCATGATCCTCTCCATTGTTATACCATTCATCGGGAATCTGGCCTTCCATTATCGACTGTTTATACCGCTCACGGTCATTATGGCTCAACTTTTTCCAAAATGAAAGGAAAGCTTCATATTTTGGAATCACCTCATCGACGGTGCCAAAAGCCCTCACTCTGCCATACTCAAGCCATAAGATTTTCTCGCAGAATTTCCGCATCTGGCCGAGTGAATGACTGACAAAAATCATAGTTTTATCCATTTTCTTGAATTCCACCATTTTTTGATAACTCTTTTCGGCAAAAGCTTTATCACCGACAGACAATGCTTCATCGATGATGAGAACATCCGGATCGACATTGACGGAAATCGCAAAGCCCAGTCTTGATTTCATACCGCTCGAATAAGATTTAACGGGTTGATCTATGAAGGTACCAAGCTCAGAAAATTCGATGATTCCTGGTTCCAAATCCTTAATCTCACTCTTGTTGAACCCAAGCATAAGCAGTTTCAATTCAATATTGTCCCTTCCGGATAATTCACCTTTCAGCCCCGAGGAAACGGCTATAAGCGATGTATAACCGTTAACTTTAACAGTGCCTGACGTCTCCGGTATAATACCCGCAATAATGTTGGACAGTGTCGATTTCCCGGAGCCATTAATGCCGATAAATCCGACAACATCACCCTTTTCCGCTTCAAAGGATACATCTGTCAGGGCATAAAAGTCTTTCCCATAGCTTTTAGGGGTCAACAAATCGCCAAGCCGTTCTTTCCCGTTATTATAAAGCTTGTATTTTTTGGATATATTTTTGACAGTAATTGCTTTATCCATGGTTATCACTAACCTTTATAAATAGTCAATAAAGTGCCGTCGAAACGTCATATGCAGTTTGGCTCCAATTAGGAACAACGCAAGCACCAATCCCCAGAAGAAAAGACTGTATTGCCATTCAATTATAAAATACCAGCCTTCTCCGAACAGCGCATACCTGTAACCTTGAACAAGGTAGTATAATGGGTTCAGCATCATGACATTCATGAGCGTTTGCCATTCACTCAAAATGGTGATTGGCCATAAAACACCTGATAAGTATAAAAACATTCTCAATGTCGAATTCAAAAACATGTGAACATCCCTGATGATTGTCGAAAGTGTCGATGTAATCAGCGATATGGAGAATATAAGTGCTAGTGCTGCAAATATGAAGTATATAAGCTGCAAGTAATAAATATTGATAAAGAAACCATTCAATTGAAATATGATAATGGTTATAGCAAGCATGACTAAATGAACATAAAACTTCGAAAAAATCACAAAATTCGGTATAATGCTCATCGGGAAATTCATCTTAGATAGGATTCTCAACCGGGTATAAATCGACTTGGATCCTTGAATTGTCCCCTGATAGAAAAATAACCATAGGAAAAAGGCAGCTACTAGCCAGTAGAAAAACGGTATCTCCGTCCCTCCTACTTCGACCGGTTCCCGGCTTCTAAGTGTTCCAAAGACAAACCAATAAATCAAGATCTGGATCGAAGGATTAATAAACTCCCAGGCCATTCCCAAGTAATTATTTTTATTTTGACTTTTTATTTCATACAATGATAGCCTGCGGATTAAATAAAAATGATCGATTTGTTCTTTTATGACAGTTATGGCCGTCTTCATAAAAATTTCCTTTCGAATTAGCAATGTACTCTTCTGAATTACAAATCCATTATAGCATTATACATTTAAACGGATTAAAAAACAATCAGATAAAGCTTATACCGCACAAGACGATATAAGCTTTCTTTTCAATCTACGAACACGTCTTTGGCAACACGTTCACTCGCTTGTCCATCTTCCAAGTAGCAAAATCGTTTATAGAAGTTTTGAGTCGTTTCTGACGGTTTAAAACCATTCTGATCGATCTCCTGTATAACATCCAGAATCTCATCAGTTGTCTGGACCAGCGGACCCGGCGCTTTAGCTTCAAAGTCAAAGTAAAAGCCACGCAGGTTATCTCTGTATTCCTCAATGTCATACACAAAAAACAACATGGGGCGTTTCAAGTTCGCATAGTCAAAGAACACGGAAGAATAATCCGTTATAAGCATATCGGAAATTAAATACAGCTCCCGGATGTCCTCGTGGAATGATACGTCGAAAACAAATCCTTGAAAATCATCCACATCAAGCTGCTCGGCAACCAAATAGTGCATCCGAAGCAAAATGATATAGTCATCTCCAAGATGCTTCTGCATTTTTGCCAAATCCATTTCCAATTGAAATCTGTATTTCCCTTTACCATAAAATTGATTATCCCGCCAAGTTGGCGCATAAAGGATCACTTTTTTATCAGTAGGTAAATCAATACGCTCTTTAATGCTGCGAATTGTTTGTTCGTTGTTATCGTTGATTAAAAAGTCATTTCTCGGATATCCACTCTCTACCATTTCCCCTTGAAATTGGAATGCCCGTTTAAAAATTTCTGTTGAATAAGCATTCGGCGAGACAAGATAATCCCATCTACTTGTCGCTTTGACAAAATTCCGTTTATACTTCACCGAATTTGTGCCGGGCATATGTACTTCATCCATATCAACCGCTAGACGCTTCAGAGGGGTGCCGTGCCATGTCTGCAAATACGTTGTATGTTTTGGCTTCGGAATCCATAAAGGAAGCCTGCTGTTGGAAACCCAAAATTCAGCTCTTGACATCAAAATGAGCCATCTAATCGAGAACCTTCTCACATAATTTACATTCTTATCCTCAAAAAACTTGGTATGCCGTCTGTCAGCACTCCAGTACATTTGATACTCCGGATAGTTTTCAATCAAGTATTCATAAATTGCGCGTGGACTGTCACTAAATTGTTTGCCAAGAAAACTCTCAAACATAATTGTATTCTTTTTAACAGGCAATTTACCAAGCAGAAAAAACGCTAATTTGTACGCTTGCAATAGTTTATCACTTCG
This sequence comes from Lentibacillus kapialis, assembly GCF_014646635.1. Lineage (GTDB taxonomy): Bacteria > Bacillota > Bacilli > Bacillales > Amphibacillaceae > Lentibacillus > Lentibacillus kapialis. The sequence continues at coordinate 7,177 of NZ_BMNQ01000041.1, forward strand.
TCTGGTTTTCACCCATTTATTCTTAACTGATTTTTTTAGTTCACGCTTAAAATTATAATAGGACATTTGGAACGAAAGATACTTCGAGTACTTTGTCGACTTCACCAGCAGTTTCGCTTTCTGGTTATGGTAATTGATGACTTTTTTTTCAGGTAATTGGATAGAGGTATGATCAACTCTCACCCGTGAGCTACGCATAGAAAACATTTCACTATCTTTTAAATATGTTATTTCCAAATGAAATTTAAAATAATGTTTCTGATCTAAGCTTAATGTAGCTGGTATATCAAATTCACCCTTTATTCCGCAATGAACAAGGTTATCATTACCTTCATATTTGTCTTGCAAATCATGTCGTTCAAACCGTTCCAGAGGGATAATATACTCTTCTTCAGACGTGTTATCTGTAACAATTAAGCTGATGTCTTTTATCTCATAATCATCAGTCTTATAATAAGGTGGAAAATTAAAATAACCGGAAAATATAAGGTCGTTCTCAGTTAAGGCAACCTCATCAAACATTCCATAAGTAAAATAATCATTCATCCTAAATGATAACTTCCCTTTTTTTGTCCTAAATGGATAAAACATCAACTCTTTCTCAGGAACAACAATAGTTGAAAAGCGAATGTCATCGTAATTACTGGCAATCCTGCTTCGCTTTTGATAGCCATCTTCATCTTCTCTGACGAGATATACATTCCAAATATCATTTTCTAAAAATGTATTTTCATAATCGTTAAAAGGCAAGAATAACTTAAATACCCGAAATTCATTTTGTTTTTCAGTCTCTGTGGCACTGATTGGCAATATATGCCCTGTTTCTCGTTCTTCCAAGGTAAAATGAAATTTGTGATACTTTTCCAGGAAGCTTTCTTTAACAGGGACCTTTATCAAATATTCGTTATCTTTTAGGGCCAGTTCCATGATCTGTTTATTTTTTATGTTATTTATGTGCATTTGGGAGTTTTGCCCCTTTCCATGTTGCGATTCTATTCACTATTATATGGTTATAAAAGCTGTTTATCAATTTAAATTTGATTTCAGTCAGTTTTCAGAGTTATACTTAGGAACTTACATGGATTTACAACTTGGCTATATAATCGACGACCTAGGAGGCCTTTTATATGAAACCGTTAATAAACCGAATAAATTCCGTTCTATTAAGCGACAAAAAATTTGCCAACAAAGTCAAATATAACAAACAGGGCTACTATATTCACAGACAAAATAAAAATAAGAACTTTCATGTTACCGTCATCATGCCTGTTTTCAATTCAGAGGAAACAATGACAAGAGCAATTGACTCTGTCATCGATCAGACACTTGGTTTCGAAAATATTGAACTGCTCATTATCGATGATCAATCTGAGGACAAGTCGAGGGCAATTTCTCTTTCTTATTCCAAAAAATATCACAATATTAATCCGATATTTTTAAAAGAAAATTCAGGGAGTCCTTCAACACCTAGAAACCTTGGTATTAAATTAGCTAAAGGTGATTATATTATGTTCCTGGATTCTGATGACTGGCTTGATGAAAATGGTGTTAAATCCTTGTACGACTTACTTGAAAAGACAGGGAACAACTATGCAGTGGGGAAAACCATTAAAAAAACGGATAAAGGACAGTATATTATCGGAGAATATAACAGCTGGGCAACAAGGGAATCCATTAACCCCTTTTCAATTGGCGCGATTTTCCATCATCTGGCGCCGACCGGCAGAATGATGAAAACTGACTTTCTAAGAGAGCATCATATCATTTTTCCCGACATGCCCTTTGCTGAAGACAAACAATTCTTTTTCGATGTATTGACGAATTGTGACTTTATTTCAACAAGTGATGAAGTGATTTATTACGCCAATAGATATAAAGATAATGAAAGTTTCACGAAAACAACTTCCATTTTTGAAAAAACGGACACCAATATTGCACTGATTAAGTATGTCATCAGCAAAAAGCTTCCACAGCATATCGAAAAGATGATGCTGAGCCGACTATATGAATTTGATTGTATTACAAGACTGTTCAATCGCGAACATTTCCTGAAATCAAAGAAAAAGGAAAATTATTACCGCAAATTTGAAGAAGTCATGGCAACTGCTGACAGATTGCCGTATGATTTTAAAGATGTTATCAATGAGCCATGGCACAAAACTCTCGTTGATTTATTTTTGAAAGCAAGATACGATGACATCATCACTTTAATCAAATGGAGCCGAAAAGAACAGACTAAGGATTATTTTATTGAAGACAACATCCCATACTACAAGCTTCCTTTTATTGATCAATACAGCAAGGCACGAATCAGAACGATAGCTGTCCATCATAGCTCTATCCGAAATGATGATAATTTGACCGTTCAATTTAATATGTACGGTGACGACGTAGACAAAACTGAAGCACTTGTGCTCAGACGGCGTCATGATGATTTGAATGAAATGGAATTTGACACCTACCGGATTACAAATAATCTGTTTGAAGCTAAGATACCTTATCAGAAACTGGAAAAACTGGCCAAAGTTAGTTATGCTATATTTATCAAATACGATGGGTATAAAAAATCGGCTATAAGAATGAACGCACGAAATATTGTTAACTATAAAAAGAGAAAGTTTGACTTTTATGTTACAGTTGGAGACAATTTTGGAATCAACATAGATTAACACCATTATAATAACTTTTTACCATTCTTTTCCCTTTGCACAATTCCAAATAGGGGAGTCTGAGTCCTCCCAAACTTTAAAATAATCCTGTTCCACAATAAAGTAGAACAGGATTTATTATTTTAAAGCACTTTTGATAACCGAATACTAGTGTGCAAGAAAATGCCACTTTTAAAATAAAATATTTGATGTTTTATATAAAACCAAAGTATAAGCTCTCTTACACGTGATTAAATATCATTTAATAAACTAAGCCAACAGTTAGAATAATCTTTTCTGCTAAACCGTTTGCCAACTTCTAAGGCATTTTTTGACAAGTCGTCTCTTAAACTTTTACTATCCATTATTTTTATTACTTTATCTGCCAGTTCTTCTATATCACCTTTAGCAACTACATATCCATCAATACCATCCCTAACAATATCATAAGGTCCGTACTTTGAATCGTAAGTCACAGCAGGCGTACCATTCACTAAACTCTCTGCTAAAACCATACCAAACCCCTCATAATCCGATGTGAGAATGGAACATGCAGCTGATTTATATACTGCGGATACATCTTCGGCATAACCTCTTAATTTAACATTATCTTGTAGCTTAAGATCCTTAATTAAATTATGTAAATTCCCCTCTTCTTTCCCAAATCCATATATATGATACTCGGCAGATGGAATGTTTTCAACAACTATTTTAAATGCTTTAATTGATTGGTCTAATCTTTTTTGTTTTTCATATCTTGCCAAAGTAACTGCCTTATACGGGTTAAAGTCATCTATCGACATATTTTGTTCATTTTTGTTTACTTGTTTAGCAGGATGCGGAATAACAACTAAATTGCCTCTTTCCCCAAATAAACGTTTCACATCGTCTTTTTGTTCTTGAGTAAGAAAAACAACCTTATCAAAGTTATCCAAGTTATCAAACAATACTTTATAATTTTCTTTAACCTCTGCTGTGTTATCAAATGGTTTGTTAAAGTGATTGTTATGGATAACTGCCACTCTTTTTAAATTATTATGCTTCAATTTTAATGCTAACCAATCCATGTCGCGTTTATCCGTCATTATGACAGGTTGTTTAATCTTTTTCAATTTGTTTTCAATCCAGTATTTCTTTAACTGTTCCATTGTTTTGAATTCCTTTGGGGATTTACCATGAAGATTAACTCTACCTGTTTTGCCTGTATTGGGGTCTGCCCATACGGATGCATAACACTTCCCTTTATTATCAAAATATCGGTGTAATCGTGGTTTGTTCTTAACGATATCCATATGGCTTATTCTAGTTACATAACCTTGCTGATTGTATTCTTCCCTTTTAGTCCGATGCCTTGCCTCACTCATATAATCTATAAACTGCAAGCTTTCATCTTGATTAAAACGCTTATACATTACATAAAGACCATTACTGTAGTATCGATAAGACGGATACTCTTTCTGTTTGGTGTCTTTAAAGACGGTATACCCTTTTGCTTTACCTGTTTTCGTTATTCTATTTTTCTTATTATATTTCTTATCGGTATTTAAATCCTCAAACATGTTATGAACTTCGACGTTTCGGCTTAATAAACCTTTGTTATAAATTTCTTCTATTATCTCTTGATGATTTTGTTGAAATGAAAGAGTTAAAATAATAACCCTTTTATACTTAGCAACCAAAGTATTAGCTCTTGTGAAAATTGCTTTGGTCAACCCCCCTCTTTTGATGTCTACAGAATTACTTAATATAATTGGAGTTACATTTTGCATAATAATTCCACCCTTTATAAAGGTTCTAAAATTTTTCTAACTATATATCTCTCTTATAAGTATTTAATAATGTTCAAATAATAACGTATCACATGAGCATGATATGCTTTAATCCAGTAATTTTACTGCTTAGACTTCGCTGGGTTTATTGCCATTTTTTCAAGGTAGTCTAATAATGGTTGTCTTAGTTCATCATGGGATAGAGCAATTTCTATTGTTGTTTTAATAAAACCAAATTTCTCACCAACATCATACCTCTGACCACTAAATTCAAACGCATAAACATTCTGAATTTGATTTAGCTTCTCAATTGCATCTGTTAACTGTATTTCACCACCTGCACCTATTTTGTGTTGATCCAAGTAATCAAATATTTCAGGTGTCAAAATATATCTGCCCATTATTGCTAGGTTAGATGGCGCAGTTTCACGTGGAGGCTTTTCAACAAACTCACTTACTTTATAACGATTTCCAGTCTTTACAGCAGGCTTAACTATACCATATCGGTGTGTTTCAGATTCAGGAACTTGTTGAACCCCAATCACTGAAGACTCAGTGGAGTCATATTCATCAATAAGTTGTTTAAGGCACGGCTTTTCGTTTTGAACAATATCATCACCGAGTAAAACAGCAAACGGCTCTCCGGCAATAAAATTTTTTGCACACCAAATAGCATGTCCTAAGCCCTTAGGTTCCTTTTGTCTTATGTAGTGAATGTCTACGCTGGCTGATGCTCTTACTTTTTCCAGGAGGCTAAATTTTTCTTTTGCTTTTAAATTTTCTTCAAGTTCTGGTGTATAATCAAAATGATCTTCAATAGCTCGTTTACCTTTACCTGTCACTATAATAATATCTTCAATTCCAGATTCAATAGCTTCATCCACTATATATTCAATCGTAGGCTTGTCTACTATTGGAAGCATTTCTTTAGGCATAGCTTTGGTAGCCGGAAGAAATCTTGTGCCTAATCCTGCCGCAGGGATGATTGCTTTTTTAATATTCACGTTCATTCTCCTTTAATTACTTTTTAAATGATTTTTTAGACTAGTGAGAAATTATGATTTTTATACATGTCAACTTATCCTTTTCCCTTGGTAAACCTCTGTATTACAACATGACAAACTTAAAAAAGCATAGGAATTCTATTCTTTATGATAACATTAAAAATTTAATCTATGTCATCTTTTTAAGTAATAATTTCCAAACACTATCTTTGGCTCTCGTGTCTGAAGTAAATCTAGAAATAAATGTATCTTTATATTGTGCATGTTTCATAGTATACTAATTATGTGATACTATCTAGTTTTAAACTGAATATTAGTTTATTCATTATTTAAAATAACATATCTTTAAAATTGGAGGGTTACATGGAATGAAAAAAGTGATCACGTACGGCACATTTGATTTACTTCATGTAGGTCACATCAATATTCTGCGACGCGCTAAGGAATATGGTGACTATTTAATCGTGGCCATTTCGTCTGATGAGTTCAACGCTATAAAGCACAAGGAAGCCTATTACACGTTTGAACAGCGCAAAATTATTCTTGAAGCAATCCGTTATGTGGATGAAGTAATTCCGGAACATAAATGGGAACAAAAAGTTGAAGACGTTCAGAAACATGATGTCGATGTATTTGTAATGGGAGATGACTGGAGAGGTGAATTTGACTTCCTCAAGGACTATTGTGAGGTCGTTTATTTACCAAGAACAGTAGGGATTTCAACAACCCAAATCAAATCTGATCTGAATCAGACAAAAAATGGTTAGAGAACTGGCAATAACACTATATCTATCTGTTTTTCGTGCAGTATTCATCATTTTCAAACAGTTACCCCAAAAAACGAAAACAACATTTGTTGCTTCATTTGGGGAAAATGTTTTGTATACTGTTAAAGAACTCGAAAAACAGACAAATGAAGAAGTTGTTATTCTCAAAACTTCCCATTGCAAAACCGATTTTGGATCCGCACGTTTAACGCTAAACTTTAAAGCTAGTAATCTTGCTGACTGGATTCGTTCCGTCTACCACTTAGCAACGTGTGAAAAAGTTTTTGTCGATAATTACTTTGGTTTTCTGGCCGCAACGGCATTTAAATCAAATGTTCAGTGCATTCAGCTATGGCATGCTGCAGGAGCGATCAAACAGTTTGGGTTAAAGGACCCGGTAATACAAGGGCGTACCTTAAGGGCTTATCAGCGTTTCAAAAAGGTTTACCGGCAATTTGACAAAGTAGTCGTTGGTTCTGAACGTATGTCTTCTATTTTTCGTGAAAGTTTCAATCTATCCGATAACAGAATCCTGCGGACAGGTATACCGAGAACCGATTTCTTTTTTGATGAAGTAGCTAAAAAAAATGTTCAAAAGACTTTGGTTGAGGAATACCCCGTTATCAATGAAAAAAAAGTCATACTATATGCACCAACTTACCGTGATGGTTCACTGAATTCAGCAGAACTGGAGTTAAACATTAATAAAATGTATCAGGAGCTTAAAGATAAATACGTTTTATTCCTACGGTTGCACCCAGCAGTTAATGGTGAATTCCAGAATAAATATCCGGGATTTGTTGTCAATGTTTCCAGCTATCATAATATGAATCATTTATTAATTGTAACGGATTTGTTAATAACGGATTACTCATCGATACCTTTTGAATTTTCATTATTGGACAAACCAATGGCCTTCTTCGCCTATGATTTGGATCAATATACACTGGATAAAGGGTTTTGGAAAGCTTATGAGGATCTTGTGCCAGGTCCCATTGCAAAAAACACCCCTGACTTGATTGATATTATTGAAAATGAGACTTATGATATGGATCGGATCAGAAGCTTCGCATTCCGATGGAACGAGTATTCACAAGGACGTTCAAGTGAACAACTGATTAAAGCAATTTATACAGAAGAGAAACACTATGAGGTTGTCAATGAAAGTGTGAAAAGCTGACCGAGATCCTAAGAAGACTCGAGTCAGCTTTACTTCCAGACACTTTATGGCCTATTAACATTAGTAATGGCATCGAAAATCCGTTCTCTATTATTTTCGTCAATATTCGAGAAAATAGTTTCTTTCTTTTTTTTGATGGCTGATTTTTCTTTAAAATCATTTTCAATATTCATTTCAATTGCATCAATCAAAGAATTTTTGTCAGTGTATGTTTCTCCCAGGAATGTTTTGTTAGCAGGCCTCAACAAGCCGTTCTTGAAAAATTGGTCAAAGTCAAAATGGTAAAAAAGCACAGGTTTTCTCATGTAATTAAAGTCAAATGACACTGAGGAATAGTCCGTTATCAGTAATTTATTCCTGATCAGAAGTTCCTGAACATCTGACTGGCCAAATTCGACAATATTGGTATTGGCAGATGCCCATTCATAAAAATGGTGCACTGATGGCTGCATCCGATAATGAACATAGAAATCCAATCTGATATCATGCTTTTCTAACAAATGATTTAATCTGCTGTCATTCAACAATTCTTTATACCTGTTGAAGTATTCTGAATCTATAAACGTGTCTTCTTTAACCCAATCCCGCCACGTTGGAATCAGTAAAATTGACCTTTCTGTCTCATGCTTCCCCATTAATTGATCGAAACGGGACAATCCGGTTATTTTCACCTCTTCGGAATTATAACCCATTTCTTCTGTCACCAAATTAAATTCCGGTTTCGAGCTGACACAAAATACTGTAAAAGGGTACTTGTAATATTTCTTGTGATAATTTACCTTTTTTCGACCTAGAATGCCATGCTGTAAAAATACACGTTGACCTTCCTGATAATTCGGCCAGTCAATAGCCTTAGTCGGCAAAATATACTCCAGATCATGGGATCCTATAAACGTATAAGCAGTTGCGGCTAACTTAAAATGTTTCAGGGACCCAAAAGTAATAACATTACCCAGTCCCCGCAGATTTTTCCTATCCGGTGAATCAGCCGTAATAACATAGTATATGTCTTTCTTAGGATAGTGCTCCCTACAGAACTTAAAGAAATGATAGCCTGTATCCTGCGCTGTATCTGGTCTTTCACCAATTAGCCATACATCTTTGCCGCTGCTTTTTTTGACGCGAGCTTGCCGGTATTTCATATACATCATTTTGCAGAAGGAATAAGTATAAGCTTCTAGCTTCAAATTACCGCCTGGTGTAAAGAGCAGAAAAGTTCTTACCATTTTTAGACGATATCGTAATAAATCAGAAACCAGCGGTGAATCCACAAAATAGCTGTATTCCTCACATCCCAGATTTCTTTCCTTCTCCTGATTACGATAAACGAGACAGATAGAAAAATCATAGATATCTAACTCATTTTCCATCATGGCAGTGAGTTTTTTCAAGGGGATTGATACGTTAAAACCTGAAAATCGATAATCATCTTCAATTGATGCTTCCTCCGGCTCCAGATTACAGATCGGGAACGACATTTCTTTTTCTGAATTGCGCTTCTTTACTTTTATAAATCGTTCCAGCTTGTCCGGTGAATCAAATTTGACCAGATCAAAATAAGCAAATCCTTTGAAATTGACATGTTGATTTTCGATGGAATACGAGACAATATCCCGCTTCATTTTCAATTCTGTACATTTTATGGAAAGATTTCCTTTTATAGTTGGATAAAGACGAATCTGATACACTTGATCATCTTGTAATTCAACACATGTATCCTTCTCAAGTGTCTCATCCGTTAAATGAATACGAAACAAATAGGAAGTGCCGTTCCGTTTAACTCTCACGTATACATCCCATCTTAGGTTTGTGATGTTTTCAGGGAGTATATCATCGTAATTAATTTTTAAATCTGCACATATCTGATTTCCTTCCAATTCGAAATACAACGGCGCTTCATATTGGTTATCGCTGTCCCTCTCTTTTATAAGAAGTTCAAAACCGGAAGCAGAATCAACAAAATCATTGCCAGTTATCGTTCCGCTCAAATAAACAATTCTTTCATTCAAGATCTCCCTCTGCTGAACAATTAATTCCATAGAAGGCCTGAACACAACCGTTGACAGTGAATCTCGTTGGGTTATGTAGCATTTATAACCATATGTCACATCTTTACTATTGAATACCGATATCCGGTTCCACTCAAAGATACACTCATCTTCAATTTTTAGTCTATATTTCTGTTCATTATTATATAGTAAATAATAATCCCAGGTCCCTTTTTCAATATCTGTCTTATGAAAATCAACTGTTGTTTCCCAGCAATTGCTCCCCAACCATTTTAACGAGAATGTAAAAAACGTTTTGGACTTTCTTTTTTTCACCATTAATTGAATGGTATCTTCGTAGGAAACACCTGATTTGATTATGCCTTTAATAACTAAATGACTATACTTGCTCATTTCAACTGAGTGAACGATATGTGTAAAGGAAGCTTCCAGCGCGGTCACTTGATAATCACCCTCCCTTTTTTAAACAGCTGTCCCTTAAACCATCTATCTTAATATAGATTATATCAAACTATGTATATGATAGTCTTGTGTAAAAAGAGATCTCAATAATTTTATCAACTGGTCTGCAATGTGCACTTGCTAAAGAAATCGAAAGCACAGACAAACGAAGAGGCTGTTAAGCAAACCCAAACATGAAACCCAGGGGTACCCCCTTGAAGGTTTCATGTTCTTATTTGTTATTATTTTCGGTACCCTTCTCGTTATCTTCCTTATTATTTGTTTCTTCTTTTTCACCAGATGTTTCTTCATCAGAATTATTCTTTGACTCTTCTTCGGACGGTTTTTTGTTATCCTCTTCTTTTGCTGACTCTTCCCCCTCTTCTTGTTTGTCATTTTCCGCGCTTTCTTCATTCTCTTCAGTTTTTGAACTGCTTTCTTTTTCTGTTTTATTTTCCTCTTTATCTAAATTCTGATCTGAACCGGACGATGTCACATTATTGGGCGTGTCGTAGGAATTGGATTGTTTTTTTGAGGTGTCCGAAGACTCGCCAGAACTCGACTTTGACGATGAATTAACCCCTGTTTTTGGGCTGTAACTATAGGTTTGACTGTCTTTATATTCTAGTTCTTCTGTTACTGGATAATTGTTTTCACTCTCATCGTTATGTCCTCTTTCTTTTATTGCTTCCTCAACTGATTCTTTTTCGTCAGGTTTTTTCTTTACAATAGCTTCTTCTTCGTCCGAATCCTCTTTTTGCGCAAGTCTTTTTATTGAATCTTTCTTTTCATGGATGTCGGTGTTCTTATTATGATGAACTTTGTCTGTTTTTATTTCTATTTCTGTCTTTGCATAGGTACCAACGCTGTAATTATGTAATACAATGATAGCTGTAACAGCAATAATGCCCATAATATTTCCCGCTACTACCAATGCTTTTACTTTTTGCCTGTCCACGAAATCCCTCCTAATCTAGTTTATAAACATCATATAAAAAATATGGTTGAAAGTAAATTCTTACTACGACTTTTATCGCTCTTATATATCTTATTGGCGAACTTCTTCTTTTTCATTATCATTTGTTTTTTTGGATAAAATAGGTTCAGTAAAAAAGCAACACAAGATTGAATTTTAATGATAAACTTACTAATGGATTTATATATTATACGAGGAGGAAACATCTTGAAAAACAAGGGCTTTCTATTAATTGTCATAAGTATTTTAATATACACTGCTATAGTCTCAGGCGTCACTTATATGGTTATCAACCCTGGAGACTCTGTCGCTGAGTCTAAAGAAGATAGCTCGAAGGAAAAAGCGGGCAACCAAAAAGATTTTGAGTATAGTCGACAATCGTTTGATGAATCTTATAACTGGATTCCACTGGATATCAAACTGGAAGAGGACAAGGATACGTATAATCTGCAATCTCTCACGACAGAAGCGAAAAATACTTTGGATTTACGTAGTCTATCGGGACACGATGTTCAAATCAATGGCGAAGATGTCAGTGGACAGGACAGTTACACCTTCACAATCGATGAGATTAGTGCTGACAACAACTTAACCGTAACTGTGGATGGAAACAATTATACGGTTCGAACAATGCCTGAGGAAATGGAAGGCTATGATTACGAAAATAATGGTGCTGAAGATGGCTACTATTATTTCACCTATGAATCGCATATTGTTAAATTAAACACAGATGGTGAAATAGTTTATTACAAAGATGTCGGAAAAGCATATGATTTTAAACTAAATAAAACTGAAAACGGCGACATCTACTACAGTTACCTTGTTCAGAACAACGGCCAAGAGGAAGTTGATGGTATCGGGTATAAAACAACTAAAGCCGTCATAATGGATGAAAATTATAATGTAGTAGACGAAGTCGAATCTCTTATCCCAAACAAAGAGGTTGATGCAAATCCTTTGGAGAATCATGAGCTCATTGTACTGGATCTGCATCATTACATTATCAGCTCTTATTATCCGAAAGAAGTTAATAATATACCATCTGATATTGATCAGAATAAATTTGGTTCCCGTGTGATGGCTCCAACGTTACAAGAAATCAAAGATGGCGAAGTGTTGTGGCAATGGCAGAGCACCGATTATCCTGAGCTATATGAATTGAGTATCGAGCATAATGATTTCACAAACGAACATGGTAACTATGCAGACTATGTGCACTTTAACTCATTAGCCATTGACCCAGAAGATAATAACCTTATTATTTCGGCCCGCAATATGAGCAGCATCATTAAATTAAACCGGGATACCGGCGATATCATGTGGGTTTTAGGCGGGAAAGCCGATGAGTTTGGGTTGTCCGAGGAGCAAAAATTCAGCCGTCAGCACAAATTATCATTTTTGAGTGATGGCACAATCCTTCTGTTCAACAATGGCAATGTCCTGCCAAAAGCACCATATCCGGTTGTTCCTGAGGACAGTCCATTACATGACAAAAAAGAAGAAACGTCGATTATGAAAATTAAAATAGACGAAGAAAATAAGGAAGTTCTTAATTATGAAAACTACCCGACCGGCGAGTTTTCCGGTACACGAGGATCTGCACAAATGCTCGATGAAGCGAATAATATTGTATTAATCGGCTGGGGCAGCGGTGAGAACAATGACGCTACCTTTACAGAGAAAAACTTATCAACCGGTGAAGAACTGTTTGTATTTTATCCTAAAGATGAAGACGATATTAGTTACCGTTCCTATAAATTCGATCAATAAAGCGAACAATGGTTCCTTAGTATGAAAAGGATTGGGGATAAACGTTTTCAACCCGCTGAATAGCAACATTCAGCGGGTTTTTTTGCTGACTATATAAACTTATACACTGCCACATAACATACTCTGCAGTTTTTTGTTCCCATCATTAAATACAGGGTAGTCGCAATAATTGGAATATGCCTTCGTGATTAACATTCCCCAATCAATACATACTATAAGTAATATGACCCTTACGCTAATTGGGAGGCTGTCCAGATGAAAAAAGTCATCACATACGGAACATTTGATATTCTGCACACCGGGCACATCAATTTATTACGCCGTGCCAGAGACTATGGTGACTATTTGGTTGTTGCCATTTCGTCAGATTCGTTTAATGCTTTAAAAGGAAAGCAGGCGTATTATTCGTTCGAACAGCGAAAAGCCATTTTGGAAGCTGTGCGTTATGTGGATGAAGTGATTGCGGAACATGTATGGGAGCAAAAAGAAGACGATGTTAAAAAGCACCACATCGATGTGTTTGTCATGGGTGACGACTGGAAAGGCGAGTTCGATCACTTAAAAACGTTCTGCGAGGTTGTGTATTTACCCAGAACAGTTGGCATTTCAACGACAAAAATTAAGACGGATTTGAATCGAAATGGTTAGAGAAATCGTCATTACCGTTTATCTTTTTGTTTTTCGCGCACTCTTCGTCCTGTTTAAAGTATTTCCCAAAACCGCTAAAACAACATTTGTCGTGTCATTTGGTCATAATGCCTTATATACGATGAGCGCGTTGGAGAAATTAACAGATCAGCACATCATTATCTTAAAATCCCGCAAGTGCTGCATGATGTTTCAGCCAGCCCGGCATCGCCGGATCATCATGTTTCAATTCCCTTATATCCTCGACTGGATTCGTTCGGTTTACCATTTGGCAACATCTGAGAACGTTTTTGTTGATAATTATTACGGATTCCTTTCCGTTACGGATTTCAGTCAACAGACACAGTGCATCCAATTATGGCATGCCGCTGGCGCCATAAAAAAATTCGGGCTTAAGGATCAGCAAATCAAAAACCGCCACCCGATAGCCTGCAGACGATTTAAAAACGTCTACAAACGTTTTGATTATGTTGTTGTGGGTTCGGAAAAAATGACTGCCATTTTTGCGGAAGCTTTTCATGTACCAGCCGAACAACACTTGAGAACGGGAGTACCGCGAACCGATTTCTTTTTCGACGTGGCGGCCCGAAAGAAAACAGAACAATCACTGACCAATCAGTTTCCGATTATCAGGGAAAAGAAAGTCATCCTATATGCTCCAACCTATCGTGATGATCAACTGAATACGGCACATATCAAACTGAATATCCGGCAGATGTATACCGACCTTGGAGATGAGTATGTACTCTTTCTCAGCCTTCATCCAAAAATGACGAGCAACACCACTAACGACTGTCCAGGTTTTGTGTATGATATTTCCCATCTTGATAATATCAATCATGTTCTTGCCGTAACGGATATTTTAATTTCCGATTACTCGTCTGTTCCCTTTGAATTTTCATTGATGCATAAACCAATGGTGTTTTATGCGTATGATTTGGAAAGTTATGCTCATATGAAAGGGTTTTGGAAGGATTATGAAGATCTCGTCCCAGGACCTGTGGTAACAACGACAGATGAGCTGATTCGTGTTATCACCCATCATGAATTTAAATTAGAACAGGTTGAAGCTTTTGCAAACGAATGGAATCACTATTCAACAGGCAATTCAAGTGAGAAGTTAGTTCAAAGACTGTACCAATGAACACATCTACACTTCTCTGATGAAATTTTCAATTAGTTCATAGATCTGTTCTCTTCCTGATTTGAATGGTTTCGGCTGAAAAGCCTCAATTTGCCGGATAACATCCTCAAGCCGCGTATCTTCTTCCCAGCTGAGCATATGGCCTTGTCCTGCCAATGCGGATACAATCTGCAGCTGATGATCATCATTATGCTCACCATATTTGGAAAGACGGGGGCAGGCAATAACATGCTTTGCTTTTCTTAATCCCATGATAATGGAGCCTGTACCGGCATGGGTGATGATCAGCCGTGCTTGTTCATACAACAGATCCATTTCTTCAAAGCTGACAAATGGTTTCAGAATCAGGTTGTCACTTTGATAAGCCGTATGACCGTGCTGGACAATCACATCTTCTTGAATGATGCCATCGGTTTTTAACCGTTCCACTTCATTCAATAATCTGGTGAAGGGCAATTCGTGCGTGCCCAATACAACTAATATCAATAGATTGACCCCCCGTAAACTGAATTTGGATAAATTCTTTGCATGGATTTCCACTGGACGATGAATAAATCGGCAATCGGATAAACCATTTTTCCTGATAATGTCGGGCTATCGGTTTTCGCAAAGCTCTCAATGAAGATGATTTTTTTCCGGAAGAGCTTTGCGATATAACACATGGGTACAGCGGTATGCGCACCTGTCGTGATAATCACATCAGGTCGCCTGTGCAAAAATATGCAAAGGGCTTTCACCATGTTGAATGAAAACTTAAATAGATACCGGAATACATAATTACGGGCGCCATAAACAAGCATGGAAACCGGGTATTTATCCTTCAAGTCTTTGGTGACAGCACATTTTTCGGTCACGATATGGTATTGATAGTTTTTAAACAGCGGTTCAAGCTGCAATAGCTGGGTTAAATGTCCCCCCACTGATGAAATGAGGAGCAATTTTTTTTGGTTCAACTGGATTCAGCTCCTATTAGAGGTTGTATGATCGATAATAGTGCGCAATCAGCCGCCCGATCAGTTTTTCCTGATCGTACGTTTCAGCTTTTGCCTCCCCATTTGCAACCAATTGTTGCTTTAGGTCTGTTTCTTTAAGAACCCGCTCAATTCCCCGCCTTAACGATACTCTATTTTTCGGTTTGACCAGTATACCGCAATCCCCACTAAGCAGATAATGCAGTCCGCCGACATCACTGCCGACGACAGGGGTATGACACGACATGGCTTCCAATGCCACAAGCCCGAAGCCTTCCATATATGATGGAATGACAAACACATCTGCCGCCGCCATCCATCGTGCGACGTCACGCTGCTTCATCGGTGGGTGGATATGGCTGTTCTGTATGTCTTCACGTGCCATTTTTTCTCGTATTTGGTTAGCAAACGCCGGATCTTTCCGGGCACCGATTAAGTGAAGCTCTAAACTAGGGGTTGTTCCTTTCAAGTCATGACAGGCGCTTATCAGTTCATCAATACCTTTTGCCTCTATAATATTGCCGACAAATAATATGACGGTTGCTGAAGACGGCAGGTGTACTAATTTACGCGCGTGTGCCTGACTGATTGGCTTGAAAATCTGACGGTCAACGCCCATGTTTAAAACGGTTATTATCTCCTCGCTGACGTCAAACGTACCCATCATATCTTGTTTCAGTTTTTCACCAACAGCAATGATGAAGTCAGCTTGATGCAACACATGCTTTGTCTGCCTGAAAAAGAATGGGCCCTTTTTTGCCATCTTATCCAGATCCCCACCATGAGCCGTGACAATGACCGTGGTGCGGAATAGCTTTTTAAATAACAGCGCCAGTTTTCCGCTCGGGTACACGTAATGGGCATGAATGATATCATAGTGCCTGCCTTTCATAAGCATGATAAGTAGTACGCGCATGATTAGAAATGCATATTTTACAACGACAGCCGGCTTGTTTATGCGCGGATCTTTAATAGCTGCGACATCGACATGAAACCCCCGGTCCTTGAGCGCTTTCACCTGATTTTCCACGAAGATGCCAAAACCGGTATGAGCTTTACTGGGATACATTGTACTGATTACTAATATTTTCTCCACCTTACCCGCCCCCTTATACATTGTTTTTCACGCAACGGGCTGTTTTGCGAGCGCAAACAAATATCCGATAAAGACCGCCAAATAAATGCTTACCGCTGGTGATGACAATACATGACCTGCTGTAAACGCACTGCCGAACCCTAAAGCGACGGATACGCCTGTGAGTATGATGGGCACGTTAAGGGTTTTCAGGTGATATGTGCACACATTCACCAAAATCCGATAACCGATCAAGATCAATGGCACTATTAATAGGAAAAAGCCGATTAGACCGAAATTAAAATACCAGTCCAAAAAATCCATTTCGATTAACTTAGGTTTAATAGCGTAGTTTCCCCCAATACCCATTCCGAATAATTTTTGAGAGACAGGCGCTTCCCGGTACTGTTCCATTATGTCGTTTAAAAAGTCCTTCCTGCCGCTCAGCAACGTTTGTGTCGTCTGTTTTCCCCCGGCAGTATCAGCATCTTCGGAGCTCCTATCCTGGTTGGCGATCGTTGTTCCAAACGCGAGGTCCAGATTATTGCCAATTGGCGTAATCGGTGTTATCACGATAGTTACTGCCAGTAATACTGCAAGAATGACGACATTGGACCAATTCTTTTTGTTATAAATGGCTTTTAACATAAAAACCGAAATAGACGTCACCAGCACAATCAGGACGGAGCCAAAGCTGACTTTCGTGCCTACCGTCAACATAGCCCACATGATAAGACCCATAGCCGGCCATAACAGCATTTTCATACGTGGTGATCGTTGTTGAAGCATGTACAATATGATAATACTGAAGCCCATTCCCAGAATGACGCTCAATTCGTTGCCCGAATAAAACCAACCTGAATGACCCTCTTTAGCCAAAGCACCATAACTCCTGAAACCACTCTTTGTCATACTCGCCAGCAACATAATGACCGCTATAAATATCATATTGATCCAAACAACTGACTGGATGCGTTTCTGCCAATACTTGTATTTTGAAAATGACGGGAGCACAAACATATAAACAAGCAGCATTACCATAAAGAAAACTGTTTTGATACTATACGTCAGTTCAAGCGACATGCTAAACGGTTCTTTGACCATATAATTAGTCGCAAGATGCGCCGTCATAAACATTCCGAGTATTATCAGATAGATGAGCGCTGCTTTGTTTCCCGGTCTATCCGGTAAGCGTAATATGTATCCTGCACCAGCGACCATAACAAGTCCCCGCAGGATCGTTGAAAGTGGAATGCTAAAATATGCCAATACATCCAGGGCCGGCTGCAGCAGGATAAAATAGATGAAATATTTCTCAATGCCGTGTATATTCGTATGTTTTTGTTTACGAAAGGCCATGAAGCCGACCCCTTTCTGCTGTTGTCCAGGATGGGTAACGTCTATCCTAGTATTTGACAGTCCGGGGTATTTTAAAACAGGAGTCTGTTAAAGACTTCAATCCTGTCATTAGAAAAACTTGGCATTCGCCTCGTCCTATAGCGAGTGCCGAAGTTTTTCTTATAAGGTCATCCATAATTTATACTTTCTGACGTTACGAAAAAAGATGCCCTTGATAAGGCATCCTCAACTGTTTGGATGTATTGTCGGACGGCCGATTGAATAATAGGCAATACCGCTTTCGCTCATCCGGTCCAGCGAAAAGCAGTTTCTGCCATCAAAGATGACCGGATCAGCTAAATGGTTTTTAAAGGATTCGAGCGGATAGTCTTTAATTTCCTGCCAGTCAGTTATAATAACAGCACCATCAGCATTTGCCAATGCCTCATCGATTGTGTTGGCATAATTCACTTCTCGTGGCAAAATGTTTTTGGCATGTTCAGTTGCGGCCGGATCAAATGCATTCACATCCGCACCGCTCATCATCAGCTTTTTTATCAAGGGGATGGACGGTGCATTCCGCATATCATCTGTGCCCGGTTTGAATGCCAATCCCAGTATGGCAATCGTTTTGCCGGTAAGGTTCCCTAATCTTTTCTGAACTTTTTCTACTAAAATGTTCGTTTGGCGTTCATTGACATTCTGAACACTTTCCAAAATCGACAATGGGCAACCCAATTTTCGCCCATATGACATGATAGCACTCAGATCCTTTGGAAAACAGGAGCCGCCATATCCTGCGCCGGGACTTAAAAAATGGTTGCCGATGCGCCGGTCCATGCCGATTCCTTGTGCTACATCCTCCACATTTGCATCTGCATGCTCACAAAGGTTGGCTATTTCATTAATGAAACTGATTTTAGCTGCTAGAAACGCGTTGGACGCATACTTTATCATCTCCGCACTTCTCAGATCCGTCTTGATAATAGGAATGTTAAACGGCCGGTAAAGCTCTTCAACTGTTTGCATGGCTTCGGAGTCTTCACCGCCTATCACTATACGATCACCATGAAACGTGTCATGAACAGCTGATCCCTGGCGTAAAAACTCGGGAGCAGCGATAATGCTGACAGACATACCACATGCGGCTTGTTCAATATAGTGTTTGATCTGTTCATTGGTACCAATTGGGACCGTGCTTTTCGTGACAATAATTGTATGCTCATGCAAGTGCGGGGCAATCGCCCTGCAAGCAGAAAAGAGTGCTGACAAATCTGCTGAACCATCATCATTTTGCGGTGTTCCGACTGCCAGTAAAATAACGTCTTTGCCGGTTATCCCTTTTTGATAATCTGTTGTGAAGTGTAATCGTTTTCGTTGAAGATTCGTCTGTAATAATTCTCCCAAACCTTCTTCATAAATCGGGGGCCGTCCGTTTTGCAAGCCAGTGATTTTATCCTTATCAATATCAACACATGTGACGCTATTTCCTGCATGTGATAAGCATACACCTGTTACAAGCCCGACATAACCGGTACCGATGACAGCAATATTCACGGTTTTCCTCCCACCTAACGTAATAATTAGTCAATCCTATAGTCATGTTTATGTGCTGAGGTAGTGTTATAGTCATGAACAGCAGGATTCGTGAAAATAGGTAATCGGAATAAATGCTTATCAGGGTAGCATTACTTGTGCTCATGTATCTAAAGGCATACCCTTTCGCTGCTCGAAACTGCGCCGGCTCGAGCTTCTTGGTCCTTTTTATCCTCTTTTTTGAACACGCACTTATATATAAACCATTTCCGCATCATCCCCAATATGGTAAGATAACACCAAATCTATTAATATGTGGAGAAGGTTGATATGAAAAAAATAACAGTAGGCGTCGTTGTTGCAATCGCACTGATAGGTGTTTTTCTATTTTTCCAAAACACGAAGACGGAAGAGGCTCAGCAAGATTCCGATAAAGCTACTGAAAAAAACAAGCAGTCCGAAACAGACAAAAAAGATAAAGATGATCCGGCATACAAATATCCACCGGAAAAAATCCCCTCGCTGTTGGATGAACAGAAAAAACTGGAAGCATCCATCTTGTCCGACAGTGAAGGCAGCACGTTGGATGACCCTTATGTGAAGCTTGACCCTTATAACCGAAGCCCATTAGCTGCCCTCGTCATTTTTAACACGGACAAGCCGGCAAAAGTTTCCTTTACGGTGCATGGAAAGGAGGATAAAGCAGATATCTCAAAATCCTTTGAGTACTATAAAAAACAGCATGAATTGCCTGTCCTGGGACTTTACCCTGACTATAGCAATACTCTTGAGATAAAAGCAGAAACCAAATCCGGTGAAACGATGACAAAGACCTTAACCATTACGACCGATGAATTGCCTGATTATATACCGGATATCACTATCAAAACAGCTGATACAACCAAAATGGACATCCAGGACACTGAACTGACCTTTGCGATACCGAGTACAAAATTTGTTTATGGCTTTGACGCTAATGGTGACATTCGCTGGTATGGGTCGGGATATAACAGTCATGTCTTCCAGGAATTAAACAATGGCCATCTATTATATTTGGGCAAAGATGATAACAGCGGCACTGCCTATAACCGTTTGTTCGAAACAGACTACATGGGGAAATTGTATAATGCGTTTAAGATAAGTAAAAAGGCAGCTCACGCAGAAGCAAAAGGCATGGAGTCAACTCTTATACATCATGACGCAGCTGAACTACCATCGGGCAACCTGATCCTGACCGTTAATGACGGTGAAGGGGAATACATGGAAGATACCATGATTGAAATCGATCGGGAAACCGGTGACGTTGTAAAACAGATTGATTTAAAAAACATGTTCCCTGAGCAAGCTTATCAGGACTATGACAGCACAGAAGCTAAGGAAGGATTGACTGACTGGTTTCATCAGAATTCCGTCGTTTATGACAAACATGATAACAGCATCATTATCTCCGGACGGAACAGCGACACAGTAATGAAAATCGACTATGAATCAGAAGAAATTAAATGGATGCTGGCTTATCCCGAAGGCTGGAATGATGACATGCAGCAACACCTGCTCGAGGGACAGGGCGAGGATTTTAAATACCCGGGTGGACAGCATGATGCCAACATCCTCCCTGATTTTGATAACAATCCTGACACGCTTGATTTACTGCTGTATGACAATAATGTTGCTGTCACACGGGGCGATGAGGACCTGTCCAAACAGTTCAGTGCCGCCACTCATTACCGGATTAATGAAAAAACGAAAGAAGCGGAAGTAATCTGGACTTATGGGAAGGAACGCGGCGAGGCTTTTTTCACCAATATTATCGGCAGTGCCCGCTATCAGCAAAATACGGGAAATGTGCTGGTCGACTTTGGTCATGTTGATTCCGGTGACCAAAGCAACATTGTGGAAGTGACACACCATGAAGATTCCAAGGTTGTATTTGAAGCGGAAATAACGAACTTTCCTAAAGGAGCCTGGGTCTACCGTAGTGTCCGATACCCCCTTTACACAGATACTTGGGAAAATACGTTTAAATTAAGTGAATAAAGATGGTTATAATTATGAGACCGGACAAAAAGGAGTCCGGTCTTTAAACTGAAATCACCATGGAGGATGATAATGTGTCGGCAAAACGATCTCTCGCACTGATAGGTATATGTGCTTTTATATTAATAGCTGTTGTAAGACCGAAACGGGCCTTGGCACCGGCGACATCGAACACCAAAATCAGAGGTGTTCCGCTTTATTACCAGTATCCGGAGCTTCCGACGGGATGTGAGGCAACATCGCTTGCGATGCTGCTAAGCTGGGGGCTTGGTGAACACATCAGCAAATATACAATCGCAGATGCACTGCCTAAGGGTGCGAAAGTGCATGAAGCCGGTGGTGAATTGAAGGGCGCTCATCCGAATAAGGCATTTGTCGGGGACCCCTACACCGATTCGGATGACGGCAGTTTCGGCGTGTTTGAAGCTCCGATTTTGGAAACGCTGGAAACCTTCATGCCGGGATGCGGTATGGATCTGACGGGCAGCCCGTTTGAATCACTACTTGATATTGTCAAAACAGGGAAGCCGGTCATGGCCTGGACAACGCTTGAACAGCGTGAGACGTTTCACGGCAAAACGTGGCGTGATGAGGACGGCGATGTGATTGATTGGTACCAGAATGAACATGCCGTCGTAATGGTCGGGATTGATGGCGATGATTTGATAGCACATGACCCGCATACCGGTGAAGCAGAATATTATGACCGGAACCTGTTTGAACGGAACTGGGCATCACTGGGCAGGCGTGCTGTAACGCTTAGAACAAAAGACCAAATCCCCTGTTGAAAATTCTCCCCTGTTTGGTACTATTATCTTGAGAATATAATCTTAGATTTATATGAAAAAAGAAATGTTCGGAGGGATTCGATGAAAAGGACTTTTGTTGCGGGTTTTCTGGTAATATTTGTCTGTATATTGCTTGCTGCATGCGGATCAGATAACAAGACAGCTTCAAGTGAAGAAAAGCAGAAGGAAGAGCCCAAACAATCTAAAGAAGAAAAAACAAATGAGGAGAAAAGCCCTGAAGAAGATTTTAAAGTCGCGACCACTATTGAAGAAATTATCGAGCAGGATCCGGGGGAGTATGCAGACAATAAGTACAACGAAGCAGCGGTACACCGTGCGTTGGACGAAAAAAATTTTCAGGACAAAGACAGCTTTCAGGTGTATTCCCATTTACTGAGTCTGATGAGTGAGTCCGGCAAGTATAAAGAGTTTCACACATTTGCTGAAGAATTTAACCCGCAGATTGAAACCGCCGTATCCAAGACACCTGGCAGCATGAAGCTTGATAACGGTAAGACCGTGGATGGAACGGCAAATATCTCCATCCTTCTTGATGCAAGTGGTAGTATGGCACAAAAAGTCGGCGGTACGACCAAAATGAAACAGGCTAAAAAGGCTATCAACAACTTTGTTGCATCGATGCCTGAAGCCTCCAATGTCTCTTTGAGGGTATATGGCCATAAAGGCAGCAACGCCGACAGCGACAAAGAAATATCTTGCGACAGCACCGAAATGGTTTACGAATTGCAATCATATGATGAAGAAAAATTTGCCGATGCACTAGATAAATTCGAGCCAACAGGATGGACACCGATTGCCAAATCCATATCCGAAGCCAAAAAGGACTTTGAAAATGCTGAAGATGCTAGTCAAAACATTATCTATGTCGTCAGTGACGGCGTTGAAACATGTGGAGGAGACCCAGCCAAAGCCGCAAAGAAACTGCATGATTCTAATATCAAAGCGGTCGTCAATATTATCGGTTTTGACGTTGACAGCAATGGTCAGGAGCAATTGCTTAAAGTAGCCGAGGCAGGCGGCGGGGAATTTAAAACTGTAGACTCCGGCGATGACTTTAAGGAAGTCTGGGAAGATGAACGCGTTCGGCTTTATAATGAATGGAGCTCATGGAATGCCGACAATTATAATAATGTTTCCGGTGAGCAGACGGATAAAAAGAATGAATTATATGATAAAAAGGCAGATTTCATGAATTTGACCTATGATGAGGAAGGTCATCTTAAAGATACTGTGTATTACCTTGAGGACAATGAACAAATCAGTGATGAAGTCAGCGAAGAACTTATGAGTTTAATTAATCAGCGCCAGGGTATACTGGCAGATTATGAAGAAAAATTCAATTCGTTGTTGGAGACAGTTGAAGAAGAAGGCGATCAATTAAAAGAGAATATTAATGAAAAAGGCGATAAGATGAAAGAGAAATATGATAATAACTAAAGCACAACAGCCGAATTACAACGCATGCACAGAGCACCAAAAAGTCCGTAACTGATATTTAAGCAGCTCCGGACTTTCTATTTCTTAGCAGCATTAGAAAAAACTGGCACTCAATTTACAGTGAGTGCCAGTTTTTTTATATTTTAACGTCAGAAAGTATAAATTATGGATGACCTTATAAAAAAGCTTCGGCATTCGCTATAAGACGAGGCGAATGCCGAGTTTTTCTAATTCTAAAAGCAAAGAATCCCATTAACCGCGATTCTTCGCTTCAATTTTCGTATTGCCCAAAATCAAATAATTGAGTTCGTCTTTCGGTATTTCCTTCAGCTCTTTTCGGTTTGCCATATAGAACGTAACACCGAGGGCAATCCAGACAATAAGGGCGATGAAGGATTCCATACCGAGTGCTGCCGGTGACCCGGGGATCAGCAGCAATCCCAGAAATGTGATACTCGCGAGCATACCGAATGCGGCGAGGCCCTTTTTCGCGGGTGCGACAACGTGCTTTTTCGGATTGAACTGTTTGCCTTTTGACCGCTTGAATAAGGTAAATGCGGTGTAACAGGTATAGAAATAGGCAATGGTGACACCGACAGAGGACATATCGACCACCCATGTCAGCGCCTGGCGTCCGAACCACGGTGCCAGCATCGCCACGACAACCGTAAAGATAATGCCGACATACGGCGTTTTATATTTCGGATGCAATTTAGAAAAGGCTGACGGGATAATCTTCGCACGGGACATGGCAAACAACAGGCGGCTTGATGAAATGGTAAAGCCATTTAATCCTGTGAAAATCCCCATGGTGAGCGCGGTCACCAGGATAACCAGTCCCATATTGCCAAGCAGCCCTTGAATCGCTGCACCTGTCCCCCATGTTTCCTCCTGGGCAACGAGTGTCTGCCACGGTTCAATCATGGAGGTGGCTATCACCATCATGCTGTATAACAACGCAGCAAAGAAGATGGCCAAAATAATCAATGTGAAAGCTTTTCTGGATGAAAAATGGAATTCTTCCGCTGCCTGCGGGACATTATCAAATCCGACATATGCCCATGGTGCAATGGCAACAATGGAAATGATGGCTGCAAACGCCGTAGTGTCAGTCGGGAACAACGGCAGGACATTGGCAAGTCCCGATCCGGGCTCAGCACCGACCATGAACGTAATCACGATGACGCCAATCACCATAATTGAACAGAATACAAACTGCATGCGGCCTGACAGACTTGATCCTCTTATGTTGAAATAACCAAAAACACCTAGTAATACAGATGCGATGATGACTTCGGTAAAATAAACATCCCATCCTGCAATGGTATACATGTGCATCGTCTTAAGCAGTGAGGGAAAAA
Organism: Lentibacillus kapialis; assembly: GCF_014646635.1. Lineage (GTDB taxonomy): Bacteria > Bacillota > Bacilli > Bacillales > Amphibacillaceae > Lentibacillus > Lentibacillus kapialis. The sequence goes on from NZ_BMNQ01000041.1 coordinate 32,097, forward strand.
CAAATTTAACCATTAATGCAAATGCGGATGCGTTTAACGCGACAATACATAAGTAGCCGAGCGTCAGAAACCATCCGCTGATGAACGCATGTGTGCGTCCTAAGCTGATATACGAATAAGCGAATTCCCCGCCTGATACCGGAAAACTTTTAATGAGAAACCCATAGCTCACAGCAATCAGCATCATCAGCAGTGCCCCGATGCTGAAGCCCAGGATGACCCCCAACGGACCAGCCGTTGACATCCAGGTCGTCGGCTGCACAAATGCTCCCCAGCCAATCGAGGAACCCAGAGCGATTGCCCAGACCCAATGTGGCTTCAATGATTGCTTCAATGTTGTACGCTCTTCCATGCTTCGTCTCCTTTGATGACCTCTTTTATCACACCCCTCCTTTATATCAAAATCCGCGTTTTTTCGCAAAATTCATTTGGATAGGAAAATGTACGGGATTGACCATGAATTCAGAGCATATAACTCTGATATGATGGTGAAAATGAATTACCGCCTATTTTGAGCAGAAATCGGGGTGTACTCGCGCGAAATCTCGGGGGTGTCGCGCGATTTCGGCGGGGGCTCGCGCGAAATCCCGGGGGTGTCGCGCGATTTCGGCGGGGGCTCGCGCGAAATCCCGGGGGTGTCGCGCGATTTCGGGGTGTGCTCGCGCGAAATCTCGGGGGTGTCGCGCGATTTCGGCGGGGGCTCGCGCGAAATCTCGGGGGTGTCGCGCGATTTTGGCGGGGGCTCGCGCGAAATCTCGGGGGTGTCGCGCGATTTCGGCGGGG
>NZ_BMNQ01000042.1 GCF_014646635.1 Lentibacillus kapialis
CGCTACAGCATTAGTGCTAGAGCCGGACGTGGCAATATTCGACGAAGTATCAATAGGGCTAAAAATTATATACTTTCTGATCTTTTTAGAAAAACTCGGCATTCGCCTCGCCTTATAGCGAATGCCAAAGCTTTTCTTATAAGGTCATCCATAATTTATACTTTCTGACGTTACAAAAAAGTTCCCAATTGACTATTTCAACTGGGAACTTTTGATCCGTTTATCTTGTTCAGGATATTCGCATATCCAGCGAATGAACCATATCTTGCACCACGTCTTCACCTGCTGCCTCCCACCGGCTCTTATCCACGATATTGCCGTCTTTATCAAGCGGTTTCTGAAATTGGTTGAAACCCGTGGTTGATAGCATGGAGTTTTCATCCCAGTCAAGTCCGGTATTGACCACATGTTTAATCACATATGGTGTGCGGAACTGCAGGTAAGCTTTTGCATCGTCAAGCTCACCTTCGATAACACTAAACGGAATTCTAATATAGATGGTTTCGCCGCCCTCCCGGCATAATACCATATCGAATTTACCGCGGTCATACTCCCAGTTGCCGCATAGCGTGTAGCCGTTGGACCGGAATATCCTGTAAACGTCACCGAAATAAGCTTTTTTTCCTTCAATGTCTGTTTCCAGTTTTAACATATTGCTGTCACTCCTATTATCAGATGTGTCAGGCAATAGTGTTTACTAAAACTGGAATATAATACCTGGCCATTTTATCTTTGTCTACTGCGTTCATCAGTGATTTAAAATGCAAAATTCCCAAGCTTGTCTGCTTAGGAATTTTTCTTTTTAGTGCGTGTTCAAAAAGGAGGATAAAAAGGATCAAGAAGTTCGAGACGGCGCAGTTTCGAGCAGCGGAGTGTATGCCTTTAGATACATGAGCACAAGTAATGCTACCCTGAATCCGCTTCGCACGCAGGAAAAGTGTTTTTCTTTTCCAAGGAGCGGAGAAACAAGCCAACGAAGAAATTCGAAGTGTCATGTTTACCGGACTTTTTGAACAACCTCTTTTAGTCAAAATCATTTATTTATAAACTTTTCAATGCTTCTTCGATTTGTGTATCACCGGATACCATTTCGAACGCTTTATGAAATGCATTTGGTTCCTGGATAGCCGCAATCATTGTTTTGGCAACGAACTTAATAAGTAATCGGCCGGTATATCCATTTGCGCCGGCTACAAGTACTTTCATTCCGAATCGAATCTTTTATTAACATCATGTGAAATGGCTACTGCCGTTTGTCCCCGCTCTTAAACATACACAACATCTACATTCGATTTGATCGTATAATAATAAAGACCATCATTAAAAACATTAATAACGCAATGATAGCGCCGATCTCGATAATTGGCAAATCCCAAATGACCGTGTTCTGTCCGACGACTGCCAAACCGACGATAAGGCCTGCCATAATAATGCTGAATGCGAGCATCAAGATGCTGAATGCAATCCGGTTGCTGATTTTATCAAGACGGCGCATGACTTCGTTGACATGCTTTACATTAATATCCAGACCGACCCGGCCTTTTTTCAAAACGGACATAACATCTTTAAAATCCCTGGGCAGATCGGTTAAAATATCGATGTTTTCCCCAATTTCATGCATTGAATGACGTAAGATTTCCCAAGGATGATAGCGTTTCAGCATCAATTTCCGTGCAAACGGTTCTGCTGCACGCGATAGACTGAATTCCGGGTCAAGCCTTCCGAGTACACCTTCAAGTGTTAAAATCGCCTTGCTGATGATAACCATTTCGGTCGGCACCCTAATATAATGGTGATATACAACATTAAATATCCCGATGATAATCCGTCCGAGGCTGAGATCTTTCAGCTTCACATTTTCATATTGCTGATGAAGCTTATCCAGATCACGTTTTAGCGCTTCGATGTCGGTTCGTTCGTCAATCAGATCCATTCTGGAAAATGTTTTGATCATACCGCTGCTGTCACCCTGATGCAGATTGACGATAATCGCAGCAAAATGGCGTTTAAGATTATCACTGACATGCCCTGTTTCCCCGAAATCCAAAAACGCAATCGTGTTATTCGGCAAAATATGTACATTGCCGGAATGCGGGTCGGCGTGGAAAAAGCCATTATCCAATATTTGCTTTAACATCGCATCCGCAAGACGCTTGGCGATTATCTTCCGGTCATAGCCTTCGTGTTCGAGCGCTTCATTATTTGACACCTTGATACCGCTGATTTTTTCCATTGTCAGTACTTTTTCCGTTGTCAGTTCCCAATATATTTCCGGAAACTTAACAAATGCTTCATTGTCAAATTGTTGTGCGATCAGTTCGCCGTTGCGTCCTTCCAATATGTAATCCAGCTCATTCCTTAGTGTTTCAGACAGCTCATCAATAATGTCGCAAACTCTGTAGCGCTGGGCCCAGGCCGTTCTCTCCTCGAGCATATTGCCGATGTTGCGAAGGATTTCCAAGTCTGTTTCCATTTTAGGCTTGAGTCCTGGACGCTGCACTTTGACCACAACCTCCTCACCACTTAAAAGACGGGCTGTATGAACCTGTCCGATTGAAGCAGTCGCAAGCGGCTCACGGTCCACATGCGCAAATGAGTTTTCAAGGGGGGCCTCCATTTCTGTTTCAATCGTATTTTGAATATGAAAAAAGTCGAGAACAGCTATGTGATCCTGCAGTTTTTCCAGCTCCGATGTGACCTCCTGCGGCAGTGTATCATATCTGGTACTTGCTATCTGACCGAGTTTAATGGCTGTTGGCCCTAACTCCTGCAAGGCTTGGCGCAGACGTTTCCCCACACTTTTCATGCTTGCATTAATTTCATCTGAACCCTCGCCGCTTGTAAGGCCGCGGTCAATTAAACCTGCCCGGAACAGGAAATGACTGAAACCATTTTTCACAAGTACGTTTACAATCTCCCTGTATCGTTTTGTATGCCTGATCCGTCTTCCAAGCATTGTTGTCACCCCCTTACTTATCGTATGTGATACGAGCTACGGATAATTATTATTTCCCTTTTTCTAACCAAGGTTAAACACCGTGAAATCTGACGAACCATTTCGAATATATCCCCGAATTTTTGAAAATCCGCATTGTGTTAACTATAATAGTAAAAATACGCAAAGACAAATTTATATCACTCTTGGCTGGGGGAATAGTTTCCATGACCATCTATACTATCGGGCATTCCACGCATTCAAAAGAAAGATTTACTGAAATGCTTCACGTTGTCGGTATTGATATGCTGGCGGATGTCCTAGGAGCCTTGGACAGAATTAAGATATACAATACTAAAGACGAACGATACTCCGTTTTAGCGGAGGAAATATACGTAGACTCCTGCGGGAGGAAAGGCATCGGTGAGACCCCGTAGTGCGTCAGCACGAGGAGGCTCAACAGCCGCCCGCGGAAAGCGAAGTATATTTCCAGAGCGGTGTATACGCTCTAGTTAGTTCGGTTTTTCCTTAATAAAACTACTTTTGTCCAAGGCTCCGAGCATTCCCGGCGAGCAGAAAACATCCACAATTTTCAAGCGAAAACATGCAGGAATGGCTGCCTGCTGCCGGCATCCAGTACAAGCATTTTCAAGCACTGACCGGTAGACGGAATAAGTCACAGGACATCCAGCACGAATTAAACAGTGGCTGGAACAATCAATCCTTTCATAACTATGCCGATTTTACACTGACTGATGTATTTCAAAAAGGGATCCGGGAACTGACACAAACCGCTCATTTCCACAACGTTGCATATTGCTGTTCAGAACGCCACCCTTCCCGCTGCCACCGGTTATTGATCAGCAACTGGCTGGCCGCGAACGGCTGGAATGTCTATCACATCATGGAGTCAAATGGAAAAACCCAGCTTATACCACATAAACTGGGGCAGTGGGGAGCCATGCCGATTATCGAGGATGATGGTACTGTTGTTTATCCTGAGGTATAGATAAGGTGATAGCGTTCACATTGACGTCCTGTGCAGCACCAGCGCACACGCCAAAAACCGGCTTCCTGATAAGGGATACCGGTTTTTTGGTGCGGCTTATGTTCATTCATGATTCTCTCTTTCAAGATACATGTGTCTGTCACTGCTCTGCCTGTAACGTCCTCTTTTCACTTGCATCTACCACAACACTTGCCGCGGCATCACCCGTCACATTGACCGATGTTCGCATCATATCCAGGATACGATCAATCCCACCGACCAACGCGATTCCGGCCAGCGGCAAGTTGACTGCACTCAGTGCCATCGTCAGCATGATCAAACCGGCTCCGGGTACACCTGCCGTCCCAATTGATGCGAGGGTGCCAGTCAGCACAACTGTCGCCATTTGTGAAAGAGTTAAATCCATACCAAAGTATTGGGCAATAAACATCGAACAAAGCCCCACATATAACGCTGTTCCATCCATATTAATAGTAGCACCCAAGGGCAAAACAAACGTGCTCGTCTCTTTGGATACGCCTAGATTTTCCTGTACACTTTTAAGCGTTACCGGTAGTGTCCCGGAACTGCTGCTTGTACTGAAAGCGACCGCAGAGGCCGGAAATACGCCTTTAAAAAAGCGAATCGGGCTTATTTTACCAAGCGCCTTAACAATCAGTGCATAAACCACGAAAAGTTGAATGATACACGCCACAAGCATAGCCAGAATCAGCTTGATTAACGGAAGCAATACTTCTGCTCCATACGCCCCCACTACAGGGGCAAGCAGGCCAAACACACCAATCGGGACAATTGCCATGACCATACCGGTTATTTTGTACATCACTTCAGCAAAACCTTCGAAAAACTGCTGAACAGGCTTTGCTTTTTCACCCACCAGGGTTATGGCGATACCGATAGCCAATGCGAAAAAGATAATCTGCAGAATGTTACCCGACGACAGCGCTTCAAACGGGTTTGTCGGTACAATATTTAAAATTGTCTGTACGACACCTTCTGTCTCAGTAGGCTCAGGGGTTTCCTTCCCCTCCAGTGATACATCAATACCGCTTCCCGGCGAAAAAATTTTCCCGGCTACGATACCGAGTGTTATTGCGAGCATACTGGTTATCAAATAAAATGCGACGGTTTTCCCGCCCAGTCTCCCAAGTTTTTTCACATCACTTGTGCTTGCAACTCCGATAACAAGTGTAGCAAGTACTAAGGGAGCGATAATAAATTTGATCAACCGCAGAAACAAATCCCCTAGCGGCTGAACAACTTGTGCTTTATCGCCAAAAATGATGCCGGTTGCAATGGCCAGGATAAATGCAACAACCAACTGCCATATCAGACTTTTCTTCATGTCAAACGCTCCTATCCTATATGTATCTGTCAAAATTCAACGTTAACTATTAAACTATCATATTTTTAAAGAAGCGTACAATTAACTGCGAAGAAACAGAGTTAAGTTCCTTACTTATAATACGGGCGCCCGCTGTCATGTAATTCCTAACTCCCGGCTTACTTCACCACAAACTCCGTCCGGCTGTGGCCTTCTTTTGTTTTCTCCACATCGAGTCTCGCAGGAAAGATCGTTTTCAGTTCCTGAACATGGGAAATAACACCGATCATCCGCCCTGATTTTTGTAAATCGATCAATGTATCAATGGCTTTGTTTAGAGATTCTTCATCCAATGTGCCAAACCCTTCATCAATGAACATCGTATCAATTTCAATGTTACCCTGAAAACTCTGGATGACATCAGACATCCCAAGTGCAAGACACAGGGATGCATTGAATTTTTCGCCGCCCGACAATGTTTTGACATCACGTGTTTGTCCGGTATAGGCATCATAAACATCCAGAGCGAGACCGCTTTGTTTCCCGTGTGACTCCTGACGCTCGCTTCGCATCAAAGAAAATTGCCCATTGGAAAGCCGCTTAAGCCGGGAATTTGCAGCATTTATGACCCGCTCCAAATATTCAATTTGCAGATAACGCTCAAATGATATTTTTTGAGTGTTCTGGCCGCGCAACACATCATGCAAATCGGTAACGGTTGCGAGTTTCTTTTCATGCTCGACGGCTTCGTTATCCGTATCGATGATGTTCTCTTGAATTGTCGATGCTTGGTTTCTGTAATCTTTCGACTGATTTAACGTCTGATAGGCTTGTTCATAAGCCGTTTTAAGTGATGCCAGTTCTTCTTCCAGTGCTGCTAGATTCACGCGTTCTTTACCATTCAGCGCCTCGGACAAGTCCTGCACCTGTTGTTTTTTCACTGTTAAATCGTCATTGAACTTGCGGATGGCTTCTTTCCATTCCTGCCGCTCTGTTTCAGACATTTTTGCCTCTTGGTATGATTCACGCGACTCAAACCCGGCTTTTTCCAGCGCCGTCTGAAAATCCTGTTCGGCTTTCGCACGTTTTTCCTTTGTTTCCGCCAGCTGATTCGTAGCATTTGAAAAATCTGCAGCCGTTTTAGCAGCCGTTTCTTTTGCCTGCTGGAACTGCTGTTGGACGTTTTCCCAGTTCTTTTCAAGTTTGTTTTTTTGCTCATCGACCTCGGTAATTCGCTTTTGCAGTGCCACAAGTGTTTGGACGTCTTCAGGGATACTCCGCAGTTGTTCTTTATAGACAGCATGTGCTGATCGGTAATCGGACTGCAATTCCTGATGTGTTTTATTAAGTTGTTCTGTTTGTGTTTCCAGATGTTTTAATGCTTCTTTTTCGTTTTCTTGATCTGCTTTGAGCTGTTTCAGCGACTCACGCTGTTTTGTTAACGTATTAACCTCTTCCTTGAGTTTAGTCCCCTTTTCAAACAGCTGATCACGTACATTGACTGCTTTTTCGGCCGTGATTTCAAATTTCACCAGTTCTTGTTCTTTTTCAGCCAAGAGACGTGCATTCGTGCTGTAATCAGTTTCCGCTGTTCGGAGATGTTTCTCTTTTTCCTCCATGTCTTTCTTCAGGGAATTAAGGGACTCACGCGATACCATGTCACTATGATCACTTGCTTTATTCGGGTGCTCAGTGCTTCCGCAAACAGGGCAGGCATCCCCTTCATGCAAATGGCCGGCTAAGACAACTGCCTGATTGTTCAGCCAAGCTTCCTGCTTGTCATCATATGCCTGTTTAGCTGTCAGAAAGGCTTCTTTCTTTTGTTCCAAATCCTGCTTGATGGCTGCTTGCTTTGTCTGCAGATCAACATACCCTTGTGCCGTTTTATACTGTTCGCTCGTCTCCATCAAAGCCTGTTGTTTCTCTGGTAGCTGGCTGACGGTCTGGTCAAGTTCGGTGACCTGCCTATCATGTGTATCGACTGCTTCTGATTTTTTTTGACGATCGTTTTTGGTGGTTTCCAGATCCTTAGCTGCCTGACTCCCTTTTTCGGCCAGTTTCGTGAGCTCACGTTTCCTCTCATCCAGTGCCTTTACAGTCGGCAAATAGCCATTCAGCCGTTCGAGCTCCCTCTTGGTTTCTTCACGTTTCTCTTTTTTATTCTCTTCTTGCTGATACGCAGATTTAGCTCGTTCAAGTTGTTCTTTAGCGTGTTTATCGGTGGTTTCAGCCTGTTGTAAAGCCTTTTGTTTCACTTGCTCATCATGTTTCCAATCTGTGACCTGTTTTTCGTACATGTTCAGGTGGCTTGCACGTTCTGCGCCTTCCAGCTGTTTTTCTTTTTTATGATAAAATGACGACTGCTTGTCAAGCCCGTTCAGTTCAGACTGCTTCTTATCCAAATCGGCAAATTGGTCATTCAGTGCCTTTGCCCGGTGGAACTCGGTTTGTTTCTGGTCGTGCTGTTGATACGCTTTTTGATAAGCTTGGTCGTCATCTGATATTTTTCGCGTATAGTAGTCTATTTCCGTTTTAAGTCCGGCAACAACCTGATTGATGTTGTAATAATCATAACCGAGTGTGGTAAACAGTTCAGAATCCTCACGAGGGGGTAAAGCCGTGTGAATGCTCTGGACAAAGTGATCCCTGGACTGCTGCGCCTGCTTAAAATCCTGCTCAATGCGATTCTTTCTGTCCCGAAGCAGCTGATTAATCTGATTGTAGCTCTCCGTTTTAAACAGTCGCCGCAAGATCGCCTCCTTATTTTCCGTTTCAGAGGTTAACAGCTTGCGGAATTCCCCTTGTGGTAGCATGACAATCTGCTTGAACTGGTCCTGAGTCAACCCGATAAGCGCTTCGACTTTTTTATCGATATCCGACACTTTTTGCCTATCCACACACGGTACTTCCCGGCCATCGACTTTTTCATAAAACTCATACCGTTCACCGGTCCGGGTCTTATTCCCTTCCTTTATATGCCCCGGCTGACGCAGAATCCGGTAGTATCTACCACGAATTTCAAATTCCAGCTCGATAGCGGTTTGCGTATCGTCGGGCGCAAAGTCGCTACGGAGCATCCGATTGTTTTCCCTGTCTGTCCCGCTTGCACTTCCGTATAAAGCAAAACAAATACCGTCAAAAATGGTTGTTTTCCCTGCCCCGGTATTGCCGGATATGACAAACAAATTATGGCCTTCCAGATCAGTAAAATCAATTGTTTCCGTGTATTTATATGGGCCGAATGCCGTCATTGTCAATCTCAAAGGTCGCATTTGGTCCCCTCCTTCCTGTGTCTATTTTTCTATTGTTTGTTTCGGCGCGGCTTCCTCACGCGCCTCTTTTAAAAGGTCATCCAATACATCATTGAATATCGCCGTCGTATCATCAGATGCCTCGTGTCCTTTCACTTCATGATAGAAGGCTTTGAACAGCTCAAGATCAGTCATATCACTTCGGTTTGAGCGTTGTGTATTTTGCGTCTGACTGTCGGGTGAAAACAGCTCATTGGCACGCTCCACATGCATCGCATTCGGATACACCGACCTGATTCGCTCCATTGGCGATAAAACCGGTGCCGCATCAAGCAGCCGGACAAATACGTAATCATCACTCACAGAATGCGTTAACAACTCATCCATAGTCGCTTCAACCGTTCGAACATCCCGCCTCGGTGTCAATAGGCGCTTATCAATTGATACGTTTCCGGCAGCATCGATATCAACGACCGAATAACCTTTTTGATGATTCGCTTCAGAAATGGAGAACTTGAGGATAGATCCGGAATAACGGATTGTCTCACTGCTCACGTGATGCGGCTGATGCAAGTGCCCCAATGCCGTATAATTAAATGCTTCAAAATGATGGGCATCCACATACTCCGCTCCACCGATCGAAAGCGGCCGCTCCGAATCACTCGTGTTCTCTTCCTCTTCGCCAAATGGCGTAACAAACGCATGCCCTATGTAGACGTGGCGGGCTTCAGGATCCATATGCCGCTGTATCGCCTCCACGATCGTCTGGGCTGCATCATTATGATTGCGGATGGAATCGTCTTCCGTGACAGTGCGCACAACACTCGGATCACAATAAGGCACCAGGTGAAAATGGACCGGACCATATTCATCACGCAGCACAACAGGTTCCAGTTTATAATCAAAATTACCTGCCATGTGAAATCCGTTTTGTTTCATGATGCTGCTGCCGAAATTAAGACGGCTCGGACTGTCATGATTCCCCGCAACCGCCAATACCGGTATTTTTAATTCAAGCACGATCTTACTCAACGTCTCATCCAATAAGTGTACAGCCTCTGTCGGCGGCACCGCCCGGTCATAAAGATCCCCGGCGATAATCACCGCATCCGGCTTTTCGTGTTCAATGGCATTGACGAACTGCTCAAGTACATAACGCTGATCATCGGTCATATAGACGCCTTGAACAAGCTTGCCCAAATGCCAGTCAGCCGTATGGAAAAACTTCATTGCCCATCACTCCCTTTTACAATCAATTCTTTCTATCTATTATAGTACAAAACGTTGATACGTTGGTTTAAAATATCGGCATAGTGAAATTAGCCTGTTTGTCATTGTGAACTGAACGAACTTCATAAATATATGAGCTTGTTTTGTGACAACCTGAGCCAAAATGCTAATCTAAAAGTTTTTCAATGTCCAACCGATATCGCATCCCGCTTCCAACTCCAATCTTATCCAATTCTTCACATTGTAAAATTTTTCTTGTGATACTGTTAGATTTAAGCTTTAAAAAACATCGTGCTTCCCTGTTATTGATATACTTACCGATCAGTAAGCTATGGTCAATTAAAGCCCGCCGATGAGCGGTTTTCGATTTCAAACCACAGCTGACGCACAACCATTTGCCACTTTTCCAATCTATGGGTACCTTGCCGCATTCCGGGCAAATCACACCTCTTATCAAATCATCAGTTGTAATACCGAACTTTTCCATCCCTTCATATTTCTCAGGGCTATGCTCTTCAAGTAGACAGTAGGATAATTCCAGTAGCTGATCATCAGAAATATATTCCGACTGATACTTTTTTATAAACACATCTATTTTTGGGAGAATTTTATGCCGATGCATTACAATATCAGAAATCATTTTATTGTTAGTTAAATTTCTCAGATATGTATTATCCCGACTAAAAACAACTATCTTTTTAATTGGGACTGCAGGAAAGTTCATTTTACGAAGCCAGGATAATAATCTTCTGTGCTGCAAATTAACCTGATCAACGGGATTTCCAAAAACTTCAACTTTCTCAGCGGATTCTCGATACGCTTGCCCCATTTCATCAAAACTTACATTATCATAAATATTCTTAACTTCAATAATCAGAAAAAAATGGATTGATAAGAGGAGAAAGTCCAGTTGAAAACATCCTTTATTGTCGGGAATTCTTAAGTAGTGGAAGATCAGGAAGTCGTCCTCGGGGAGAAAATTCAAATGATAAATGAGTGATTTTTCACCTTTGTAACCGGAGAATTGATTGGTAGCGGTCCTGCTAATGAAAAGTTTTTGCGGATGAGTATTAGCAATACGCCTATCCAAAGCCAGTGCCTCCTGAATATGCCGAGGGAATGTTAGTGGCTTGACATACAATTGAGCACAACCTTTCTTATTAAATTATTGGTTCAGATTATATATTCGACATATTTAACCAAAATCCTTTATTAAATTTCGTGAATGACCATATTAGCAAGTTTGGGTGTCATTTTGACTGAAAAAAAGCGAACAAATTGTGAACTTGAGCCGAAAATTTGTGAACTTGAGCGGAAATTGTGTGAACTTGAGCCGGAATTATGTGAACTTGAGCGAAAATCATGTGAACTTGAGCCAATCCAATAGCACTGCATCTTGAACGAAAACCAAAATTCAGAAAAACTCGGCATGCGCCTCGTCTTATAGCGAATGCCGAAGCTTTTCTTATAAGGTCATCCATATTTTATACTTTCTGACGTTACAAAAAACCTTTGTAAAGGCTTTTCAACTAAAATCGTACTATGAGGCTTTTGTTCCGTTGTTCCGCTTTTCTTTCATAATTCCCATAAACGCATTCGCTTTTTCCCGCGGTGTCGGGGTTACCAGGCTGACACCGACAAAAATAGCTGTCGACACAAGTAATCCCCAGATGCCGGATGCCAGTCCCAGCGGCTTGATGCCTGTAAATTCAATCGCCAGCACAAGCATCGCTCCGACCAGTACACTGGAGATGACACCAGCAGCAGTCCCTTGCTTCCAGAAGAATGTGCCGAAAAATGACGGGACAGCAACGATTAATCCGGATGAAGCAGCGACAGAAAGAACCGCAATCAGGTTCAGTTCCAGTTCAGCAAACGCAAATGCCAGGACAGCAATCACCGGAATAACCATCTTCGCAACTCTTAACTGCTGTCGATCACTTGGTTTGCTTTTGGAAATACCATAGACGTCACGGGCAAACATGGACGATAACGTCAGCATAATCGAATCAATTGTTGACACCGCTGCAGCCAGAATACCAACCATCACAATAACGCCCAGAACCGGCGGCACCAAATCAGAAGACAATAGCTGTGGTGTTGCCAGGTCGGCCGTCTCAAGATCCGGAAACATCTGCAAGGCGGAAAACCCCCATAAGACGGAGACAAACGTATAAATGAATCCAAAAATCAGAAAACCGATCAGCATCTGCCGCAATCCTTTTAGCGATGATGGCATAAACAACCGTTGACTGACCTGTGGATTGGATAAACTGAAGAAAAACCACGGCAATGTCAGTCCGAGAAATGTCAAAAAATCAAAATAGCCATTTCCGGGAACAGACAGTGCATCAGGACGACTTATCTTCAGATTTTCGAAAAACTGCCCGAATCCTCCCAGCCCTTGGACAACCAGCAGAACAACAAGTGTGGATGTGATGATCATAATGATCGCCTGAAGCGAGTCTGTCCAGATGACTGAACGGATCCCTGCTGTATAGGAAAATAAGATAGCCATCACCGTCGCAAGCACTACACCTGCCGTAAACGGTATCGCATTGTTTGTAATGCCTTGCAGTAAATAGCCTACACCTGCAAGTTGTACGGCACTATATGGGATCAAAAATAAGCAACTGATAATCGACACGGCCGCCGCAGCCTTTTTGCTCTCATACCGCCCTCCGATCATTTCCGACGGGGAAACGTACCCATATTTTTTGCCTGCTTTCCAAAACCGCGGTCCGAATAGAATAACCAGCGAGACACCGGTGAAATAAACAATTTCGAAACCAAGTGCACCGACACCGCCTTGATACGCCAGTCCTGCTAAACCAACCATCATAAACGCACTATACGTTGTGGCACTGTAACTTAGCGCCGACAGGATACCATTCATATTTCGTCCGCCCAGAAAGAAACCTGCCATATCTGAGCGATTGCCTTTTCGAGACATGATCGCCAGGACAGTCGCTAACATAACATAAATCATGATTCCCCAAATTGCCAGATTTGTACTCAATTTACTTCCCCCAATCCTTTGTGGCCATAATATTAGCGATAATGATGAGAATTCCGATCACTCCCCACAGCAAAAAACTTCCATACCAAGTGTGCACCTGTGTCAGAATCGTATATGGAAGAATATAGGCAGCGAGGATTAGTGTGATTATTGCTATTCCCCAACCTAATTTTGATACGTGTTTGGCCATTTGTTTACTCTCCCCCTTTATTTGTGAAATATTGAACATAAAAAAGTTTTTTAAAATTAATCCTTAAAGAAAATGGCTTTTGGAAGTAAAATCTTGTTCCTACCTTCATGTTTTAAAATAACTTTACATATGTCTTTACACATATAATTACATATATAAACAAACAATTCAAGGTCTTTTTTTACGCTCATGTATCATCCGCTTTTATTTTGATATAATTGGGAAAAAGGAAAAATTGAGGTGCTGAAGATGGCAGAACATGGCAAAGTACTCGGTGAAAAAAGGCGCAGTCTGATCCTGGGTTGGCTAAAAGAAAGCGATGAACCGCGTTCAGGAACCATTTTAGCCCAAAAAATGAATGTGAGCCGCCAAGCAATTGTGCAGGATATCTCCCTGCTGAAGGCAAAAGGTGAACCTATCATCGCTACTTCACGCGGCTATGTTTACTATGTGGATAGCGGTGAATCCTCGAAATTTTCCAGAGTAATTGCGGTTTCCCACACTCTGGAGGAAACAGCCACCGAACTATACACACTGGTTGATCATGGCGTGAGCGTCCGAAATGTAATGGTTGAACACCCGATATACGGGGATATGACAGGCTCATTAATGATAAAAAGCCGGCTTGACGCCGACACATTTCTGAGTGAACTGAACGAGTCCGGGGCATCACTCCTATCCCGACTTACCGCTGGGATTCATCTGCATACAATTGAAGCCGACACGGAAAACCAGCTTGATAAAGCATCCCAGGCACTTAAAAACAAAGGAATTCTCCTGGAATAGGGAGGACAATCACCGATGCGTTTAAAACATATCCACGCTGATGCCCCTGATCTTCTGCTGATATGTCCCACTAAGTCCGGCAATTAGAAAAACTTGGCATTCCCCTCGTCTTATAGCGAATGCCGAAGCGTTTCTTATAAGGTCATCCATAATTTATACTTTCTGACGTTACAAAAAAGCTGTAACCTTTTTGAAAAGAGTTACAGCTCTATCATCAGTCCCACTCAAATGGCGTCTCCTGATAAACATAATAGTTCAGCCAGTTTGAAAATAATAAATGACTGTGTGAACGCCATCTGTGCGGTGGTTGCGCATCTGCGTCATCGTTCGGAAAATAATTTTCCGGCATATTGGTCTCCACGCCCTTATTGTGATCGCGTTCAAATTCTTCGGCAAGCGTGGTCGCATCATATTCCATGTGCCCTGTCACCATAATATTTTTGGCATCGTTGGACATAACCATAAACGGTGCACCATGTTCCGAGACAGATAGCAGTTTCAGATTCGGATTGGCCTCAATCCCTTCTCTCGACACACTGGTATAGCGTGAATGCGGCGCATGAAAAATATCGTCAAACCCGCGTACAAGCTTAATAGTCTGGTCAAAAATTTGATGTTCATAAATGCCGAAGTATTTCTCCGGCAAATCATATTTTTCCACACCATAATGATAATACAAGCCGGCTTGGGCTCCCCAGCAAATGTGCAGTGTAGAGGTTACATTGGCGGCGGCCCAGTCCATAATTTCCGTTAATTCATCCCAGTAGGCAACGTCCTCAAACGCCAGGTGTTCGATTGGCGCCCCTGTGATAATCAGCCCATCAAATCGACGGTTTTTGGCCTCATAAAATGTTGTATAAAAATTTTCCAAATGATGCGGACTTACGTGTGTCGGCTTGTGTGTCGCTGTTCTGAGAAAATTGATATTAACCTGCAACGGTGTATTCCCCAATAGCCGCAGAAGCTGCAGTTCCGTCCGCTCCTTTTCCGGCATTAAATTTAAAATTAATATATTAAGAGGACGTATGTCCTGCGTCTTTGCCCTGTCCTCATCCATAACAAAGATTTTTTCCTGCTTTAAAGCGTCACTGGCAGGCAGTTCTTTTGATACATTAATTGGCAACTGACACCATCTCCTTCAAATGTGTGTGTAAAAGGATCATTGACCGAACATCTTCTTAATAGAGGTTGTTCAAAAAGTCCGGTAAAAATGACACTTCGAATTTCTTCGTTGGCTTGTTTCTCCGCTCCTTGGAAAAGAAAAACACTTTTCCTGCGTGCGAAGCGGCTTCAGGGTAGCATTACTTGTGCTCATGTATTTAAAAGCATACATTCCGCTGCTCGAAACTGCGCCGCCTCGAACTTCTTGGTCCTTTTTATCCTCCTTTTTGAACACGCACTAATAGAAATATATCTTCCATTATAGGACTCTATCAAACCCATGGCAACCATCTCGGGAGAAAATGAATATAATTCACACTTATACATCAAAACCGTTTCACTTCGATACAAAGACATGATAACCTATTACATGAAAAATGATGCAGGGGGGTTCGCCAAATGACAAAAACAATCCGAATGCTGGATGAACACGATTATCCATACTATAAAGCGATGGATACAGGATTTGAGTTTGACTATATCAAGTACGTGTTTAATGCACTGGTACATGAAAATAACCGGCTGTATGGCTTATTTATTGACGATCAATTGGTCAGTGTTGGCGGGTACTCGCTTTACGCCGGCATTTACGTCATGTTAGGACGATTACGTAGCGATCGGCGGTTTATGGGAAACGGTTTTTCAACTGAAATCGCCTCCCATGTGATGCATGAGGCATTAAACATTAACGGCATCCGTTGGGTTGGAGGGAATACACAGGAGCACAACATGTCAGCTCAGCGAGTCCTTGAAAAAATCGGCCTCGTTCCATACATAACCATGTATGGGGCGTTAACCAAGGACACAACTGTACTGGAATCGGGAGCAGAACCATGGCAACCTATCACAAATCCCGAGCGCAAAAAAGAATGGCTCCATCAGACCTATATCCAGACAGGAGCCATTTTTCCGTATGAATGCTATTACTCGTTCCCCGCTTCAGCGGAATTATTTCAAAATGAAGAGCTGAAACAGTGGTCCTTTTACGAAAACCCGGAGAAAACACGATTCCTCATCACAAAGTACGATCAGAAGAAACATCACTATTTGCATGCTGTCTATCCGTGGCATGATATCACTTCCCAGTCCGGTTTATGGGAAACAATCGCCACCGACTACCAGAAACCTTTGCAACAGACGAATGAAGAAACCTACATATGGATGGACCTCACCAAGGAAAAAACGCGGAATCTGCCTGCAAACCATCCATTTGAATTGCCGTCACCGTGGATTCTGTACGGGAAGGAAATTAACTGAAGGTAAATAAAGATTGGAGACCATCGCATCAATCCAAAAACGGCCCCCATCATTAATCTATAGCGATTATGCTCCAATCTATAGCGATTCTCTCTCATTCTTCAGCGATTTCCGCGCAGTCTACAGCGATTATTCGCCTAACTATAGCGGAGCGCTGAAGAATTCAGTGATTCCCGTAAGATTACGAGAAGGCGTAGCCATGTTCGTTTCTTATAAGGTCATCCATAATTTATTCTTTCTGACGTTAAAAAAAGCCCGGATTACCATGTAATCCGGGCTTTGCTCCTACCTGCTCTATTCAGTCAACAGCGGATAATAGCCTTCTTCGTTATGCGTCTCTTTACCGACTAGCGGCGGATTGAAGACACATACCATGCGCATCTGGGTCTTAGCACGAAGGATATGCTTATCGTGTTCGTCTAATAGATACATAGTCCCTGCTTTAATATCATAGACATCGCCGGTTGCAACCTTTTCAATAGTACCTTCGCCTTCGATACAGTAAACTGCTTCGATATGGTTCTTATACCAGAAAAAATTTTCGGTTCCGGCTTTGATAATCGTATCATTCATGCTGAAGCCAACGCCATCTTTTTTCAAGATGAATCGGCGGCTTGACCAATTCTCATCGTATGTTTCGTCTTCTGTTCCAATTAAATCTTCAAGTGATTTTACGATCATTTGCTGTCCCCTCTTTCGCTTTTTTTGCTTTTTTGCTCCAGCATTTAACTGGCATTATTGATCTAATCCGCTCAATCTAGTTAAGAACTGCTTGGATGCTATTATCCAAAATCTTAAGTCCTTCTTTGAGAGCTTCTTTATCTATAATGAGTGGAGGAAGAAATTTGACAACTTCATCATCCGGACCGGCTGTCTCCAGAATCAGTCCGCGCTGGAATGCTTCTGCACAAATATCATCAGTAAGTTCAGGTTTGCCAAGGGCAATTCCCTGCATTAATCCTCTGCCGCGGTGATGGGCATCAAGCTCAGGATATTTAGCGATCAGGGCATCAATGCCTTCACGTAATACCTCACCTTTTTCCTGGATGGATTTGCTGAAGTCCTCGTTTTCCCAATAAGTCAGTGCCTGCGTCGCACCGATGAAAGCCAAGTTATTACCGCGGAATGTGCCATTATGCTCACCTGGTCCCCATTGGTCATACTTTGGCTTAATCAATGTCAGTGCCATTGGCAGACCGGCACCACCGATTGATTTGGACAGACAGACAATATCCGGATCGATTCCAGCCGGCTCAAAGCTGAAGAATGTACCGGTGCGGCCGCATCCAGCCTGGATATCATCAACAATCAGCAAAATATCCCAGCGCTTGCAAAGGTCTTCCACTTTTTTCAGCCACTCCATGCTGGCTGCGTTAATGCCGCCCTCACCTTGAACAGTTTCCAGAATAATGGCTGCTGGCAGTGCCACACCGCTTCCCCTGTCTTCCAGAAATCTTTCCAGATAAACGATTGTATCCTGATCTCCAACATACTCATCAAACGGCATTGATACCGAATGGTGCAACGGAACTCCTGCCCCATGCCGTTTGAAGGAGTTGGCTGTGACAGACAGCGAGCCGATTGTCATACCATGAAAGGCATTTGTGAAGCTGATGACCGTATCACGTCCAGTTACTTTGCGGGCTATTTTCAAAGCACTTTCAACCGAGTTCGTGCCTGTCGGACCAGGAAACATCACTTTATATTCAAGGTTGCGAGGCTTAAGAATGACGTCATTGAAACGTTCAAGGAACTCTTTTCGCGCTGTTGTTCCCATATCAAGACTGTGCAGAATCCCATTATTCTGAATGTACTCAATCATTTTCGCTTGCATGGATTCATCATTATGACCATAGTTTAAGCCGCCTGCACCTGCAAAGAAATCAAGATATTCGTTTCCGTCCGTATCCCAGATTTTATATCCTTTAGCTTTCTCAAAAACGGTTGGCCATCCCCGGCTGTAACTTCTTACAGTTGATTCCAGCTCTTCAAAGGTTTTCATTTTATCGTCTTTAATTACTGTTGTTGTCAATATTTCACCCTTCCACTAAAATTTTTTCTTTTTGTATAGGTCCAATCTTAAACAATAATTCGTCTTCATGACCCTCGCTTGGAAAGTCACCTGATGTAAAATAGTCATGAATAACACATTTCGTATTCAGCTTTTTGGCAAGTCCTTTAAACAATTGCTGTGATGCTGTATTTGATGGCGAAACAGTCGCTTCCACGTGATTGACATCACCGCAGCCCTCACGCTTCAGCAGATGATACAGCATTTTGGTTGCGATTCCATTGCCGCGCTCGGAGTCATCGACAGCCACCTGCCAGATAAACAGCGTATCAGGCTGATCAGGATGAATGAACCCTGAAATGAAGCCTACTGTGTTTCCTTCTCTCTCAACAACGATGGATGTTTCTGAAAATATCTCACACCACATGAGATAGCTGTATGATGAATTAAGATCCAGAACGCCGGTATGTTTAATTAATTCCCATACCTCCGATCCATCATCTTTTGTTGGCTTGCGGAAACCAAGTTCTCCCTCTCGTTCCTCTGGCTCAATCATGACACTATTACTGCTGTTTAAGATGATTCCACCTCCTAGAGTTCTTAAAAAAACATTCTTTATAAGAATATATAGAATTGTAGCTTTCGTCAAAACGCATTAATAGCCATTTATTATGGTTAAACATGTTTAATACCGATGTGCTTATAAAAATCCGGGGTATATTAAAAAAAGCTTCCAAATAAGTGGAAATAAACGTATGTTTAGCATATCCGGCGTTATATCATACGGTTTTTCAGATGCCCTCAAGGCAAGGCAGACGGGGTCTCCGCCTGTTTTTTAAGCTTGCTATAAAATTTTATTTAAAAATTCTTGCGTTCGTTCTGACTGCGGATTAGAAAATAACTGTTCCGGATCACCTTCTTCAACAATCACTCCTTCATCCATGAACAGAACCCGATCTCCCACTTCACGGGCAAAACCCATCTCGTGTGTCACAACGAACATCGTCATCCCTTCATTGGCTAGCTGCTTCATGACTTCCAGCACCTCACCAACCAGTTCAGGGTCCAGAGCAGATGTTGGCTCGTCAAACAGCATCATCTTGGGTTCCATGGCCAGCGCACGTGCAATTGCCACACGTTGCTGCTGTCCGCCGGATAATTGTTGTGGATATTGTTCGGCTTTATCAGCCAAACCGACTTTTTCCAACAATTTCAGACAGCGTTCGCGTGCTTCCTTATCCGTAATTTTACGTACCTTTTGGGGGGCAAGCATAAGATTTTCGATAACTTTTTTATGTGGAAACAGATTAAACTGCTGAAACACCATACCAACTTCTGTACGCACGATATTGATATCGGTTTTTGAATCATTCAGGTTGTAGCCGTCAACTATAACTTCCCCACTCGTGATCGGCTCCAGCATATTCAAACAGCGGAGAAATGTGCTTTTCCCGGAGCCACTCGGACCAATGACACAAATCACTTCCGATGGTTGAATCTCACAGTCTATTCCTTTTAAAACCTCATTATCGCCAAACTTTTTATGCAAATCTTTAACCGTAATCATCAGATATCCAGTCTCCTTTCCATCCGCTGCAGAATAAAGGATAATGTTAATGTGATGGCAAGATAGAAGACGGCAACCGTCGTATAGATCTCGACAGCATTAAAATGATTTGCCGCTATTAAACGTCCCTGGAAAATCAGTTCCGGAACGAGTATGACAGATAACAATGATGTATCTTTAATGCTGATAATAAATTGATTGCCAAGCGGCGGAATCATCCGCTTAAATGCCTGTGGCCAGATGATATAGCGCATGGCTTGTCCATGATTAAGACCGAGTGAACGACCCGCTTCCATCTGCCCTTGATCAATTGATTGGACCGCCCCGCGTACAATTTCCGCTATGTATGCACCGGAGTTTAAGGCAATGACAATAATCCCGGCTGTCACAGACCCTAGTTCGAATTGGATAATGAGTGGAAGCGCATAATAAATCCAGATCGCCTGAACCAGGACAGGAGTGCCTCGGATAGTTTCAATAAATACGATGGAGATACCTCTTATTATCCTATTGTGAGCAATACGGCCCAGACCGAAAATCGCCCCAAGGATAAAGCCAATCAAAAGTCCGATAACGGATATTAATAACGTATAGTATAACCCCGTGAATAATTGCGGTAAAAAATCAATAATACCTGCCCAATTAAAGCGTCCTATCATTCGATCACCTCTCTAAAAATTGGGTTTATCGCCAAAAAAGAAGAACTGAGACCTATCAATACTAATGGCGATAAGCCTTAGTTCTTCTGAATTTTTGACTCTGTTGGTTATTCTGGTTTTTCACCAAACCATTTTTCATAGATTTCGTCATATTTTCCGTTTTCTTTTAGTGTCGCCAGCGCATCGTCAATAGCAGTCACCAGATCCTCGTTACCTTTTGAAACGGCAATACCGTAATCTTCAGCCTGATATAAGTCGCCAACCACTTTCAGGTTATCACCCGCGGTCTTAATATAATAATTGACATTCGGCGCATCATACAGGATTGCATCAGCGCTGCCGTTTTCGACTGCCAAATATGCCTGGTCAAGTTGTTCATACTGATTAGGATCAGCATTTTCGATATTTTCATCGATATAAGCCGAACTTGTTGAACCGAGCCGGGTGGCTATCGTTTTTCCCTCAAGATCCTCAATGCCTTTAATATCACTGTTATCTTTTTGCACCCCGATGGCCAGACCCGATTTATAATACGGTTCACTATAATCAATCTTTTTCGCTCGCTCGTCAGTAATACTGATGCCGGCAATCGCAATATCAAACGATCCTGTCTGCAGACCTGGAATGATACCATCAAAGTTTGTGACTTCAAGATTAATGTCAAAACCGGCTTCATCTGCAATTGCATTGATTAAATCAATATCAAATCCGACATACTCACCGTCTTTCTTAAATTCAAATGGCACAAAAGATGAGTCGGTGGCGACCGTATAAGAGTCTTTCAAATTGCTGCTTCCTTTTGAGTCACCTTCAGAATTCCCAGATGTCTCGGCATCCCCGCCGGAACCACAGGCTGCCAGCAGAATGAACAAACTAAATAAAAGCAATAAAGCACTGATTTTGAATTTTTTTCGAATCACATGAATCCCCCTCCTGTTAACAAAGTCTATTATCCTACCATACGATAATATTACCACTAAATTCACTTTTTAGAAAATTGGTTATAAAACGATTTAATGGCTATAACGTTGAATTTAATGGGTTACACATCATTATTCAGCCAAATGATAAATATTACGACAAAATGCTTTTGATTGAATGACGTCGCAGGTCATGTCAGCCAAAAGCATTTACATCCATGGAAGCATGTCATAGAAAAGCTGCAGACCACTTAATGCATGCCTGCAGCTATCGTCTTTGTATTCAGTTTCCATCGGTACTTATATAAAGCAGGATCTTTCCGATGTTTTTATTATCTTTCATGTGGAGATGTGCTTCATTCACCTTATCAATTGGAAACACACTGTCAATAATCGGGCGTATGGACCCATTATTCATATACGGCAGTACATTATTGGCAAAGTCATGGCTCAACTCCGCTTTGTAGGCATCACTTCTTGGTGTCAGTAAGGTCCCTGTCAACTGAATGTACTTGGACATAAGTGACATTAAATCCACCTTTTCCAGTTCATTTCCACCCAAAACACCAATTAATACCCAACGTCCTTCACGTTTAATGCTGGCAAGATTCATATTCCAATAATCGGCCCCGATAAAATCAAGAATCACGTCAGCCCCCCTGCCGTCAGTCGCATCTAAAACCGCCTCATCAAATGATTGTTTTTTATAATTGATGAGGACATCGGCTCCAAGGTCCTGACAAAACTGAAGCTTTCTATCTGACCCGGCAGTTACAATCACGTATGCATCCGATAACTGCTTGGCCAGCTGGATGGCTGCTGTTCCGACTCCGCTGGCGCCGGCATGGATCAGCACCGTCTCCCGTTCCTGCAGCTTACCAATCCAATAAAGCGTCTGATAAGCTGTCAGGAAAACCTCAGGGATGGCAGCTGCTTCTGAAAACGGCAATACTTCCGGAATAATCATGGCCCGATTAGCTGGCATTACGGCATATTCAGCGTAACCGCCCCCATTGACAAGGCCCATGACCCTGTCACCTTCAGAAACGAACTGGTTACCATTTGTTTCCACCACTGTGCCGGCCACTTCAATTCCCAAAACCGGATTGGTCGCATAGCTTGATTGGCCTTTCCGAGCAAGAATATCCGTCCGGTTGACCGCCGCATGACTGACCTTTATCAGCAATTCATCCTGTTTTGCCTCAGGTACAGCTAAATCGGTCAATTCCAAATCGTTGGACGTGTTTGATTGTTTTATAATAACACCCTTCATCATAGTCCCTTCCCCTCATAAAATAGTGTCTATCTTACCATAGTGGCATAAGGTCCTCTGATAATCAATCTGTCTGTTTTTTTTGACCCGACTAGAGGGATTGACATCTTAGTTATGTCCAAAACTCCTACGACCCCTCTTCACCGGCGCTGGTTTCGTCATCATCTGATGGCATATCATCAAGATCAAGCCACGAAAGCATTTCATGAACGACAGCATTCATTTTTTTATCGATGTTGTCACCACCGTATTTCATTTTGGCACGTTCAATCTTATCAAGCACATCGGCTTCAAACTGAATGACAGGTTTATCGCTTTCCAGATTGTTGAACAAATCCAGGATGTCATCCAATGCTTTATCAAATCGTTTCGTTTCCACTTCACTTGCCTTCATTATGATCACCTGCTATTAACATACCCAAACTTGCTTCGCCTTATAGCGAGTACCAATGTTTTTTCACTAAGGTTACGCATAATTTATAATCTCTGACGCTCCAATTAAAAACCGCCAGTTTCCCGGTTACTGACGGTTTTCGGAGGTTTAAAGTGTGGTGTTTTTCTCCTTATTGACATATTGACGCTTATTATCAGCTATGCCTGCCAAGCAAACCCGCGCCGGATCACTATCGATTTCCAGTTCCACAGCCGATCCATCCGTTGGCAATGCGTCGTCAAACATCGCTTCATATTCTGAAACTGTTACCTCTGATCGTGAAGCGAAAAGGGCATTATGACGCTCTATACTTAAATAATCCTGATAATCCGGCTGCAAAATTCCAGTAAAAAATTCCCCCACTGCTCCCGAACCATAACTGAACATGCCAATTCGATCACCCGCCGTCAATTCGTTCGTCTGCTCAAGCAGTGACAAAAGACTTAAATAGAGTGACCCGGTATATATGTTGCCGACATTTCGATTATAAACTGTACTTAATTTATAATTGGTCAACAATCGTTCCTGCACTTCTTCGTTTCCCTCATCTAAAACGGTTTTCAAGGCTTTATACCCCATTTTTGTGTATGGCAGGTGATAACAGACAGCTGCAAAGTCGTTTAGTTCCAGATCAGCTTTGGTTTTGTATTGCTCCCAGACACGGGAAAAAAACGCAATATATTGTTCATTTGATAATTTACCGTCCGCAAAGGCTTTATCAGAGTAAACCGGGCGCCAGAAATCCATAATATCAGCGGTAAAATAAACGCTCTCGTCTTCAACCGCCAAAATGTGAGGTTCCGCACTGATTAACAACGCAACTGCTCCCGCTCCCTGTGTCGCCTCACCAGGGGTGCTGAGACCATACCGGGCAATATCGGAACCCAGGACGAGCACCTTGCTGCCGGGATTCATGGCGATATGCGCTTTTGCCATTTGAATGCCGGCAGTCGCACCATAACAGGCTTGTTTCACCTCAATCGCCCTAGCATAGGGATTCAATCCGAGCAATTCATGAACATAAACCGCTGCCGACTTGGAACTGTCAACACCGGTTTCAGTCCCGAATATGACAAAATCAATCGCTTCTTTATCCACGTCATTCAGCATATCCACAGCTGCATTGGCCGCCAGCGTCACAGCATCCTGTGTCATCGGCGGAACAGCCATTTTTTCCTGTCCGATCCCGATTGTAAACTTATCCGGATCAATATTTCTGTTTTCAGCCAGCCTGGTCATATCCAAATATAAGTGAGGTGCATAAAAACCTATTTTATCGATTCCTATTTTCAACATGACGTCTCCTTTTTTCAACCAGTTTCTACATTTAAATAGTGACATTATAACATATCTTCAAACAGGCTGAACGACATTTTGCTGCTATCATTTTTAAATTGTAATGATTGGTTTCAGCTAACACCCATAAACCAGCGGCTTATATTAAAGTCCAGTAAGCTTTTTGTACGTCCGCCGCCTTCTGAACAGCTTCTTTCTGATGCTGGTAAATCGGACCTTCATGAAAACCGAAATCAAATGGATCTTCCACCTGGCTATGCTTCCCGCGCAGGGCTTCGATCACCCTCAGCGTGCAAAACGGCACATAGACTGTACTGTATCCGCCTTCATGAGCAGCAATTAATCGACCATTACTATGCTTCTCAGCAAGCTTTTTGACACGGTCGGTCAACTTAAAATAACCATCAGTGGTTAAAAGCATCCGTCCAATCGGATCAAATCGGCTAGCATCCTGACCAGCTGAAATAAAAATCAACTCCGGCGCATACTGCTCAATGATTGGCTCAACTAACTGATCAAAAGCATAAAGATAACCTTCATTACCAGTGCCTGCAGGCAATTCAATATTCACATTGTATCCTTCGCCTTGTCCTTTACCGGTATATGTTATGTCACCACGGCCTTTCGGGAAAATATGTTCCTGATGAACAGATATGAACAAAACATCAGAATCGTTTTCAAACGCTGTTTCCGTTCCATTGCCATGGTGAACATCCCAATCCAAAATTAGGATGCGTTTCAGCCCGTATCTTCTGCGGGCGTATTTAGCCGCAATGGCCACATTGTTAAACAGGCAGAATCCCATTCCTTCTTCAGGCTCGGCATGGTGACCGGGCGGCCGCACAAGCGCATACACATTTTGTACTTTGCCTTCCATGACAGCCTCAACCGAAGTAAGAACACCACCGGCAGACTTAAGCGCGATTTCATATGTATCAGGACCTACAATGGCGTGAACGCCCGCATCACCTCCGCCGGCATCACTCAATTTCTTAATCCGGTCTATATATGCCGTTCCATGATTCATACCAATCTCCTCACACGTCGCTGATCTTGGGGCAATCTGCTTTAATTCATCCATGAACCCGGTACGTTCCAATAGATTTCTTGCCCGTCGTTTGGTTTCAGGATTTTCCGCATGGGTATCAGCTTGAATCCAGCCGCCGGAACTCAAATTCAACGCGCCATTTCCCGTCTGATGCCAGAAATAACCTTCATCACATATGAAACCCGTCGTTACGGACATATTACCGCCTCCATGAGTTAGTTGTTTAATACGTAATATACCACTCCAACACAAATGATTAAACATTTGGTCTTATGTGACAACTTGCATCCGTGATCGAATTTTAGTGTTTCTCCGTTATTCGAATAAATCGTAAAGGCTCTGTCAATACTAATTAACGACAAAGTTCACAAATTATTGCGTTTTAAAGCTTGGAAAACTCATTCATAATATGCGAGAATAAACATGCTATGATCATTATTATAAGAATGAGGAGGATATATATGTCGTTAATTGGAAAAGAAATAACCCCATTTACAGCACAGGCTTTCAGAGAGGGCGACGATTTTATTGAGGTAACTGAAGAGGATCTGAAAGGTCAATGGAGTGTGGTTTGCTTTTATCCGGCAGACTTTTCATTCGTTTGCCCGACCGAACTTGAAGACCTGCAAAATCAATACGCCAACCTTCAGGAACTCGGAGTGGAAGTTTACTCTGTATCCACAGACAGCCATTTTGTTCATAAGGCATGGCACGATCACTCTGATGCAATCAGTAAAATCACCTACACGATGATAGGAGATCCTTCCCATGAAATTTCCCGCAATTTCGATGTGCTGATAGAAGAAAAAGGTATGGCTGACCGCGGGACGTTCATCATTGACCCTGACGGTGTTATCCAAGCTGCGGAAATTAATGCCGATGGAATCGGTCGTGATGCAAGCACGCTTATCGACAAAATCAAGGCAGCCCAATATGTTCGAAACAACCCTGGAGAGGTTTGTCCGGCTAAATGGGAAGAAGGAAAAGAAACATTAAAACCAAGTCTCGACCTCGTAGGTAAAATCTAAGGAGCACGATAAATTATGTTGGATACTGAGATCAAATCACAGTTAGAGCAGTATTTGCAGCTTTTGGAGGGTGATCTGGTACTGAAAATCAGTGTCGGATCGGACGACGTTTCCAGGGAGATGCAAGAACTAGTGGATGAGCTGGCATCAATGTCTTCCAAAATCAGTATAGAGAAAACAAAACTGGCAAGAACACCAAGCTTTAGTGTCAGTCGTGCAGATGAAGACACCGGCATTACCTTTGCCGGTGTTCCTTTAGGCCATGAATTTACATCACTCGTTTTAGCATTGCTCCAAGTGAGCGGACGGCCGCCAAAAGAGGATCAAAAAATCATCGACCGAGTCAAAAATATTGAAGGCGACTATCACTTTGAAACGTATGTCAGTTTAAGCTGCCACAACTGCCCAGTTGTTGTACAGGCATTGAACATTATGAGCGTTTTAAATCCCGGTATTTCACATACCATGATTGAGGGCGGTGCCTTCAAAGATGAAGTGGACAGCAAGAACATTATGGGTGTCCCGACAATCTTTTTAAACGGAGAAGAGTGGGGAAGCGGACGTATGGAGCTTGGAGAAATACTTGCCGAATTAGGCAATAGCCCTGATGCGTCCGAGTTTGAAGACAAAGATCCATTTGATGTACTTGTCGTTGGCGGTGGGCCGGCCGGTAACAGTGCCGCAATCTATGCAGCGCGTAAAGGCATTCGTACCGGCGTTTTAACCGACCGTGTCGGTGGACAGGTCCTGGATACAAATGCTATCGAGAACTTTATCAGTGTTAAACAGACAGATGGCCCTAAACTAGCAGGGAATCTTCACGACCATGTGGAAGACTACAATGTTGACGTCATGGATCAAGTGCAAGCAGCAAACATTGAGAGAAAAGATGACCATATCGAAGTGGAATTGGAAAATGGCGCTGTTCTGCAAAGTAAAACAGCCATTCTTTCCACAGGTGCCCGCTGGCGCAATATAGGTGTTCCCGGTGAAAAAGAATTCAAGAATAAAGGTGTTGCCTATTGTCCGCACTGTGATGGTCCAATGTTTGAAGGCAAGCATGTTGCGGTTATCGGCGGTGGAAATTCCGGTGTCGAAGCAGCCATTGACCTTGCAGGCATTGTGAAGCATGTAACCGTCCTTGAATTCGCACCGGAATCAAAAGCTGATTCCGTGCTGCTGGACCGTCTTAACAGTCTCTCTAATGTGACGTTTATCACGAACGCCCAAACAACAGAAATCACCGGCGATGACACTGTGAATGGTATATCGTACAAGGATCGTATAACAGAAAAAGTTCATCACATTAAATTGGAAGGTGTCTTTGTTCAGATCGGCCTCGTCCCTAATACAGATTGGCTAAACGATTCGATTGAACGAACAAAAACAGGTGAGATTGTTGTCGATAAAACAGCTGCAACGAGTGTCCCCGGCATATTTGCTGCGGGTGATTGCACAAATAGTGCCTATAAACAAATCATCATTTCAATGGGACAAGGTGCAACAGCAGCTTTAAGTGCATTTGATTATTTAATCCGGCATACATCGCCTGTTGAAAGCGGAGCAACTACTTCCTAGCGCGTCTTCAAAAAGAAAGGTTTCACCTGATTTTCTGAACGGCTTGTAAACAAACCGTTAAACATCGCTTTATAACGCGTCCAGTTATAAAGCGATGTTTTTTCAATAATATGGCCTAACGGATTTTGCAGTTCGACAAGTTCGACAAAAAAATATTGACAACCGCCTAGAATTTATATATAGTAATACTTGTCGATTATTTCAAATTCATACGATTCCGTAGCTCAGCTGGGAGAGCGCATGCTTGACAGGCATGAGGTCGGTGGTTCGAGCCCACTCGGAATCATAACCGGGAACCCTTTTTTACCCAAGGGTTCTTTTTTTAAAGGCTGTTTCCTTAACATTCGAAGGACATTGCTCATTGGCCCAAAAATGGTTGCCTATAGGATTACTTAAAATCGGATTCTGTATTGGTTATCACCGTTACCATGCTTACATGATACAGTTCTTATCGTTAACACTTTACCAGCAGCTATCCCAATGGCGACATCAACTACCATGGTGGTCTTTTTCTAACCCTGTTTTAATTCTTTACATGAAAAAGCTGATTTTCCAACAGAAAAAACCAGCTTTTTCATGTTTATAGTTAGGCACTAACATCATAGCCTTGATCTTCAACAGCTTCTTTCATGGCATCAACATTTACTTTTGATTCATCAAACGTAACACCTACTTTGCCAGCTTCTAAATTTACTTCGGCTGCTGATACACCTTCTAATTCATTTAATGCACCTTCGACTGACATTTTGCAATGACCACATGACATACCTTGCACATTTAACGTTTTCTCCATGATCCTTTCACCCCCTTTCGATTGGTCTTTTATACTTTCACACGTTTCAAGCGAAATGAGTTCGAAACAACACTTACCGAACTTCATGCCATTGCTGCACCAGCAATCCATGGTGCAAGTAATCCGACTCCCGCAATAGAACTTTCTCCTCTTCTGTGCGGGGTGTTACCGGATATTCATGCAAATATTCACCCATCTCCCCCTCACGTCCTTTCCATTTTTAAATATAGCATACCCCCCTAATGTATTATTTGTCAATAAGGAAAATAAATGAAAGTTAATGTGGATTGCTTGAAGGAATTATTACTTAAATACCCTCGTTGGGTAACATAATTTAAATCTGGTGTGAATAGATTATTATGGACAACTTATGATTGGAGTTGAACACATGTCTTTTGCATTGTTTTTCATAATCGGAGTGTTTACTATTCAAGTGTTGATCATCATCACCTACATGACGTGTTATCATGATCGGTTATCGAATATGAATGGAATGGTGATATCCATGTCGATTGGTATGACAACTGGCATCTTAATGGGAACCATCTTAGGCGTGTTCCTTCAAGGAAATTTATTTGAATCAACACTATATGGTATATTGATTGGGTTAACAGTTGGATTCCTCGCTGGATTACCTATTGGATTACCGGCAATCATTGATGGTATGCTTTCCGGGTTAATGGGTGGGATGATGGGGGCTATGCTTGGGGATATGGTGGCAGCAACCAGACCTGATGCAATCATTAAAATAGTGGGATTGATCGCTACTATGACTTTACTGCTTGTTTTGTATATGTCCGAAAATTTGATTCAAAAACAATCTGACCCCGTGAACTTTTTCGTTTTAAAACATCCCTACTTGCTATTGTTTATTCTGACAATTCTTTTTATAGGGCTAAACTTTTCAGAACCGATTATTCAAAGTAAATAACCACGACATCTTTATTCAAATTTTTGTCCCGTTTTCTCCATAAAAAATGCACACACAGTAAATATAATTAGCAGTGAAAAATAAAGTAACGTAATGTCAAGGAGGGTCAAAAGTGAAGAAAGGATTATTAACTGTGCTGGCTCTTGGATTGGTTTTGTTTCTTGCAGCATGCGGCGGAAGTGACAACGGCAATTCGGGTGATACGGGTGGTGCTAATAGCGATTCATCGGAAACAACCGGCAATGAACTTAACATAACAGCATCCAATTTCGAATTCGATCAGGATAAATACACAGTAACTGCCGGTGAGGAAGTATCTGTTTCTCTTGCAAACGAGGAGGGCAGACATGGTATGGCGATTGATGAATTTGATGTAAATATTGAAGGGGAAGGCGAAGCGACCTTTACTCCTGAAGAACCAGGTGAATACACCGTCTATTGCAGTGTCCCTTGTGGCGAAGGGCATGCTGACATGCAATCGACATTAGTTGTAGAGTAATACAAACGTTAGGAAGCTGTTCAGCAGGAATGGTTTCCTAATTTTTATTGAGGGAGGTTAGCATTATGTTAAAAGCTACGGGAATTGTTGTTTCATTCGTAATTGGGATTGTACTTGTACTCGTTGTCATCTTGTCCATAGACAGTGACAGCCAGCAAACTAGTGGAGATAAGTTATCGCAGGAAGATGTAGAAAAGGGACTGGATTTACAGAAAAATGGTGGTGATGGTACTTATATCGTTAATCTCACTTCTGGAAAATTTGAGGGTAAAACGAAAGGACAAGTGCTTTCGGATACAAACTGTGCACCAGACGAGGATAATATTAGCCGTTGTCATAATGACATTGCACTTGCTGATTCCAACAAGGAAATAACCGTAATAAACCCCCATAACATGCAGAAAAACCGTTGCCTTACTCCCGGTGAAACCGTCCAGATATCACGAAACGAGGACGACAAAGTAGCAATAGAGTTAATGGAATGATATTACTGACTTACGACAGTGATCAGCCGGCCGTTCTTCGGACCCTTTTCTGCACATAGCTTGCATGTAACTGCATATTCCTGACAATAGGCATCTCCAATTTACAAAAAATGTGGCATTCTTTTGCATAAACAAAGCAAAAAAAGAAAAATACGACTGTTGAATATAACTGTTGAGGTGATCATAGTGAGCCAATATAAGAAAAACAGTCTTTCGCTCACAGGTGCTATAGGTCTAGGGACAGGAGTAATGATTAGTGCCGGGATTTTTGCTTTATTGGGGCAAGTTGCTGAACTGGCGGGTATCTGGTTCCCTGTCATGTTTATTATAGGCGGTATTGTTACAGGCTTCAGTGCTTATTCTTATGTAAAGATGAGCAACGAATACCCCTCTGCAGGTGGGATAGCCATGTTTCTTGTTAAAGCTTATGGCAAAGGAACATTAACGGCCTCGGCTGCTATGCTGATGGCTGTTTCGATGGTGATCAACCAAAGTTTGGTAGCACGAACATTCGGTACCTACACCCTGCAGATATTTAATATTGATGATTCGGGTTACCTTGTACCAGTGTTAGGGGTTAGTCTATTAATTTTCGCTTTTCTTGTAAATATTTCCGGAAACAGCTTCATTCAAACCTTCACTTCCATTGTATCGCTACTCAAGATACTCGGTTTAGTCATTTTTGCAATGGGCGGGTTATGGGTTGCCGGATTTTCCTTTACGCCTGCTGAAGGTGGAAACAGTTCTCCCGATTCTACAGTAACAAGCATGGTTGCTGCAATTGCTTTGACAATTTTATCATTTAAAGGCTTTACAACTATTACAAATAGTGGATCCGAAATTGTTAATCCAAAAAAAAATATAACCAGAGCGATAGTCGCATCCATATTCATAAGCCTGCTTGTTTACTTATTAACTGCATGGGCTGTTTCCAGCAACCTTCCTTTAACTAATATTATTGAGGCTAAGGATTATTCTTTAGCAGAAGCAGCACGACCAGCTTTTGGTGCATATGGTTTATGGTTTACAGTTGGCATCGCGATTATTGCAACTATTTCCGGTATTATAGCCAGTGTTTTTGCTGTCTCACGTATGCTCGCCATGTTGACAGACATGAAGCTTATTCCTCATAAACACTTTGGTATGCCGGGTCGTATCCAAAGACACACATTGGTTTACACTGTTGTACTTGCAATTATACTGGCCATTGTTTTTGATTTGAGCAGAATTGCCTCAGTTGGGGCAATTTTATACCTTGTGATGGATATGATTGTCCACTGGGGAGTCTTCAAACATCTTCGCAACAAAATTAAAGCGAACTCTGGCATTGTATTGACTGCGCTTATTTTTGATATCCTAATTTTACTGGCATTTATCTGGGTGAAAGCAGTAAATGATTGGTTGGTTGTTTTGGTGTCCATTCTGTTTATTCTTCTAATTTTTATTGGAGAACATGGTTAGCCCCCAAAAACGGGGGAATTTCATAAATCAATAAAAAAATCATAAGCGTCTATTTTCCGAGAAAATGTTGCTTCATAACCTGAAGTTTTCTAAAAATACGCTGTTCGGACGAAAA
>NZ_BMNQ01000043.1 GCF_014646635.1 Lentibacillus kapialis
ATTGACTTATCGAGGAGTCACGCTACAGCATTAGTGCTAGAGCCGGACGTGGCAATATTCGACGAAGTATCAATAGGGCTAAAAATTATATACTTTCTGATCTTTCTAGAAAAACTCGGCATTCGCGTCGCCTTATAGCGAATGCCGAAGCGTTTCTTATAAGGTCACCCATTATTTATACTTTCTGACGTTATAAAAAAACTGCTTATTCCAGCCGCATCACTGAAGCAATAAACGCCCAATCATGTCTGATATAAGAACATGATTGGGCGTTTATTAAAACCTTTTAAACCTAAACCCAGCCTCTGAACCGGGCTGCTTCAGCCATTCTGCGGATACCGACCATATAAGCGGCAAGACGCATATTGACTCTGTGCTGTTCAGATGCATCATAAACTTTATTAAAAGCCTTCACAAGATTCGATTGTAATTTTTCAGCCACTTCCTCAGCGCTCCAATAATAGCCCATATTATTTTGGACCCATTCAAAGTAAGAGGCAGTTACCCCGCCGGAGCTGGCAAGTACATCCGGAACTATCAAAACGTCACGGTCGGTAAGAATCTTCGTTGCTCCCAATGTTGTCGGACCATTGGCCGCTTCGACAATAATGGAGGCTTTGATATCCGGGGCATTTTCCTCCGTAATTTGATTGGCAATGGCAGCCGGAATAAGGATATCACAATCTGCGGCAAACAATTCTTTATTGGAAATAGTATTGTTAAACAGATTAGTCACTGTGCCAAAGCTGTCGCGCTTTTCCAGCAAGTAGTCAATATCAAGTCCATTTTCATCATAAATGGCACCGTATGCATCTGAAATACCAACAACTTTGGCGCCCTCATCATGCATGAACTTGGACAGATAACTTCCGGCATTTCCGAATCCCTGCACAATCACCTTCGCGCCTTGCAAGTCCATTCCACGTTTTCGTGCCGCTTCTTCAACACAGATGGTGACACCTCTAGCTGTCGCCGTATCCCGACCATGTGATCCACCTAACACAATCGGTTTGCCCGTAATAAATCCAGGCGAATCAAACTCACTGATAATGCTGTATTCGTCAACCATCCAAGCCATAATTTGTGAGTTTGTGAACACATCAGGCGCCGGGATGTCTTTCGTGGGGCCGACAATTTGACTGATTGCACGAACATAACCGCGTGAAATCCCTTCTACTTCCCGGAAAGACATTTCCCGAGGATCGCAAATAATGCCGCCTTTTCCGCCGCCATATGGAATATCAACAATACCGCTTTTCATGCTCATCCACATTGCCAATGCTTTGACTTCTTTTTCATTTACATCCGGATGAAAGCGGACACCCCCTTTAGTCGGGCCGACCGCATCACTATGCTGTGCGCGATAACCGGTAAACATTCTGACCTTTCCATCATCCATACGGACGGGAAAACGGACAGTCAATACCCGCATCGGCTCTTTCAACAATTGAAAGACTTCATCCGGATAACCCAAGTTATCAAGGGCTTCCCTGATGATAACCTGTGTGGATTTAAGTAAATCAAGCGATTCTTCCGTTTGTACATTATCTGCTGTTTTAGCCATTTTAATGATTCACTTCCTTAGAAAAATAATAAGCCACTAGTTGGACAATACTTCCTTAATTTTCTCAATTGCCCAATCAAGATCTTCATGGCTGATAATAAGCGGTGGTGCAAACCGGATGACATTCTCATGCGTCTCTTTGCAAAGAAGGCCTTTTTCTTTTAGCTGTTCACAGTAAAATCTTGCCGGCTCATGCAGTTCAACACCTACAAATAAACCCTTTCCCCGCACCTCTTTAATAGTCGGATTGTCAATTTCGTTTAGTTGTTTCTGAAAATAATTACCCAGATTCAGTGACCTGTCAGCCAGCTGCTCGTCTTCAATGACGTCAATTGCTGCAATCGCAACGGCACTTGCCAACGGATTTCCACCAAATGTTGAACCGTGAGATCCCGGATTGAATACTCCAAGCACATCTTCATTGGCAGCGACACAAGAAACCGGCATGACACCTCCGCCAAGAGCTTTTCCTAAAATGTACACATCAGGTGTGACATCTTCCCAGTCACAGGCAAACATTTTACCGGAACGGCCAAGGCCGGCCTGAATTTCATCAGCCATATATAGAACATTGTTTTCTTGACATACATCATAGGCTTCTTTCAGAAAACCTTCCGGCGGGATGTTAATGCCTGCTTCTCCTTGGATTGGTTCAAATAAAAATGCAGCCGTGTTAGGTGTGATTGCTTCTTTCAGTGCTTCGATATCACCGTAAGGAATGACTTTTAGCCCTGGCAGCATTGGTCCGTATCCCCGTTTGTTATCAGGATCGGATGACAATGATACAGCAGCCATTGTCCGTCCATGGAAATTGTCTTCACAAGCGATGATTTCTGCTTGATTTTCTGCAATTTCTTTCTCATCATAGCCCCAGCGGCGTGCTGCTTTAATAGCCGTTTCAACTGCTTCGGCTCCCGAGTTCATCGGCAGAACCATGTCTTTTCCGGTAAGCTTGGATACCTTCTCATAAAACGAGCCAAGTTGATCATTATGAAACGCACGTGATGTCAGCGTTACTTTCTCTGACTGTTTTCTTAGTGCTTCCATCACTTTCGGGTGGCGGTGTCCCTGATTAAGCGCCGAATAAGAACTCAGCATATCCATATATTGATTACCCTCAGGATCCTTTACCCAAACACCCTCTGCTTCTGAAATAACAACGGGCAGCGGTTTGTAGTTTTGGGCACCATATTGATCAGTCTTTTCAATAATATCGTTTGTCATATTCGTTTTCGTACTCATCAGAAAACCTCCTTTTAGCTTCTCATTTAATTAAAAAGCAAATGTCATGCCAACTTTTGATTGCCGGCATATCGTCCTTTTCGGAATGCAAGTACCATTTATTCGCAAATTTTTTTTGCACTTATCAACTACTAGCCAAATGCATGCCAACTATTTTTGCGTTACAGAGGCCAATCTAATAAACTGATAATTGAAGGTGATGAAATGAAACGAAATCAAAATGATGCTCAGATACCCATCAACATGAACTTGCTTTATGAACAATTGCTTAAGGCAGTTGATATCGTCATTCATGCCATTAACCAGAACGGTGAAACAATCGTTTTAAACAAACCTATTTTAACAATAAAGGCAAAGAAATCACAACCTTCAACAACTCCTTTCCGATTATTGAAAACGGAAAAATCACCGGAGCCGTGGCAAGGAGGTACAACAGTCATGAAAAATTGGTTAAACGACGCAAACCATACAGTCGTATTTACTGGTGCCGGCATGTCAACAGAAAGTGGTCTGCCTGACTTCCGCTCGGTTAATCAGGGGCTGTGGAACCAGCAGGATCCCGGCAAGATTGCCAGTACGGAGGCTTTAAACTACAACGTGGATGAATTTATCGATTTTTACCGGACGCGGGTGCTCAACGTAAAGGATTATAAGCCACATAAAGGTCACCGGATTTTGGCGGACTGGGAAAATCAAGGGCTTGTCCAGTCAATCATTACACAAAATGTCGACGGATTTCATCAGAAGGCCGGCAGTGAAAACGTCTCTGAACTGCACGGGACCTTACAGAAATTACACTGTCAATCGTGCGGAAAGGAATATAAAAGCGAAGAATATGTCAATCAGGAATATCACTGTGAATGTGGCGGTATTTTACGGCCTTCCATCACACTGTTTGGAGAAATGCTGCCACAAGATGCTTTTCAATTGGCACTGGCAGAGTCAGAAAAAGCCGACTTGTTCATAGTACTGGGATCTTCGTTAAGTGTCACGCCGGCCAACCAATTTCCGCTGATTGCCAAACAGAATGGAGCGAAACTGGTGATTGTCAACCGTGACGCGACTGACTTTGACCAATATGCCGATGATGTTATTCACTCACGGGAAATCGGCGATGTGTTGGAGGAATGGA
This sequence comes from Lentibacillus kapialis, assembly GCF_014646635.1. Classification (GTDB taxonomy): domain Bacteria; phylum Bacillota; class Bacilli; order Bacillales; family Amphibacillaceae; genus Lentibacillus; species Lentibacillus kapialis. The sequence continues at coordinate 3,939 of NZ_BMNQ01000043.1, forward strand.
ACAATCTCCGTTTTTGATATCCCACCTTTTAATTATGTCTGTTACCTGAAAGTTATTGCGCCAGATCATGTTGTTACATTATGTCGCTTTATGTAATGTTTTGGCTTTGTATGTAGAATCTATTGTGTTTCACATCAGTAATAGGCATAATAATTTTTGTGTGCTTTTTAAAGTTAAACACTCCCAAAAATTTTATATTTGTTGAAAGGTGGATATAGGATGAACATAAGTCCAAAAAATCCGGGGTTGGAAATGGCTATACTTGCCAAGAAAAGCGAAATGATTGAAACGGGTTTGACATATGGCTTAACTGATCAAAAGACAATAAATTGCAGTCAGCAACTTGATAAGCTTTTAAACATGTATCAAGTCCATAGGGATTTTGATCTCACCGGATGATTTCTGAATATTGATAGCCTCAAAGTTATTTATAAAGTGACATTTCCTACCGTTAAGACGGGCACGGTCACATAATATTAGGGCTTGTCCGTCTTCCTCACGGCCGTTTTCTGACGCATTGGTTCTTCATCAGTCGCATCATACTGTTAAGACCAATTACTGCGCCAAGTGCCATATAAAATCTTTTCGGTTTTCCCGCAGAATATGCACTCCACATAGGTTTCCCCACCCTTTCAGGCGATTCACCCAACAGCGCCGCTCTCTTGTATCCAGATATTGTGCTGGGCTGGACTTTGCCTGTAGACCTTTCAATCCCGCCGATCCGGGCGAGAGCCTTACTTCGAATACAACACTTAAAAGTTATCATGTAAGGTCATCCATAATGATACTTTGTGACGTCACAAAGGAAAACAGCTTGCAGACGTTTTGCCGCAAGCTGTTTTAATATGATAAATGCTGCTTTCTACCGCTTTCTTCGGTTTTTTCGTTTATTGTGCTCATTCAATTTAATGACAACACCCTGAACGACACGCGTGTCTTCATCAACGTTGCCTTCGTTTTCTTCCTCTTGCAGCCCCCACATTTTTAACAAGTAAAACAAGGCGACCGAATAACTGGACAGTTGCAGGAATTTCAGCACACCTCCCGCCAGCTGTTGATCATAAACAGCCGTCAAAGCAGGAAGCAACTGGCCGGAAACCGCTGTGTAGGCGGGATACAGCGGGTCCTGTATAACCAATAGAAAGATACCAATCGGCATCAAGAACAACGCCGTAAAAAACACGTAGGCAACACGCATGAAATAGCTGTGATCAGATATTTCTTTCAATGGCTGAATGATAATCCACCATGTAAGAAAGGCGAATGTCACCAAAAGCACTTCATAGAGAAACTGAAGCAGTGTATTTCCAGTTACAGCATTAAAAACGGACGGAATCAGGAATACCGTAACAAGGCCATTGAACAACACCGCCAACGGCCATGGATGTGCAAATAGGAATTTAGCAATATGTGACCGTTTGTGATGCCAGAAGAAAACTTTCAAATACCTCTTTGGTAAACTCAGGATAAATAGCGGGACAACAACAAAAGCCATCGTGGACAACTGAAATACCAGCGCACTGACCAAATAATCATCAGCGGCCAGAGCAAAAGGTGACCCTTCCACAAGATAGAATAAAATGATAGCTGTAAAAAAATACGTCTTATGTTTGCTTGTCACATTATAGTGAGGTGATTTGATAATCGTCCTTCCATACCAATAACAGAGCAGCACCGCCGTCACCAACGTAATAGGACTAACCAGTTCATACCATGCATAATCGGCTGGAAAAGAGCTCATTGTGAATCACCACCATTCTGTCGCCGGCCGGCTTTTACTCCTTTAAGTTTACCAAATTATGCAACAAATTGATACAGATCTTTTTCACATGACAGAGAACAAGACCATCGCCGACAGCGCGTCTCGATCGATTTTCAGCGGAAACCTTGGCAGCACCATGATTTCTGCTTTATTCTATTATTTTTCCAGGGTTCAAAAGACTTTCAGGATCGAGCGCCTGTTTGATTTTGCGCATAACACCAAGCGCCTCGCCATGTTCACGCTTTTGATATTTTTGTTTGCCTGTGCCGACACCATGTTCACCGGTGCAAGTGCCGCCGCGCTGAAGTGCATACTCAACAATCCGCTCATTCAGTTTATTGGCACGTTCAATATCATCCGGATTATCGGGGTCAAGCATCAATAATATATGATAGTTACCGTCACCGACATGTCCGACAATCCCACCGGAAAGCCCTGATTCGCCAATGGCGACTCTTGCATCTTTAACCGCACCGGCCAATTCAGAAATCGGCACACAAACATCTGTGACCATCTGCTTTCTCCCCGGATGGTTATGAATAAATGCATATGCCGCATTATGACGAGCTTCCCATAGTTTGTTACGTCCGGCGGTTTCCGTTTCGAACTCAATCTGCCGGCATCGCATGTCACTGACAATTTCCTTCATAAAGGCAATGTCGTGCTTTAAGCCGGATTCATTGCCGTGCAGCTCCAGAAACAATGTCGGCACTTCGCTATAATCTGTTTCACTATACCTGTTCATTTGCTTAATCGATTCTTCATCCACCAATTCCACACGGGCAATCGGGATACCGGCTTGCATGATGGCAATAACAGCACTGACTGCATCATCCACACTGTCAAATTCTGCCCTTGCAGCCATTATATGCTCCGGGATCCCGATGACTTTCAATGTCAGTTCGGTAAAGCACCCCAATGTTCCTTCCGATCCGATAAAGAGTCCATTCAGGTTATAGCCGGACGATGATTTGGCCGCCATGCTGCCGGTATGTATGATGGTGCCATCTGCCAGGACAACTTCCATATCACGCACATTGTCCCGCATAATGCCATACTTAACCGATGTTGTCCCGCTCGCATTGGTCGCTGCCATGCCTCCGATTGTGGCATCTGCACCAGGGTCGACCGTAAAAAACAGACCGTATTTTTTTAATTCTTTTTCCAACTGCGACCGAGTGACACCTGGCTGTACCTTCACAAGAAAGTCATCCTGGCGTACTTCCAACACCTTGTTCATATTGGCAAAATCAATCACAATGCCGCCGTGTTCCGGAATAACATTGGCTTCAAGACTAGATCCATACCCATATGGCACAACAGGCATTTCATACTGATTTGCCAGTCTAATCGTTTCACTTACCTCATCAGCATTGTCCGGAAACACAACAATGTCCGGCAAATGGGGTGTATGATATGATTCATCCGAGCTGTGCTGCTCTAACATCGTCTCATTGGTGGTCACACGTTCTGTAGCCAAGGCTTGCTGCAATTCCTCCACCAGTTTTGTATTCGTCTGTGTCCCCTCCATGAATAAGTTCCCCCTATTGTGTGTGGCTTATCCTTTATCGGGCCTGTGAAATTTGAATCAGGTTACCACACGTATCATCGAAAATGGCAAACGTGACCGGCCCTGCTTCAGTCGGTTCCATCGAAAATGCCACGCCATGCTTTTTCAGGCGCTCATATTCAGCCTGAATGTCATCCACGACAAAGGATGTGCTTGGAATACCCTCTTCATAAATCGTTTGTTGATAAGTTATGGCCGCATCGTTCTCATTTGGTTCCAAAAGCAGTTCAACCCCATCCGGCTCTTCCGGTGATACCACCGTCAACCATTTAAAGTCACCTGCCGGCGTATCCATTTTCTTCCGGAACCCGAGAACTTCTGTATAAAATTGCAATGCTTTTTCCTGATCGTCTACAAATACACTTGTGATTTTAATTCGCATGTCGATCCTCCATTCGCACCTCCTATTATAACAGAAATGTTGAAATATTTTAATGCAGATGAGCTGTTCCACTCTCAGAAAAATGTCTTCATAACCATTCCGAAAAAATTATGAAGACTCTTGGAGCTGCTATGCAGATACGCTATATTTAGTAAATACCGATTGACGCAAGCAATATGGCTACCGCCACAGCAACAACCGGTATCAAAACCGCTACGACGAAAACATCTTTATAACTGTCTTTATGTGTCATCCCGGTAATAGCAAACAATGTCAGCACTGCGCCATTATGCGGAAGAGCATCCAATCCGCCGGACGCCAATGATGCAATTCTATGGAAGGCCTCAGGACTGATGCCACTTTCCATTGCAATTTCGTAATATCGCGATCCAAGTGCTTCAAGTGCTATCCCCAAACCGCCGGAAGCTGAACCGGTTGCCCCTGCCAAAATATTTACCGTCACGGCTTCAGAAATAAGCGGATTCCCACGGATACCCATCAAAAGTTCAGTCAAACGATCGAATCCGGGAACCGCTTTGACTACTGTTCCAAAGCCGACAGCGGCACTTGTATTGAGTATTGCTGTAACAGATCCGCTTGCACCACTGTTGATAGCACTAACAAACCCCTTAAATTTCGGCAGATTAAGCAGCATAATTAGGAGAATCCCTGATATTAGGGCCACAATAATGTCCCATCCAAATGCATTAAGAGTAACCAGGACTGTCAGCAACGGTAATAATGATAAGAAAAAATTAGGTGTAACCGCATCCTGGTTGAGCACATTTTTATCCTTTGGCTCCGTATAGGCTTCCCCTTCCGCTTTCAGTTTTTTCTCCCGACGGCGCAAATAAAGATAACCACCGACTGCCATAACCATCATAGCTGCAATTCCCATGAACGGTGCTGCCATGGCATCGGTAGCGAAATATTCCATCGGGATCAGATTTTGTATTTGTGGTGTGCCCGGCACCGCTGTCATGGTAAATGTAAATGCACCAAGTGCCACTGTCGCTGGAATCAGCCTTCTCGGTATATTCGCCTCTTTAAACATAGTGAGTGCCAGCGGATAGACAGCAAAAACAACAACAAACAAACTGACGCCTCCATATGTGAGTACAGCAGCTGACGCAAGAACCCCCAGAATCGCCCGTTCCTTACCAATTAGTTTTGTCAGTGCAACTGCAACTGACCTCGCCATTCCAGTATCCTCCATCAGTTTCCCAAAAATTGCTCCCAGCATAAATACCGGAAACCAACTTTTCGCAAAATCAACCAAACCGCCCATATAAGTGTCTTTGTAAGCATCCAGCAAATCAAGGCCTCCGGTGAGTGCCACCACACCGGCAGCTATTGGTGCTACCCAAAGGATGGACCACCCGATATAAGCAAGCCCCATCAATACGGCCAGTCCAAGTATGATTCCAAACATAATACCCCTCCATGTTCATTTCAATATTTTTTCTGGCTTTGGCCAATGATTTCTTGATTACTGGGCGGTATAGCCGCCATCAAGTACGACTGCCTGCCCGGTGATACCTTTTGCCTTATCACTCGCAAGGAACATCGAGTAATCAGCAATTTCCTGAACTTCTAAAAGCCTTTTTTGTGGTACAAGCGGATACAACACTTCTTCCAAGACTTTTTCAACTGAAACACCACGATTTTTAGCCAAACCTTCAAATTGATTGCGTACAAGTGGTGTATCCACATACCCTGGACACATCGCATTAACTGTAATACCGTAATTGGCCCCTTCCAGAGCAGCCACTCTAGTCAAACCAATTACACCGTGTTTGGCACTGTTATAGGCTGCTTTCCCACCAAAACCGATCAACCCGTTAATAGAAGCCATATTGATAATCCGGCCGTATCCTTGCTTTTTCATAATCGGAAAGACATGTTTCATTGCCATAAATGGAGCAACCAACATGACCTTTGTCATGAACTCAAACTTCTCAGTAGGAAAATCCTCAAGCGAAGCAACATGTTGCAACCCGGCATTATTGATCAACACATCCAATTGTCCATATGCCTCCACCGTCTTATCGATACACTGCTTCAATTCATTTTCATTGGTTACATCACACATGAGCCCTATACAGTCAAAACCTTGATGACGTAATTCTTCAGCAGCTTCTTTAAGTTTTTCGTGATTAATATCCGATATAGCCACTTTTGAACCGTTCTTGGCAAATTCAAAAGCAATTTCATACCCTATTCCACTGGCTGCCCCCGTAATAAATACAACATTGTTTCTCATATGTTACCTCCTCGTTTCTATAAGTTTTTCTTCACGGCATATCACCGGTTAATTAAAACGCTTTCATTTTATGTCACCCCTTCACAAATACAAAGCAAAAAATGTGCCAACTAAAAAAATGCTCTTTATACAATAATAAGTAAACGAACAAGCGGCTCCTTTTTCCGCAATTACGGAAAAAGGAGCCGCTGTTAACTATATTTCGTGTAAATTAGTCATTCCAGGAATCCGGAATACTTTCCGTTGACCCGGAAAACTTTTAAAATCCATATTTTTTGGCTTTCTCGTAGAAGCTTGATTTTCCAATCCCAAGTAATTTTGCTGCTTTAATCTTATCACCATCGACCTGCTTGAGTGCATTTCCTATAGCCTCTATTTCGGTTTTTTCAAGAATATCTTTGAGACTTTTACTGTTATGATTAAAAGCCATCTCATGCTGCATGTGATCAGGCAAATCAGCCTTTGTAATCATTTCAGAATTTGTCAGGTGAACAGCGGACTCCACAACGTTTTCCAGTTCCCGCACATTACCCGGCCAGCCGTAATGCAGGAAAAAGTCCAAAACATCCTTCTCAAAATCAATCACTCGTCTGCCCGCACGGTTTGATATATGACGCAGCAAATATTTCGCCAGGACACGGGTGTCTTCAGGACGTTCACGGAGTGGTGGAATCGTTATCCGTACAACATTGATACGGTAATACAGATCTTTACGGAAACGCTCCTGTTCAATCAGCTTTTCCAGTGACTGATTGGTTGCAGTGACGATTCTAACGTCAATTTCCCGGGTTTCCTCTGACCCAAGTCTTTCAACCTCTCTTTCCTGAAGGACACGAAGGATTTTCACTTGTGCGTTCAATGGCATATCAGCAATTTCATCAAGAAAAAGCGTACCACCTTCTGCCATCTCAAATTTCCCCATTTTCCCTTCTCTTTTGGCTCCGGTAAACGCGCCGCCTTCATAACCGAACAATTCTGATTCCAATAAATGCTCCGGAATTGCAGCACAATTAACTTTCACAAATGGTTTGTTATGACGCTCACTTAACTGATGAATGCTGTGGGCAAACAATTCCTTGCCTGTACCGCTTTCACCTTCCAGAAGAATAGAAACGTCTCCGGAAGATGTTTTTATGATTTTTTCTTTCACACCATTTAATTTAACAGAACTTCCCACAATATCATGAAGTGAATAGCTGGCTCCCGTTTGCTTCCTTAACTGTTTACGGTAATTTTCCAGTTCAAGCAAAAGATTTTTAATGTGGGTATTCATTTTCATCCATTCTTTTGTATCCCTGTATAAAACGGTACCCACCGCGCCGACAATTTTCCCGCCGGAAAAAACAGGTATCCGATTAGCAATCATATGATTCCCGCGAATATATTGCAGATCAGCAATTTCTTCCTCACCTGTCTTAAGGACAATGTGCATTCTTGTGTTTTCAATTATGTCTGTAACATGTTCTCCAATGGCTTCTTCTTTAACAACCTCCAGGAATCGGCAATAATTATTGTTTAGAAAAGTAACGATTCCATTTTCATCAACAGCTACAAAACAGAAATGCGATTTTTCAAAAACAGTTTCAATGATAGCCTCTTTATTGTGTTTGATTGTAGACAGCATGATGTGCCGCTCCCCCAATTATCAAATTCCCCTTCCAATCTGACCAGCCATTAGGAAACCCGGGTCCCATTAGCAACGGCTTCGTCCGGTCTTAGCAGCACGACGTCATCTTCTTCCTGAACGCCGCCAATGATTAGCACCTCTGATTTATAACCGGCGATTCGCATAGGCGGAAAGTTCACGACACCGATGACTTGACGTCCCTCCATATCTTTCGGTTCATATCTTCGGGTAATCTGCGCCGAGGATTGTTTAATTCCAATCGCGTCACCAAAATCGATCTCCAGTTTGATAGCCGGTTTTTTTGCTTCAGGAAACGGTTCTGCTTTTAAAACTGTACCCACACGCATATCAATTTCCATAAAATCTTCAATCGTCGACAACGTCATTCCCCCAGTATTTTATGTTTCGATTCATAGATCATTGCCTATTTTTAAATTGTAGTCAATCACTAATGACTTCGACAAAACGAACATGGAATCCTGCTTGTTTAACCAAAACGTTTAAAGATCCATATGAAGCTTTTAATATGACAAATAGCAGTTAACATTATATAATGGGAATAGATGAATTCCTTAAGGGAGCAGATAAAATATATGAATCAATACATGTCCAAAGGGATGCCCACATTTATCGAGAAAGAACTGGAGATTATTGATGAGCTTGTCAAACCAAAACTAAAGAAAAGTTCCAAGTATATGTTTGTTGCCATTCCTTTATTGAGTATTTCAATTATCAATCTATTTTTCATGCTTATTATCGAAGGATACAGCCGGAATATGTTACTCGCATTGGGCATTTACGCTCTGTTAGGTGCAATTGGAGCCGCACTGTATAAAGAATCCAAGCATTTAAATAAAGAAATACGGCAGATTGGGATGGACCATATCATTAAGCGGATAAAGGAAAGCGACCATGTGAATGATTATATGAAAGATCATTACATCAAGAACGTCAAAGCTAAGCCGAAATTCAGCATGCAGACCTTCTTTAACTTTTTGTCAGAAGAACATAAGCGTAAAAAAATGATGGAAAACTGATGATTTAATGGAGAGCCTACAATTAAGCAGAGGTTCTCCATTTTTGTATGTTGACTGCTTGCAAGTGGAACAGTCATTATCCTCCCTCTTTCTATAAGGGCCTGCTTAAGATATTATTTGTATTTCTTCAGCAATTACGTATAATAATAAAATAGCATTCCTTTAATAAATGACGGTATTTACAACCTTCTAAGGGGGTTAATTGTCATGACGTCACAATACATCAGGGGGTTTCATGAAAAACGTCTCAAGAGTTTTTTACATCACAGTTGTTTTAGTTATCATAACCGTTATATTTGGAGCCGTATTTCCAGCACAGTTTGAGGGCATAACCGGAAATATTAAATCCTATGTTGCCACAACATTTGGATGGTACTATATGCTCCTTATGTCGGCTCTCGTTATTGTCGCCATCTTCATTGCTCTTAGTCCGATGGGTAAAATCCGACTTGGGAAAGATAACGACAGACCGGACTTCTCAACAGCAACCTGGACAGCGATGCTTTTTTCAGCCGGAATGGGAATCGGACTCGTGTTTTACGGGGCTGCTGAACCACTTTCCCACTATATGTCAAACGCACCAACTGCAGAGGCTGGTTCCGACCAAGCGTTCAAGGAAGGCCTTGCCTACTCCTATTTCCACTGGGGTTTGCACGTGTGGGCGATGTATGGCGTTGTCGCGTTGGCACTGGCTTTCTTCCAGTTCCGGAAAGATGAGCCGGGATTGATATCGGCAACCCTGAAGCCATTATTTGGTAAAAAGATGGAAGGGCCGCTTGGCACATTAATCGACGTGCTTGCCGTCTTTGCTACCGTATTTGGGGTAGCCACATCCCTCGGCTTCGGTGCTGTCCAAATTAATGGCGGTCTGTCTCATTTGTTCAATTTCGAAGTGGGCTTCACGTCACAATTTATCATCATTAGCGTTGTGACGTTGTTATTTCTTATCTCAGCATGGTCCGGTTTAAGCAAAGGTATTAAATATTTATCCAACACGAATATGGTGCTTTCCGTTATTCTGCTAGTTGCAGTGCTGGTCATCGGTCCGACATTACTCATTCTTAATATGTTTACCGAAACCTTTGGCATGTACATACAAAACATTATCCAATCAAGCTTTCGTACAGCGCCACTGGAAAGCGACAACCGCTCCTGGCTTGATGCGTGGACCATTTTCTACTGGGCGTGGTGGATATCATGGGCACCATTTGTTGGTATGTTTATCGCCCGTGTATCACGCGGTCGTACTATCCGCCAGTTCATGACCGGTGTTCTGATTTTGCCGACGCTGCTCGTATCCATATGGTATGCGGCATTCGGCACAACCGCTGGCAGCGTTCAAAACAGCGGTTTTGACCTGACACAATACACAACAGAATTGGTCTTATTTAACATGTTTGATCAATTACCATTGTCACTCATTCTGTCGGTGGTAGCTATTCTGCTGATCGGATCATTCTTTATTACATCGGCCGATTCAGCCACATTCGTTCTCGGTATGCAATCGACACACGGTTCACTGGAGCCTGCAAACAGGGTGAAAATCACATGGGGGATCGCCCAATCATCCGTTGCACTTATTCTGCTATATGTTGGTGGACTGCAAGCCATTCAGAATACCATCATTGTAGCTGCACTGCCGTTCTCGTTTGTGATGATACTTATGATTGTTGCACTGTTTAAAGCGCTCAATATAGAAGTCCAGACAATTAAAGGACGCCGTTAAAGATGACTTGCAAAACCCGTCATGTAACGCTGGTCAGCGTACATGACGGGATAATTTGATTCAATCAACCAATTGAAGCTTTTTCATATGGCTTGATTATCCCAAGGATAGCCCTGATATAAGGGACATCAAAGTTAACAGTTTCTGCCATCCTGACTGCTCCTCCCTGCAAATGATCAACCTCAAGGTGCAAACCTTTCAGCCGATCTTTGTGCATAGAAGAAGTGGCTTTCGGATCCAGTGAATATATATTCTTGATCGCGGCATCAACGTCTTCATCAGGGATGACGGCACCAAATTTTTCTGCCAATTCCTGAATTTCACAAAGGATCATTTTGGCAACATGAAGTGATTCCGGGTGCTCGCGAATCGATCCGACCGGCAGATTTGAAGCCGTGGTCACGCCTGATAGAGCCGTGATGAACATGTATTTTTTCCAGATCTCCTGCATCATCCCCGGGTGGTTTTTTGAAATGAACCCAGCATCATATGATATGTCCTCCAGTTTTTTGCAGACTTTTTTCTGGGAAGCTTCAAGCGGCCCAAAATACAAATGGTGCATATCTCCGGCCTGTTCAACATGACCTTCATCATTTAACGTGGCAAAAATGTATGACAAGCCGCCCAGCACATATTCCTTACCGATTCTTTCTTGCAGAATACCTATGTGTTCGATGCCATTCAATACCGGCAGGACGTAGGCACCTTTTGCGGCTAGAGCAATTAAATGGTCCAATGCACCTTCAAGATGAAAACCTTTGACACTGAACAACACAAGATCCGCCGATTCAACCTCGCCGGGATCTGTCAGCACATGGGGATCCTTAATCTCATAATCTCCGTGTGTACTATTGATTTTTAGGCCATTTTCTTTAATTTGCGCTGCTCTTTTTTCTCTGACTAAAAATGTGACATCAGCGCCTGCTTCAATCCAGCGTCCGCCGAAATAAACACCCAATGCTCCCGCACCCAATACAACAATGCGCATCAGAAATCTCTCTCCCTTCACACAAATGGTTAATATTAAGAATAATCTTCATCATTTATTTTGTCTACCTTTCCATTTAAACGGTCAACGAAATGAAACGAACTTTTCTGATAATCACGAATTATTGACAATAATGACATTTTTGCTATGATAGATAAATCAAACTAACGACGTACAGGAAGGAAAGGAGACAAAGCATGTTGCCGGATCAGCAATTTTTACGGATTCCTGGACCAACACCGATCCCACCAAGTGTACAACGTGCAATGAACCAACCGATGATCGGTCATCGTGATCAGGAAACGAAGGAATTATTACATAGCATTTCGCCAAAGTTAAAGTCGGTGTTTGGAACAAATCAGAATGTGTTGATGCTTGCCGGAAGCGGCACTGCGGGTTTGGAAGCTGCGGTCCTTAATGCCGTTCACCCGGGAGATGACGTTCTGGTTATTGTGACAGGTGCGTTTGGTGACCGTTTTGCCCAAATATGCACTGAACATGACATCGCCACTCATCGCTATGATGTCGAATGGGGAGAAGCCGTCAATCCCGGATCAATTGAGGAATACCTAAAAAAGCATCCACATATTAAAGCGGTTTTCGCGACCCTTTGCGAGACATCTACTGGGGTGTTGAATCCTGTTAAGGAACTCGCTCGACTTATCCGGCAGCATTCTGATACGCTTTTTATCGTTGATGGCGTTTCCGGTGTTGGTGGTGCAGACGTTAAAATGGATGAATGGGGGATCGATGTTCTCATAACCGGTTCCCAAAAGGCTATGATGCTCCCGCCAGGTCTAACATTTGCTGCCGTAAGTGAACGGGCCTGGAAGGTGATGGAAGCTAACACACGCCCTTCTTTTTATTTTGATTTAACAAAATACCGCGATCAGCTGGAAAATGACGCAACACCTTTCACACCAGCTTTATCATTATTATACGGACTCAAACACGTGACTGAACTTATTGAGCAGGAAGGGCTTCAGGAAGTCTTTTCGCGACACAGGCAGATGATGAACATGATTCGAGCTGCCTTTAAAGCGCATGATATCCCCCTTTTGACTAGTGACGAGGCCGCATCTCCGACAGTGACAGCTATGAAACCGGATGATTTTGATCCGGATACACTTCGGAAAGTACTGAAAAATGAGTTCAAACTGACCGTGGCTGGCGGTCAGAAACATTTGAAAGGCCACATATTCCGAATCGGGCACATGGGATACTGCTCACAGGCGGATATTCTGCAAACCATCAGTATGATTGAAGTCGGATTACGTACAATAGGAAAACCTGTCGAACTTGGAAAGGGAATCAGTGCAGCTCAGGAAACGATTCTTACAGGAGGTTCTTAAATGTTTCATATATTAATAGCAGACCCCATCAGTGACGAAGGACTAGATGTTCTGTATAAAGCCAAAGATGTTTCTATCACTAAGGAAACCGACTTGAAATCTGAAGAACTGGAAAAACGGATACCGGAATTTGATGCTCTATTGGTACGAAGTCAAACCAAAGTCACCCGCAATATTATTGAAAGAGCTGAAAATCTTAATATCATCGGTCGTGCCGGTGTCGGTGTTGATAATATAGACCTTGATGCGGCAACTGAAAACGGGATCATTGTCGTTAATGCACCAAATGGCAACACCAATTCTGCTGCTGAACATACCATGGCCATGATGATGACACTTTCCCGTAAGATACCCCAGGCCCATTCAGCCTTAAAGAATCGTAAATGGGAACGCTCAAAGTATGTCGGAGTTGAAGTAAAAAATAAAACGCTCGGTATTATCGGTCTCGGACGCATTGGAACTGAAGTGGCCTATCGCGCCAAAGGTCAGCGGATGAACGTCATCGCCTATGATCCGTTTTTAACGGAAGAAAAAGCAGACAAAATGGGGATTACGTACGGGGAATTTGAAGATGTTTTAAGCGAAGCGGACTATATTAGCGTCCATACACCGCTAATGAAAGAAACACGGCACATGATCGGGGCAGATGCTTTCCGGCAGATGAAAGACGGTGTGCATATCGTAAACTGTGCCCGGGGCGGTATCATTGAGGAGGATGCACTGTACGACGCTATTGTCTCCGGGAAAGTGGCTGGTGCTGCCATTGATGTGCTTGAAGAAGAGCCATTCCAGGATCATAAACTGCTGGAATTGCCGCAGGTCGTTGCTACGCCACACTTGGGAGCAAGCACTGTGGAAGCACAAGAAAATGTGGCCATCGATGTTTGCCATGATGTCCTGAGCCACTTAAACGGTGACCAGGTCAAAAACCCAGTTAATCTGCCATCGGTCCCGAGTGATATTTTCAGCCAAATCGAACCGTATTTCAATTTAGCCGAAAAACTGGGGATGTTTCTGATCCGTTTAACAGACGACGTACCGGAAGAAGTGAATATCTATTATTCCGGTGAGCTGTCAGACGTCAAGATAGCTCCCATCACCCGCAACGCTGTGAAGGGACTGCTTGAGCGCCATCTTGGCAGTCGGGTAAACGATGTGAATGCCCAGTATTTGGCTGCGAAAAAAGATATTACCATTCATGAAAACCGGACTTCAACGACGAAAGGATTCACCAACCTAATGACCGTTGAAGTGAAAACAAAATCGGGTATACGCAGTGTATCTGGAACCCTCTTAAATGGACTCGGAGCCCGTATCGTACGGGTCGATGATTACAGCGTAGACGTAATGCCTGTAGGCCACCTGGTTGTCATTCATCACAAGGACAGACCGGGTGTTATCGGAAAAATGGGGAGCCTTCTGGCCGAGCAACATATTAACATTGCCACAATGCAGGTTGACCGCTCCGACGTCGGTGGCAACGCCATCATGATTTTGAGCATTGATAAGTATCCGGAACAGAGCGAACTCGAAGCATTGAAGGAACTTGAAGAAATTAATGATGTAACGGCGGTCGATTTGTAATAACAAGTAAGACGACAAGATACGGTTTATTTATCAATGAAAGATGACAGAAAAAAGTGCTTGAATTGACTCAAGCGCTTTTTTTATCATTACCCTGTTAAGCTTCCCCCAACACGTTTAACCTTTTTCCTCACAGTGTATGGTAACGTATATTTTCCTTTCCGCCATCGATTTCAACCCGGATGCTCCAACACATCCAAAAGCTTTCTCAACCGTGCTATTTCAAATGTTGGTTGGACATTACCGATTTCATATTTTTGATGGTTGATCCAGACAGATTGCACACCGGCCCGTGAGGCACCCAGTATATCCGAATTCGGATTATCACCTACCATAAGCGCTTCACTTTTTTCAACAGACAACAGCCCAAGTGCATGATTAAAAATTGATGGGTCCGGCTTCCCTTTTCCGAATGCTCCGGAAATGACAATATGGTCAAAATAAGGCTTTAATTCCGGTGTGATAGTCAACTTAGTCTGCTGCAAATCCGGAGAACCGTTGGTAAGCAACAAAAGCTTATAATTCTCTTGCAGGTTATCCAAAACATCAAATGTCTCATCAAAAATAAACTGATTTTTCTGCCGTTCTGCCTGGAACGTATCAGCGATTTCCAGCGCCAGCTGGGCATCATCAATTCCCGCTTCTTTCAGTGCGTTCGTCCAGGCCTCTTTGCGGTAAACCGGAGCAATTTCTTTCAGCTGACGGAAGGATTCGCCTTCATCATCAAATTGCCCCCATAATCCTTCAAACGGGCTGATGCCGATCATCTTCGTGAATTCATATGTATCATAGGAAGCGAACAAGCTTTGGGCATGCTGCCGAATCTTTTTTTCCAGAAAGTCCGGATCAACATCGTACGTTTGTGAAGCCTGTCTGCAAGCAACCTTAAACGCTGCATCAACACTTTTTTCATCCCATATCAAGGTATCATCGAGATCGAATATGATCGCTTTAAGCATATATGTACCACCTTTTTTCCAAATGATAGATTTATAGTATCATGTTCCGATGAAAGATTATAGACTATTTCCTTTAAAAGCTTTAAAGACGTATCATAAGTTCTCTTAATTACATGCCATTTTTTGATGAGGCGGGGTATCCTAAGTTAACGATTATAGTGTTTGTTTTTCCGTTTATTCAAAAACTTGCGCACCATAGGGTAAATAATCGGACCATATTTGATCAAACGTCTTATCAACTTTTTCATATGATTTCCTCCGCTTGTGACCCACAGACTTCTATTGGTTCTATTTCTAATTAATCAAAACCCATTAATCACAACGGCAGATGGTGCCATTTTCGATTATTTCTCCCTCAAGCATCTTTAGTATATTTTTTGCCTCCCCCACTGGACATGAAAGCTACTTTTCTTCCGTTAGTTCATTAATATCCGGCCAACCATAGGCAATTCCTGTCAATTTCGCTCCAGCAATCGTAATATCAGACGTATCGAGATACCTGCCGCCCAGTTTTTCATAAAAATATGAGGCATCATTATCTTTCAGCACCCATACAAGCATCGACTTAAATCCAGCTTCACTAAGTTCATCAGCAACCGGTTTGACCAATTTTTTACCGATTCCCTGTCCTTGATATTCTCTGAAAATATAGATGGCATACAGCTCGCCATCGTAGCCGTCGTATTTTCCTTCGCGTTCTTTGCCGCCAGAAGAAAACCCGACAATTTTCCCATCATCAGTTTCCGCGATATAAACACTGCCTTCACTTATAATTCGCTCCCAGCGTGTCGTACGTTCTTCATAATCCAAGCTGGCCAGAAACTTATCCGGGACTATATTTTTGTAGGTTGTCCGCCAGCTGTCAATATGGACTTGGGCAATCCCCGACGCGTCTTGCTGCGTTGCCTTCTTGATATCCATAAAATAAAAGCCTCCTTCATAAAGAAAAATGTCCGGTTTTCCCGCTTATGTTTGGATGCCTCCGGAACATGTTTGAGGGAGGTAGAATTATACCTCCTTGTTAAAGACCGCCTGCTTTTTTGCCGAGTAACGGTTTTGACTTCGTATCGTGCACCATTTCAATTTCTATCCCCTGATCAATTTTACGCGCACTCATCATAGTGAAAAGATAAGCTACACTCAGTGAAAAGATCAGCGTCAATAAAATCCCTGCTATTATGACCATAATCGGATTAACTACCTTCCAGCTTAATACCGCATAAACAAAACTGGCTATCCAGCCAAAGAAACCGTCAACATTATGGCTGACCTCTTGTGCAAAATCTACCACCTCAATAGGTATCAGCAGCATAACAAACGGGATTAGAGCTAGAAACAGATACACATATGAAGCAATTATGAGAAGTAATGCCGTTCCGAACTTGAGCCGGTTTTGTGGATTAGCCGGGTTGTATTTGGCCCCGATTGAACCGAGCCACATTCCAATACTACTAATACCAACCGTAATCAGAGCCTTTATGAGAATACCGCTGATGAATTGCATCAGTGTCCAGCCGAAGAATAAACCGGCTACTATTTCAATAACTGTCAATATTACAAAAGGGATAAGCCAACTGATCCACAATTTACCAAAGGCAATATCCTTCCCGGATAAAGGTAACACGTTCAATATCCATAGCGACTTTGCTTCCCGAGCAATGGTCGAGCTGGCAATTTGTCCATTAAACATCGCATAGATAAACAATAGAATTGCCTGGGTGATCGGCCATGTTATTTCATTCGGACCGCGTAAATCGCTGATGCTCGCTCCGCCTGACATGGTCCCGAAAAATCCGAATACAAGGAAAAAGATTATCGGCATAAACACAAGCCACTCCCGCATATCACGTTTAATCGCAAACCACTCTTTTTTTCCGACAGCTAAAATTGGAGGGTTCAGCTTCGGCCCGGACTTCTTGATACCAGCTCTCTTTCGTTTTTTGCCTTTGCCCTCGCTCAATTTCACCCATCCTGTGCGAAAGCCCCGTTCAACCAGTGTTGATGTTAGGATGAAGAATATGGATGCGAGAGCCATGATCATGAGGAGCGGGACAAGAAAGTCAACCGATCCTGCTGCCGCACCAATAATGGCATCACTTGCCCACGTAACCGGCACCCATTCAGGAAATAACGGCAGTCCCGCCAATATCATTTCGGACATCGGACGATCGTTTACCAGATTGGGAATCATGAACAATAAATAAACAAGAATTCCGGATAACACACTCATTACAGTCATAAATTCATTTGCTTTAGAGGCTGGAACAATTTGCACCAAAAGCAGATTGAACACGTAGGCGATTGACAGACCAATGACAATCACGGATATCAGAACAAGCGTTGCAACCGGATAATATAGTACACTCGCTCCAATAAAAGCGCCGTAAACAAACAATGGAACACTATAAAGAACGAACACCAGTAATGGAACGCCAACAAAGCTTTGCAAATATTTGATCCAGAATATGTAACGTGTCGGAATCGGCATCGTAAACAACAAATAAAGATCTGTTGCCGCGTAGAGGTGCTTAAATACTTGCGGCAGTCCAAGCAGAATGATAAATCCTATAACCAATAAAAAGCCGTATGACATGATGCCTGCAAACACCGGTTCTGTAATGCCATCGGCAAATGCCCAAATTCCTGTTGATAGCCAATAAAGCAATACGGCGAATACTGCAAACATGACAATATAGCTGAAGTAGTTTTTGCCCGGCTGTGTTTTCATTGTATTGACGAATACCTTCCATTGATTCATTAAAAGTGTCTTCATCATTTGGCATCACCGTCATCGGAAATCTCACTGATAATGGCCTGTTGATCCTCCCCGCCGGTCAGTTCGAGGAAGATATCCTCCAGACTCTCACCTGCATGGTCCTCTCTTTTCAGTTCATTCATCGTTCCAAGCGCTATTATGTCACCTTCAAAAATAATCCCGACCCGGTCACACATCTGCTCGGCTATTTCGAGTATGTGTGTGGACAGAAATACTGTCATGCCACCATCGCAAAGCTCCCTAAGTAAATTTTTAAGGGTGCGCGCACTTTTTGGGTCCAGCCCGACAGTAGGTTCATCCATAAACAACACATCCGGATGTGACATGAGTGCACCACAAATTGCAATTTTTTGCTTCATCCCGTGTGAGTAGCTTTCAATTAGATCGTTTGCTTGATCCGTCAGGCTGAATACCTTCAGCAGTTCATTCGCCTTGGATTGAAATTGACTGTTGGGAATCCGAAAAACAGATGCTACAAATTCAAGATAATCCCACCCCGTCAACTTTGGATAAAGATTCGGCTGATCAGGCACGTAGGCAATTTTCTCCTTTGCTTTTAGAGGACTCTTCCAAATATCAATGCCATTGATTTGCGCTGAACCGCTTGTCGGCTCCAGCAGCCCGGTAAGCATCTTGATGGTTGTTGTTTTGCCTGCCCCATTCGGACCGAGAAATCCGAACAGCTCTCCTTTATTAACTTCAAGATTTAGATCTTTTACAGCTTCATGTTTTCTGTATGATTTTGCAAGATGACTCAGATTGATTGATGCATGTTCCATCATACTTCCCCCTTGTAAATCGAACCTCCGTCCATTATAGCAGAAAATTTCAGACGATTAGAAGATTTATTAGCAATCTACAGCGATTCCTGCACATTCTACAGCGATTTCTCATAAATCTACAACGAAAAGCTTAGCTTGTATCTTTTCACACAAAAATAGCACGCAATTTTTGGCGTGCTATTTTCGTCAGCGGCTACATATCATGGTCCGTCTTCTGCTTCTGCCTTGAATGGTTTCGCTGTTTCACTTTATGTGATCCCTGCATTGGCTCGCCGTATGGCTGCTTTGGACTTTTAGGCAGATTAGGCTTTTCCTGCTGTTTCGGTCCTTTAGGTTTTCCGCTCATTTTCATTTCCTCCTTGCTTTTTAGCATAGTTTTTAACGAGGAAACGAAATCTATACGTAGGTCAAGACACCATATTCTCTCTGTGCTTCCGGATTCCTGTTTTGATCATTTTCACATATGGTAAAAAGAAACTGATGATGAAACCACTGAATAATGCGTTGATTAAAGTTCCGATTCCGACTGCACCACCAAAACTGACTGCCAGAATAACAAGCACAACGCTGATCGCTGCCCGTGAATAAGAAACGTTCCAGCCGGTCAAATTTGATATAACGAGCATGGAGCGATCCATCGGGTTAGGCGCAATTTTCGACTGTAGGTAAAATGCCACACCAAGCGCCATCAATATCGTCCCCAGTAGCAATTCCGTCCATTCGCCATACCATGTCACGGGTGTTACAATGTCCCGAAGCAAAAATAGCCATGAGTCAATGCCAACACCGGTGACAAGCGAGGTAATCAAAGCAAAAAGTTCCGGTCTTTTTTTCTCGGCTATAGCATTTCCCAACACCATTGTCAAACCAACAATTATTTCGAAGCTGCCAACTGTTAGTCCAAACGTCCGGTGCAATCCTACCAGAAGCGCATCATACGGCGAAGCACCCATTGTTGATTGAATGGTCAATGCAATACCTAACGTCAGGATAATCAGACCGATCAGATAAAAATGAATACCTGCACGAATCAACCGCATCATACCACTTCCCTTCTGTTTCAACCTCAATTGGAAATCAGTGTTGCGTCTTTCCTATTATAAATGACCGAAAATTTTTATACCTATTTTTAAGTCTAACAAAAGTTACCTCGAGAATAAACGTTTTAACATAAATCGGTCATAACTGTGATTTACTAAGAAGCTTGGACAAACGTGGTTTCATGGCTCCTAGGAGCCCTCTATTGTGATACTTACCTCTTTATAGCCCATACGCATTAACCCTTACGTTAATATACTGCCATAAGGCTTGAAGGGAGGTCTTTTACATGAACAGATATCAAAAGTATTATTTGATTGGGATTGGCCTTTTAATGGCCGGTGGTTTAATTTTAGCTTTATTAGTGTACAATTCATCAAATGGGAACGAAAACAGTAACAATTGCCAGGAATTTTACCGGAGTGTTAATTCTCCCATCTATCCCAGTGACAATGCGTATCAAAATGTCAATGAAAACTTCAGTAAAGCCGGAGTATGGAGAAGCTATCCCGGGGATAAAGAAGACATCTCGGTTGGACTGGATGCCGACAAGGCGAATCGGCTGTATGAAATCCGAACTTAGAAAAACTCGGCATTCGCCTCGTCTTATAGCGAATGCCGAAGCGTTTCTTATAAGGTCACCCATAATTTATACTTTCTGACGTTACAAAAAAGGGAAGTCTTGCTTCTTAGCAACAGACTTCCCTTTTCATCTCGCGGACGTTTATCATCTGAATTGCGGACGTTAACGAGTTTACTTCATCTTGAATGTTTAGATGTTCACATTCAAAAACTATTCTGTGGTCCACTCATCCACTAAATCCTGATTTTCCTCAACCCATTTTTGGGCACCCTCAATTGGCTCTTCAGCATCATTGACATAAGTCATGAGTTGACCGACTGCATCATCATCCATCTTCCAGTTTTTCATCCACTTGCTGACTTTCGGAAAGTCATCTGCAAATCCCTGACGTGTTGCATGGTGGATTTTTTCAGTCTGTCCATAAACATTTTTTGGATCCTCCAGGAATTTCAAATCGTATTGGGAGAATACCCGGTGCGGACTCCATAGTGGTGAAACGACCGGCTCCTTATTCTCAATGGCATCGCCAATCGCAGTGATCATAGCCGGCTCAGAACTGGGAATCAGTTCATAATCAAGATTATACTCAGAAATTAAATCTTTTTTGGTCACTTCCATCGTACCTGCACCTGAATCAAACCCGGTAATCTCGCCATTAAATTTCTCCTTATTTGCTTTTAAATCGTCAATGCTGTTGATATCTTTCATGTATTTCGGGACAACAAGTCCCACTTTTGCGTTGTCATACCAGGTTGCCTCTGAAAAGAAAACGTCATCCTTATATTCCTCCAAGTAAGCTTTATCCTGGATAGGGAGCCACACTTCCAGATTGATATCCAAATCATCTGATGCCAATGACTGCATAATGACACCCATGTCGAGCATTTTCAAATTGACATCGTATCCTTTTTCCTCCAGAATCACTTTCCACATATTCGAAACAGCAATATTTTCCGCCCAATTAATCTGGGCCATATCAATTGTACCTTTGCTTTCAGATGAATCTTCACCTGAATCTCCGGAATTCTGTGCGCCGGAATTTGAACCGCATGCTGCTAATACAATGACCAGTGTTATTCCCGGAATAATCAGTTTACTTTTTATAAAACTCATAGATGTGTAATCCTCTCCTATTCATAATTCGGATATACTGGTAAAAATTCGTAAATCTCCTCTGACCGGATGCTTGCCACCAAACGTTCCAGCCATCGGTAGTACGTTTTGGACCGATTCAGTTGATGATAAATTTGTCGTGCTTCTTCGATTAATTCTTCCGAAACATGTTCATCTTCAAAGATTGCATCCAGCTCGAACTCAGCTTGCTTAACGGCTTCAAGATTCATTTTTGCTTCGCGATCCCACATCTGGCAGAAATATGACATAAATGTATGGAAAAAATTCTTTTCCGCCGCATACATATGTTTCCTGGAGCCGCGCTGGAATTTCTTTTTGACCATTTCTATTTCCTGCAGTTTACGAACGCTTGTGCTCATGCTCGGTTTACTCATGTCCAATTCTTTCCGCATTTCATCAAGATTCATCTGATCCTCGAAATACATAGTGGCATATAATTTTCCGGCAGAAGGTGTCACACCGTATACATCCATTGTTTCAGCAATGGCTTCAATAACGTATCCTTTTGCCTGTTCCAATTTCCCCTCCGCCATCTCATCCTTGGAACCAGCCATTCATGTCACCTCACTTTTAAAAATTTAATACATTAAATTTATTATTTACAATTTTAATCATAACGTATTAACGAAATATGTCAAATACCAGTTGAAAAAGTTCTATAAGTGCGTGTTCAAAAAGGAGGATAAAAAGGACCAAGAAGTTCGAGACGGCGCAGTTTCGAGCAGCGGAATGTATGCCTTTAGATACATGAGCACAAGTAATGCTACCCTGAATCCGCTTCGCACGCAGGAAAAGTGTTTTTCTTTTCCAAGGAGCGGAGAAACAAGCCAACGAAGAAATTCGAAGTGTCATTTTTACCGGACTTTTTGAACAACCTCTATAAAGATCATGGTAGCTGTTGCTTATCAACAGTTTGGACCTTAAAAATTCACTGATACGTTCTTTTTTTGACAAACAAGACGTAACGTGATAAAGTTAGTTTTGTTCAAATTGTTAAATATATTCTTAATAAAGTAAATTATAAAGGAGGCCAACCGATGAACATCAAAAAGCAATTTATTGGTGGCTCATGGGTGACATCCCACGCTGGTGCTACGCGTGACATCATTAACCCTTATAATCAGGAATTGGTTGCAAAAGTCACGGAGAGTGATGAATCCGATGCAAAAGCTGCTATCATGGCCGCACGCAAGGCTTTTGATCAAGGCAATTGGTCGACGATTCCTGCTATTGAGCGCAGCAAAATGGTTCATGACATTGCCGATTTGATCACACGTGACCGTGAAGAATTGGCTGAGCTCGAATCGCTTGATACCGGCAAAACAGTCGAGGAAAGCCGTGGTGATATGGATGATATCGCAGGGGTTTTCCGTTATTTTGCGGAGATGGCTGACAAAGACGGCGGCGCGATCATCGAATCGCCTATCCCGCATTCAACGAGCAGGGTGGTCTGTGAACCTGTCGGGGTCTGCGGTCAGATCACACCGTGGAACTACCCGCTCTTGCAGGCGTCATGGAAATTGGCACCGGCACTGGCAGCGGGCAACACACTTGTCATGAAGCCAAGTGAAATAACGCCGCTCACGTCGATTAAAGTATTCGAATTAATGGAAGAAGCCGGCATCCCGGCGGGGGTTATTAATCTGGTGCTCGGCCCCGGTGATAGCGTTGGCGCGGAACTTTCAGCCAGTGACGATGTGGATCTGATTTCATTCACAGGCGGCATTGAAACAGGCAAGCGGATTATGCAGGCAGCAAGTTCTAATGTGAAAAACCTGGCATTGGAACTCGGTGGCAAAAATCCGAATGTTGTCTTTGCGGATGCCGATTTTGAAACAGCGGTAGATCAAGCTATGAACGCAGTCTTTTTCCATGCCGGTCAAATCTGTTCAGCGGGAACCCGCCTCATTATAGAGGAAACCATTCACGACGATTTCGTCAATGCGCTTGTCGACCGGGTGCAGAACATCAAGCTCGGCAATGGCTTTGACGAAGCAACCCAAATGGGACCGCTTATCTCAGCAGACCATTTGAATAAAGTGATCAACTATGTCGAAAACGGCAAAAAAGAAGGGGCAACGGTTGCGGTCGGCGGTGGACGTCCCGACGATCCGGAACTGCAGCATGGCTTTTTCTACCTGCCGACTGTTTTGACCGGTTGCACGACTGACATGGGTGTTGTGCAGGATGAAGGTTTTGGTCCGGTTATCACGGTGGAAACATTCGCGACTGAAGACGAAGCAATCCGCCTTGCGAACGATTCGATTTACGGGCTTTCAGGAGGCGTCTTTACACATGATATTGCCAAGGCCGAGCGCTGTGTAGCGAAAATGCGGATGGGCACGGTCTGGATAAACGACGTGAACCTGTACTTCCCGCAAGCACCATGGGGCGGCTATAAACAGTCCGGCATCGGCCGTGAACTCGGTAAAACCGGGCTGGAAGAATATCAAGAAACCAAGCATATTTTCCAAAACCTGAAACCCGAACCCGTTAAGTGGTTTTAGGAGAGGCTTTTAAATGCACTAAGGATGACCTTATAAAAACCTCGGCACTCGCTAAAGGACGACGCGAAGGCCGAGGTTTTCTAATGCCGTGAATTGAATGCGTGAACACCATGTCCACTTCAGCATACAGCCACTTATTATTATCATTCCCAGTAATCCGGATCCGTCATACGCAGTTGTTCTGCCATATCCTCGAGGTCTGAAGGCGTGATTAAATAAATCGGATAATGGGTGACAGCCTGTTTTGCTTCGTCATAAAAATAGCGGTTGCTGCCGGGATACTCGTCATCCAATAGCAGCAAACAGCCGTCGCTTTTATCAATCAGCCACTTATTGTTGACTTGATACTGATATGGACCGGCGTAAGCACCTTTATAAAGGGGGCGGAAAAAGTCTGCAGCCATTGTAAGCCGCTGATAAATCTGTTGAATTGGCTCCGGCCAGCGTTCTTCCTGATTCTCGAATGGCGGGATGATAGCGAGTTTCACGTCATCCTGCCCCCTCATTTCCAGCACAACTTCGCCGACCCAAAGCTCAACACCCATTTTGCCGGAGATGATCACCCATTCAAGTCCTTCCTCTATAAAACCGATCAATCGTTTTTCAATTGCCGCCTTAAGCACATTGATTCGCTTATCATCATGCTTGAAAATATTAATCTCCATTGGTTTGTAGCCAGTGACCGCCAACACTTTCATATGCTCGCCCCTTCCTCTGCCTATCAAGGTTTGCCGAAAATCGGACCGTTGTGCACATATGTATGATATTCGCCTGATTCACCCATTGGGCAAACGTCCTTATACATCGAAATATCGTTCACAAATGCTTCATCAACGCGTCGGCCAGCCCAGCTCTCCGGAAGCTTTTCAGAATCTACCTTGATCACTTCCGCCTCAAAACCAACTGCTGTAAAATCCCGTAGCAAACGAACAACTTCATTTTGATCCGACCATAATGGATAAACAGCCTCAACGCCTGCTTCCCGGGCGACCTCTTCGCCCCACTTGCGATGACCTTCGAGATAAATATCTCCGAACGCCATCCCATCTATGCCATAACGCTGTTTCATCTCATTTATGTGAAAAACAAAATCAGTTTTATATGTATTAAAATCAGTTTTGATAAAATAAACCGGAATTCCCAGCCGTTGAGCCTGATACATAATCCGTTCACGATCCTCATCATGTGCCACCGTTTCCTGACTCTCTTTCCAGACCGTCGTCAGCAGGCATGCTACCTGTGTGCCCTGCTTTTGCAAATAATAGAGTGCCAAACAGCTGTCTTTCCCGCCGCTGAATGACAGAGCCACTTTCTCAGCCATTCGATCCACTCCTCCCTTAAAATTATATTACGTGATCGTTAAGCGTTTTTCAAAAACTAGTTATCCTTGTTTTTTCTGGTCCTTACATGAACTACCATTTTCTTCTTCGCTTCCTGCTGCTCACCGTTTTTCAAAAGATCACGGATTTCAGTGAGCAATTTTTCGTTTCTATCAGGTTTGGATTCTTTTTTTGATTCGTTCTCGTTTCTGAATCTTCCAATCAACTGAACCAAAATAAAAATCGATATCGAAACAACCGCAAAATCAAATACAGATTGCAGAAATTCCCCATAAAGCACATCTGCGTTTTTAACAGTATACTTTAAATTGGTGAAATCCACACCGCTTACCAAAACACCTGCAAGCGGCATCATCATATTCTCAACAAGCGACGTGACAATCTTTCCGAACGCAGTACCTATGATGACTGCAACAGCAAGATCCAGCACATTTCCTTTCAGTGCGAAAGCTTTAAAGTCCGACCACATGATCTCCATCCTTTAATCAGGGTTTGTACCATTCTTATGATGATCAGATAAAGAATAATACTGCTTCATTCCACGAAAAGGAAATCAACATATAGTAAACCGCCCTTCAGACACCAATCATTATCACACCGGGCCCGAGCATCGGCTACGAAATAGAGTCGATGCCTTGAAAGTTTTCACAGTAGATGAAGAAATCCTCCATATTGAAAAACCCCTGCAGCCGTAGCAGGGATTTTTCAAACATGTTATGTTGTGAATTCCTCCGTCAGGTTTGTTACAATCTGTTTCTTGCGGGAGACGACACCTTTCAAAAGCGCCCGGTTATTTTCATCAAGAGTTACATCAAATGCCTTTTCAACATGCCCCTTCGCAGATCCCATTGCCAGAACATCTGAATCGTTTTCCAAAATATCCGTTGCCACGAACAGGAACAATTCCAGCCCGTTGTCACTAATTTTTTGTTCCATTTCTTTTTCAATGGCTGTCTGCGCTTTGTAGATCTGGCTCGTGTCCACTGCATTCACCTGAGCGATTTGCACTTTTGCCTCGCCCATTTTAAATTCCTTGGCATCCATTGTCACCAGGTCAAGCGCTGATTTATCGTTTAAGTCAGCCCCGGATTTCAACATATCGAGACCATATTTGTCCAAATCTACACCAGCAATCTCCGCCAATTCATGAGCTGCCTCCGTATCCGCGGTGGTGCATGTCGGTGATTTCAACAATAATGTATCGGAAATGATTGCAGACAGCAGCAGTCCGGCATTTTCTTTGGAAAGAATAACACCGTTCTCTTTGTGCATCTTATTTAAAATCGTCGCTGTGCATCCGACAGGCTCAGCACGGAAATAGAGAGGTTCTTTTGTTTCAAAATTTGACACTTTGTGATGATCAATCACCTCAGCAATGCGCACATCACCAATATTATCGACACTTTGCTGGAATTCATTGTGATCAACTAAAATGACACTATCGACACTCTCATCCACTTTTTCAATATACGCCGGTGCTTCCACACCAAAATAGTCGAGGACAAATTGTGTTTCCTTACTTACCTCTCCCAGACGAGCAGGCTGTGCTTCAAAGCCAAGCGTGTTTTTTAGATCGGCATATACAAGTGCTGATGCTATCGTATCGGTATCAGGACTTTTGTGTCCAAAAATCAATGTTTTGCCCATAATCCATTACTCCTTTAGTCAATTAACGTTATCTCATGTATAGATTATCATAAAAATATGTCAAATGAACACTAATTTGTTGTTTCCAGTGTATTTGTGGCATTCCAAATAACATCATATGCATTGTAATCATTCAGTGCGATATCTAGATCATGAAACATCCGATGCAGCATGCGGACATTTTCCTTATTTTCAGTATTTACAACGGCTTTTGCCAATTCCCGTATACGCTCCAGGTCTTTTGTCAGGGCTTTATCATTCACGTTCCTCATCTTTTCATCCAGCGTTGACCGAATAGTGTTGGCTTTTTTTGTCTGCTTCTTCCAATCGAGGGACGACATGCCGCCATAACCGGTTGTTTCATTGTAAAAATCGTGCGTTTCCGAGACAAACCGGCCGATACTTTTGTTTTCCTTCCCAACGGTATCCCGAACTTCCTCTACCTTTTCAACGGTCTCATCCGATAGTTCGTCCGACGCTGTTGCCTGATCATCACTATCACTAAACAATGAAATGGCACCCAAATGAAATATATTAGAAAAGATCAGTGCTGAACCAATCAGTGTGACAGCAATAACAGTGATAAGTGTCCAGCTGTAACCGTCAAGTGAAAATGAACACTTTTCGCTAATTAATTTTGAACACTTTTTTCCTCAAAAATGGAAGAACGATGCTTCATTCGATAGCTTTCATCCTCTCTAAAATGAATGATTTCTGCTC
>NZ_BMNQ01000044.1 GCF_014646635.1 Lentibacillus kapialis
CGTTTATGCGTACGAGCAGGCATTAGCCGAAAAACCAATTGCCGAAGTGCTGAAGCAATTAAAGCTCACAGCCTGACTTTTAAAGCGATCAAAATCTATAGCCTTATTTTTTAAAATCGGGACCTGCAACAAGGGATAAGTTTGGCCTTTTTTAGGGCTTCATATAAAAATTGCAAGAGTCAAGTGATTTTAGAGTATTTCTTTGGCCATATTTATTTATGAGCATAAATTGTGGTTGAATAAAGACACAGAATAATCTTGCTGTTGCTATCTTTTTCTTTTAGATTGACCTATGACACAATTTATCCCCACTTGTGACAAGGTTAGATCCAGTCCTATAAACGCTAAAGATATTGAGGGTTGTGTACTATGGACAGTCACTCCTGAGTTCTGCTAGCGGGCACCGATTCCTTTCAGCGATCATTAAAAAGTGGCACTTCGGTCAAAGGCAAGTAGCTTCGCTGTGGTTATGCAGCTTTTTCGTGAAGATATGGGTCACTTATGTCAGATGTGTTTCTATTCCCTGTCATACATGGGTCTAAAAGATAGCAAAGGTGGGTCTACCTCATGGCAGTATTCAATATGACACTTTTTCGATTTGGTCTATCATATCCTTGCTCTATGCCACTAAATATAAATCAAGTTAATAACCTTTATTAAAGATTATTATGACATGAATTAACAAAACTATTGAAAAATTACTAATTACAAGATAATATTGGTAAAAAGAAAATGAGAACGGTAACATTTTGGGGGTGCATAATTTCAGGCAGGAACGATGAAAAAACGAAAGCGACTTAATCATACACGGTGTGACTCCCGGATTTCGCCAACTTTTCCACCTTAATAAACGTAACACCCAATATTTACAAAGGAGTGGTCGAGTGAATTGGTGGTTGATGTGGGTAATTGTTTTTTTAGTTGTGATTTTCACAGTCAGTATTATTTATTCCCGGAAAATCAAAACCGCGGATGATTATGTGATGGCCAATTTCAGCCTGGGTTTTTTCCCGATTTGTGGTTCTGTTATTGCGACGGTAACAGGTTCTGCAGCACTTATAGGCGGAGCTGGAAAGGGATTTGAAATGGGAATTGCTTATATTATCACTGGTATTAGCTATGTATCTTTTACCATTCTAGCAGTTACTATTTTAGGTCCTACCATACGAAAATTAAAACTTTATACGATACCTGAATTATTTGTACGCCGATTTGGCAAAGGAACCGCTTTAATTCCAGCTTTGATTATTGCATTTTTATATATGACACCAACATTTGGCATGCAATTGGTTGGTATGAGTTCAATTCTATCCGCAATAATAGATATACCGGTAACTTGGGGGATTTTATTAGGCTTTTTTATTGCAGTTGCTTTTACTCTTTTAGGGGGTATGCCGAGTGTTGCATGGACAGATGCTATACAGACTGTAGTCATACTTGCCGGGGTTATCTTAGTATTCATCTTAGGTTTAAACTATGCTGGTGGGGCTGGACAAGTCATTAAAAATACGCCTGACGATTTATTTAATTTTTTCAGCATTGGCGGCAAGGAATTAATGAATTGGTTTTTGGTTTTCGGACCTTTTTATATCGTGTGGCAAACAACCTGGCAGCGCGTGTCTGCTGCAAAATCGGTGAAAACAGGAGTATGGTCGGTAAATATAGGATTTATTATCTCCGGTCTAATTGGCTTATTGGCGGTTTTAATTGGCATTATGGCTCTTCAGACTTTACCGGCAAATACAGATCCTGATTTAGTATACATTGACTTTATGATTAATGTTTTTCATCCTGCCATTGGCGGTCTGTTCTTAGTTTCTCTTCTGGCGGCACTATTAACAGGTGCTACTTCATTTCTTCTCAGCGGTGCTATCAATATTTCAAAGGACATTTATCAAGGTTGGGTTGCTCCGGATGCGAAAGATGCCCAAGTGTTAAAGGCTGCACGCATATCCGTTGCATCTATGGCAATTTTAGGGTTATTTATTGCTCTGTATATTACGGATATCATTAAAATATATCAAATAGCGTTGTCCTTCACAGCTGTAACATTAGTGATGCCGGTTTTGGCTACTATGTTTTGGAAAAGAGCGACAAAGAAGGGAGCTACTGCGAGTATTATTGGAAGTATGCTTGTTTCGTTTACGTGGTACTTATTAGGAAAACCTTTTGGCATACATGAAATACTACCGGGACTTATCACATCTTTTGTACTATTGATAGTGGTTAGTGTTTTCACTAAGCATTCCCGGGATGAGGAAGTTATATCATATTATTATGCTTCTAAAGAAGGTCAAGGTTCAGGATTTGAATCATTGGAAGAAGAAGACAAAAGAGAAGCATAAAGCGGCAAGTTCACTGTCATGGGGGAAACCATCCGATAAATGAAAACAAACAGGAGACTATCCTTGGTTTAGAAGAATACTAAGGATAGTCTCTGTATTCATTTTCAAATATTGTCAACCTAATTGGTTACGAGTGTTTCTTGACCATACACAGGTTCCCCGCCGATAAAAGTGGACTTAATCGCTATATCCTTAATCTCCATCGGATCGACCTTTGTAGGATCTGCTTCAAGTATGGTGAAGTCTGCTTTTTTTCCCGCTTCTATACTTCCCACGTTTTTATCATCAAAAATCAACCTAGCTCCATAAATCGTCATGGATTTGAGGGCTGTTTCAATATCAATTCGTTGATCAGCCCCTAGGATGTTACCTTCTCTGGTTAAACGATTGACGGCAGCCCAGACTGAAAATAATGGTGATATAGGTGTTATTGGGCAGTCAGAATGAAGCGTGAATAACACATTTTGATCAACTGCTTCCGCAAGCGGATTAAGTCGCTGTGCTCTTGCCGGTCCGAGAAAAATTCTCTCATGTCTATCGCCCCAAAAATAAACGTGATTAATGAAAAAGGATCCCGCGACACCTAAATCCCCCATTCTGGATATGTCCTGTGATGTTGCAGTTTGAACATGCTCAATTCTGTGCTGGTGGTTTTTTTTTGGGCTTTTCCCTAAAGCATTGGAATAGGCATCTAAAATAGAGCCAATAGCACGATCGCCATTTCCGTGAGTGGTTATACGGAAGCCGCGTTGATGTAAGTCCAGAACCTCGTCCTGAAATAATTTTTCATCATGGATAAGATCTCCATAAACTTCGGGATGTTGATAATATGACTCGCGTAATGCGCCTGTCAGTCCTTGAATGGAACCATCTTGAAACATTTTTGCACTATCCAGTTTTGCTTTTCCATTAGATTGTTCCATTAATTCATCATTAAGTTGGCGGGGCGAATAATCGCCGAATCTTTCCCCTCTTTGTAAGTATTGATGCATAATCATGAGCTGGGTACGCATAGGGTTTACATTACGGGCTGCGGCTTTTAAATGTACATCCAATTCCCTTAATCCAGCTAACAACCCTACGGCAGCGTCTGTGTTTGTAGTAATACCATGTGATAAATATTCATTTGAGGCTTTTCCTAATGCCTGGATCATCTCCTCAGTCGACTGCTTTGGTATTCGATCGAGGATTCGCTGCATAGCTGCGGGCTCAAAGATAACCCCATTAAGTTTACCATGCTCGTCTCTGCCGTAATGTCCTCCTTCAGGATCGGTTACACGGTCGTCTAATCCGGCATATTTTAAAGCCAATGAATTTACTGCGGCCAAATGACCAGAAATATGTCTGACCATGACTGGATTGTTAGGCGAAACATCATCTAAATCCCAACGTGTCAGATGTCGCTTCTCATATAAAAGCGTGTCATCGTAGCCATAACCAACGATCCATTCTCCAGTGGTTATATTGTTTCCTTTAGAACCGATAGCCTCTTTTATGTCTTTAATCGTTTTGTGTGGCGGGGAGCTGCAATTAACTTGGCTTTGGGTTTGAGAATACATCAAGATATGATTGTGAGTGTCAATAAATCCGGGTAGTAATGTATTACCTTGAAGATTAATAACCTCGGTTTGTTCAGTTATGTTTACTTCAGTAATGGGGGGGGCAGGCTCCTGCCAGATACCAACGATTTTTCCATCCGAGACAGCCACTGATCCGGCTCTTCTGTTATCATCGTCTAAAGTTAAGACATTGGCATTGGTAAATAAAAGATCAATACTCATATAAAAACTCCCTTGAATTTATTAAGCCAGTATGTCTAAGTTGTATGACCATGAGACTGCTACAATTTATTGGAAGTGCTCTTTATATGAGATAAGTTTAAAGAATTATAAGACTGGCGTCAATATTTTTAAAATATTTCGTTAATAAAAAAAGAGGATGATGGTTATTGAGAAAGGTTATAGGTTTGAGGTGCCTGATCACCACCCGGATTAAATAGCAAGACTTCAAAAAACATAGAACTTCTTTTTAACATTAAGTACCAATGGATGACTATCTCTTGGGTGCTCTATATCCAGCTTCTTGAGCTTCCTGTTCGGAACAAAACCATTCAACAACATTTTTCGTTTGATTGTAATAGGTGCTACCAGGAGTATGGTAGATTCCATTTACACTCCCTTTTATTTCACAATCGCCAGTTGATTGTGTTGCATCAGAACCAACTTCACTAGATTCCCCTGAAGTTGTCGAAGTTGAGTTGCTACTACTTGCGCTATTCTTTTGTTTTTTGTCTAGTTGTTGTTGTAATTCATTATTACTACTTTCTAGTGAATCAATTTCTGCGGACAGTTTTTCATTTTCTGATTTGATCGATTTATTTTCTTGATTTAGTTGTGAAACTTCTTCTGTTAATTCATCGAATTTATTTTCTAGTTCGTCGTATTCCTCTTGAAGTTTGGAATTGCTATTTTCCAATTCAGTGATTTCCGAAGTTAAATTTTCATTTTTCTCTATTTCCTTATCTAATTCCGCTGCTGAATCCATCCCACAACCACTTAAAACAGTGAGAAATAGGGCAAGCGTTAAAATAGGTAGGTTCTTTTTCATCGTTATTCCATTTATCCTAAAGTGTGAGTACAAATAGCTGCTTAAACCTAATAATATAAATATCATTGATACCATTATTATGGTATTCATATTTAACCAACTCCATCTAATACTAGATATTGCTATAATACCATTATCCGGTTAATCGGCAGTTACCTAAAGATTATATCTACCAATAGCAGAAATGAAGTTAAACACCCAACTCTAGTTCCATCGTTTATGAAAGTTGTAATCAAAGCATTCGGTGAACATCTAGTAAATGATTACATAGTTATTTAGTAGGTTCGGAACAGAATAGGAATAGACAGAAGAAGATTTTCTCTATTGTAAAACTAATAAAGATCATCCAAAATAATTGAAAAGGTTCTTTTGATTCTTTATTCAACCAAAGTAGCCTGGACAATATAACGATTAGGTGCATAACCGATATAATCAAATGGATAACATGTTGTAAGTGTCAAGGTAGGCTCCTCTTTTTCGACAATTACTGACCGATCATCTGCATCAGTAATCCATGTCGTCGTGATTTCATATTCATACGCTTCATCGTTGTAATGGACTTCAAGCATATCACCTTGGCCAAGCTCATCTAACCCGGTGAACACGGTGTCACGATGACCAGAAAGTACTGTATGACCGGTTTTGTGGTTAGGAACTGTCGTCCATTTACTGACATACATACCAACACCTTGATCAAGCGACTTTTCATTCGTTCCCCAATAAGTTGTAAAACGCTTGTCCATCTTTGGGATATCGAGCATTGCTACTTCTGTTCCTTTTTTATTATCGAAATTGAGGGAGCGTGGATTAACATCATGATAAGTGGAATCTGGATTATCCTCCTCCGTTTCCTTCTCTTTGTTCTCTATATCAACATTTTCCTCTTCTGTCTTCTCAGGTATTTGCTGGACTGACTGCGTCGCTTGAAAGTAACTCCAGCCATTATAAACAAAAACTATGAAACCAATCGCAAACAATAGGATTGATAATTTACGAATCATCCGTTTTTCCTCCTTAAAATCTGAGAAGGGCAGACGATTCGATCGCCTGCCCTCAAAGATTACTGACGTTTGCGTATACCAAGTGCACCAAGGGCCATAGCGCCTAGACCTCCCAGAATTCCAAGGGGTAACACTGTTGCAGTATCAGGCAGCTCGCCTCCCTGTTCCTCAGATGATGTATTGTCTTTGGATTCAGATGATGCATCTTCTTCAGAGGAAGTAGACTCTTCGGATGAAGTGGCTTCTGAATCGGTGTCGTTCTCAGATGTGGGTGTGTCATCACTGCTGGATGCATCGGAATCACCAGCTGGAAGGTTCTCGCAAGGAAGTCCGTCTCCTTCTTTATCTAAGCCGTCTGGGTCATTTGGATGTTCTTCTAGATGTGCTTGTGCTTCAGCTTGCGTATCAAAATCCTTACAATCCAAATCTCCTGAATGATTAGCAAAGACTGATTGAGCTGTCCCAAACATAAATAGAGCGGAAAGCAATACAGCCAACGTTAAGTGTTTGCTTTTCATTTTGTTTATTCCCCCTTATCTCATTTATTTTAGCCGTTACGATATAGTCTATTATTCTAAAAATCGACTACTTATGTAACCGCTTAATTAAATGTAACATATTGGCAGTTATGTTACAAGAAGTTTACGAAATATTACAACGAGTATTGCAAAAATAGATTTTTGGTTAGAGAAATTCCTTTTTCCCTGGTTTTGGTGCCCATGTTCACTTACTGGATTTTGACGAATTATGTCGAGAATTTAGTTTTGTTGATTTAAAAAATTCTAAGGAAAATTTTAAGTGATTCTGAAATTAAAAAATTTAAGCATAATTTAATGTTGACTTTATGACTTAGTAAGATTAAAATATGTTATAACAATATGATGACACTATGAAATAAAAAGAAACGAGTGTTGTAAATGCTTCAAGTTAGTCGAAAAAATCCCTTAGCCTTGTATATTCAATTAAAAGAGGTAATAGTTGGTAAAATTGATTCTGGAGAATGGAAAGAAGGGGAGATGATACCAACAGAGTTAGAATTACAAGAAGTTCATAATCTAAGCAGAACTACTGTTCGGCAAACATTAACGGATTTGGTACATGAAGGTGTTTTAGAAAGGGTTCAGGGAAAGGGGACTTTTGTAGCTAATAAAAAACTAGAGCCGATCAGACCGGGTTTAACTGGGTTTACGCAAGATATGGAAAACAAAGGTTACAATGTCCAATCTGTTATATTAACTAATGAACTTGTGGTTCCAAGTCAAAAAATACAAAGAATCTTGGAATTAAGCGATAATCAAAAAGTACTGAAGTTAGATAGAATAAGACTGGTGGATGAAATAGTTGTTGGTATGCATGAAACGTATTTAAACATTGATTTGACTCCTAGCATAAAATTAGAGAATTATAACTTCGAACGGGAATCATTGTACAAATCATTAATTAAAGAAGGGGTTATTTTAGGAAATTCTGAAGAGACTGTTGAGGCCAACTTACCAAATGATTTTTATTCTGAAATTCTAGGTATAAATTTTCCTGTCCCTGTATTAGAAATTTTAAGAACAACTAGTCTGGAAGATGGTAGCCCATATGAGGTTTCTAACATGATTTATAAGTCTGATAAATATAAATATACAATAAAATTAAAGCACCTGTGAGAAATCAAGCCCGAAATTTAAGCAAAAGATTTTCACCTAAAATGAAAGCGCTATATATGTGATGTAGGAGGATATAACAATGGAAAAAACAACGTCTATACAAGTAATAGATTTAAACAAAGAAACGTTTAATAACTATGGTGAAGTGATTGATTATCCTAACACTCCGCCTCCCAAAAAAGGTGACGGATGGGATTGCTGGAATTATATTGCAATGATGGATATATCAGAACCTATAGGAATGGGGTTGGTAAACACGAAAAATCGTGAATATGTTGTTGATTCTATGGAACGTCACGTAAGTAGAGATGAATTACTCATACCTTTAGAAAAAGAAATATTTCAGCCGGTTGCTGACTGTATAGATATAGAAGATCCTGACGAAAAACCCCATTCGGATAATGTGAAATGTTTTCGTATAAAACCTGGCCAAGGAATTGTTATAAAAAAAGGTATTTGGCATAGTCCGGCTTATCCTGTCGATGGTGACACCACTTATTTATTTGCTATTGAAAAGAAACCGGATAAGTTCGGTGATGAAATGGTAAATCCATGGGTTAAATTTAATAACAATAATAAAGTCCAATTCAAATTATAACTCGCAGCTGATGACTGGGTTGTTAAATCAAATAAAGTGATTGAAAATTATAAAAAACAACTAGGGAGGAATTTGAAATGAAGAATAATAAAATGCGTCTAATGATCTTCATGATTCCAATTGGTATAGCTGTAAACTTTGTTGGAGGTCAGATTGCAGTTTTGTTGAAGCTACCTTTATTTTTGGATGCTATAGGTACTTTGACTATTGGGGCGATAGGCGGGCCAATTGCTGGTATAATTGTTGGATTAGTTACATGTCTTAGTATATCAATCACAAATCCTCAAACCCTATTTTATGTTACTAATTATGTAATTATTGGCTTCTTAGGTGGATATTTGGCCAAAAAAGGATTTTTCTCCAAAGTGTGGAAAGCTATTGTGTCTGGCGCGGGAATTGGAGTGTTTGCAGGTATCAGTGGGTCATTAATTTCCTACTTCATTTTTAATGGTTTAGGAATTAGTGGAACTGGAGTAATAGGAGGAATATTAATGTCATCAGGTTTCCCTGTATGGGCGGCAGCTACTATTTCAAATATAAGTACAGATCTGATTGATAAGATACCCACTGCTATAATTGTGTTTTTGATTATTTGGAACATACCAGAAAGAACTTTGGTTAAACTTCCGCAGGGGCGTGTGTTTTTGAAGGAAAACAATACATCCCAGACCGCAGGATAAGGTGTTCAAGAATTGATTTACAGCTAAAATAAAGAGTATTTAATCTCCTTGAATATGATAATTTATAAAAAATAATCAATCATTATTAAATAAAACGCAAAAACTAATATATAGCCTGGATTCCCGCCTTTACTTAACGAGGAAGTAAGAAAAACCTTGAGATATTAATATTGAGCTGTGTTCCATTCTTCGCTTGTCTCTTCTCTTATCATGAGTTTGGCATGTGACACTATAACGAGTGTACAGAAGGTCAAATGTCCGCCACCATTGGGTTATCCAACTACCTCGTTACGAGTATTCGGGAATCCGGGATATAGGGCTACGGGAATACTTTGTATGACTGGTGTCTTTTTAGTTGATTGTGTATAACAATCTTTCAATTTTCAATGTTTTTAGTACTCACTCCTATTGACTATGTATATACAAGTAACTTGGTGTGATCGTATAATTACTAAAATTTTGGTCAAAAAATATAGACTTGTATCAATAACTCATTACAAATGTTAGGAGAGTGACCATTATGGATGCTGAATTTATTAATTCATATAGAAATCCGCAACTGAGTGGAAATTGGTTTTTGGATTTAAATCCACTAAGCAAAATGAATATAATCATTATTCTAGCTTTTATCCCGGTTTTTTACCCTAGTTGGCAAGTTAGCATTGGTGCTACACTTTTTTATATTTTACTTGCAGTTACATCTGGTAGATTTAAAAATTTTATAAGCCCTTTTTTAAAGTTGGGTCTGGTTATTGGACCGTTCTTTTTTATTCTGCGTGCAATATTTTGGCCAGGAGATACTACTATATTTAATTTTGGAATCATTAATATAACCCAAGAAGGAGTTGATTTGGGTATACGCTATGGAACAATCATGTTGGTTGTTACTGCTGTACTAGTGTTATTAAGTGTAACAATCAAAGCACAAAGTTTAACATATGCCTTAGAAAAAATCGGTGTTCCACATACAGCAAGTTTTATAATTCTTTCATCTTTGCAGACTATTATAGACTTAAAAAATAAGGCGAATGTCATAATGGATTCTCAAAAATCGAGGGGAATCGAAACAGAAGGCAATGTTTTCACAAGGGTTCGAGCTTTCATTCCAGTACTAACCCCCTTATTCTTAGGAGCTATTTCAGAGGCTGAAGAAAAGTCAATAGCTATGGATGCAAGAGCATTTGGTTCTGATAATTCGCATTCTCACTTGAAATTCCTTCGCTCTGTGCCAGTTTGGGAAAAGTTGTTAGTAGTTATTATAAACCTTGCTGTGATTTCATTAATTATATGGAGGTTCGTAGGATGAGTTATATCGAATTAAGGAATATATCTTATAAATATCCTTTAAGTAAAGCTAATGTGTTAAAAAACATTAGTTATAGCTTTGAAAAAGGAAATTTATATGGAATTATAGGATCAAATAACAGTGGAAAAACTACTTTATGTAACCTGATTAAAGGCCTTATTCCAGAGTTTTACGAAGGTGAATTATATGGTGAAGTATTAATCGAAGGAAAAGATGTTAGAAAATGGGATAGTAATATATTAGCTACATCTATTGGATATATATTTCAAAATCCATTCTCTCAAATTAGTGGTATAAAAGAAACAGTGTTTGAAGAAATAGCTCTTGGTTTAGAAAACCTTGGCATCAAAGAAGATGAAATAATTGATAGAGTGATCGATGTAATAAAACTTCTTAATATCACGGATTTAGCAAAAAAAAATCCAAATGAACTTTCAGGAGGACAACGACAGAGGGTAGCATTTGCCTCCATAGTAGCCATGAATAATGATATTTTAGTTATTGATGAACCCACTTCCCAATTAGATCCTCAAGGGACAATTGAGATTTTTGATATTATTAATAAGTTAAAACAACAAGGGAAGACAATCTTTCTAGTAGAACATAAAATAGATTTGATTGCAGAATATGCAGACGAGGTATTGGTTATAGATGAAGGAGAATTGAAGCACTGGGGAAAAACAAATGAAATTTTAGCTAACAAAGATTTATTAAATAGGGGTATAAACTTACCTCAAGTGGCTCTTCTATCTCATGAAATGGAAAATATCAATGAACCATTTGACCAATTTGCTATTACTAAGGCTGAAGCAAAGAAACAAATTGCGAAAAGATGGGGATGATGTAAATGAAATCAATTGTACTTAAAGACGCTACCTTTATCTATCCAAATGATCATATTGCTAACGAGGAATTAAATCTTAAAATAAACAGAGGTGAAAGAGTTGCAATTGTTGGTCAAAACGGGGCGGGTAAAACAACAGCAGTAAAACTTATTAACGGTTTGAACAAACCTACGCATGGAGATGTTTTCATAGATGGTAAAAATACAAAAGACAAAACTGTCGCTCAAATTTCTGCATACGTTGGCTATGTTTTTCAAAACCCTGATGACCAAGTTTTTAATAATTCTGTTGAGGACGAAATTGAATACACACTCCGTTATTTGAAGTTACCATCTGAAGAAATTGAGCGTCGTGTAAAGCGTGCCGTAGAATTAACAGGTATTGAAGATTTTTTGGATATGAAACCGTTCGATGTACCTTTTGCGATTAGAAAATTTGTAACAATTGCTGTGATACTTGCTTTGGAGACACCATATTTAATATTAGATGAGCCAACTGCTGGCCAAGACTTAAAAGGCATTAACAAACTCAGTAAACTGCTCGATGTGTTAGAAGAAGAAGAGAAAACTGTAATTACAATATCACACGACATGGAATTTGTTGCAGATAATTTCACCAGGGTAGTTGCGATGGCAAATAAAAAAATCATTGCTGATGATATACCTAGAAATATTTTTTGGAACGAATCTGTTGTGGCAGCTTCAAAAATAAAAAAACCTGAAATCGGTGAGTTAGCAAAAGAGGTTGGTATTGAGGAAAAAATCATATATAGAGATGAGCTTGTGAATAAAATTTCATGTTCTTCCAAACCGCATACAAATATTAAATAGAAAATGAGCAACCTATAAAATTGGTGAAAAGGGTGATATTATGAGTTTTCTTGATTTGTTTAAAGTAGAAAAGCCTATTTTGGCAATGCTTCATTTAAAAGGTGATGATAGTGATGAAAGAGTAACTATTGCTAAGCATGAGATAGACAAACTTATTGAAAATGGTGTTGATGGAGTAATTGTCGAAAATTACTTTGGAGATGTAGCTGATGTGGAAGCAGTTCTAAAGTATATTAATGAAAACAGAAGTCATATTATTTACGGTGTTAACGTACTAAGGAACGATAACAAAGCATTTGAATTGGCTAATCATTATAATGCGAATTTTATCCAATTAGATTCAGTGGCAGGACATTTGAACGAAGAAGATGATAAGCGATTTAACGCACAAATAAAAAGATTAAGAGAGTCTTCAAGCGCTTATGTTTTAGGTGGAGTTAGATTTAAATATCAACCTTATCTATCAGGAAGACCTTTAGAAGAAGACCTTTCGATCGGGAAAAAACGCTGTGATGGAATCGTGGTTACGGGGAGTGGTACAGGAGTCGAAACAGACAATAAAAAAATTGAAGAATTTAGAACTATTATTGGACCAGATTTTCCATTAGTCGTTGGCGCAGGACTGACCAAAGAAAATTGTATGGCAAAACTTTCTGTTGCAGATGCCGGCATTGTGGGCAGTTATTTAAAAGAAAATGGTAAAGATGATGGACTTGTCAGTACAATAAACACTGATATTTTTATGGAACAAGTCAAAAAACTCAGAGGGAAAAAATCAATGAAAAATTAAGGAGTGGGTTTGCTATGCTTAATATTAATGCTACTCAGGTTACTTCAGAAAATTTCTCGAAGTACGGAACTTACTACAATATGAAGAATGGAACAAAAGATGTTATTAGTACTGAAGGAGAAGGCTTTAGTGATGTCAGAACTACACATCCATTGATAGACACAGTTGGAAATTTAGGTTTCACACTAGGGTCTCCACTTCCTGCAAAAATACATACAATGGAAAGACATCTGCATACGCAAGAAGCTCTTTTTTGTCTTTCTGATCCATTTGTTATTACGGTTGCTAAAAGTGACGAAAATGACTACCCGTCTACCGAGAGTGCTGAGGCATTTATTGTTAGACCTGGAGAGGTAGTTGTGTTGAAAAAAGGTGTCTGGCATGATGCGTGTCATGGTTTGAAAGATGAAGTTTATTACTATTGGATGGCTTTAGAGAGAGAAGAGATAGTTAACGAATGGATTGTTATTGTTCCCGAACCTGTACTTGTTGATATTTGAAAACTAAAACAAAATTTAAAAACCACCGATGGCTATAAATGTTATAAAGGGTAGTCCAAAAATAAATTTAATGATTCATTTATGTTATTTTTCATGGACTATGACTGTTAACAAGTCCTTAGTAGGAGGCTGTGAAAGTTGACAAAAAAATATTCAGTTTTTGTTGGAGACGTAGCACTGGATGAATATTATAAAGTTCCATATTGGCCACATGAAAGTGAAAAATTAGTTGTTGAAACGTTAAAGCCACAAGTAGGTGGAATGATTGCTAATGCGGCTAGTGTTTAT
This sequence comes from Lentibacillus kapialis, assembly GCF_014646635.1. Taxonomy (GTDB): domain Bacteria; phylum Bacillota; class Bacilli; order Bacillales; family Amphibacillaceae; genus Lentibacillus; species Lentibacillus kapialis. Next base: position 13,446 of record NZ_BMNQ01000044.1, read on the forward strand.
GCTGGATATGGAGAGTCGACGTTTTTCATTACACTTTTAAACGATGGAAGTATAACACAGAAATTACTTAGTAATCTTAATGATAACGGGATAGATACAAGCTACGTTTTTTATGATAATGCTCTTCCAGATTCTAAAACTCTTGTCTTTCTTACCGAAAATGATCACAGTGTATTCATCCCTGACTTAGGTATTGAATATATTGATATAACTTACGAGGCATTTGAGCTCATGAAAGGTGCTGAAATAATTTATACAACTGTAACAGAGATAAAGCGCCTTAGGCTTGGTAACAACACCGCACTGGATATTATTAGAGATATTAAATCAGGCGGAACAAAATTTGTTTGTGACCTTGATGTAGCTAACATTGATCCTGGAGATGAACAATTCATAAAAAAGATGGATATTCTATTTTTCAATGAAGTTGGATTTAATGAATATAGAAAAAAAGATTATTATAAAGATGCTGTCGAAAAATTATTAAATTGTGGAGTTGAAACAGTCATAATAACTTTAGGAAATAATGGCGCTAATATTCATACTGCAAACGAAGATCTACATATACCCGGAATTCCAGTAGATATCGTGGATGTAACTGGAGCCGGCGATACATTCTGCAGTTCTTTTACCTATGCAATGACAAAAAAGAACAATTTGAAAAACACATCTATTTTTGCAAATGCTGCGGCAGCGCAAGCTGTTACAAAAATGGGGCCAAGAGCCGGGGTAACAAATTGTGAAAACATATTAGAGTTTATGAAAGAAAAAGGTTTGAGTTTTGATGAGAATAAAACTTTTTCTTATGGAAATTAAATTGAGCTGGGCTTTCAGAATTGATTTTAAAACATGATTATATTTAAAAGGTGGATAGTTAAACTAATATTAAATTAGAAACATGTTTGTGTGAGAAAGAAATTATCCTAGGAAACTAGTTTTTAACCTGGATTCCCGGAAAAAACACGATTTTATAACGAGAAATGCTGGTATAACAGGATTTTCAAAATTATTAACTCGTTATATATGCATTTATGTAACGAGAGGAGAATGTTGCTTTGTCGGTAATTGTAGACTGTCTCGTTATACATTCCGGGAACGCAGGTTTTAAATTAATAATATCAGTAAGCTGTCTAGTAATAGAGTCTTTCGAAAGGCGTGAGCAATAAAATGAGAGAAGAATTAGATCTTATTGTTTATGGAAGCTTGAATATGGATTATGTTGGTTATGTGGAAAAATTACCTTCGGTTGGAGAGACGGTTGCTTCTAAAAATTTTAGTATTGGCCCAGGAGGAAAAGCTGCAAACCAAGCTGTTGCGGCTTCCAAATTAAATGCCAATGTTGCTATGGTTGGCCGAATAGGTAAGGATCAAATTGGTGAGGAAATGAAGGCTGAACTTAGAAAAGAGGGAGTTGATGATGAAAACATTTATTATACTTCAGATAGTAAAACTGGTATAGCCATGATAAGTGTAAATCCAAAAGGTGAAAATATGATAGTTACTCATGTTGGAGCGAATGCACTATTAAGTAAAAAAGACATCGACAGTGCTGAAAAGAAATTAAGACAAGCTCAAGGCGCAGTTCTTCAGTTAGAGATGGAAAAGGATGTTGCCGAACATATAATTCAAAAAGTTTCAAATCAGGGTAAGAAAGTAATATTAAACTTAGCTCCTATTGTAAGTTTAGAAAAATATGTTTTAGGATTAGTTGATTTACTAATTGTAAACGAGTCGGAAGCAACCTATTTGGCAGGTATAGAAGTAGAATCTATAGAATCTGCAAAAGAGGCTGTAACGATTATAAGAAATCTTGGAATTGATAATGTAGTTATAACTTTAGGCAGCATGGGTGCAGTTTTAGAGAATGAAAGTACAACAGAGTTCTATGCTGCCCCTATTGTGGATGTTGTTGACTCAACGGCTGCCGGTGATTGCTTTGTTGCAGCTGTTTCCTTGTTTTGGATAAGAACCGGAGATTTAGCGCACTCGGTAAAAAATGCTGTTAACGTTGCCACTTTATCTGTTACAAAAAGGGGGGCACAAGTATCTTTGCCAACCCTTGAAGAATATGAGAAATTTTTAAAAGAAAAAATTTCAAATTAAACAAAGACTTGGATTTTGGAATCATAGCCTAAGTAGGAAGGTGAAATGAATATGAACATAGATGTAGTAAGGGAAGTGCTTCCTGAGAAAAATAAAGAAAAATTTGATGATATTGTTTTCCAAAGAGTGTTAGGAGCAAGTAAACATATAAATATGATAGCGGATATGATTGAATCAATAGCTTTGGAAGGTAGGAAAAAACAATCAGATACATCTGTAATTGTAGATAACATTCAGACATTAACACATTTTTTTATTTCAACTCGAGGGGAAGCAAGTCAGGCTATTGAAAATGCAATTAACCTTATGACTAAAAACATAGATGATGTGAGAAAATTAAAAATTAATGAGGCTGTAACCAAAATAATTAAAATAAAAGATAATTATTTATTAAAAGCAAATGAGGATCTTGATAAGGTAGTTAATCACGCAACTAAAGTTGCCGAAAAAATGAGAAAAATCATGGTGTTTGATTATTCAAGTACTGTTGATAAATTTCTTAAATCAATAAAACCATTAAGTGGCGATTTAACTGTAATTATACCTGAAAGTAGAAGTATTGATGGAGGTCAGGCTTTTGTAAAAACATGTATTGAAGCAGGCCACAATGTAAAATTCATACCAGATACAGGCATTATGTATTTTTTAGAAGATTGTGACGGAGCGTTTTTAGGAGCGGAAACGTTTTTTCCAGATGGAACAGTTTTTAATACCACGGGTTCCGATATAGTAGGTCTTGCGTGTAAAGAATTTAACGTTCCCCTTTTTGCATTAACTCCCTTGATAAAAGTAGATATTCGTTCGATTTATGGATATGATAAAGAGCTTGTAATTAATGATTTAAAAGGCAGATTAGCTGGTAATTGGCATGAAGAAGAAATAGAACAAGTGGATTTTGAATGCCCTGAATTATTAGGTTTGGATCCCAAATATGTAACTGCTATTATCACTGAAGAAGGTAAAATACCATCTAACCAGTTATTTAATATTAGTATAAACTATCATAAATCATTGAAAGGTGATAAATAAAGATGGAAAATATAATGAATTCTAATTGTGTAGCTTATTCTATGATACAGCCCAACCCACTGCCTGGAAGTTATCGCCACACTCATGAAAGAATAGACGATATTTTATATCAAGTACTAAAAGAAACAGAGATGATTCTGGAAAATGGATTCGACGGGGTTGTACTTCAGAATATGAATGATATGCCTATTAAACAAGTTTCCTCCCCGGAGGCAATTGCTTATATGACCAAGCTTGGTTATGAAATAAAGCAAAAATACCCTGAATTGTCATTAGGTGTTCTAATGAATTGGGATGGTGTAGCTGGACTTTCTGTTGCTGATGCAATTGGTGCAGACTTCGTAAGGGTGGAACATTTATTTACTGGTGTTGAAGTCACCAGTGCAGGTTTGCTGGAAGCACAATGCGTTGATATAGCTAATTTAAGAAAAAGAATAAAAAGTGACATTCCGGTGTTTGCAGATGTGTATGAAACTCACGGCGTGCCACTGGGTCGAAAGCCTATCGAAGATGCTGCATGGGAATCGGTTAATGAAGCTTTTGCTGATGGCTTATTTATATCTGGTAAAACCCCGGATGAAAGCCTAGAAATGGTTACCAAAGCTCGACAAAGAGTAGGAAACACTCCAATATTTCTTGGAGGGGGAGCTAATAGCGAAAATGTTTTCAAATTATTGCAAAAATATGACGGGGTTTGTGTAGCAACATGGATTAAAAATGGTGACATGAAAAATCCTATAGATACTGAACGAGCAAAACTATTCATGGATGAAGTGAAGAGAGCTAGAGAAATGAAATCAAAATATTAGATGAAATATTTGCAGATTGGACACAAAAGCAATTGTGTGTAATGTGGTTACAGCCAGCGGTTCTTAAATCTGTCACTTCCTGAATATCAGCGCAATATGTTGAATGATCTTTCCTTCGCTGTGCTAAGTTCTTCCCGGAGAATGTAACTGCACAGGCGAAGGGGATATTTTTTTGCCAGGTAAGGTGCCTGTCACCACCCGAATTTTGTCGGAATAAGTCAGTACTGAATACCTTCCACGTTACCATTCCCAAACCGCCCCACACACATCCCTGTCCGCTCCAGTTGTTTTGCCAGTACATAATGTGATACGTCCAGTGGCATCTGTCGTCGATTTTTAAAGATAATGGTTGTTTGGGCGGGTGTGTTTTGGGAGGAACCGAAAGCTGGCAATAAGGCCTGAACATGACTGTGGAAAATCCAGTTGCACGCAAAATCGGATGGACTGTGGGTTGGGAAGGTGTAGAGGTTTATGCCCGGGTTAATCGGGATCGGTACTTTACGTTTGAAGCCGAAATGGTGCGTGACCGCTTCTCTTCGGCCGTCATATGTCGACCAATTGTCCAGGCAGGCACTCCTAAGCAGCTGGTGCGGTGTTTTCCGGATTCGTAGTTCTCGATTGATTTCAATGGCAATCGTATCGAAATCAATCCGCGCTGCAGGCACCAGAGCCATGGTGGCTTCATTAATTACATAGTTTTTCAGGATCGGTGTCATGAGAGGCTGCTCCTTCTGAAGGTGGGTATGAGGGGGTATACGAGTCATACGAGAAGGGGGGAGGTCAGTCATCTTTTTGTTATTCGGGACGATGCTTTTTTAAATTATCCACTATGTCGACAATGAAATTGGAATCCATTCCTAAGTAACCGCATAATTTCCCAAATGTATAGATGGTTGGCTGTCTTTCGCCGCGTTCAATTCTTCCCAGGTGATCGACACCTGTTTCGGCATTATCCGCCACCTCTTGAATTGTGAATCCTTTTTGCTGTCTTGCTTCTCTTAAGTATCTTCCCAGTAATTGTTTGAATTGATCTATTTCTCCCATCGCAATCTCCCCTTGTTGTCTATTATCCAGGTTGTGAATGATTATTAACACGCCTTAAAAGGCTGATTGGACAAAAAATAATTAAAAATCAACTATTTTTTTCTAATCCGTTTTAAAAAGGAAGAACACTTGGTCTTACTGGGGCGTTATCCACTATTGAAAATTCCACTTCTGAACAGGTGGGATTTTTTTATAGAGAAGGTGCGTATCCCGGTTTAATCGGCACTTGATCCCTGTTATGTTGCTGATAATTTTCGGCAAAAAGCGTCAAAAAGACCATTTTCCAGAGGATTCTCCCGTTTTGAGGACATATTCGATAAGAATAGCCGATTTTCCCCATGTGAAGGGGAAGTTACACTGGATGTCGTATCGTGTGCTTTCCTTTATGATTAAAAAAACCGTAAAGGGGGAGAAGTGCATGCATGACGCGAACAACACGTCGTTTGAGGCGATTTTTCGGCAAAATGAACGACGGATTCATTACCATATGCACAAGCTCGGTATTCATGACAGTCAGCGGGAATTTTATGTGGAAGGTATATACGCCATGTGGATGGCCTACAAGAAATACGAACCGGACAAAGGCCCGATGGCAACATACTTCAATTACACCATTCGCAACCGCCTCATCGACATGCTCCGAAAGAAAACGACAGAAGACCGCCACCAGCAAGAGATGATTCATGAAGCCATATGTACCATCGATAATGGCAATCGCAGCGGGCAGTGGAAACATCCGCTGGTCGATCCATCAGGCGTTATGCTGACGGATGATGCGTTTTGGAAGCGTGTGCAATCGAAATTAACGGACAAGCAGTGGAAGTGGGTGCAAGGCTATATTATCGAGGGGATGCCTTTAGGTGAAATTGCCCGGCAGGAAGGCGTATCCGTTGAGGCGGTGAAGAGCTGGGGACGCGGAGCCAGACGGAAGTTGAAGGATGAAGGGGACGTTTTAGCCAGGCTGTATCAATAACATGATGTCAGAATGATTAACTCCCTCCTGGACGGGGGGAGAGCACATAACAGAAAGGATGAACCCCGTGAATTACATAAAGGAAATCAATGCTTTTTATGATCACATTGAACGCAATCCATTATCGGCATCTGCCGTAACCCTATGGCACGCACTGATGCATATTAACAATAAGGCGATGTGGATCGAGTCGTTTACAGTAGCCGCACCGGTTTTGCGATTGAAAGCAGGGCTGACCGAGAGCTCATTTAAGCGAGCGCGAACAGAATTGAAGGACAAAGGGTATATAACGTATGAATCCCGCGGCAATGGCCAGGCACCGGCGTATCGGATGGCTGGCTTGTCACAAGGAATGGACCAGCATGCAAGCTGTGGGATGGGTGCTGATGCGGGGCAGGGTGCGGACCGGAAAGCGGGCGAATCGGCGGACGGGTGTGTGGGCGTGAATGCAGACCAAGGTGTGAACCGGGATGTGAACCGGGGTATGGACCGGGGTGCGGGCCGGCGTATGAACCAGGAGGCGAGCCACCATACGAGCCCGAACACGGTCCCATTAGTTAAACAAAAGAAAGACAATACAAAACCAAACGATACGAAACGATATGATACTGGTTCAACCACGGATGCGTTCGTGTTTTACCAGGACAACTTTGGCGTCATCAGCCCGTTTGTGTCTGATGCATTGCTGAATTGGGTGGATGATGTCGGCGAAGAACTCGTTTTGGACGCCATGAGACGGGCGCTTGAACGCGGCAAGCGCAACTGGGGCTATGTGAAGGGGATTCTGCAAGCCTGGGCGCAGAAGGGCATCACGAGTGTGGAAGCAGCACGGGCGGAAGAAGCGGCATTTCGCCGTAGCCGGCAGCAGCCTTCGTATGGGGCTGGGAAGGCGGAAGTCGTGCCGGAATGGTTCAAGGAGCAAAAGCGTCAGGAGAAATGGAAGCGGGAGCAGGAACAAGCGGCGAGGGAGTCGCGGGATCAGGAGGCAGACTGGGGAGAAGTGGAAGCGTTGCTGGAGAAGTATCGGAGCGGGTGAGGGGTAGGGGTGCCTGTCACTTCCCGAGTTTTGTCGAACTTTTCAACTCTTTTATTTGTGTTTCACAATGTGGATTCGAATACCTCTATGCGCCGTTTTATTGAGGTTCATGAACCAGAGTTAGGTTAATGTTTGATTTGTGAAAAGAACCATGAATAGGACAATCTTCCTAAGTAATATGTATTAAAAAAAGGAGGAATGCTTGTTTATGGAGACAACAAGAGAGTACAGATTAAGCAATGCAGCTGACCAAATGTCTGAGTATGAATATGAAGTCTTAAGGAGTGGAGTTCAAAAATTACAACAATATCATCTATCTGATTCAGAAGCTGTGTATTTCGATAATTTAATATGTCTTCCGGAGAAACAGGAGTTAGCCGATCCATCCCATGTTAAAATCCAGTCATCCAAGAAAACAAGGATCGATCATATAGCGAAACTAAAGAACCCGGAACTCATAACGGCATTAGAAGAATTGCAAAAGAAGTATGATTTACAACAAGGCGATTTGGCTAAAATTTCAAAGTGGACGAATAAAATAAAAAAAGAATACAACAATGTTCAAAATAGAGTGAATGAATTAAAAATTGAAATGGAGAAGTACACACTTCAGATGGTTGACGAAAAACAGATACAAAAGTACGTAAAAAGCATTGAAAGGAACTGCAACAACTTGGTAGATTGCCTCGCTTTGGAAAACCCTGAAGTTCTTTCAAATGAAACAAGAAAAGAACTTGTTAATAAGATAAATGTTTTGCAAACACACATAGATGATTTCATAAAGCAAATGTCAGTATAGCGCTGGCACTATTTTGCTGCAAATAAAGGTTGGTCATGGGTGTCTGTCACTTTCCAAATGTTATCGGTATGTGGAAGGCTGCTTCATCACGAGACACGACAATAGACAATCTATAGGTTCCCGTTAAAAAAGTGTCATTACAGCTGTGCATGACACTTTTTTGTTTTTGGGTTGATTATCGTGCAAATCTTTTTAATAGTAAAACGCATAGGCAAATCATCCCCCCAATATTCCCCCGCAGATATTCCCAGCTGTTGCAGTCAAGCATGGTGACTGGCCGCAACTATTTTTGCGCTAGCAAGGTCTTAATAATATAAAACGTTATGGTTATTCTTTATTTGTGTGTATTCCTTTTCTTGCGTGAGCATGTTTATTAATCCAGTGAACAACTTCTTTAAATGGTGGCCTTGTTTCATCATTTGCTATGGATAGTACAAATTGAACCACTTCCTCATCTTCTGCTACTAAGTCAAATCCGTTTAGATCCAAAAAAGTAAAAGTTGATAAAAATGACGTTCATTCTTGACTCTTGCAAAAATTATGTTGTCACATTATGTTGGTCCATGACTAGTTTTGGAATGTTTACCTGAAAATAGAATGACACCTCGCTTAAGGATTGGACGACCACTTTTCACATTCACGGGAAAACGGTTTGGTCTCATTGTGTTGTGACGGCTCATCTGGTCAGTGAAGAATACTCGTTTGCCTGGGATTTCCGTTCCTGTTTCTGGGAATCCTATTGCGAAGAACACGGCCTCATGTTTAAAGGCAAAAATGACCTGGCTATCGAACTGATCAAGGATTACGAATCACCAACCGATGAACAGGTTTACGTTTTGGTGGACAGTTGGTACACAAGCAGAAAGCTTATCATCGATGCTTGTGCTGCCAAAGGGTATCATGTGATTGGCGGTTTAAGAGTCAACCGAAAAATATACCCGGCCGGTATCGGTATCAAAATATCCAAATTTGCTTCTGACTTTATGCGGACATCCGATACGCGCTCCGTCACGGCGCGTGATCATACCTATAAACTGTATACGTATGAAGGAAAATTGAGCGACATCGAGAATGCCAAAGCCCTGTTGTTCTGGGAAGGTGAATTCGATTCAAGCAAAACGCCATTTTGTATCCTATGCACTGATTGCAGCTTGGACGAGAGTTACCATCCTGAGCTATTATGACGTGCGCTGGCATATTGGAACCGGATATCGTTTCTTCAAGGATTTACTGGGTTTTGACCAATACCAATTGCTTTCGCACAAAGGCATCGAGCGCTACTGGTGCATCCAATTCCTGACGTATAATTTCCTAGAATATCAGCGTCTGGAGTGGAAACAGCCCGGCATTCCAACCACGATTGGCGATGTTGTTCGGCGAGTCCGCAAGGACTATCTCTGCCGGAGTGTCGTCTATGCCTATGAGCAGGCATTAGCCGAAAAACCAATTGCCGATGTGCTGAAGCAATTAAAGCTCACAGCCTCATTTTTTAAAAAACCAGACCGGTGACATGGGAGGCGTCTGTGCTTTCTTGAGGTCGTTTTATAAAATGCAAGAGTCAAGTAATAAATAAGATTAAAAAATTTTAGAATTCACTTGATTCTTATAAATTTTCATGGTAAATTTAATATTGAAAACGGATTCAAAACTAAGTTTATAATAGTAAACCAAAGAGGGGTAGCATGAAGAAAAAGTATTGGGTACCAGCAATTGAAAGAGCTGATATTATTGTGACAATGATTGCGAAAGAACCACGACAACTAAAGCTAATAGATATTTCAAATAAAAGTAATATAAATAAAAGTTCTCTTTTTTCTATATTAACCACGTTGGAAGAATTAGGTTGGGTCTATAAAGAGAACGATCAAACTTACTCTTTAGGGCCTAAACTAGGGTTTTTAAGTGCCCAATATATTCAACAGTTTGATTTAACAAGGCTTTTTAATAGGGAAGCAGAAAAAACAATAAAAAAAGTAGAGGAAACTATTCAACTTTCAATTTTAGAAGGGAATGAGATTATATATATAGCAAAAAAAGAAGGGTATTCGAGAGTAAGGATTGTATCGGAACCTGGTATGAGGCTGCCAGCACATGCCACAGCAATGGGTAAAACAATGTTGTCTACCTTTTCAAGGAATGAATTATATGAAATGTATAAAGTGAATGGGTTCGATAAGATAACGGATAATACAGTAGATAACTTAGATGATTTACAAAAACAATTAAACGATTTAAGGAATAAGGGTTATATTATTGAGAACCAAGAAGCTGTAAAAGGTTTTACTTGTATTGCTGCACCAGTTTGGAATGAAAGAAATGATATTATAGCTGCTGTAAGCTTCACAATGCCCCTAGATAATTGGGACGAAAAAAGTGAGGTCTGTAAGAATGAAATAATCGCCTTAGCGAAAGAACTTTCAATAAATAGTCATGTATGAAATAAGGTGCTTACTAATGTCTAGGTTCGAATACCAAAGAAATTCTTTGTCTTCAGGGCATCAAGGGAGGTGATAGTATACAGTAAATGGATGGCTTACACACCTGGCTGCGTCTTAAGTTTAGTAGTAGTTTAAATGAAATATTGAAGTTGTAAGGAGCGGATAAAGATTATTTTTTAAGTTAAATTCAATCGAAATTCTACACACTAATAATTCCGAATCATTTAAATAGTTAAATATTAGTGTTGGTTAAAGGAGAGATTCATATGAAGAAAACCATGAAGGTGAAACTTAGTTTTTTGGTAATTCTATTGTTAGTCTTCACTGTTGCTTGTTCTTCGAAAACAGATGAGAGCAATACGGAGTCTGGTGATGCGGAAGCTAAATCTGATAAAGGCAAAACATATACAGTCAACATTGCTTTTGGAAACCAACCTGACGAGCCTATAGGCAAACTAGCTTCAAAATGGAAAGAGCTTGCTGAAGAAAAGAGTGAAGGTCGACTGAAATTGAAACTTTATCCAAGTTCACAATTAGGGGCAGAGAAAGATGTTGTGGAACAGGCTGTCACGGGTAATAATGTCATTGTTATGGCTGGGTATGATTTCTTAATGGATTACGTTCCAGACGCAGGAATTTTAACGGCTCCTTATCTGGTTGAAGACTTTGATGAATTGCAGTATTTAACAAAAACAGATTGGTTTGAAGGAATAAGAGATGATTTACGCAAACAGAATATCGAAATTATAAATCCTACGACGGTTTACGGAGAACGCCATCTTTTAACAAATAAGAAGGTAACGTCTCCAGAAGATCTTAAGGGATTAAAGATACGTGTTCCAGACAATCAAATGTCAATTAAAACATTCAATGCAATGGGGGCATCTGCTACTCCCTATCCTTTAGGAGAATTATATACCGCCCTTCAGCAAGGTCTTGTGAATGGAGCTGAGAATCCACTTCCAGTTCTGCAGGGAGTCAAAGCGCATGAGGTTTCAAAACATCTTTCTTTAACGGGTCACCAAAAGTTTATTACCTCCTGGATCACGGGGACGGAATTTATCGAAACGATTCCTGATGATTTAGTCCAAATTTTAAGAGAAACGGGTAATGAAGCTAATAAATATGCTCGAGGTGTCTTAGAAGATGAGAGTGCAACAGTATTAGAAGAGTTTAAAGCGGCGGGCGTAAAGGTTCACGAAGTTGATACAGAAGCATTTAAAGAAAAAGTACAAAGCGTATATAATGAATTTCCTAAATGGACACCAGGTCTATACGATGAAATTCAGAAATTACTAAATAAACGTAATGATTAGGTATTTTTAAAAGAGGTGTGGGCATGTATGCTAACTGATTAAGCTACCTGCCCTTCTATCTTTATAAGACAATAGGCTTTACCTGGGAGGGAGTGAAAGAAGGTGATAAAAAGAAGCCTTAATGCAGTAGATGATGCAGTGTCTACAATCGCACTTGTGGGTGTGATTCTGCTAACGGGGCTTAATGTCCTGTTCAGATATATATTCAATACACCAATTGCATGGTCTATGGAAGTTGCACTTGGATTATTCGTATGGTTTGTGTTTATAGGAATAAGCTCAACGATGAAACGTGAAGGTCACGTAGGCGTGGATTTCTTTGTTAAAAAACTACCAACGCCCCTTCGGATTTTTAGTGAATTTATTCGGGCAGCTGCCATTTATTATGTGCTCATTTACGTTTTTATTTATCTTGGCTCTAATTTAACTTTAACGGCAACAGGTAAATTAACACCTATTTTAGGTATTAGCTATCAATGGATTAACATTGCTATTCCAATTGGTGGGGCAATAACAGCTATACACTTTACAAGGAAATTATTAATATTTTTACGTACTGAATTTCGGGAAGAAGGAGGTGGACAATAAATGGCTTTAACTGTTGCACTACTTATACTACTAGGGCTTTTCTTACTCAATGTTCCAATAGCTTTCGCTTTAATTATAAGTTCTGTTGCTTACATCTTTTTTAATGATGGTTATTCATCCGAAATTTTAGTCCAAAGAATGATTGGCGGGATTGAGTCAATTCCATTACTTGCTATAATCTTCTTTATTACAGCAGGTATTTTAATGAACTACACAGGAATAACCAGCAGAATGCTTACATTTGCACAAATGGTAACGAATCGCCTTCCTGGATCATTAGCACAAGTTAACGTAGTTCTTAGTACATTGATGGGTGGACTTTCCGGTTCGAATATTGCAGACGCAGCAATGCAATCGAAAATTTTAGTTCCAGAAATGGAGAGAAAAGGTTATAGCCGTGCCTTTTCAACAGCTTTAACAGCGGGCACCTCTTTAATTACCCCCATTATACCACCGGGAATTGCTTTAATCTTATATGGATTTATTGGAAATGTTTCTATTGGAAGTATGTTTTTAGCGGGAATAATTCCGGGGGCCATACTTTGTATAAGCTTTATGGTTTACGTACATGTCTATGCAAAAAAACATAAGATAGAAACAGAAAGCAAAGAGAAAACAACACTGAAGTATTTTTTCTTAACTTTAAAAGATGCATTTCTTGCTCTATTATTGCCGGTTATTATTATTGGTGGTATTCGCTTTGGAATTTTTAGTGCAACTGAAGCAGGTGCTATCGCAGTTTTTTATGCGTTATTTTTGGGGTTAATTGTTTATCGGGAAATGAAACTGTCTCAACTTATCAGTGCTCTTATTGAAACGGTACATACCGCTGCAGCAATATTAATTATAATTGCTGCAGGATCGGCATTTGCTTGGGTGTTAACATTGGAGCGAGTTCCGCAGAGAATGACAATGTTTATGGTCGAATATATATCTTCACCAATTATGTTTTTCTTTGTTGTTCTCATATTCTTACTTATTATTGGAATGTTTATTGAAGGTAATGTATCGATTATTATATTAACTCCTTTGTTTATGCCAATGTTGCTGGAATATGGGATAGACCCAGTTCATTTCGGGATATTTTTTATTGTTTGTATAAGTATCGGTACCTTAACACCACCACTTGGGACGGTTATGTATACAACATGCTCCATTACCAATACAAAGGTCGAGAAATTTGTGGTTGCTAGTTCACCATTTCTAATTTTACTAGTTGTTGTTGCATTTCTGATAGCATTTATCCCGAGCTTATCCATGTGGTTGCCTAATACTTTTTAATAAAGGAGATAGCGAATGAGATTAGAAGATAAAGTTGTCATTATTACTGGTGCAGGATCTGGAATTGGGAAGGAAACAGCTATATTGTTCGCAAAAGAAGGTGCCACCGTTATTGTAAACGATTTGAATGAAGATTCCGGCCAACAGACAATTGACGAAATTCATTCAAATAATGGTACGGCGCTTTTTATCCAGGGGAATGTTACGAAAACCGAAGATGTAAGGTACCTGGTTGACAAGGTTATTAAAAGGTTTGGAAGAATTGATGTTCTTTTCAACAATGCTGGAATTAGTGGAGTTGGTCAGCTTCAAGAGATAGACTTAGCGACGTGGGAACAAGTATTTAAAGTAAATGTGAATGGGGTGTTCCTCGTTTCAAAATATGTGGTTCCCCATATGATGGAACAAAGGTCGGGAACAATTATTAATATGTCTTCTTGTATTGCTGAAATAGGATTGGCAAATCGTGCCTCCTATGCAGCGACCAAAGGTGCAGTATTATCATTAACAAAATCCATGCAAGTAGATTATGCAAAATATAATTTGCGCATAAATGCTTTAATGCCAGGTACGATTTATACTCCTTTTGTGGAAGATTATATTTCAAAAGCCCCTGAGCCCGAAGCCACAATATCTACTATTAAAAAACGTCAGTTAGGCGATGAGCTTGGAAAACCAATAGACGTCGCTTATGCAGCGTTATACTTGGCTTCGGACGAGTCAAAGTTCATGATGGGGTCTCCTATATATATTGATGGGGGGGTAGTAAATGGAAAATAAGGTGTTGATAAATATGTGACTCTATGAATTTATGATAGCTCGTATTTTGTTAGATAGTTAAAGGGATTTTGGGTAGTAGATTATTACATTCAACATTCATAAACAACACTAGGAGGAATATTATGGCTAAAACTGATGTGAAACTAAAAACATACCTAAACTTTATTAACGGAGAATGGGTTGCTTCTGAAACTGGAGAAGTTGGTACAAGTAATAATCCAGCAAACCAGGATGAGATTATAGGATTCTATCAACTTTCATCAAGCAAGGATTTTGATCAAGCGGCAACTTCTGCGCGTGCTGCTCAAAAAGGATGGCAGAAGCTTTCGGGAAGTGTAAGAGGGGAGCATTTGTTTAAGGCTGCCTCCATACTGGAAAATCGGATCGATGATGTAGCTTCTGCCATGACAAAAGAGATGGGAAAAACATTTCCTGAAGCAAAAGGAGAAACTACAAGGGGGGTGGCTCTTTTAAAATATTACGCTGGTGAAGGAATGAGATCCAATGGTAACGTGATACCTTCTTCTGATTCCGGTGCACTTATGTTTACGTCAAGAGCTCCGTTGGGGGTAGTCGGTATAGTTACTCCGTGGAATTTCCCAGTAGCAATTCCACTTTGGAAGATGGCACCTGCTCTTATTTATGGTAATACGGTTGTTATTAAACCAGCAAGTGAAACTGCTATTACGTGTGCGAAGGTTATTGAGTGCTTGCATGATGCAGGTATACCAACGGGCGTAGTCAATATGATTACAGGTAAAGGTTCGGCTATCGGGCAGGAAATTGTAGAGCATCCGGAAATCGACGGTATTTCTTTTACTGGGTCTAATGCTGTTGGAAAACAATTAGCCCACGCGGCGGTATCAAGAGGTATTAAATATCAGCTTGAGATGGGCGGAAAAAACCCAGTAATTATTGCCAATGATGCTGACCTTGATTTGGCAGTTGAAGCTACAGTTAGTGGGGGCCTGAAATCAACAGGACAAAAATGTACAGCTAGTAGCCGTGTGATTGTACAAAATGATGTTTACGACAAGTTTAAAGAGAAACTCTTGAAGAAAGTTGAAGAAATCACAGTAGGAGATGGTCTGGAAGAAGGAACCTGGATGGGTCCTCTAGTTAGTGAAAAACAATTGAATACTGTTCTGGACTATATTGAAATAGGAAAGGAAGAAGGAGCAAAGTTATTATTTGGCGGTAATAAGCCATCCTCTTCGAACACTACAAAGGGACATTATGTAGAACCAACTGTGTTTGAAAATGTAACTCCGAATATGCGTATTGCACGAGAGGAAATATTTGGTCCGGTTCTTGCTCTAATGAAGGTGGATTCGTTGGAAGATGCACTTAATATGGCAAATGATTCTGAGTATGGTTTAAGTGCATCCATATTCACAACCAATATAAGCAATATGCTTTCATTTATGGAAGACATGGATGCGGGAATGGTTCGTATAAATGCTGAAAGCGCTGGTGTGGAACTACAAGCACCGTTTGGTGGAATGAAACAATCAAGTTCACACTCCAGAGAGCAAGGAAGAGCAGCGATGGAATTCTACACAAATACAAAAACAGTATTTGTTAAGGAATAGTCAAATATAACCTAGCAATTCCGATCAAATAAGCAGGTGATAGCAACAATAAGTTGCTATCACCCTAATATTAAAGTTGTGAGTTGTTGTCTTTTTAGGATACTAACTAAGCCTTGATTTAACAAGTTCATTAAAACTAGAGGTGTTTACAAAATGAATTATTCTTTTGAGGGATTTAAAAGGGACGATGGAACAGCAGGAACAAGAAACTATGTTGGTATTGTTTCTTCCGTTATATGTTCTAGCGCGGTTGTACGTGAAATAACTGATACGGTAAGTGGGACCATTCCAATTGTCCATGCAAATGGCTGCGCCCAACTTGGTGATGATTTTGAATTAACAAGAAATATGCTTGTTGGTATGTCTTCAAACCCAAATATTTACTCTGCATTGCTTGTTGGGTTGGGTTGTGAAACTAATCAAGTAAGCGGGTTATTGAAGCGCATTCCGAAAACAAAGCCAATTAAAGGAATTGGTATTCAACAACTTGCCGGAGGTACAAATACCATCCAAAAAGGGGTTTCGATTGCCGAAACGTGGGCTAAAGAAGCAGCAGGGCAACAAAGAACAACACTTTCCTTATCAAGGTTAACGGTAGGGATTATGAACGTTGACGCGGATCAGGATTCATTAACGAAAACCGGTCCGGTCATAGGAGAGGTTGTCGACAAATTAGTTGAAAACGATGCAAAGGTGGTCTTGGGTCTTTCTAAAACACTAGAGTCTGCTGGAAATTTATTGTCGGAACGAATGATTGATACGACTGAAAAAGAAAAGGTAATAAAATCTAGTAAGGGGTTACATCGTTTACGTTGGAAAGATCCAGATATAACAACTAAGGACAATGAGTTTACTGAAGAGGAAACAAAACTGGCGACACTTGAATCGAAAACGACAGGATCAGTTCCAATAAATAGTGTAATAGATTATGGAGAGATTCCAAAAGAGAATGGGCTCTATATAATGAACATTTCTAGCAATGTTGTGGAATCGCTATCAAAAATGGCTTCAAGTGGTTGTAATATTGTGTTGATCGTAAGTGATAGGGGGGTCTTGACAGGGTCAATTACTTTGCCTTGTATGACGGTAACACCTCAAGATAACGAAAGCTCATTTGACGAACTTATTGATGTAAATCAGTACTTTATTCCAGCCACCATTTTTCTGACTAATCCAGCCAAAAATCTGAAATAATATGCCAGTCTATTCACATTATCTCAGATTCATAAATAATTGATCACATTGTTTCGAAAAA
>NZ_BMNQ01000045.1 GCF_014646635.1 Lentibacillus kapialis
CTCTATATCTGTATTTACACTCACTTGGATGTGCACAATATCACCTCAGGAATATTATGCAGTTAATCATCCAAACTGTACATTTTTAAACAATCATTTCTGTACATTCTTAGAGTAGCATTTATAAATGGAGTTTTTTCATTGGTCTGGCCTTATCGGTTATATTCTTCTTTTTTAATAGTAGTGGGGGCGCTTTATCTAAAGGAGCAACGTTGGAAGCAAGCGAGTCCGGATGGAAAATCCAGAAAGAAAATAACGAGTTGAAAGTAGATGTTGGTGTTGTGTTCTATGGGTCTGTTCTTTACACTATTATCAGCTTAATCGTTATGATTATCTTGTATTTATCATACTAAATGTTAATTCGTGATTTCATTTTATTCCAGAAAAGGCACTTATCTTTAATAAGAATTAGCGCCGCTATTGGCGAGGAACGGTTTTCTAAATAATCATAATCATACTGGTATGAATAAAAAAGAAAAAACAGCAACAATAGTCGGAATGACGCTCCTCATTATTCTGGTAGCCGGTTTTGTTTTGGGGATTTACTTTTTTGGTATAGAAGGGATTTTTGAACTGCTCTCCATTCAATATAAATCTGTGTGGTCATTAGTTGTTTTTGTTGTCAGTGTTTTTATTTTAGGCATTATTATAGAATTGTTTTCAAAAGCAATTTTCAAGCTATCCGTCCGCAATATAACAGGAAAAGGAAAAGTATCTTTTATCCGAATCATTATCGAGGGGATATCGATTTGGTTAGTCCTGTTTACAGTGGACGAGTTTATGAATAGTATTACACTTTCCTTAAAAACTGAGATCATTGTTGCTTTGCTGCTGGCTGTATTGGAAATTATATTTGATAACAAAGAGGATAAGTAAATAATTTAATAGCGTTTAAAAGACAAGATAGTGTTAGGGGGAGTAAGTTGCTCAGCGACTGTGGTATCCATTATTCGATATGTGGTCCATTTATTTCTGGCTGGGTAAAGTATAGATAGTGCATCCTGAAATATGTCCTGGGATCAGCATAAGGACGCCCACCATCCTTACAAAGCGGCTTTACTTTTTCTAGCACAATAGAATCATCTACATGATTGATGTAATCTATTAGTTCCGGATCAAAGCCAAGTGTGTTATAATAATGAAAAGGAATTAGTTCCAATTGTAATTCCATGAAAATGCACCTCGCAAATTGGTATTTTTGGTTGTTCGCTTACTTCCATTTTACCATATTTCGCTAAAGGTGCATTTTTATTTTGAAGAAAAATAGGCGCTTTTTGAACACGCTCTTATAGGGGGATTTATAATGGAAAATGATACAGAAAAACAAATACTAAACGAGCTGAAAAATATTAACCAATCTTTGCAAGAATTTAATAAACAGAATAACGACAAAAAGTTGTCATCACTACTTTATGATGTTATACAATCATTATTAATTGGGTTCCTAATTGTAGGACCTGCACTTGCGGTTGTAATGGTGATTTTCCAATATATAATTGGCTAGGAATCTTCCGCTAAAGAGCGCGCTGATCGAATAAATAAATAAATAAATAAAGAATTCCACATGTGGCGGGAAGGTTCATCCATTATTTTTGGCATGATTACCAACAAACCTATACTTGTATACATTCACGGCGCTTTTTAGCAGATTTCAATGGATACTTACATGTGGATGGACATGCCGATGAAATCGGAATAACTGATGTGACCCTGGTTGGTGTTAGGCTTAGATGGAAAGATTATCTGGACTTCTGAGGTACGATTATGTATAATTACAACAATTTCATTTCGTAATTTTACAAAGAGGGAGAAATAGAAATGACAACAACCACAAAAGACGACCATTGCACGCTACTCGTCCAATGCCCGGATGGTCCCGGAATTGTATCTGCCATTTCAACATTTTTGCTAGATTACGGTGCAAATATCATAGAATCAAGTCAATACACAAGTAACCCGGATTATGGAACATTTTTTATGCGTATTGAATTTTGTTGTATGAATCTTATGGAAAAACGTACAAATTTGGAGGCTGGTTTTGCCAAGTTAGCTAACGAATTTTCCATGGATTACCGTTTTTCTTATCATAGCGAAATCAAACGAACGGCGATTTTCGTGTCAAAAGATCCACATTGTCTTATGGAATTGCTCTGGGAATGGCAGAACGGAGATTTGGAAACAGATATCGCCTGTGTCATCAGCAACCATGAAACTGCCCGCGGAGTTGTTGAATCAATAGGTATCCCATTTCACTACATTCCAGCAAACAAGGACATCAGGCAACGGGCGGAAGAAAAGCAAATCCGGCTTATGGAAGAATACGATGTCGACCTGCTTGTTCTGGCACGATATATGCAAATATTGACGCCGAGTTTCGTTGAGTGTTTTCAAGATCGCATTATTAATATTCACCATTCGTTCCTGCCGGCATTTGTTGGTGCGAGACCATATGAGCGAGCATACGACCGCGGTGTCAAATTGATCGGTGCAACCTCCCATTTCGTCACCAATGAACTGGATGAAGGACCAATTATTGAGCAGGATATCGAAAGAGTAGATCACAGAGATGATGTGACCGATATGAAAAAAATCGGCCAGAAAGTAGAAAGGCGTGTGCTTGCCCGTGCGGTGAAATGGCATTTGGAGGACCGCGTTATTGTACAGGATAATAAGACGATTGTTTTCCGGTGATTTAATTGTATCAACATAATGTTTATAAAATCAAAAGTGTTTTGTGGCTAAGGTATTACAGTAGTCTAGAAATTAAATCGATTGAAAGTGGGAAAGGAGGATTATGAGATGGGCTTAGCTTTGGAAATTGCGCGTGTTTTACTACCTTTAGTAATAGTAAGTGGGATTGCAGTATTTGTAGTTGTAAGAATGAAACGTAAATATAAGAAAGGCACTCTGAGTAAGAAAAAAACCAAAAGTGCTCAAAATTTATTAGATAGTTTAATACCACTTGGAATGATGGTTGGTTGTGTTGTTGCTGTAATTCTTAGCATATTTTTCCCAATCTCCTTTCTAACTACAATGAGTTGGGGGTCTGGAATAGGGTTATTATTTGGATACTTTGCTTATGAAATTTATAGCAAAAAAAGAGAAAGTTATCTCCCAGAATAGAGCGCTTATCTGAGATAAGAAATAATTCCTTCGGGTTCTAATCAGGGATAAGGCAATACGAACGGGCGCGATTGTTAAATATAATTTAAAAAAAGAAGCAGCTCAGTAACATATTAACTGAGCTGCTTAATTTTCATGCCAAAAAGCTCTTAGAAGAAATGTTTTTAATACATAATTGTCCTGTTAATTAACCTGTTAATAACAGTCTAAGAGCATGGCTATTGCATAGGAAAATCATTCTGATATATTCAATTTTCTTCATGAAAAGTGAACTATTTACCGTTATCCTATTCTTTTTCAGTTACTTAAGCAGTTTGAGTTATTTAGATTTTACTTTCCCGGTCCATTTTTTAAAACCGCCTTTTAGCTGGTTAATATCCTCATAACCCTTTTTGTGGAGCAGTTGAGCAGCCCTTGCTGACCTTGAGCTGCCTTGGCAGTATAGATAGACTGGCTTGTCTTTTCTCAGTTCAATCAACCGCTGTTTCATTTGTGTCAATGGTATATTGCGTGCACCAAGGATATGGCCTTTATCAAACTCATTTGGTTCACGGACATCGATCAGTTGTGCTTTACGGTAACCTTGACGAAATTGGTCTTCCGTTAATGTTTTCAAAGAGTTTTTTTGTCTGAAATAACGGAATAGACCTACTGCCAAAAGGGCTACAGCAATTATGATTAAAAATTCCATGATGAATCCCCCGTCAATCTAATTCTTCCATTGTCTATTATATGGTGTATCAGTATTTTTTTCAAAGAAATTTTCATCGATTTGAAAGGATTTAAGTAACTGCATAAACATTAAAAATACTTAAAAATACTGTATTTATGACAAATATCTTGATTTTCCTTTTTATTTCTTGATATATTTGGTTATTCCTTTGATTGACAAATGGTTGATTATTTGCTCATTTCCACCATATATTGTATTGTTTTAAAATTTATACACTATATATTGTTTTGTTGATCTGGAATGTGGTATGTTTATAATAGCACATTTAAGAAAGGGAGTGAATCCGAAAATGTCGACTGCTGTTGAAAATCGGCTTGGAATAGATGTACAGGCATTGAATGAAGATATAAAACTATTTCCTCAAGTACATCCGATTACAGATGATATGACATTAACGCATGAAGGTGTATCGAGGCTCGTTATGCTTGATCGGTATGCATTTAAAGATACCGCAAAGACGACATTAAAAGCAGGGGATTTTGTTGTGTTGACCGTAAAGGCTGATCCTAAATTTCCTGCTCGCGGACTTGGCTTTGTTAAGTCTGTTGATTGGAATAATCAGGAAGCAATGATTCAAGTTGGGTCAGATTTTGTTTCGGTTCTGGATGATGAAGAGGAAGCTTCTACAGGTATTGTAAGACGCTCACTAAGCGTGATAGACAAGCCGTTGGAAGTTTATTATGAGCAGATAGCCAAGCGAAATGCTACAGGATTGACAAATGTTGAGTTAACAACAGAGAAACAGAATGAATGGTATCAAAAATTCAACGAAGAACTAAGTAGTATGAACTTTATTCCTGCAGGTCGCGTTTTATACGGAGCAGGCGCAGACACAGATGTGACTTATTTCAACTGCTATGTCATGCCATATATTAAAGACTCACGCGAAGGTATTTCAGATCACCGAAAACAGGTGATGGAGATTATGTCGCGGGGAGGAGGTGTCGGAACGAACGGTTCGACACTCAGGCCGCGTAATGCATTGGCAAGAGGTGTGAATGGAAAATCATCCGGATCAGTTTCCTGGCTTGATGATATCGCTAAATTGACACACCTCGTGGAACAAGGCGGATCAAGACGTGGTAAATAGAAGTGCCTCGTCTATAAAAAACCCCGTGAATTGCTGGGAACTCTTTTATGACTTGTTGGCTACAACGCAACCGGAAACGGTAAGCGTGAATGCTAAAAAACAACGAGTGGACAAAGACAATCAGCAGCCAAGCTTCGTATGGAAGAAGGTTCAACGGCCATCGAAAGCACGTAAATACGTAAGCGAGTAGAGTAGAAATCAAGTGATTTCGAAGCGCGGGGGCACATGTTTAGACAATGTGTAAGATATGGTCTGAACTCCGGAGTGATCTGGAGAGTTGATGTAGCGAATCAGCGTAACACATTGGCCCAAATGATTATGTTAGTGGATTCCCATCCGGATATTATTGAATTTATCATTTCAAAAATGCAGAATCCGAGAATCTTACGGTATTTGATTGAAAACACAGAAGATGAACAAATAAAAAACCTTGCCCAAGAAAAACTGCGATTCACACCATTGACGGAGACTGAATCCGATCTTTATCAGGGGATTGTCAATTACCGATCAATGCCGGGACAAGGCGGGTTCACACAGGCTGCCATTCGTGAAGCGGAACAAAAATTGGCTACCGGCGGAACGTATGATGTGCATAATCCCGAGTTCTTAACCGGCGCAAATATTTCAGTTTGCATTACCAAAGATTTCATGGAAGCAGTAAAAAATGATGAGGAGTATGAGTTATGTTTTCCTGATGTCGAGAATTACTCAGAAGAAGAAATGAAGGCATACAATGCGCAGTGGCATGAAGTAGGGGATGTCCGTAAATGGAAAGAAATGGGTTATAATATTCGCGTTTATCGGAGAATAAAGGCAAAAGAATTGTGGAACCTGATAAACATTTGTGCGACGTATTCGGCAGAACCAGGCATTTTCTTCATTGATAATGCCAACGAAATGACAAATGCGCAAGCTTATGGCGACCAGGTCGTTGCGACAAACCCGTGTGGTGAACAACCACTTGCACCTTATTCTGTCTGTAATCTTGCAGCTGTTAATCTTGCGCAGATGGCTGACAAACAGACGAAAAAAGTCGATTATGAAAAGCTTAAACAGACGGTCAGAACAGGTGTGAGGATGCAGGATAATGTTATTGATGCGACGCCGTATTTCCTTGAAGAAAATAAAAAACAGGCACTGGGTGAACGTCGTGTCGGATTGGGTGTTATGGGGCTTCACGACTTATTGATTTACTGTGAGACAAAGTATGGCTCAAAAGAAGGTAATGCCCTTGCCGATATGATTTTTGAAACAATCGCACTCACTGCATATCGGGAATCGATTAAACTGGCAAAAGAAAAGGGAAGTTTCCCGTTTTTGGTTGGAGCGTCTGATGAAGAAACAAAAAGACTGCGGGAAGCATTTATAAGCACCGGTTATATGCAGAAGATGCCCTCGGATATAAAAGAAAATATTCTTGAGTATGGTATCCGAAACTCTCATCTTCTGACGGTTGCACCGACCGGATCAACAGGTACGATGGCCGGTGTCAGCACTGGGTTAGAGCCATATTTCTCTTTCTCCTATTTCAGAAGCGGACGGTTAGGGAAATTCATCGAAGTTAATGCGAAGATCGTTCAGGAATATCTGGATAGACATCCCGAACAGGACCCGGAAAATCTTCCGGACTGGTTCATATCAGCTATGAGTTTGTCACCCGAAGAACACGCAGACACTCAGTGTGTCATTCAGAGCTGGGTGGACAGTTCCATCTCGAAAACAGTTAATGCTCCTAAAGGATATACTGTTGATCAGGTAGAGAGTGTCTATCGCAGACTATATAATGGCGGAGCAAAAGGCGGAACGGTTTATGTTGACGGTAGCCGTGACACGCAGGTTTTAACGTTGAAGACGGAAGAGAATGCCTTCAGCGAACAGACTGAGCTTTTTGAGGAAGATAAACCGAAAGTCGTTTTGATGGATACTGTTCAGGAATTGGACAAAACGAATGTTTCTATCGGTTCGGAAGTTGGAGATACATGTCCTGTTTGCCGAAACGGCAATATTGAAGATATAGGCGGATGCAATACATGCACCAGCTGCGGTGCTCAGTTGAAATGCGGATTGTAAAATAAACTTCAAAGAGGAACCGGTCACCAGACCGATTCCTCTTTCTAATAACGTCAGAAAGTATAAATAATGGATGACCTTATAAGAAAAGCTTCGGCATTCGCTATAAGACGAGGCGAACGCCGAGTTTTTCTAATGCCCAAAAGCTTGTCTCATTGAACGATATCCTGTATGCTATATTAAGAAACAGTTTTGCGCTAGCTAAAAAATTATTCCAATGAAATGAGTGATTTGATGCCTACCCCAAGTATGGAAGACTATATTGAACAAATTCATAATTTAATGGAATCAAAAGGTTATGCCCGTGTATCCGACATTGCAGAAGCTTTGCTTGTTCATCCATCGTCGGTCACGAAAATGGTGCAAAAGCTCGATAAAGACGGCTATCTAAATTATGAGAAATACCGGGGCTTCATTTTGACATCAAAAGGTGAAAAGCTAGGGGAACGGCTTGTTTACCGGCATGAATTGCTGGAGAATTTTCTTGAGGTTATTGGTGTTGACAGTGACAAGATTTATGAAGATGTGGAAGGAATTGAACATCATCTTAGCTGGAATTCCATTGACAGGATTGGCGATCTGGTGCAGTATTTCAAAGCCGACGCTAAACGAATTGAGGACCTGCGAAGTATCGTTGAATCAAGTGCAGAGTAACCGAACAATCTTGTGTTCTATTTCCCCATATGTGCTCTTATATATATAAAAGGGTGGCCGGCAGCAAAAAAAGTGCAATGGGGAGAAGACATATGAAAATTGATGGTGTATTTTCAGGCGGCGGTGTTAAGGCATATGCATTTCTTGGGGCATTAAAGCAAGTATACGACCATGACCATTCAATTGTGAGGGTAGCTGGTTCATCTGCCGGTGCTATCATTGCGGCATTCGTTGCATCGGGATATCAATTTAGTGAGATTGATGAATTGATACAGGAACTTGACACCAAAAAACTAATGGATCCTCCTAAGTGGACGACGTTTATCCCATTTTCCAAATGGGCGAATCTTTATTATCAGCTTGGTTTGTATAAAGGCAATAAACTCGAGAAATGGGTTCACAAACAATTAGCAAGAAAAAACATACATACTTTTTATGATCTTAAAAGCGGTTATTTAAAAATGGTTGTCAGTGATATATCGCTTGGTAAACTTGTTGTCATTCCGGATGATCTGGACAGGATCTACGGTCTTAATCCGGATGACTTTCCAGTTGCAAAAGCAGTGCGTATGAGCGCGGGCTTCCCCTTCTTTTTTATGCCAAAAAAAATCTTCAGCGAAACGAACAGGGAAAGTCTTATAGTGGACGGCGGCTTATTAAGCAATTTTCCGTTGTGGGTTTTCAAGGATGACAACAATCGAAGCAAACGGCCTGTTGTCGGAATGAAATTAAGCGGAAATCCGGAACAGGAAAAACCGGATGATATCAAGAATGCAATAGAAATGTTCCAAGCGGTGTTTTCTACGATGCTTAATGCGCATGATGCTCGTTATGTTTCTACAACAGAAAAAAATAATATTATTTTTATCCCGGTGGATCATGTGGACACCACAGATTTTGAATTGAATCCGACCACCAGGGAGCAGCTGATCCGTATCGGAGAGGAGCGGGCGGAGGCATTTCTTAAATATTGGCCAAAATAAAAACCGGACTAGTTTAAAAGTTGGCCCGGTTTTTTCTTTTTGATTTATTCCCGTCAATAACCCGCAAATGGGACGGGCGCTTATTCGATTTCTTTTTAAATGAAAACGGCTGCGGACGTTTAGAAGGAGTTTTTGGTTTAGTTTGCTGGCTGCTGTATTTGGCTTTTGATTGTTTAACCGCCTGTTTATATTTTTTGGCATCATTTGATGGTGTTCGCTTCTTGAAAAAAACGAAGTACATGATGGCAAAAATGGCAATACCGAAACCGAGCATTGTAAATATACTGGTCAGAAAAGAAGCTGTGTTGGTAAACAATTGAGTGACAACACCGATAAGGGCCAACCCTATAACCGCATAAACCAGCAAAGCACCTTTATTATTGCCCATTCGGATATCCCCCTTTCACGCTTTTAATACTGCCTATTATACCTATACCACGATTACTGCTATTTTCATCATCTTTTTTAAAATTTTTATGTTACTCATTATTCTTTCCGTCTCTGTCTAAAATATGCATCATTTACCAAGGTATTTTATACTTCTCATTTTACTAGAAAATCCATTGTAAAACCAGTTAATTGACCGCGAAATCGCATAATTGATTTTACGATATTAGGCAATAATACAAATGGAGGTGTTTTGGAATGGGAAATTCGGATCAGCGTTTGGAACAGAATAAACAGGAAGAGCCAATCAGTGTCTTATCCCGCTCACTGCTGACGGGGTTTGTCGGAGGATTATTGGGAGGGTTTTTTGGCGTGGTGTTATACTACTTTAACTTTTCCGAGGTGTCCCCGAAGAGTTATCTTCTTCGTTCCTGGCTCACGGCAAGCTGGGTTGACGGATGGTTGGGTACAGTTTTGTCTATCTTGATGATTGGTGTTATATCCCTACTGACAGCGTTCATTTACTTTATATTATTTAAAAAGGTCAATTCACTCTGGATGGGTATCGCATATGGAGCTGCTTTGTGGTTTATTGTGTTTTATGTCATTCAGCCGATCTTTCCGAATATCCCCTCTTTGGGAGATTTGAATGCAAATACGATTGTTTCGACAATCTGTTTGTATATATTATACGGTACGTTCATCGGATATTCCATATCTTATGATTATACAGATACACTGCATAAACTAAGATCCGAAGAAGAAAGGAATAAATGATCATTTCTTTTGATTACTCAATCGTTTTAGTTTGTGATAAACTGGAACAGTCCATAACTATTACGACTTGGTAAAGGAATGAATCACAAAATGAGCCGACTTTTGCTTATGAATGGTCCGAATATTAACTTATTGGGAAAAAGGGAAAAAGAAATTTATGGTGAATTCACTTTACAGACGATTGAGGAAAGAATGACCAAATTGGTTGAAAAGCACGGAGGGGAACTCGACTGCTGTCAATCGAATCATGAAGGGGAACTGATTGATTACCTGCATCAGGCAAATGAGAAGTCGTACACCGGTATTATTTTTAATCCTGCTGCCTACACCCACACAAGCGTTGCATTAAGAGATGCGATAGCTGCGATTGACATTCCGGTTATAGAGGTGCATATCTCAAACGTACATAAACGTGAAACTTTCCGCCAGCAGTCCATGCTGGCCGCAGTTTGTTATGGACAGATTGTCGGTTTTGGCATGGACAGCTACCGGCTTGCAGCACTTGCCTTTCTTGTATCGGGCTTGGCCGATTCTTAATAGGTCTTGTGACAAGCCAAATTGCTAATAAATAGAAAGGATGATCTTATGGGGAATTTAAGTAAACTTCGCAGGAAATTACAAGAAAATAACTTAGATGCGATATTAATCACCAGTCCAGTCAATCGAAGGTATATGACAGGATTCACCGGAACAGCAGGTATAGCCGTTGTTAGCTTGTACGACGCACGTTTCATTACTGATTTCCGTTACATAGAACAGGCCAACGATCAGATAAGTGAATTCAAAGTGGTGGAACATAAAGAATTAATTCATCAGGAAATAAAGAAGCAGTTGAAACAAATGGATGTCAAACGTGTTGGATTTGAAAAAGAGCATGTCACATTTTCGACCTACGAACAGTATAATAAAACATTTGAGGCGGAGTTGGTGCCTGTCAGCGGGTTTATAGAAGAACTTCGTCTGATAAAGTCAGAAAATGAGCTTGGGATTTTAAAACAGGCTGCCAGGATAGCTGATGATGCATTTGAGCATATACAGGGATATATTAAACCGGGAGTTAAGGAAGTGGATATATCAAATGAACTTGAATTTTTCATGCGTAAACAGGGAGCAACCTCCTCGAGCTTTGATATCATTGTTGCTTCAGGTTACCGCGCTGCGCTTCCGCATGGTGTCGCTTCTGACAAAGAAATCAAATCAGGTGAACTGGTGACCATGGATTATGGCGCACTGTTTAACGGCTACTGCTCTGATACAACCCGAACAGTTGCGGTAGGAGAGATTAATGATGAGCTTAGAGACATCTATGACACAGTCCTGGAAGCCCAAATACGAGGAGTTGATGGACTTAAGCCGGGTATAACCGGTAAAGAAGCTGATGCTTTAACACGCGACTATATAAAAGAGCGGGGTTATGAGGGATATTTTGGCCATTCAACAGGCCACGGCCTCGGCATGGAAGTTCATGAGGGACCAGCTTTGTCATTTCGCTCAGATAAAGAAATGGAACCGGGGATGGTTGTAACTGTTGAGCCGGGTATCTACATCCCAAATGTTGGAGGCTGCCGTATTGAAGATGATATAGTCATCACAGAGGCGGGCAGTGAACGGTTAACGTGCGCGGAGAAAGCTCTAATCCAACTCTAATTAAGGAGGCTATTTATAATGGTTTCGGTAAATGATTTTAAGACTGGTCTTACAATCGAAGTTGATAATGATATATGGCAAGTCATTGATTTTCAGCATGTTAAACCGGGAAAAGGTGCTGCTTTTGTTCGGTCTAAATTACGGAATCTGCGAAGCGGCAATATCCAGGAAAAAACTTTCCGGGCCGGTGAAAAAGTGAATCGGGCACATATAGAAAATAGAAAGATGCAGTATTTATACGCATCAGGCGACAGTCATGCATTTATGGATACAAACACGTATGAACAGCTGGAACTCCAGACAAGTCAAATCGAAAATGAATTAAATTTCATGCACGCGAATATGGAAGTCTCTGTTGTCACATATGAAGGTGAAGTGATTGGTGTTGAGCTGCCAAAAAATGTTGAGTTGACTGTTACTGAAACAGAACCTGGAGTGAAAGGGGACACGGCAAGCGGTGGAACAAAACCGGCGACACTGGAAACCGGATATGTTGTTCAAGTGCCACTTTTTATTAATCAGGGAGATGCGTTAGTAATTAGTACGACAGAAGGTAAATATGTATCAAGAGCATAGTTACATCATTGAATGGATAAGCGATCCTGCACTTAGGGTCGCTTTTTTTAATGCTTTTTCCCGATGATCCGGTCATAAATTGTATTTATAAACATATATTGATTAACAAGCTATTGTAAAGTGAGGACATTGAAATGGAAGAGATATTGCGTTTATTTCCGGAAAAAATAAGGCGAATCATAAATAATAAACTCCACACCCGCTGGAATACTGTACAGGAAATCCGTTTTAGGCTGCAACAGCCGATTGAATTTGTTTTTGATAGTCATACCGAATGGATTGAACATATTAAACCCAGCAAGAACGATGGCATATTTTTACTGAATCAACTTAGTGAGTATTCATTGTATCGGATGGAAGATGAATTGAGAGAAGGATATGTCACTATCGAAGGCGGACATCGTGTTGGTTTGTCCGGAAAAGTAAATACATTACATGGTCATGTGAAAGCTATTCAGCATATTACGTTTTTTAATATTCGTATTGCAAAACAAACCATTGGTGCAGCTATGCCGCTCGTCCCATATGTGTACCTTGAACAATATGTCAATACACTCATTATCGGTCCACCGCAAACGGGTAAAACGACATTGATTCGTGACTTGGCCCGTTTGATTGGCACAGGTTGGGGTAAGGTTTCTGCCCATAAAGTCGGGATTGTGGATGAACGATCGGAAATAGGCGGTTCAAATAAAGGCATGCCCCAACACGATTTAGGGGCGAGGACCGATGTGATGGATGCCTGTCCTAAAGACGAGGGCATGATGATGATGATTAGATCTATGTCACCTGAAGTACTGGTGGTTGATGAAATTGGAAGCGAATCCGATGTACAAGCTTTAATGGAAGCCGTCAATGCAGGAGTGGCTATCATCTGTACCATTCACAGCAGCTCGCTTGAAGCTTTAAAGAAACGGCCGTCTTTACGTCCACTTTTTGACCAGCAGGTTTTTCAACGGTTTGTTTTATTAAACAGACGGGACAAGCCAGGCAATATTCATCGGATTTACAATGAATATGAAGAAAATCTTTTGCAGAAATCGAGGTGCGTAACAAATGCAGTGGATTGGCGCGCTTCTTTTCATAGGCACAACAACACTGGCAGGCTTTGATATCAGTAAGAGATTGAACGAGCGACCAAAACATATTCGGCACATGAAAAATGCCTTGCAGATTTTGGAAGCAGAAATATTGTATAGTCAACTACCTTTACCGGATGCGTTTGCAACGATTGCAAAACAGGTTCCGGACCCGATCGGTTCATTTTTTAAGCACGTAAAGGATTCTTTGGCCTATCATAACAATAACCTGTCTCAAGTTTGGAACTGGTATTTGGAGGAGTTAATGACATCATCAGCATTTGATACAAATGAAGCAGAAATTTTAAAGCAGTTTGGCAGAACACTCGGTCAGCATGATTTTAACCAGCAGCAAAAACATATCCATCTAACGATTAAGCATTTGGACCGTGAACTCGATGACGCCCGGGATAACCAATACAAATACAGTAAAATGGCGAAAAGCCTGGGGCTCCTATGTGGTCTGTTCATTGTATTGCTGCTCATTTAAAGGTGAAAGGGGTACTTCCATGGCAATTGATGCATCCATCTTATTTCAAATTGCAGGCATCGGAATTATTGTTGCTCTTATTCATACGATACTTAAGCAAATGGGGAAAGAAGAAATCGCTCAATTCGCAACGTTGGTCGGTTTTATTATTGTTCTGGTCATCGTTGTTAATGGTCTTTCTGATTTATTTCAGCAGATAAAATCGGTATTCCTTTTCCAGGGGTAGACATAGATGGATATCATACAAATCGTTGTGATTGGAATCATTGCCAGTATTCTTTACATCATTTTGAAAGAAATCAATACATCGTTTGCGTTTTTCTTAGTTCTATTAACCGCTATCCTGATCTTTTTGGCTATTATGCAGCAAATAGGTACTATCTTTAAAATGATAGAATCACTCGGCAATAAAGCAAACGTTGATGGTATGTATATGGAAACGATTTTAAAAATCATCGGAATTGCTTATATTGCTGAACTTGGGGCAAACATCACGAAGGACGCTGGGCTAAGCTCAGTGGCAGCCAAGATCGAACTGTCTGGTAAGATATTCATTCTTTTGCTGGCTGTTCCGATTATTACTGCCGTGATCGAAGCTATTTTAAGTTTCGTATCCGCAGTTTAAGAAAGGGGTAGTGGCTGCGTGACAAACAATAAGCGAATCATCTCCATAGCATCTTTACTTTTGCTGTTACTCCTTATGATAGAAATGCCGGTGTCAGCCGCGGAAAATCACGAAGAACAGAAAGCGGATGATATTGAGAATCAGCTGCTGAATGACATTTCACTAGATGGAATCCAATCATATTGGAAAACACTTGTAAATAAGTATGAGGGTTATGTCCCCGAGCTTGAGAAGACAAGCATATATGAATTTATTAAATCGGACGGTTCATTTTCCATCGAAAATACATTATGGGGCCTCATTGAATATTTGTTCCATGAACTGATTCTGAACGGGAAACTATTAGGTACACTTTTAATGCTGACACTGTTTTCGACGGTTTTACAGACCATGCATACCGCCTTTGAAAAGAGTGCGGTCAGTAAAATCGCCTATTATGTTGTTTATATTGTCTTGATTTATTTGGTTTTAAACAGCTTTTATCTGGCGGTATCCTACGCCAATGATGCCATTGATATGATGAGCAGCTTTATGATTGCTTTGTTGCCACTTATGTTAGGGATCATGGCCACATTGGGGAACGTCATGACAGTCTCCTTTTTTGACCCAATAGTCTTATTCTTGATTAATTCAAGTGGTGTGCTTGTTTCAAGGTTTATTTTACCTTTGTTATTTTTATCCGCACTTTTACTGATTGTCAGCAATTTGAATGAAAATTATAGCGTGTCAAAACTGGCGGGTTTATTCAAACAAGTCGGGATCGGGACTTTAGGCGTTTTTTTAACAATATTTCTTGGTGTTATGTCAGTTAAGGGGACATCAAGTGCCATACAGGATGGGGTAGCGATGAAAACTACCAAATTCATTACCGGTAATTTTATACCGGTTGTTGGGAGGACATTTACTGATGCAACCGACACTATTTTAAGCGCATCACTTTTATTGAAAAATGCTGTGGGGATTGTAGGTGTCATGATTATTGTATTAATTGCCTTGTTTCCAGCGCTTAAAATATTTGCCATTTCCCTTATTTATAAACTTTCGGCAGCCATTTTGCAGCCAATAGGTGATGGGCCTGTCATTTCAACGCTTGATATAATCAGCAAGTATATCGTATTAATCCTGGCTTGTTTATTGGCTGTGACATTAATGTTTTTCTTGGCGATTGTCATTTTAGTGGCTGCCAGTAATATTACGATTCTCCTGCGTTAGGAGGGGGACAATGGATTCATTGATTAATTGGGTTACCCAAATCATTATATTTTTATTGCTGGCATCTGTTATCGACTTGCTTATACCGGCAAATTCCATGAAAAAATATGTCAAATTGGCAATGGGGCTGATCCTGATACTCATTTTTTTAAAACCGGTTTTTTATTTGTTTGATTTAGATGTAAGGCAGGAACTGAAGGCTTCTTTTGCAGAGTTGGAGCAGGATCGGATTAAGAACAATGAAGCAGAAAATTTAATGGAAAAGAAAAAAAGTGAAATACAATCCTCTCAACATGCATATATTTTAGAACAAATGGCTGTCCAATTAAAAGATGTAGCAAATAATCCCTTGCAGGAGAAGTACAGAAAAGAAATAGCGGACATCGAATTTCAATTTACCTCGAAGACTGAACTTACATACGACAATCTGAATCAAAATTTGGGTGAAGTCAAGGTCACTTTAAGAGAATCCGAATCAGGGGAGGGGGGAGTCGATGCTGTTGACGATGTAGTCATTAACACAGATGAACCGCTAAAGGATGAATCAGACTTCAATGTAGAAGGGATTAAACAGCTGCTGCACAATGTATGGGATGTAGACAAAGAGAAAATTATCCTGCTAGGGGAGGGAGGGTCATCTTGAAAAATCTATTTAATAAAATATTTCGGCAGTCAGATTCATCGGATAAGATTTCCAAAAAAGCCGGATACATTATTGTCATAGGGCTTATCGGATTATTGCTGCTTATTATAGGCAATGTATTTTCATCCAATGACGACGGCGACGACCCGTCGATAAAATATGATCCCTCAGAGAAGGCAAAAGATCAGAAAACAGATGAAACATTCTCCGGCAAATCATCCAAAACATCAGATGTAACAGAAATAGAAGGAAGCTATGAAGAGGATCTTAAAAAGATGCTGAACAAGATAGAAGGTGTTTCCGAAGCAGAGGTGATGGTCAATCTTGATTCAACTAAAGTAAAAGTATATGAAAAAAATTTGATAACTAGTCAGCAGGTAACTGAGGAGTCTGATACAAATGGGGGAACTAGAGACATTGAAGACAGCCAAAAAGAAACAAAGGTTGTACTGGTAAATCAAGGGGATAAAGAGGTCCCACTGCTTATCCGTACACAAAAGCCAGATGTCAGGGGTGTCTTTGTTGTTGCGAAAGGAGTCGATCATGCAACGGTTGAAAAGCGAGCAATAGAAGCGATTTCACGCGTACTTGATGTTCCGGTGCACAGAGTTTCAGTAATGCCAAAAAATTAGGAGGAAATCAACATGTTAAAAAAACAAACGGTATGGCTTTTAACAATGTTAAGTTTAATGATTGTACTGAGTGTCTATTACATGACCTCATCCGGGAATGGTGGTGACCTCGCTTATATCAACCAGGACGATAATAATCAAGAAGAAACTGCGTCTTCGGATGCCAAAGAGGGCAAGACAGAAGAAGGCGAGACAAATGCTGATGTGGATGATATGTCCAATGTAAGTGATGATCAATTATTTACGACGATTCGAATGGAAATTCAAAATGAACGCAGTGAGACTAAAGATCGGTTGGATGATGTCGTTGCCTCCAGTACCGCAAGTGTTGAGGAGAAAAATGATGCCAGAAATGAAATGAATCAACTTGATGAAATTGCCAGAAAAGAAACGGTTTTGGAAAAATCCATTATGGCTGCAGCTGACTACAGTGATGTTCTTGTCAGACATGAAGATGATAAAGTAATTGTTCACGTCAAGGAAAACGAGCAATTCAGCAAATCTGAGGCAGCTAACATCATGCAAATGGTCCGCGATGAGTTTGGTGAGATAACGGTTGATGTTGATTATGAGCCTGTTAAAGGATAGTAAAGCTTGCAGAATAAAACCGGGTTGTAAAACACCCGGTTTTTTGTTTTCTTTCCATTAAACTCGCATCGATTTGAGAAGATTGATATAATTAAAGGTGCTTAAAACATATTCCATAAATGACTCTTCAAAGGTCCGGGTTGAAGTTTGGATTAAATTTATCGTAAAATGTTTAAAGGCGTTATTCGTTTCTGTTATCAATTTTCAAATGAAGGAGTGCCAAAATGTTAAATATACAGGAAATACGTGAACTGATTAACCTGGTTGATCAATCCACCATTGATGAATTCACCTATGAAACGGACGGTACAACTGTTTCCATGAAAAAATCAGTTAACAATTCAGCAACTGCTGTGAGCACAGAAACAGCAACAACCCCCAGGGAGTCTGCAGCCCCGGTTAAAACAGCTGATCCAGGGCTTCATACTGACCAAAGTGAAAACGACACACCACAAGTTGAACCGTCTTCTGCAAAAGCTGCAGAGGGAGACAAGGCAATTGTGTCGCCAATGGTGGGCACATTCTATGCTAAACCGACTCCTGAAAGTGATACATATGTGAAAAAGGGGTCAAAGATTGAAGAAAATACAGTTGTTGGTATCGTGGAAGCTATGAAATTGTTTAATGAAATTGAAGCTGAAACTTCTGGAGAAATCACGGAACTATTGGTTGAAGATGGCGAATTGGTGGAATACGGCCAGCCATTATTCAGAGTAAAAACAGTATAGGGGGATGTCGCGGGTGATTAAAAAACTGCTGATTGCAAACAGAGGAGAAATAGCGGTTCGCATCATACGAGCCTGTAAAGAAATGGATATTGCAACGGTTGCTGTTTACTCTGAAGCAGATAAAGATGCATTACATGTTCAGCTGGCTGATGAAGCTTATTGTATCGGACCTGCACTTAGTAAAGACAGTTACTTGAACTTTACAAACATCATGAGTCTTGCAACTCAGACCGATGTAGATGCTATTCATCCCGGATATGGGTTCCTAGCTGAAAATGCTGATTTTGCAGAGATTTGCAATGCATGTAACATCACATTTGTCGGTCCTCCTGCTGCGGCAATTCAAAAGATGGGCATCAAAGACGTTGCAAGAGAAACAATGAAAGCAGCGGATGTACCGATTGTACCGGGATCTGAAGGAGTCATCGAAAGTGAGGACGAAGCCATTCAGATTGCAGAGGAAATAGGCTATCCGCTTATAATTAAAGCAACTGCCGGTGGCGGCGGAAAAGGCATACGTGTTGCCAAGACTAAAGAAGACCTTATCAAGGGTATACGCGTGACTCAGGAGGAGGCTGAAAAATCGTTTGGTAATCCAGGTGTTTATCTGGAAAAATTTATTGAAGATTTTCGTCATGTCGAAATTCAAATCCTGGGCGATCAGCACGGAAATGTCATTCATCTTGGTGAGAGAGATTGTACTATTCAACGGCGTCTTCAGAAATTAATTGAAGAGTCACCTTCGCCTGCTATAACACCGGATATACGGGAGGAGATGGGCAAAGCTGCTGTAAAAGCTGCTAAAGCCGTTGATTATGTTGGTGCTGGAACAATCGAGTTTATCTTCGACCGAAGAAACCACATGTTTTATTTTATGGAAATGAATACACGTATCCAAGTGGAGCATCCTGTCACTGAAATGGTGACCGGTGTTGACTTGATAAAGGAACAAATCAATGTTGCCAATAATGAAAGACTCTCCTTGTGCCAGGAAGATATCGAATTTGAGGGATGGGCTATGGAATGCCGCATTAATGCCGAGAGCCCATTTAAAAATTTCATACCATCACCAGGTAAAATTGAATTGTATCTGCCTCCGGGCGGATTGGGAGTGCGGGTTGATTCGGGTGCCTACCCGGGCTACAGCATACCGCCTTTTTACGATTCAATGGTTGCGAAATTAATTGCGTATGGAAAAACGAGAAAAGAAGCCATTAACAGAATGAAACGTGCACTTGATGAATTTGTTGTTGAAGGTGTTGATACAACGATCCCATTTCACCGTCAGATAATGGATCATGCTGTTTTTGTGAATGGTGATTTTAATACGAAATTCCTTGAGGAAAATCCGATTACAGAAAAGGATGATTGAGATGAGTGAACAGCCTTTGCTAAATGTAAGTGATGGTTCGGAATTAGGGAAAGTCGAGATTGCCCCGGAAGTCATTGAAGTCGTTACTGGCATTGCAGCATCTGAAGTGGAAGGCGTCTCGTCAATGCGGGGTAATTTTGCGACTGGTGTTGTTGAACGATTTGGTAAAAAATCACATGGTAAAGGTGTGAAGGTCGATCTGTCCGAAAATGGCATCCTTATAGACTTATTTGTTGTTTTGAACTTTGGCGTTTCGATCCCTAAAGTAGCGCAACAGCTTCAGGAAAATATCCGTCAGACGCTAAAAAACATGACCGCACTGGAGATTGATGAAATCAATGTTCACGTTGTTGGAATTCAGATGGAAGACATTGAAGATAATGAATAAAAAAGCAAGGTCAAAAGGGTAAGCTCTTTTGGCCTTAATTTATAACGTCAGAAAGTATAAATGATGGATGACCTTATAAGAAAGCTTCGGCATTCGCTATAAGGCGAGGCGAATGCCGAGTTTTTCTAATCATCTCAGGTTGTTCTAGTTTTCGGTTTAAAATCGTGTTATGATTTGTGTGAGATACAAGCCAAAGGAGTTATGCGCGATGAACAGGCACGCGGCAAGAGAAAAAGCAATGCAAATATTATTTCAATTGGATATAAATGACAAGCCGCCTGAACAGGCTATGAACGATCATCCTGAGACATTGGAGAGTGATGATTATTTAAAAGATCTTGTCGAAGGGGTATCCGCCCAAAAAGATATTATCGATCAAACGATAACGGAACATCTGGAAAAGTGGTCAATGGATCGCGTTGCCTCCGTGGAAAGAACAATCTTGCGCATCGCTGTCTTTGAGATCAATTTCCGGGAAGACATACCGCAAAACGTGGCGATTGATGAAGCGGTCGAGCTTGCCAACGTATACGGTGATGAGAAAGCCGGGAAATTCGTAAATGGCGTTTTATCAAAAATAGCTGCATAAACAGATAATATCTGATTTAAAGAGAGGGGATAGAACTTATGACAGCACAGGTGATTAAGGGAAAAGAGCTTGCACATAAATTGCGAGAGGAAATGGCGGAGGAAGTGACACAATTAAAAGAAAAGGGAATCATACCCCATTTGACTGTTATTATCCTTGGAGATGACCCCGCTTCAAAATCCTATGTAAATGGAAAAAAGAAAGCGTCAGCCGAGACAGGGATCTCCTCCGATATTATTGAAATGCCATTGTCTGCTTCCGAGCAGGAACTTCTCGATAAAATCGATATACTCAATAACGATGATCATGTACATGGTATCCTTGTTCAGCTGCCGCTTCCGGAACATATAAATGAGCAGCATATTATCGAAGCGATAAGTCCTGATAAGGATGTTGACGGGTTTCATCCGAGCAGTATCGGAAAAATGTTGACGGGCAATGATACGTTTTTACCATGCACCCCACTTGGTATTTTAACCATGCTGCAATCTTATGGCATTCAAATAGAGGGCAAACATGCAGTCATCATCGGACGAAGCAACATAGTCGGCAAGCCTGTGGGGCAATTGCTGCTGAATGAACATGCAACGGTTACATACTGCCATTCGAGAACAAAAGACATGACGGCCTTCACTAAAAGCGCCGATATTCTGATTGTGGCAATGGGGAAACCAAACGTAATACGTTCAGAACATATCAAGGAAGGTTCGGCCATAATTGATGTAGGGATTAACCGTAAGGATGACGGTAAGTTGACTGGGGATGTAGATTTTCAATCCGTATCCGAAAAAGCGTCGTACATAACACCAGTCCCAAAAGGCGTGGGGCCAATGACGATTACGATGCTGCTACAAAATACGATTAAAGCTGCTAAAGGACTGTCAGGAGTTGGAAGATAAATATTTAACCGTAACAGCGCTGACTAAGTATATAAAACGTAAGCTTTCAGCAGATAACCATTTAAAAAACATTTGGCTAAAAGGCGAAATATCGAATTTTAAACATCACAGCCGAGGACATATGTATTTAACAATCAAAGATGATCACGCCCGGATTCAGGCTGTTATGTTTGCAGGCAATAACCGCAGATTAAAATTCAGACCGGAGAATGGCATGAATGTACTGATTCGCGGGGATATCGGAGTATTCGAGCAATTCGGCCAATATCAATTATATATTCAGCAAATGGAACCAGATGGACTTGGTTCGCTATATTTAGCATTTGAACAGTTAAAAGAAAAACTTCATAAACAAGGCTTTTTCAATGACGATCATAAAAAGAACCTGCCAAGATTTCCTGGAAAAATTGGTGTCCTTACATCCCCCACTGGAGCTGCGGTTCGTGACATTATTACGACTATCAAACGGAGATATCCTATTGCACAGACGATAATCATCCCTACACTTGTTCAAGGGGAAAATGCTCCCGATTCAATTGTTGATGCCATTAACAGAGCAAATAAAGAGACCGATTGCGATCTATTAATCATTGGAAGAGGCGGTGGGTCTATAGAAGAACTCTGGGGATTCAATGAGGAGATAGTGGCGAATGCCATTTTTCATTCTTATATTCCTGTTATTTCTGCAGTTGGTCATGAAACAGATATAACCATCAGTGATTTTGTAGCGGATGTCCGAGCGCCCACGCCTACAGGTGCGGCAGAAATCGCTGTGCCATCCCGGTTGGAACTTGCAGATAAAATTAACAGCATGAAGCGTTCACTGACGAGGGTACTCACGGATCAGATAACAGGTTCAATACAAAATTTAAACCGCATGAAACGCTCATATGCCTTCCGTTATCCCGAACAATTAATGGCACAGAAAGAACAAGAATTGGATAAATACGTGGAGCGGCTTGGGAAAGCATACCAGCATGAATTTAAATGGAAGTATGAGTCATTGTCAAATTTGTACTCAAGGCTTATGGCTTTACACCCCAGACAACACATTGAGCGTGCAGACAAAGAACTAAAACAGTTGGATAAACAGATCACTTATTTGATTTCAAGCCACTTGGAGCAACATTCGGACAGATTGCAAAAAGCACTTGAAAAGCTGGCTTTGCTTAATCCGCTTGAAACAATGAAACGCGGTTATGCCATAACATATTCTGCATCAGGTGATCTGGTGAAATCCGTTAAAGCAGTGGATGAGTCAGAGCAAATTTCCGTCAAATTGGCGGATGGTACACTAAATTGTCGTGTCTTGGATATTAAGGAGGAGGACAATGGAAAACAAGAATAATCTCTCATTTGAAGAGGCCATGCTTGAGCTGGAAACAATTGTGGAAAAGCTTGAAAAAGGAGATGTACCTCTGGAAAAAGCTATTTCATATTACCAGGAAGGAATGAAGCTTTCCAAAATGTGCGGTGATAAGTTACACAATGTGCAAGAGCAGATGACTAAAATCATGAACGAACAGGGACAACTTGAGACGTTTGAAGTACAGGAGGAAGAATGATTGTGCAGCAGAAACTTAATAGCTTCATCAATATAAATAGGGAAAAGATTCAGCAGGCACTTACACATCATTTGCAACAGCTTGATATACCTGATCAACTGAAGGATTCGATGATTTATTCTGCAGAGGCGGGCGGAAAGCGGTTAAGGCCAATTCTTTTAATGGCAAGCTTTCACGCTTACAGCAATGATGATAGTAAAGTGCTTTCATTGGCTGTCGCATTGGAGCTTATTCATACGTATTCACTGATACATGATGATTTACCGGCAATGGATGATGATAATGTACGCCGAGGACTCCCGACAAATCATATTAAATTTGATGAAGCTACTGCTATCTTAGCTGGCGATGCACTATTGACCTTCAGCTTTGAACTGATTGCACGTGACTCCCATTTAACAGACGAACAAAAAGCTCAACTTACGAGGCTACTTGCGGAGGCAAGCGGTCCAAAAGGTATGGTAGCCGGTCAGATTCTTGATATGGAAGCGGAAAGAAAAGCGGTGACTCTGGAAGAACTGGAAACAATTCACACGCTCAAAACAGGAGAGTTATTCCGGTTTGCAATCCGCTCAGGAGCATATCTGGGAGGTGCAACACGTGAACAAATCGCTCATTTGGATAAATTTGCTCATTTTCTCGGCCTCATTTTTCAAGTTCAAGATGATATATTGGATGTTACCGGAGATGCTGAAAAAATCGGTAAGCCGATTGGCAGTGATGAGGTCAATGAAAAAAATACGTATGTTAAATTATTGGGTGTTGATGGAGCTGTCGAAAAGAAAGAGTATTATGTGAACAGAGCAAAAAAAGAACTTTCTGGAGCAAATGCCGACGCATCTTATCTGACAGCGCTTGTTGACTATTTCAGTAAGCGTGACCACTAACTTTTAATAGTATATTTTTAAACCATATGTTATAATATGATTACAAAGGGAATGGTGCAGTATTCTAGTCAGCCCTCCGCTCCTGAAGGCGGGCCTAAAAATCCGCTAAAGGGCACATCGATGAAGTTCCTTGTGCCGGCTTGAGGCGCCCAGCCTTGGGTCGGTGCTGGGAGTTAAGGTTTTCGGGCGATCCGCAAAGGCATGTGGGCGTTGACCCGATTACCGTGGAGGCCCATGTCTGTAGCGTAATCTAAGCCTAGATTGCATTATGGAATGGGGTATGAACCTGTGTAATAGGGTGAGGGTGACCTTATTCACAGCGTAGCCTGCCTTGAGTGGTGATGAGGGAATTAGAGTTTTAAGGCAGTCCAAACGGCCATTGGATTGCTCGTGTCTCTATGAAATCATCCCTGCAAAAGAGGATAGGGAACGGTTAAAGGCTGCCGAGGAAAGCTCCTAGACTGTTCGATGACGTTTAAAGGGCATTATAGTGCGGACTAAGTGGCAATCCAGTCCGGTATTCGGAAACGATGCCGAGGTGGATTTAAAGGGGAACCGCCCCTATGGCAACATTGGGTATCTACCTGGGAAAACCTACTGGACCTAAGCCGCAGTTTTCACCCTTTAAACGACCATTCCTTGTTTATACATATTTTTAAAATAGGGGTTAAAATGAATCCGCAAACAAAAAATTCCTTAAAATTCAGTGTTACCATTGCCGTTATCACGTTTGTGCTAGCGGCTATTTTTTCAGTGGTTTCCGAATCTGTCCTTAGTAACGTTATATGGATCTTCGGATTACTGATTGTCTTAATTATAGTGTTTGTAGGTGTCATTTTTGATATGTTGGGAATAGCTGCCACTGCAGCTGTCGAAAAACCATTTCATGCAATGGCAGCCGAAAAAGTGTCCGGTGCGAAAGAGGCTGTTAATATAATCCGCAATGCTGATAAATTTGCCAGTTTTTGTAATGATGTTATTGGTGACATTTCCGGGGTGGTCAGTGGTACTGCTTCTGCCACTGTGGTACTGCAGATATCCAATTTGGCTGGAAACGGTGAAGGATCCGCTCTTCAAATAACGTTATCTGTTATTTTAACAAGTCTTGTTGCAGCCTTAACAGTCGGCGGAAAAGCCGTTGGGAAATACGCCGCTATTAATGCATCGACAAAAATCATTTTTTTTGCTGGAAAAACAGCTGCAT
Source organism: Lentibacillus kapialis (assembly GCF_014646635.1). Lineage (GTDB taxonomy): Bacteria > Bacillota > Bacilli > Bacillales > Amphibacillaceae > Lentibacillus > Lentibacillus kapialis. The sequence continues at coordinate 24,942 of NZ_BMNQ01000045.1, forward strand.
TTATTGAAAAGAACTTTAAAATCCGACTGATTCCCAACGGAAGCAAAGAAGCTAAAAAGTAAAGTTCATGTTCAATTAAAAACTTAAAAAAGGATTTATATGATGACAAAGAAACGTTTAGACGTTCTGCTGGTGGAACGGAAAATGGCGGATACCAGAGAAAAAGCGAAACGAATGGTCATGGCCGGTCTTGTTTTTAGTGAACAAGAGAGATTGGACAAGCCTGGTGTCAAAGTTGATGATACCATGCCATTGCGTGTAAAAGAAAAGTTGTATCCATATGTTGGCCGTGGTGGTTTGAAACTTGAAAAAGCTCTTGATGCTTTTTCCATAAGTCTCAATAATAAGATCATGATGGATGTTGGGTCATCTACAGGTGGGTTTACTGATTGTGCATTGCAGCACGGTGCCCGGCTCTGTTATGCCATTGATGTCGGGTATAACCAGTTGGATTGGAAATTGCGGAATGACGACCGGGTAGTTGTGTTGGAACGGACAAATTTTCGGTATGTGACACCTGATATGATTCAGTATGGATGGCCGGATTTTGCAGCAATTGATGTATCATTTATTTCCCTTAAACTCATATTACCTGTGCTGAGCAAGTTACTTGACAAGGGGAGCGATGTCATTGCTTTAATCAAGCCTCAGTTTGAAGCGGGTCGAGATCAGGTTGGGAACAAAGGAATTGTCCGTGATAAGGCTGTGCATTTACTTGTATTGCAGGAGAGTGTGAAGTTTGCCCGTCAGCAGGGCTATCAGATCCTCAATTTGACATATTCGCCGATTACGGGTGGTGACGGCAACATAGAATTTTTGATGCATTTGGGCTGGAGAACAAATAAGACAATATTTAATAACAACGATGCCGGATTACAGCAAATAGTGAAAGAAGCCCACCAATCATTTAAGTGAGGTTCTGGAGGACTGTTTATGAGTAAAATCCAACGCCATATTAAAATACGTGAGCTGATAACAGAAAATGAGATCGATACGCAAGATGAGCTTGTTGATGAGCTGAAATCACTCGGATATAATGTTACACAAGCCACCGTTTCACGTGATATCAAAGAGCTGCATCTTGTTAAAGTGCCTTCGTCCAGCGGTAACTACAAATACAGCTTGCCTGCGGATCAGCGCTTTAATCCGTTGGAAAAATTAAAACGCTTAATCAGGGATGCTTTTGTAAAAATTGAGTATACGAGCCATTTCATTGTTTTAAAAACATTGCCGGGCAATGCCCACGCAATTGGCGCGCTGATTGATAATTTGGAATGGGATGAAATCATGGGCACTATATGCGGCGATGACACATGCCTGATCATTTGTAGGACGGAGAACGATTCGGCTGTTATTGAGCAGCGTTTCCTGGGTATGCTTTAATCGTGGGGTGACTGATGTGCTAACAGAATTATCAATCCAGGACTTTGCTATTATCGAAAAAATTTCTATCACCTTTAATGACGGTCTAACTGTTTTGACCGGTGAAACAGGTGCGGGCAAATCAATTATGATTGATGCTCTACAGCTTCTGGCCGGTGGACGCGGCTCAGCTGAATACGTACGACATGGTGCAAGCAAGGCTCAAATGGAAGGTCTATTCATTTTAGATACAAACAGACATCAAATAAATGAAACAGCATATCAATATGGCATTGATGTGCAGGATGAAATGGTTGTGCTGCATCGCACAATAACATCAGGTGGAAAAAGCATTTGCAGAGTAAATGGCAAATTAGTCACACTGGCCATCCTTAAAGAATTTGGAAAACAGTTAATTGATGTACATAGCCAGCATGAAACCCAATCATTATTGGAACCGGCTAACCATATACAGTTATTGGACTTGTATGATAAAGAACGAATATCAAATGTGAAACAAGAGTACACCCGTTTATATGAAAAACTGATAACACTCCAAATGCGTTACAAAGAATTAAGCGAAAACGAACAGGAGATGTCGCAGCGACTGGATTTATTAAAATTCCAGCATAACGAAATTGAACAAGCTAGTTTAGTTCCAAATGAAGATGACGAACTCGAAGATGAGCGTAGTCAATTAGCCAATTTTGAACAAATTTACAATGGTTTACTGGATGCCTATAATGCCCTTTATGGTGAACAAAAAGGACTCGACTGGCTGAATATGGCCAGCCAGTCACTTCAAAACAGCCAAGAATATGATACGTTTATTAATGAAAAAGCTGAGGAGATGTCGAACCATTATTTTTTAATTGAAGAGTTGATGTATGAATTGCGAAGTTACGCTGATACTTTGGAATATGATCCTCAACGCCTGAATGAAATTGAATCACGATTGAATGAAATCAGCCAACTTAAGAAAAAATATGGTTCAACAGTAAATGAGATTTTGGAATACCTCGGTAAAGTTGAAGAAGAGATTGAACAAATTACCGATAAAGATTCACACTTAGCAAAATTAGATGAACAAATTGAGGATATTTATCAGGATACCTGTTTGGAAGCTAAGCAGCTGCATGATCTGCGCAAAAAAGCTGCTCAATCTTTAACAAAGAATATTCATCAAGAGTTAAAAGATCTATATCTGGAGAAAACATCCTTTTCTGTTTCTTTTGATACTAAGACAGGTCATGGAGATCGGCTAAAATTGCATAAAAATGGGTTTGATCATATTCAGTTTCAAATAGCAACGAATCCCGGCGAACCACTGAAGCCGCTTCACAAAATCGCTTCAGGTGGTGAACTTTCACGGATTATGCTTGCATTAAAAGAAATTTTTGCAAGGCATCAGGGGATAACAAGCGTCATCTTTGATGAGGTGGATACCGGTGTCAGCGGAAGAGTAGCCCAGGCCATTGCTGAAAAGATATTACAAATTTCCAGTCAGTCACAAGTTTTGTGTATTACACACTTGCCGCAGGTGGCTGCTATGGCTGATACACATAAATTGATTAAGAAACAAGCAAACAATAATCGCAATTCAACGGTCGTTGAGGAGTTATCCAAAAGTAAAAAAATCGATGAATTAGGCCGTATGATTACCGGAGCCAAATTGACAGATACCGCAAAAGATCATGCCACGGAAATGCTCGAATTAGCCGCCGATTATAAAAAAAATAATGGATAAAGTATTGCAGAGAGCCAGAAGATATAATATCTGGCTTTTTTAGTGTCAAAAAGTATGAATGATGGATGACGAAACCTCACTATAAAATGAGTCGAACGCTTTAATTTTTTAATTACTTTCGCAGGAAATGTTACACATCTTTTCTTGATTTTCACCAGTTTAAAACGGACTCGGTTCGGTCAGATTAGAAATACAGAGAGAGAAAATGAAATGGTGTGGGTTAGGATGAGGAGAGTGAGTTGGGTGAAAAAACATCGAAAAATCAGGTTGTTGATCGGAATTCTGTTTCTCGTAACCGTTTTTGCATTACCTTTTATTAGCCATAACCTTTCCATTTCCAATCAAATTGTGGCTTTTAATGATTCATCAGCAACACCTGTAAGTATACCTGCTTTCGGAGAAGATGCATCTGCTGCTTCCCCGGACAACGAGACGATGCAGGCAATTGATTCTACAGATTTTTATCCAAGGGAAACAGGAAAAAATGAACTGATGTATCAAGCTGCAGGACTTCCGAAAAAGAAAGCGGAAGCCTCGGTACCGGAAGATATTAAAATTGTTCCAGGAGGCCAATCAATTGGGGTACAACTTCATACACTGGGAGTACTCGTTGTTGGCCATCATCAAATTGAAGGTGAAGATGGGATGATATCGCCAGGTGAGGAAGCAAATATTCAGGTGGGTGATGTCATTTTAAAAATAAATGATAAAAAGGTAAAGGAAATGGAAGATGTTAAGCCCTTTGTAAAAGAAGCTGGAAAAAAAGATAAATCATTGGATATTACACTAAAGCGTGATGAAAAAACCATTGAGACAACATTGGATCCCATAAAAAGTAAAGATGAAGGAGAATACCGGATTGGACTGTATATTCGAGATTCGGCTGCTGGTATTGGAACCATGACATTTTATGATCCCGAGACCAAAAACTACGGGGCACTTGGACATGTCATTTCTGATATGGACACACAGAAGCCGATTGAAATCCACGATGGATCGATTGTGCGTTCGAATGTCACATCGATTGAAAAAGGCAATCACGGTAACCCCGGTGAGAAGCAAGCGAAATTTTCCGTTAAGGATAAAAAAATTGGATCCATTACCAAAAATAGTCCGTTTGGTATCTTCGGGCAATTAAACAAAAAAATATCGAATGGCAAATATGACGAACCAATGCCAGTCGCATTGTCGCATGAAGTCAAAGAAGGACCGGCAAAAATTTTAACTGTTCTTGATGGTGAAGAAATTGAAGAATTCGACGTAAAAGTTGTGAGCAGTGTACCTCAAAAAGTTCCAGCCAAAAAAGGAATGGTTATCCAAATAACTGATGACAAGCTTTTAAAAGAAACTGGCGGAATCGTTCAAGGTATGAGTGGCAGCCCAATTATCCAGGATGGTAAAATAATCGGAGCCGTAACACATGTATTTGTAAATGATCCCACAAGCGGTTACGGTGTTCATATTGAGTGGATGCTACAGGAAGCGGGTATAGAAATGGAAAAAGAAACAAATCAGAATAAGGCAAGCTAAAAGAAAAATGACTTGCTGTAGGAAAAATTCCTATAGCAAGTCATTTTAATGGAATATTATGCTACAATATTCCAAATATTTTTCGGCAAATTCGATAAATCAGTGTCAAAAATTATCGAATTGTATCGATATTTAAAGTAAATATGCGGAAATCCAAATATACCTAAAAAAAATTAAAGTTTTTTAAATAAAAAAAGGATATTTGGAATCTGTGTCGAATATATAAAGTGGAGAAAGATCGAATTAAAGGAGGAACTTTTCGTGGGAAAAATTTCAGTTTGTTTAGTGGATGATAATAGAGAACTCGTCCAATTAATGGAGGAGTACTTTGGAGAGCAGGAAGATATTGAGGTCATTGGGGCAGCATACAACGGCCGAGAATGTTTGGATATGTTGGATGAATTGGAACCGGACGTACTCGTATTGGATATTATTATGCCTCATATTGATGGACTTGGAGTGCTGAATACGATACGCAGTGAATCACACGCGCATAATCCAAACGTCATTATGCTGACAGCTTTCGGGCAGGAAGAAGTCATGAAAAAAGCAGTGGATCTCGGCGCATCTTACTTTATACTAAAACCGTTTGAATTAGACAATCTTGCTGAACAGATCCGCCAGGTAGAAGGCACAGATACTGTAAAGCAGGCACCGTCGAAGAAGTCTGGCGGCAAAGAACGCAAGAAAAAAGACCTGGAGGCAAATATTACAAACTCGAGTTTCGCACCCTGATAAATCAATAAAAAAGCGCCATGAAAATGGATAAAAAAACGTAAAAAAACCCGCATGAACACTGGCTTTTGGTATAATTAAGGTACCAATCCAAATCATGCCAAA
>NZ_BMNQ01000046.1 GCF_014646635.1 Lentibacillus kapialis
TAGGCGTGCGTACTCAAACTATTGAACCGCCGTATACGGAACCGTACGTACGGTGGTGTGAGAGGACGACTAATCAACTAATGATTAGTCTCCTACTCGATTAACGTCAGAAAGTATAAATTATGGATGACCTTATAAGAAAAGCTTCGGCATTCGCTATAAGACGAGGCGAATGCCGAGTTTTTCTAATATAATTTTTGTTGCAATGATGTTCGGTATTCAGGTGATCGGCAACCCGGCACAAGTGCCGAAATTTGTCTTGTAAAGTCATCCATGGATTAATCATGTCTGATGTTATTAGAGAAACGTATTGTTCCTGCAACGCGTAAGGTTTTTTTCATGAAATTAAAGAGGATGGCTGTGTTATTCGCTTGTTTATATTACAATCGAACTGAGAGCCGATTTAGGGTTTGGTTCAAGTAATAAATTTTCAGTTTTTGCATACCCCATTTTCCGGTTTAGATTCGATTATAGAAGCAGAGGGAATTTGAATTTTAGGAGGTAGCGGCTAATATGAAGAAGAAAGTTGCACTAATACAAATGGATATAGCCTATGGTGACCCGAAAGTGAATTTCGCTCGTGTCAATAAGTGGGTGATGGATGCGGTTCAGTCAGGGGCGCATATGATTATATTGCCTGAACTGTGGGATACAGGCTATGATCTGGAACGTTTTGACGTGCTTGCTGACAAAGATGCTCATGCGACAACTGAGTTTTTAAGTGATTTGGCCAAACAGCATAATGTCATCTTCATAGGCGGTTCTGTTGCTGAAAATAGTCGTGATGGCAAGAAAAATACCATGTTGGTAATTGACCAGAATGGCAAGCTTGTTCATAAATACAGCAAGTTACATTTATTTCAGCTGATGGATGAGCACCTGCATCTTGTCGAAGGTGAGGACGAAGCTGATTTTGAGTTGGAAGAAGTCCCCTCGGCCGGATTTATATGTTACGATATCCGTTTTCCGGAATGGATGCGCAAATCGGCCGTGAACGGGGCTAAAGTGATGTATGTTGTAGCGGAATGGCCTAAACCACGTATAGATCATTGGAAGACGTTGCTGCAGGCCCGGGCGATTGAAAATCAATGTTATATCATTGCATGCAACCGGGTTGGTGCTGATCCGAAAAATGAATTCGGCGGCATGTCCCTTGTGGTTGATCCATGGGGCGAAATTGTAACAGAAGGTGGCGATGATGAGAAAATGGTGCTTGCTGAAATTGATTTGGATAAGGTTGATGAAGTTAGAGGCAAGATACCGGTCTTTCGTGATCGGCGGGAGGATAGGTATTGATTCTGGAAGGTGTGACATGTTTATTATTACGGATGGTGCTTGCTGAAAAACGTTTCTTAATATATTTGTAATAATTACCAAGTCTTAGTATAATTTAACTAGCTTTTAAACTATTGAAAAATTTGAATAAATATCAAGCGGGGGTCAAGGTGATGAAAAAGATTTTAGGGTTGGATATTGGTATATCATCCGTTGGCTGGGGACCATCTCAGATTTTGGTATAGAGAAATATCAACGGACAGGTCAGGCGATAAACGGCAGTTTTGGCACCATCTCAGGTTTTGATATAGAGAAATAACGTTCCAAGTTATTCCGCATTCAACTCGGTTCCTCATTCCGCTATTTGTGTCAATCAAGGCTTTCCCAGCACGTTAGCGGTTCCTCATTCCGCTATTCGCCTTTTTTGCCATAGTTTGGCCCCATTTTAACCCGAATAGCGGAATGAGGATTCATTTCAACGCAAAACAAGGTTATTTTTGTCCATATAGCGGAATGAGAATCCGTTCGTATGGAATATCCAGCTTTGGCGGACGCTCTCTTGCTATGAAAGCTGATTTCATGGAGTTTCTTAGTAAGTTTCAACCGAACTAAGTGGATATTAAAAATCTAAATCTTATTACATCACAAATCCCTCTCTTCCACATATACTATATAGGCGATGTCATAAGTTTTTATAAAAAAGGAGGTGTTTCCATGCACGATCTCCATTACTACGTCACGGGTAACACAGCAGAAGGTCTGGTCAACTATCTTGATACAAATCTGCATAATATTAGTAAAATCGTAGCGCTGAAGCATCCGTCTGCTGCACTTAAAACAGCCATCATAAAGCAACTGACAAATTTGCGTAATGATGATGATCTTGAGATTCTTCAAAGCTCTCTTGGGAATGACTATCTCGACGGTATCATCATCCGTGATAAATCATTGGCGTTTATCGATGAGGCAGTTGCCACCACTAGCACCAATGTAGTTGATCTAACGGAATCATTCCCGGAAAAAGAACACGATTTGTCAGAAGTAAATCGCCTCACACAACAAGCATACGACAGCTTTGCAGAAGGGTTGAAAATCCACGATGAGCTCGAAAATATATACATTAATCAAATGGATTTTGACCATGCAGATGCGTTTGCCGAACAATTCATACAAGATTTGCTTCACAATGTACCAAAGAAGAATCGTATGCCTCACACTTACACAAGACTTTTTGGCACCAATACGGCTGATGGTGTGGTGAATGTTGTTCCTCACTTGATCCAAAACATAGACCAGGTTTATTACATTAAAGGTCGTGCCGGTACAGGAAAATCTGTATTCATGAAAAAAATCGCTGCTGCATGTGCGGATTACGGACGTGATGTAGAGCTGTACTATTGCAGTTTTGATCCAAAAAGTGTCGATATGGTACTGGTGCGTGATTTGGATTTTTGTATTTTCGACAGTACAGAGCCGCATGAATTTTATCCTGAACGTGAAGGAGAAATTATTGTCGATCTATACGATGAATTTGTTGCTGCAGGGACTGACGAGAAATTTAAATCGGAAATCAATAACACGAATGCACGATATAAATCATGTATGAAAAAAGGCATTCATTATTTGAAAGAGGCCGGTAAAGAACGGAAATTACCGGAGGACCGCTACATGGCTGATATTACCGGCGATGATGTCACACAATGCGTTCGGTCGATTCTGAATAAATAGCCGGATTAAAAAAGCGGTGTCTTAGCTTTGCAGTAACTGCAATTACTGGAAATTAATATACGTTTCTTTTCTCGAATTAAAAAGTATGATATGATACGTTAACAATGCAACACGTTTGTTGTCTTGTAATAATAAAATGAAGACTTATTCCTTACGATGGCTGGTTGCCCTCGTAAGGAATTTCTATTTTCGGGAAATTTACTCTTTATTATCAATTATCTTAACATTAACACGAAATAGACTTCATTTTATCAACATAGAATTATAGGGAGTGTTAACATGTCAAAACAGAATAATCAAAGTGAATTCAAGCCGTACGTGCCGGCTTCACAGAACCCGCCTCAATTTACATGGGTTGCCATGATTATTGGTGCTGTGCTGGCAATAGTCTTTGGTGCGGCAAATGCTTATTTGGGACTTATTGTTGGGATGACGGTTTCAGCGTCAATTCCGGCTGCGGTTATTTCGATGGCCGTGCTTCGGATTATTATGAAACGGACATCCATTTTGGAAAATAATATTGTCCAGACGATTACCTCGACAGGGGAATCACTTGCTGCAGGTGTCATATTCACATTGCCTGCACTGTTTATCTGGCAGCTTGAACCAAGTTTGACGACCATTGCCATTATTGCATTGGCCGGCGGTATATTAGGGGTTGTTCTGATGATTCCGCTGCGCCGTGCGTTGATTGTTAAAGAACATGAAACACTTCCATATCCGGAGGGAACTGCGTGTGCCGAAGTGCTTCATGCAGGTGAAGAAGGTGGTAAGGGTGCTAAACTGGTCATGGGCGGTCTTGGCATCGGTGCAGTATTCAAACTGTTGACGGATGCAGTCAAAGCTTTCCCTTCAACTGTCGAGTGGGAAATTTACAAATTTAAAAACGCTGCAATTGGCATGGATACGCTACCCGCGATGCTTGGTGTCGGCTATATCATTGGGCCGCGAATTGCAGGCATTATGTTTGCCGGTGGTGTTCTGGGCTGGCTCGGAATCATTCCGTTGATCAGCTTTATTGGTGATGTCGCCGCCACACCAATTTATCCTGGTGAGGTACCGATTTCTGAAATGGGTTTTCATGATATCTGGGATAATTATCTGCGGTATATTGGTGCCGGCGCGGTAGCATTTGGCGGTATTATGGGATTGATCAAGACCATGCCGACGATCATCTCATCATTTACCGGATCGATCAAAGGTTTTTCAGCGTCTGGTGATACGACCGACTTGCGTACAGACAGAGACCTCCCGATGTCATTAATTGCTGTCCTGACGGTTATATTTATGGGCATTTTATTGTTCTATCCGACCATTAATGTCGGTTTTATTGGCGCTGTTTTACTGTTTATTTTCGGTTTCTTCTTCGTGACCGTATCATCCAGAATCGTCGGTGTTGTTGGAAGTTCATCCAACCCGGTTTCCGGTATGACAATAGGTGCACTGATTTTTATTTCACTTACACTTTCGGCTATTGGCCAGACCGGACAAGCAGGTGCAGCGACAGCTATCATCATTGGTTCAGTTGTGTGTATTGCAGCGGCTATTGCCGGTGATACGTCACAGGATTTGAAGACAGGTTATATTGTGGGCGCGACACCTAGATGGCAGCAAATTGCACAGTTGTACGGTGTCCTGATTTCAAGTATTGTCATTGGCTTTATTCTGATATTGCTTGACAACGCGTATGGATTTGGTTCAGCGGAACTGCCCGCACCACAGGCGGTGCTGATGTCAATGATTGTCGATGGCATTATGAACGGTGATCTGCCGTGGAATTTGATCTTTATCGGGGCAGCGGCTGCTGCAACAGTTGAACTGTTCGGCATTGGTTCTCTGCCGTTTGCGGTCGGTTTGTATCTGCCTATCCATACAACAGCACCGATAATGCTTGGCGGTCTTATCCGAGGGATTATTAGCCGCCGAACGAAAAATAAAGATGAACTGGATGCGAAAAACGAGCGCGGCATTTTGCTGGCATCAGGCTACATTGCCGGCGAAGCCCTTATGGGAGTTATCGTGGCCTTAGCGGTTACAGCAGGAGTTGCATTCCCCGAAGAAACAATATTCGGTCCTTTTGTATCCTTGATCGCAATCGGTATTGTGGCGTGGTACTTATTCCATAAGTCTAATAAAAAACCTGCCAAGTAACCATTTAATGAGCCATCTCTTTAAAGAGATGGCTCTTATTTATTGGATTTTTATTCGAAAATTTGATCTGCGTCAAGGTTGGTAGAAGCTTATTGATCCATAATAGTGACAAAGGGGAGGTGGAAAGCATGTATCTTTTCATGGAAGAGTATGCGTTCATTTTTATTGGAGCCATCATAACAATCGGGTTAACCATTATGCTTAGGGCGTTTTGGGTGATGCTTCTTGAGATTGCTCTCATTCACTTGCCACTATTATTCCAGGACAGTGAGATCATAGTGTCTGTTTTATTGATAGGCCAGATTGCTTTAAGTGTGGTGGTGCTTTATAAGTACCTCATGGCAATCGAGATGAATTACAGCCTTGTGCTTGAGAAAATTCACAAAAAAGACCCGGACCTCATCAAGACAGAGCACCGCGGAAGCCAATTTTCATTCTGGAAAACACGTAAATAGAATAAGAAGTAATAGTATTGAAAAAGTCTGCCGTTATGATCCGGCAGACTTCATTTTTTATTTAACTTCTTTCAGGATGTCGGTTACTTTTTCAACCGTGTGAGAGCTGCCGCCCTTATCCTGGGTATTTTCAACCATCATGGCAATCAAGATATCCTGATCGTCTGAAGGATAACCGACAAACCATCCATTCTCTTTGCCATTTTCAGCATCGGCAGTCAGCTTAAGTTCAGCTGTACCGGTTTTACCGGAAATGGGAAAATCCGCCGATTTCGCAGCAGTTGCTGTTCCCTTTTCTGATGCGACAACTTTTTGGAGCGCTTCCCGGATCAGCTTAGCCTGATCACTTGTTATCAAACTTTCCTTCCAGACTTCTCCTTGTTCAGCATCCGCCAGCATAGTCGGTTTTAACATATCGCCGTCATTTAAGAATGGCGTGTAAGTCAACGCCAAATGGAGGGCGCTGGTTTCAATTTCCCCCTGGCCGTAACTTGTATTGGCGAGCAGTACCTCGTCACTAATTGAGCCGCTTGACGATACCGAGGGTGCTGTTATTGGATAGTCGAATGGTAAATCTTCACCAAATCCAAATTGCTCGAGCCCCTTAACAAGTTTTTCACTGCCCATTTCGACCCCTTTTTTGGCAAAATAGATATTATCGGAACGGATTAATGCATCGGTCACATCAACCGGGGCATTCGATTCGCTGACTCGGCGGACTTCATAATCACCCCAGTCTTCGCCGTTACTCCATGTCAAACCATTTATCTCTATTCCTTCCCCCGGGACAATGCTTCCATTATTCAGACCAATTGCTGCTGTTATCGGTTTGATGGCAGAGCCGGGCGCAAACGTTGCAGAAAAACGGTTTAAAGTCGGCTTTTTCGGATCATTTTTCAGTTCTTTGTAATCAGACTGGGAAATGCCGTATAAAAATTTGTCGGGAGCAAATCCCGGGCTGCTGACCAAAGCAAGCGTCTCGCCGGTTTTGGGATTGATGGCTGCGCCAGTGCCGGTGTCGCCATCATAAGCGTTATACATAGCTTCCTGGATATCAACATTGATTGTTGTCACAATGTTGTCGCCGTTTTGAGCTTCCTTTTCAGCAATGACGGTTTCACCATCGTTTTCGTCGATAGCTGTTATTTTAGCGCCTTTCTCACCCTTAAGTTTTTTCTCGAATAGTGATTCAAGGCCGCGTTGTCCGACCATATCATTCGCATCATATTTGTCAGAGTCAAGTTCTTCCATATCTTCCGCTGTCACCTGACTAATATAACCAGTAAGGTGGGACGCGGCTTTTCCGAGCGGATAGACCCGACCGGTTACTTCGCGGATTGAGACACCGTTAATTTCGAGTAATTGGCTGACGGTATCCTCTGCTGAAGGCGGCAATTTTTTGATGGGCACATTCAGATTGGGCTTTACCCAATCCTGATTCAAGCTGTTGTTAATGGTTTCAATTGAAATTCCCAATAAGTCAGCAATCTTCTGTTTAGCCTGTTCTGGATCGTCACCTAATTTTTCCGGTACGATGCCGACTTCGTTTACCATATCATTCAAAGCTAAGGGCATTCGGTTGCGATCAAGTATCTCACCGCGTTTCGGTTCGGTTGTTTCAAGCCGGATTTCAGCACCGTCTTTGATCTCGGGGAAAATAAAACCGGGATCCCATTTGACAAACCAATTTTCCTCCGATTCGTCATCTTCTCCACTCGTTTCTCTGATGAGAGTGGCTTCATAATCAAACGAAATCGGGCCTGCGATCGATTCCATCTTAACGGTAAACGGGAATTGTGCTGTTCCTTTGTCCATAGCGGTTTCCATTTGATCTTCAGATAATTTTTTATATGATACCTCCAGGTCGGATATGTTTAAATCACCGTAAATGGTTTTGTATCGATCAACAAATTTCTCGGTCGGATATGTCTCTTCCGATTTCGAAGTGATCATCTTATACATTTCGGAAAACTTCTGATTATTCCAGTGATCAGCATATTGATCAAAGCGTTCCTGAGGCGTCGGTTCGTTATTTGAACAACCGACAATGATAAGCAGCAAAATAAAAGAAAATAAAATCGCTATTTTTTTCATGCAATCCCCTCTATCTCCCTAATATTATTTCTCTTGCTTTATTATATCATGTCAACTTGTGCAATAACATGTACGGAAACATGCCTATATCACGTTACACGTTATGTCGAACATAAAGGTTTATGTTCCCTTGGCTTTCATACAATAATGTTTGTTATTATACGGATAGTTGCCAACTAACGTTTCATTTTTCTGCTATCTTCTTTCGTTAATTTTGACTATATTTCATCTCAAAGCGAATTTCAAGTGTGATAAATATACATATTGCAAATAGTGAAGGCGGTGTGAGGGATATTATGAAAAGGTATGGATACTGGTTGTTTCCGATTATATGGATGGGCATTATCTTTTATTCGTCTGCACAGCCATATGAGAACCAGGATGTAAAACCATTTTTGGAAAAAACGTTTGATTTATCTTTTCTGACACCTTATCTTGATTGGGTTTCATTCACATATCATCAGTCGGAAGTGAGTGTAGTTGCGCTGGGTGTGGAGGGTTTTGTTGAATTTTTCATGCGCAAAGGTGCTCATGTCGGTGTTTTCTTTGTTCTATTCTGCCTGTTTTTTGTTGCCTTCACAAAGGCAAGCTATCTGACGCGTCGGACATTGTTGATTGTATCGTTTATTCTGACAATTGCATATGCTGCAATAGATGAACTGCATCAAAGTTTTACAGCAAACCGTACACCTTATTTTGGTGATGTTCTTTTAGATGGATCCGGGGCTCTGATTGCAGCCATTCTATTAACCTTTTTTCACCGTTATCGGACAGAAAATAACGCCTCATGACGAATGCTGTAAAGAAATTACCGGATATGACAAATTTCGACAGCATTAATCAGTAAAATGTGATATGATTCTTTTATACTAATAAAATGTGTCAAAACATGCTGGAGCACAGGAAAAAGAACTATCTTAACTGTCAAAACCAGCAATTTGGTGTTTTTGACGACTATAAAGGCGGTTTTTTAAATGGCAGAGCAAGATCGATACAAATACCTGATGGAAAAATTAATTAAAGAAACAGAGAACGCAAAGATCCAATCGGCAGAAGAGATGATCCAGAAGATGGTCAGGGAATTGTCGGGTGAAAAATCGTATACTCCAAACCATTAAGTACAGAAACTGCATTTCCTAAGAGGAGATGCAGTTTTCACATGGATCCATGAGTCGGTTTTAAATGGACATTGGCGTCATCGATATGCTACATTTACTGGAGTAACTATAAAAGGATGAGCCGATTGAAAAACATTGTTTATATTAAAAATACTGCCATTTTTACCGAAGAAAATGGTGTTGTGAATGGGTCTTTATTAATAGAAGACACAATAATAAAAACAATACATACGGAAAAGCCATTACCACCGGAAGATGCGATTGTCATTGACGGGGAGGGATTGAATCTAATCCCTGGCTTTATTGACGGTCACATACACGGAGCGGCCGGTGCAGATGTCATGGATGCTACAGAAGAGGCCCTGGACACTATGGCGGGAGCGCTACCTGCTGAAGGGACAACAAGCTTCCTGGCAACAACGATCACACAAGCTCCCCAAAACACTGATAAAGCACTTGAGAATGTGGCTGATTATCAATCAAAACAAGGTATGGCCGACGTTATTGGTGTGCATTTGGAAGGCCCGTTTATTGAAGCGGATAAAAAGGGTGCCCAGCCGTTGGAACATATTATGGAACCGGATATCAACCAGTTTAAAAAATGGCAGCATTTGTCAGGAAATTCAATCAGAACAATCACGATGGCCCCGGAACATGATGCCACAGGTGAATTTATGGAATTCTTGTTTACATCAGGTGTGAACGTATCAGCAGGACATACGGATGCAGGGTTTGAGGGCATTAAGAAGGCAATACCTTATGGCCTGCGACAACTGACACATCTTTGTAATGCGATGAACGGAATACATCATCGCGATATTGGAGCGGTTGGTGCTGCATTTGAGTTGGACGAGTTGAGGGCAGAACTTATCGCTGACGGGATTCATGTATCACCTGAGATGCTGCAGCTAATTTTCTCTAATGTCGGAAGTAAACGCCTGATCCTGATAACGGATGCGATGCGGGCTAAATGTTTACAAGCAGGTAACTATGAGCTTGGCGGCCAACCTGTGACGGTCACGGAAGACCGAGCTATACTGAAAGACGGCACACTGGCCGGCAGCATTTTAAAAATGTCAGAAGGTGCCCGTCAGATGTTACAGCTTAGGGATGCATCGATTCATCATGTCGTGCAGATGACATCGGCAAATCCGGCTAAACAAGTTGGAATTTTTGATCGGAAAGGCAGTATAAAACCGGGTAAAGATGCAGATTTGCTGCTGGTTGATGATGATTTGGATATTAAATATACGATATGCCGTGGTATGATTGCATATCAGGGGGGATCAAGTAAATGAATATTATTCGAGTGAAAGATTATGATGAGTTAAGTGAAAAAGCCTGCGAAATCTTGCGTGATGACATTAAAAAATCCGCCGGTTGTGTGCTGGGACTGGCTACGGGTTCGACTCCTGAAGGGTTGTATCAACAGTTGATCGAAGCATATAACAAAGGCGGGATTTCGTACGCAAATTGCACCACATTTAACCTCGATGAGTATGTCGGACTTGCATCAGATGATCCGAATAGTTATCGGTATTACATGGATGAAAAATTATTCAGTCATATTGATTTACCGGATGATCAAGCCTTTTTGCCCAATGGTTTTGCAATGGATCCGGAAAAAGAATGCCGTGATTATGAAGCTCTTATCAAGGATGCTGGCTATGTGGATGTGCAAGTGCTGGGTCTCGGCTTGAACGGACATATTGGCTTTAATGAACCAGGGACACCGTTTGACAGCCGCACCCATGTCGTTGATTTGGATGAATCGACACGACAAGCCAATGCCCGTTTTTTCCATTCCATGGAAGATGTTCCGAAAAAAGCTTTGACAATGGGGATCGGCTCAATTATGGAAAGTAGGAAGATTGTACTGCTCGTTTCCGGTGAAAAGAAAGCAGATGCTGTGAAGGAGCTAGTAAATGGTGAGATGACCAATGAATTCCCCGCATCGATCCTGCAAAAGCATGAAAACGTCATATTGATTGCCGACGAAGAGGCACTGTCGAAACTTTGAGACAGTGCCTCTTCCTATATCGCCCCGGGATTCAAATCTTCATCTCGCTAAACATCAATTTCAACATATGCCGTTCCTTTATCCGCAAAAACGACCTGGCCGCTGGTGAGATTTATCATCCAGTCGCGGAATTCCGTCTCCTGTCCGTCGGGCACATATACAATAAATTCCACTTTTTCAAGATAGTTAGTTGAATCCAGAATATAATCTGAATGGCGCAATTCATTTTCCAGTTTCCCGAGCAATGAGTAGTCGACTATGACTGAAATGCCTTGCATCAGTCGTCGCTCAACCACACCTGCCGTTTGAATCGCTTGTGATGTGGTATTGCTGTATGCACGAATCAATCCCCCGGCACCAAGCTTTATGCCGCCAAAGTAACGGGTCACCACAATCGCGGTATCTTGTAAATTTTGCTTTTTCAGCACATTCAAAATCGGCACACCAGCCGTTCCGCTTGGCTCGCCATCATCATTGGCTTTCTGAATTTGGTTATGTTCGCCGACCATATAAGCGGAACAATTATGTGTGGCGTCATGATGCTTCTTTTTAATCTCCTGAACAAAGGTTTGTGCTTCGGCTCCCGTTTCGACACGTTTGACGTATCCAATGAATCGTGACTTTTGAATGATTATTTGGTCAAAATCTTCCTTTTTTACGGTATAATAGTTAGATAACATGTTTTTTTGCCTCCTGGAAGGTATTATACTAGACAATGGGGCGTGGCGGATCCTTGGCAGAATGACTAAAGCCCCTATAAACGACAAAATGTTTTCGAATAATTATAACATAGGCTGGTGGGATAGATGGCACAAAAACTGGAAGAAAAAGCATTGGATCATGTCATCGATGATATCATTGGGATGGTACAAAACAGCAAGGATGAAATCTTTAGCATCAGTGAAGAAGCACGAGAAGAGTATGATCAGCTTTATAAAGAGTTGCAGGAAACGAAAGAACAAGTAGCCAAACATATCAGCGATGGGGACGAACTGGAGCAGAAAGTACAGTTTTCCAGACAACGATTGGCCGAGGTCAGTAAAGAATTCGATCACCATACGGAAAGCGAAATCCGTGAAGTCTATGAAAAAACACATGCCATGCAGACAAAACTCGCCATTTCCCGTCAGGAAGAAAAAGTGTTGCATGATAAACGGGAAGACCTTGAACGCCGCTTGTTGTCACTGGATGAGACTATACAGAAATCGGAAGGGTTGGCTGGTAAAATCACGGTCGTCCTGACTTACTTGAATGATGATTTCAAACAGGTAAATGAAATGATAGAACAAGCTAGGGAAAAACAGGAATTCGGTCTAAAAATTATTGAAGCACAAGAAGATGAACGTCGTAAAATATCACGGGAAATTCACGATGGCCCCGCCCAGATGCTGGCGAACATATTGCTTCGTTCGGAACTGGTTGATCGGACATTCCGTGAAGGCACAGTAGATGAAGCGCTTTGCGAAATCCGAAGTGTTCGGAAAATGATACGCTCGTCGCTGTATGAGGTGAGGCGCATAA
The DNA here is from genome assembly GCF_014646635.1 of Lentibacillus kapialis. GTDB lineage: Bacteria > Bacillota > Bacilli > Bacillales > Amphibacillaceae > Lentibacillus > Lentibacillus kapialis. The sequence goes on from NZ_BMNQ01000046.1 coordinate 12,363, forward strand.
TATATGATCTTCGCCCGATGGCATTGGATGATCTGGGGCTGATTCCGACCATGAAAAAATATGTAGGCACGGTTTCCGACTACAATGATATTGAAATCGAATTTGAGGCGGTCGGGCAGGAAAAGCGTCTGGATCAAAAATATGAAATTGCGTTTTTTCGTTTAATGCAGGAGGCTTTGCAAAATGCCATTAAGCATGCAGATGCATCGTTAATAGAGGTGACATTGGAAATTAATCCGAGAATCATAGAAATGGTGATAAATGACAATGGCAAAGGGTTTGATCCTACATTAAAACAAGAAAAATCGTTTGGATTAATTGGTATGCGGGAACGTGTTGAAATGCTTGATGGTTCCCTGTCAGTAGATTCAACAATAGGTGAAGGCACAAATATAACCATACAAGTTCCGTACTCAGCTTCGTAAGAGCATTGTGTTTTGGAAAAAATTAAGTATACTGAAATTAAGAAGGATTTGAAATGTAATGGGGTAAGCTTTCATTTAAACAAAGTCATAACCCGGGAGGAAGAGTTGATGAGTAAAAAGCGAACAAAAATTATATTAATAGACGATCATAAGTTATTCCGTGAAGGAGTCAAACGTATTCTTGAATTCGAGCCTTCCTTTGACGTTATTGCAGAAGGCGACGATGGTAACGTTGCTTCCAAGCTGGTCAGGCAGCATAAACCGGATGTTGTTCTGATGGACATTAACATGCCAAAAGTGAACGGGGTACAGGCTACAACTGACCTTGTGAGGAAATTTCCGAATACTTATATCATCATTCTCTCAATCCACGATGATGAAAGTTATGTCACACACGCTTTAAAAACCGGTGCACAAGGGTATCTATTAAAAGAAATGGATTCAGAAGCATTAATTGAAGCGATCAAGGTTGTCCGTGAGGGTGGTTCATATATCCACCCGAAAGTGACACACAATCTGGTTCAGGAATATCGCCGGTTAGCCCAGGATAATGCGGCGGCAGTGATGGAAGGTGCTGTTGAATATCACAAGCCTCTTCATCTACTGACCCGCCGGGAATGTGAAGTGTTGCAGCTCCTTGCGGATGGAAAAAGCAACCGAGGTGTTGCCGAAAGATTATACATTAGTGAAAAAACGGTCAAAAACCACGTCAGCAACATTCTGCAAAAAATGAGTGTAAATGACCGGACCCAAGCTGTTGTCTCGGCTATTCGCAAAGGCTGGGTGGAGGTACAAAGCTAACTTTATCTTTTAAAGCCCGGAATCGCTTAAGACTCTGCTGTCTTTTGGCTGCAGAGTCTTTTTAATAACGTCAGAAAGTATAAATTATGGATGACCTTATAAGAAAAGCTTCGGCATGTTATAAGACGAGACGAATGCTGAGTTTTTCTATTGATGCATTTTTGTCTCAGCTGATGTAAAATAAAAGAAGATAGTACATGAATGAGGAGAAGGTATGCGATGAATATTGCTGTAATGACAGATAGCACATCCTATATTCCTGAATTTTTAATCGAACAATACAATATTCATATTGTCCCGCTGAATGTTGTTTTTGGTGATGATTCCTATCGTGAAGGAATTGATATCACAACAGGCGAGTTCTATGATAAAGTAAGAGAAACGACGGATCTGCCGAAAACGTCACAACCGTCGATCGGTATGATAACCGAAAAACTGGAAAAGCTGGCCGGAAAATATGATGCGGTTATCTCAATTCACCTGTCAAGCGGCATAAGCGGCACTTATCAGGCTGTTGTCAGTGCGGCAGAAATGGTCGAAACTATTGACGTTTATCCTTATGATTCAGAATTAAGCTGTATGGGACAGGGTTTTTACGTACTTGAAGCGGCAGAAATGTCTATAGCCGCGAAACCACCAGAAGTCATTATTGAGCGGCTTGATGAAATGAAACAGAGCATCAAGGCTTACTTTATGGCAGATGATCTAAGCCATCTGCAACGCGGCGGCCGGCTGAACGGAGCGCAGGCAATTATTGGAAGCCTGCTGCAGATAAAACCGTTACTTCATTTTGTCGATAAAAAAATCGTCCCATTTGAAAAAATCCGCACACGCAAAAAAGCGTTAAATCGAATAATGGGAATGCTTGAAGAAGATGCCGCTCAAGGAAAGGAACTTAAAGTGGTATTTATTCATGCGAATAATGAATCAGCTGCAGTTGATCTGAAAGATAGATTCGATACTGAGCACCCGAAAATGGATACGATGATCAGCTATTTCGGACCTGTTATCGGCACGCATCTCGGTGAGGGTGCGGTCGGTGTGTGCTGGTATAAAAAATGATAAAACTGTCACCCAAGTAAGAGCCGGTCGCCCGGCCGGTTCTCATAATGTTCATCCCCTATCATAAACTCCCGGGAGTGTGAAACCATGGATCCTACTGAACTTAGCCGCCGGTATGGAGGAAAACTGCTGTTGCGGCAAGAAATACTTATTGACGACCCCTTATTTGAAACCCTTCTGAATGCCAAGTACTTTGCCCCCTGTTCTGCCATCCGATCGAAGTGGCCCTTTCACCAATGCCAGCGTTGCGGAAATCAGAAAAAATCCCTATTTGGCCGGTTACCGTGTCATCATTGTGGTGAATTACATATTTACTGCCGTAAATGCATTGAAATGGGGCGGGTAGTGGAAAATTCGCCATTATATGAATGGACCGGTCCTGAACATATGTGGCCATGTCATCAAAATCCATGTACATGGACGGGAGAATTGACGCATGCACAGCAGCAAGCAGCCGATCGAATTGTCAGTGCTATCGTGAATCGTGAGCGAGAATTATTAACCTGGGCTGTTTGTGGTGCAGGTAAAACGGAAATGTTATTTCCGGGTATAGCTAAAGCCCTAGAACTGGGGCAACGTGTGTGTATTGCAACACCCAGGGCAGATGTCGTGCGTGAGCTGCAGCCCCGACTGAACAAGGCATTTTCAGGCATATACATTCAGGGACTGTTCAGCGGCAGTCTTGAAAAGGATGGAACAGCTCAGCTGATCATTACAACAACACACCAGCTGTTCCGTTTCAAACGTGCTTTTGACGTGATGATTATTGACGAGGTCGATGCATTTCCCTACACATCTGATGCCTCTCTTCCGTTTGCCGCTACCCGCGCCAAAAAGGAAGGCGGCACCACACTTTATTTAACCGCTACTCCAAGACGCGATCAACAGCTGCAGATGACCCGAAAGAAACTCCCGCATGTATTTGTTTCCAAGCGTTTCCATGGATATCCGCTTCCCGTACCGATTTTTGACATGTGTTATGCACTGAAGAAAAACTTGCAAAAATCCGTTCCTCCGAATGCATTTTTCAAGTGGTTTACTAGCAGAGAACATCAAAACCGGCAGTTGCTGGTTTTTGTTCCAACGATTAAACTTGCTGAGTCGATTGCACAGAAGCTGTCTGCAGAGCTTCCTGATTATAAGGTCATGGCTGTCCACGCTTCGGATGACGAGCGGGAGGAAAGGGTTCAACAGTTCCGAGGCAAGCAATTTCACATTCTGGTAACGACAACCATTTTGGAGCGCGGTGTCACCTTTCCGTCGGTCGATGTAGCCATTCTGGATGCGGGCCATACTATTTTTGACGAAGCCGCGCTTGTGCAAATTGCCGGAAGGGCTGGCAGAAGTCCGGATGATCCGACCGGTGAAGTGGTGTTTTTTCATGATGGCAGGACTGAAGCTATGGTAAAGGCTGTGAAGGCGATCAAAAAAATGAATAAACGTGGAGGTTTTCACTAATATGAATTGTTTATGGTGTGACGCTGCTATGATCCCTGAACTCAGCTGGAAAACGGTTTATTGGTTATCCGAACCGAAAAACCTCTGTCCATCTTGTAGGGAACAACTAACCATTATTCAAGGTAGGCGTTGTAACAAGTGCAGCCGACTAAGCGATGACGAATTTTGCTCTGACTGCAGATGGTGGAAGCTCCACGCACTACAGGAAGATCCTCTGATATGTAATCACTCTGTTTTTGCTTATAATGAAAGAATGCAGGACATGATCTCAAAATGGAAATACCGCGGTGATTACTGTCTCGGAAAAGCATTTGCAAGGGATTACTACAATGCTTTTAACCATAACTTGTCATTTATGGCCTCAGGAACGATTGCGGTGCCCATTCCATTAAGTAAAGAGCGCATGGCGGAGCGCGGCTTCAACCAAGCTAAAATGCTGGCTGATTTTCTACCGCTGAAATCGGAAGAGAAACTGACACGCACCCACCATGAGAAACAATCCAAGAAAACACGCCGGGAACGTGTCACTTCTTCCAACCCTTTCCACGTGACTGCTGCAATCAACGCCCCAGTTCTTCTTGTCGATGATATCTATACGACCGGGACGACGCTAAGACATGCAGCATATGTGCTGAAGAAGCATGGCTGTCCAGCTGTTTATGCTCTGACATTAATCCGCGGTTAAGCGATTGAACACATATGTCAAATTGAAATATATTTCCAGATTAGCAAAAATCGACAAAAACTAGAACGCCACTCTAATTTTTTTAAAGGAAAAATTTAAATTTATTGAAATCTCTCTATTGGGCTTGTGACGCCTTTTTGCGGATTGAATAAATAACTTGCAACACTTTTTAATAATTTATTTACCTGTTTTAGCAGGAAAAATAGGCGGGAATGTAGTATAATAGATACATAAGATGAAAGGAGGACACTTTCTATGAATTACAACATTCGTGGTGAAAACATTGAGGTGACCGGAGCGATTCGGGATTATGTCGAAAAGAAAATCGGCAAATTGGCAAGATACTTTGACACACCGCCATCATCGGATGTAAATGTTAACTTGAGTGTCTATAACGATGAACAACGGATTGAGGTTACGATTCCAATGCCAAATTTGCTCCTCAGAGCGGAAGTGCATCATATCGATTTATATGCATCCATTGATTTAGTAGTGGATAAATTGGAACGTCAAATCCGCAAATACAAAACGAAAGTGAATCGTAAATTTAGACAAGAAGGTTCTCCGAAACACATATTTGCTGAACTTGAAAAAGAAGCACAATTGGAAAATGCACAAGAGGAAACGGATGATGTGGAAATTGTCCGTAAAAAACAATTTGATTTAAAACCAATGGATTCAGAAGAAGCAGTATTGCAGATGGATATGCTAGGGCATGCATTCTATGTGTTTACCAATGCTGTTTCCGGTACTACAAATGTTGTATACCGCCGAAAAGATGGGAAATACGGATTGATTGAACCCAACAGTTAACCAAATAAATTGGAGCAATTTCATTTCAGCGGGGAGATTCATCCTGCTGAGGTGATTGAATGATCACGAGGGCGATTCTTTAGAGAGAATCGCCCTCTAATGTTATAAGCACGAAGAATGTTTTGCTCATATGCTTTGTTTTAACGTCAGAAAGTATAAATGATGGATGACCTTATAAGAAAAGCTTCGGCATTCGCTATAAGACGAGGCGAATGCCGAGTTTGTCTAAAATCTTTTGCCAATGTCGGATTTTGTCGTGCGAAAGACCAAAAGTGGTTTTTATGTTTAAAAATAGTCAAACTTTCCGGTGATTAAAATAAAAACATGTCGAAATGTGTGGTTTGGATAGATAATTATGTCGAATACTTAACCAAAATTCAAAAATGGCAATTCGCCTTTTTGTACCCTGTCGTGCTATAACTGGATCATACAAGATGAAAGGAAGTGCTTATGTGGATGATTTCAAGTATGATGAGCTGGACCGGAAAATCCGGCAGCTTGAGGAAACCATTGCTCAATTGGTCGAAATCATAGCTGTTACCAATCGGCGCCTTTCAGAATTGGACAAGAAACAGGAGGGTCCAACACATACTTATTCATTTACGTAAGCCCTCCTTTTGTATCCTCAATCTTGCCTCTTCTCTGCCTCATGTAAGGAACAGTTCATCCCCGAACTGTTCTTTATTTTTTGGCAGTTAAGAAAGTATAAATTATGGAAGACTTTATAAGAGAATCGTTATAAGTCGAGGCGAATGCCGATTTTTCCTAAACTGACCGACTTTCAAAATTGACGGAATCCTTTTTGACAGACGACGCTGAGAATCCCTGTTCCAGCCTTTTGAATCAGTTGTCATACGATTTGAGATGCGTTATTATAAGTAATGGACTACAATAAGCAACCAAATTTTCCAATTAAATGTTATCGGGGTTATACTGGCGTGTATGATCGCTGGGCCCGTTGTTAAATAATATGAGGAGCGTTTTACATGGCAGGGTTACTGACAAAAATTTTTGGTGACGGCAACAAGAAACAGCTGAATAAAATACAACGAAAAGTTGATCAGATTGAAGCCTTGGAAACAGACATAGAGCGGTTGTCAGATGACGACCTCAGCAAGAAAACCGAGGAATTCAAGGAACGATATGCGAACGGTGAGTCATTGGATGATATGCTTGTGGAAGCATATGCTGTTGTACGTGAGGGGGCTAAACGCGTATTAGGCTTGCGTCCCTTCCCTGTTCAGCTATCGGGTGCAATTACACTGCATGAGGGCAATATTGCGGAAATGAAGACAGGTGAAGGTAAAACACTTGCGTCCACTATGCCTGCTTATTTAAACGCTATTTCCGGACATGGTGTCCACATCATTACTGTCAATGATTATTTGGCTGACCGTGACGCAAAGGACATGGGAGAGTTGTACAACTTCCTGGGTCTTACAGTCGGTTTTAACGGGAACGGGATGACAAAAGAAGAAAAGCGTGAAGCGTACAACTGTGATATAACGTATGGTACGAATAATGAGTTCGGTTTTGACTATCTACGTGATAATATGGTGCTGTATAAAGAGCAGATGGTGCAGCGGTCACTCCCTTTTGCCATCATTGATGAGGTCGACTCGATTCTGATTGATGAGGCACGGACACCGCTGATTATTTCAGGATCAGCACAAAAATCGGCATCCATGTATCAGCAAGCGAACGGCTTTGTACGAACGTTGAACCGTGAGACGGATTATACGTACGATGAAAAAACAAAAGGGGTTCAATTGACTGAAGAAGGGATTAATAAAGCGGAGCGTTATTTCAGTATTGAAAACCTGTTTGATTTAAATCATGTCACGTTAACGCATCATATTAATCAGGCGCTGAAAGCCCATGTATCAATGCATCGTGACACAGATTACGTGGTGCAAGAAGGTGAAGTAATCATTGTCGATCAGTTCACAGGACGCTTGATGAAAGGACGCCGTTACAGCGATGGTCTTCATCAGGCAATCGAAGCTAAGGAAGGTCTGCAGATTCAAAACGAAAGCATGACACTTGCTTCAATTACATTCCAGAACTTTTTCCGAATGTATGAAAAACTTGCCGGCATGACTGGTACTGCGAAAACAGAGGAAGAAGAATTCCGTAATATTTACAATATGGATGTCATTGCCATTCCGACGAATGAACCGATAATCCGTGATGACAAGTCAGATATGATTTATAAATCTGTCGAAGGAAAATTCCGCGCTGTCGCAGAGGATATTAAAGAACGCCACCAGGCTGGACAACCTGTACTGGTTGGCACGGTTGCAGTCGAAACCTCGGAGTTGATTTCCAAAATGCTGAAAAAAGCAGGGGTTCCGCATAATGTATTAAACGCAAAAAATCATTACCGTGAAGCCGAAATTATTGAAAACGCCGGACAGAAGGGTGCGGTTACAATTGCCACAAACATGGCCGGCCGCGGTACAGACATTAAGCTGGGCGACGGTGTGCAGGAACGGGGTGGTCTTGCTGTTATCGGTACTGAACGTCATGAATCACGTCGGATTGATAACCAGCTGCGAGGACGTTCAGGACGCCAGGGCGATCCGGGTATGTCTCAATTCTATTTATCCATGGAAGATGAGTTGATGCGGCGCTTCGGCTCTGAAAACATGCGTTCGATGATGGACCGTCTAGGTATGGACGATACCCAGCCAATTGAAAGCAAAATGGTGTCACGTGCTGTAGAGTCTGCACAAAAACGAGTTGAAGGTAATAATTTTGATGCACGTAAGACAGTGTTGTCATATGACGACGTACTGCGCCAACAGCGCGAAATCATTTATAAGCAACGTTTTGACGTGATTGAAGCAACTGAAGATTTGCGGGAAATTGTCGAGGGCATGATCAAGTCGACACTGGAACGCGTTGTCGGTGCGAATACACAGGATGAACTTGATGAAAATTGGGAACTTAATTCGATTATCGAGTATGTTCACGGCAACCTGTTAAATCCTGATGATATATCAGTTGATGATATTAAAGGTAAGGAACCGGACGAAATCATTGACTATATTTTTGAGAAAGTGAAAACACGCTACGATGAGAAAGAACAGGAATTGACGCCTGAACAAATGCGTGAATTTGAAAAAGTCATTGTATTACGTACGGTTGATACGAAATGGATGGATCATATCGACCAGATGGATCAACTGCGTCAAGGTATTCATCTGCGGGCTTACGGTCAAAATGATCCGTTGCAGGAATACCAGGCGGAAGGTTTCCAGATGTTTGAGGAAATGGTTGTTGAGATTGAAGAAGAGGTTGCCAAGTATGTCATGAAAGCCGAGATACGTGACAACCTGCAGCGTCAGGAAGTCGTTAAAGACACGCAAGCGGTATCCGGTGGTGATCAGGAAGAAAAGAAAAAGAGCCGGAAACCTTACGTGAAGACCGAAACAGTCGGCCGGAATGAGCCGTGCCCATGCGGTAGTGGAAAAAAATACAAACACTGCCACGGTGCATAATCACACCGTATACGTGGAACACTCCCGAATCAACGGGAGTGTTTTCGCTGATAAGTTTAAATTATTTTTTGAGGTGAGAGAATATGGAACTTGCTGAAATTGGAAATGAACTGGAAACGATGACCAAACGAATTAATGACTTCAGGGGGTCTCTTTGACTTAGATGTCAAACGGGAACGCATCAAGGAACTGGAGCTTGAAATGGCAGATCCGGCCTTCTGGGAGGATCAGGAGAAAGCGCAAAAATTAATCGATGAAAATAATAGTCTGAAGACATACGTAGAGGGGTTTGACTCGCTGGAAAGCAGTCTCGAAAACCTTGAAGTGTCTTATGAACTTGTTAAAGAAGAAAACGATCAAGAATTATTCGCTGATCTTGAAGAAGACTTAACAGCATTGCAGAAAGAGATGAATCATTTCGAACTATTGATGCTATTGAGTGAGCCATATGATCAGAATAATGCTATTCTCGAATTGCATCCTGGTGCTGGTGGCACCGAATCTCAGGATTGGGCAAGTATCCTTTTGCGGATGTATCAGCGCTGGGCTGAAAGAAAAAACTTTACAATTGAAACATTGGATTATCTGCCCGGTGATGAAGCGGGAGTCAAAAGTGTTACATTGTGGGTTAAAGGTCATAATGCATATGGTTATTTAAAGGCGGAAAAAGGTGTGCACAGGCTGGTGCGTATATCCCCGTTCGATTCTTCAGGACGTCGTCATACATCATTTGCATCATGTGATGTCACACCTGAAATGGATGATAATGTGGATGTTGAGATAAAGAATGAAGATATCAATATTGACACCTATCGCGCGAGCGGTGCGGGAGGTCAGCATGTCAATACGACGGATTCAGCGGTGCGTATTACACACCTGCCGACAAACATTATTGTGACCTGCCAGTCAGAGCGCTCGCAAATTCAAAATCGCGAGCGGGCTATGAAGATGTTGCGGTCCAAATTGTACCAACAGGAACTGGAACGTCAGCAACAGGAGCTTGATCAAATACGTGGTGAGCAGCGGGAAATCGGCTGGGGAAGTCAAATTCGTTCGTACGTTTTTCACCCTTATACTATGGTAAAAGATCATCGTACAAATTTTGAAGTAGGCAACGCACAAGGTGTCGTTGACGGAAACCTTGATCCATTTATCGATGCTTATTTACGTTCTTTGATACAATGAGACGTCATAACAACGAGGCTTTGTCCCGTTGATTGTTCGTACGTATTTTCAGCACTTGTATGAGTCATGAAACGTTCATAAATTTGACAAATATTTCCCCGGCTCCCGCACTGCACGATATATTGTGCCTCTGAGCCTGAAAAATAACGGGTTTATTGTTTTAATTTTTGGGTAATGAGTTATAATAAATATGATAACCTTTTTACAAAATAATGTTAGGGGGATTTAACATGAAAAAATGGTTATGGACAATGTTGTTCGGTACAGCGCTTGTGCTCGGCGCTTGTGGCGGCGGAGGAGATAACGGCGGTGATGGCGGCGACTCTTCCGGAAGTGATGGTGGGGATACCTCCGAAGCAGGAGCAGCTGAAGAACTTTTTCAAAATAACTGCGCTTCATGCCACGGACAGGATCTTTCCGGCGGAGCAGGCCCTGACTTGACTTCTGTCGGTGCTGATCACTCTGCTGACGACATTGTTAACATTATTAAAAACGGCAAAGGACAAATGCCGGCCCAGAGTCAAGTTTCAGATGAGGACGCACAAACGATTGCCTCATGGTTAGCCGAAAAGAAATAACCGGAAAAGTTTGGTCTATGATGATTGATAGACCAAACTTTTTTTAACGTCAGAAAGTATAAATTATGGATGACCTTATAAGAAGCTTCGGCATTCGCTATAAGACAAGGCGAATGCTGAGTTTTTCTTAAATTTTGGTTTTCGTTCAAGATGCAGTGCTATTGGATTGGCTCAAGTTCACAATTTGTTCGCTTTTTTCCAGTCAAAATGACACCCAAACTTGCTAATATGGTCATTCACGAAATTTAATAAAGGATTTTGATTTGAAAACGAAAACAGCTCATCGGCGGGCTTTAGCTGACCATAGCTTACTGATCGGTAAGTATATCAATAACAGGGAAGCATGATGTTTTTTAAATAACGTCAGAAAGTTTATTCTGAAAGACCTTATCGCCCCGAGGGAGAAAATATCACCACGGGAGAGAGTATCTCCCTCGAACATCCCCGAAATTTCGCGAACATCTCTCGTATCCGCCAACATATAAAAAACGGCTTGCCTATTACAAGGGAGAGCCGGTTAACCATACGCTAGCTCATGCAATTTTTAGCCTTCCTTAACCGGTAGCGGATTATCCGTAGCCATTTCATTTTTCTTATTTTTTACATAATTTGCATCAATACTACTGAATGTTACAGGATTGTGTTTAAAGTGATTAAATTGAAATGAATTGAAATGAAAATGTAATGTTATAAACATAAAATTCGTGCTGAAAAATGTTATAATAGATAAAAATTACATACATTAACTCGTTTTAAGAAAGAGGGTAAGTCTTTTTTATAACGTCAGAAAGTATAAATTATGGATGACCTTATAAGAAAAGTTGCGGCATTCGCTATAAAGCGAGGCGAATGGCGAGTTTTTCTAAAAGGCTGAAAAAGATATTAGTGGATAGGGCATTTTATTGCCGAAAATTCCCGAATCAGCCTGAATAAACTCCGTCGCCGGAAAAAGGGGAGCTCTTTCCTTATTTTTCCGGCACCGATTTGTGCAAGGAAACTTACAACTGAGATAAAAGCAGCATTACGGAATAAAGGTGATATTCAAATGATTAATATGAAGGATGTTTACAAGACTTATGCCAATGGTGTTTCTGCCCTTAATGGAATTGATATAGATATTGATCAGGGTGAATTTGTATATGTCGTCGGGCCAAGCGGTGCGGGCAAATCAACGTTTATAAGGCTTATCTATCGTGAAGTGAGGCCCACAACTGGAACAGTCATCATTGATGATACGGATTTAAGTACTTTAAAAAAGAGAAAAGTTCCTTTCTTACGACGTAATGTAGGCGTCATTTTTCAGGATTTTAAACTGCTCCCAAAACTGTCAGTCTATGAAAATATTGCATTTGCGCTCGAGGTTATTGAAGAGTCGCCCCGCAATATCCGCAAACGTGTCATGGATGTGCTTGAGCTGGTTGGTCTTAAAAATAAAGCACGCTTCATTCCGGATGAATTATCAGGAGGAGAGCAGCAGCGCGTATCAATCGCACGTGCTATTGTAAACTATCCTAAGATTGTCATTGCGGACGAACCGACCGGGAATCTAGATCCTGACACATCATGGGGGATCATGCGGATTTTTGAAGAAATTAATGCGAAAGGTACAACCCTTGTCATGGCCACCCACAACAAAGAAATTGTCAATACGGTAAAAAAACGTGTCATTGCCATTGAAGATGGCTTGATCTTCCGTGACGAACACAGAGGTGATTACGGCTATGAAGCTTAGGACAACAAAACGCCATCTCCGGGAAGGCATTAAAAATATTTTCCGGAATGGTTGGATGACAGTAGCATCAGTTGGTGCAGTGACCACGACGTTGCTTCTGGTGGGAGCTTTTCTTGCGTTAATGCTGAATCTTAATTATATGGCAAACGGTTTGGAAGAAGATGTCGAGATTAAAGCATTAATTGACCTTACAGCAGAAGAGGAACAAATTCAGGAGCTTGGAACGACCATTAAGCAAATAGAAGGGACCAAAAGCGTTGAATTTACTTCCAAGGATGAGCAGCTTGAGCACCTGATTGACGATATGGGCAAAGAAGGGTCAACTTGGCAGATGTTTGAACAGGATAATCCATTGAGTCACGCCTATATTGTTAAGGCGGCAGAGCCAAGTGAAACACAAGCTCTGGCGAACCAGATCAGCCAATTGGACGGTATTCAGGAAGTTAACTACGGGCAGGATGTTATTCGCCGGCTGTTCCAATTCAATGACTATGCACGTAATATCGGGCTTGTACTGATTGCTGCTTTAGTCTTTACAGCTATATTCCTTATTTCAAATACGATTAAACTCACAATTATGGCACGAAGCAGAGAAATTGGAATTATGAAGCTTGTCGGAGCTACAAACGGCTTCATCCGCTGGCCATTTTTTATTGAAGGGATGCTGCACGGGATCTTAGGGGCCATCGTACCAATCACTGCAGTATTAACAGGCTATTATTATTTGGACAACAACTTGAAAGATCAAATTAGCTATGCCTTTGTTAAACTGTTGCCATTTAACCCGTTTGCTTGGCAGCTCGCACTCGTTATTCTGGTTATAGGAACATTCATCGGCATATGGGGAAGTGTTATGAGTGTTCGCAAATTCTTGAAAGTGTAAGTATGAATTGTTTTTCGATTTGCTTTCAACCCAAGGAGCGGGGAGAGCTCCTTGGACAATAACAGGGCTGAACATCTCTCATAGAACCTGAGATAATGCCTGCTAAAATTGAATGTCGACATTGATGATAAACGACAAGGTGATTTAAAACCAAAATGACATATTAATCTTAAAATCTATTGGACTAGACATAGCGGAGAGGGGAAACGAGAATGAAAAAATTTATTTCTTATTTACTTATCGGATTAATGGTTCTTAGTACAGGTTTTGCAAATTTACATAAAGTATCTGCTCAATCCACTGATAACTTAGAACAAAAGATTGAAAATAAAAAGAATAAACAAGAAGAAATACAAAAAGAAAAATCCGAGCTGAAAGATAATAAAAAGAATACAGAAGAAAAAATCGAGAAGAACCGGAATAAACAGGATTCCGTGAATAGCGAAATCACAACTATCGATGGAAAGCTGACAAATACCAGAGAAAAGATTAGTACAAAAGAGAATGAAATAGCTGACACTAATGCGCAGCTTGATAAGTTGGACAATCAAATTGATGAACTCCATGCACAGATTGAAACATTAAAAGAAGAAATACAAGAGTTGAAAGAGCGGATTAAAAAACGGGAAAAGCTCCTTAAAGATCGTCTGCGTGCTATTCAGTCAAACGGCGGAAGCATGAAATACATAGAAGTTATTTTCGGTGCGAAAAGTTTTAGTGATTTAATCAGCAGATCTTCGGCAGTTAATGAGATAATGGATCAGGACAAAGATATTATGGAAACTCACAAACGGGAGAAGCAGGAAGTCGAGAATAAGCAAGCTGAAGTGAAAAACAAGAAAAAAAATGTTGAACAAAAGAAAGCTGAAGTAGAAGATAAGAAAGCTTCCCTTAACAATCAAAAACAAGAACTTGAGTCATTGAAGTCGGAATTGGATGACCAAATGAGTGAAAAAGAAAATCTGCTTGGCGAACTTGAAGAGAAAGAAGGCGAACTTGAGAATCACAAAGTAAGTTTGGAAGATGAACAGGAAATACTTCGTAAACAAGAAGCAGCCAATCAAAAAGCTATTGAGCTCGCCAAACAAGAAAAAGAAAAACTTGAACAGCTTGCTAAAGAAAGGCAACGGGAAAAAGAGAGAAAAGCGAACAATAATTCCAATAGCGATTCCAGCAGTAGTTCGAGCAGCAGTTCGAACAACAGCTCGAGCAACAGTTCAAGCGACGATTCCGGTTCGACTGCAACACCTCAGTCCAGTTCAAGCGGCGGCGGAACATTCAGCTCACCGGTTCCGGGTGCAGGTCTCACATCGGGATATGGACCACGTGGAGGCAGTTTTCATGCCGGTGTTGATTTCGGGGTTGGAATAGGTACATCAGTGGGTGCTGCTGCTTCAGGTGTTGTTATCTCAACACATACAGAGTATGATGGCACGATGAATGGTTATGGAAATGCTGTGTTGGTTTCCCATTCGATTAATGGAATCTCTTATACAACATTATATGCCCATTTGAGCGGTATTTCTGTGTCAGCCGGTCAGACAGTCAGTGGTGGTCAGACAATTGGATCCAGTGGAAATACAGGGCGATCCACGGGCCCCCATTTGCATTTTGAAATTCACAAGGGCGGCTGGAACGCTTCAAAAAGTAACGCAGTTAATCCAATGGGTTATCTGAACTAACCATAAAAATGAATACATGTCATTGCATTTTGCCGGCATACACTATATTATTAAAGGCATCGCACATTTTCGGTGTGATGCCTTTTTCTCAATGAAAAACGGCTCATCGATTATCATCCTTCGACATATGATATGAACAAACAACCAGCAAATTTAAGTTGGGGTGAAATAATGAATATGAAAAAGAGATATATTACACTTCTTTTAGTGGCTGCACTTCTTTTGGGGTTTGCAGGTGCATTTCTGGGGGTGAAGCTGGCACAGCCTGATCAGTCACCGGCCGGCGATCAGCAGGCGTCGGTTGATACATCCGGCGAGATCAGCAGTCAACCGCCGGAAAACATGCAAAAAGTTGTACAAACCTATAATTTAATAAAAAAACATTACTTAGAAGATATTGAAGACAAGCAGTTAATTGAAGGCGCCATTAAGGGAATGGTGACGTCATTGGATGATCCCTACAGTTCTTATATGGATGTCGAGACGATGCAGCAATTTAATGAAACAATTGAATCGTCATTCGAAGGGATCGGTGCTGAAGTCTCCATGGTGAACGAAAAAGTAACCATTGTTTCACCGATTAAAGATTCGCCCGCCGAAAAAGCAGGACTTCGGCCGAATGACCAGATATTGAGTGTTGATGGAGAAAGTGTTGCCGGATTGAGTTTGAACGAAGCAGTAGAAAAAATACGCGGTAAAAAAGGTTCCGAAGTTGTCCTTGAAATTCAGCGCTCCGGTGTTTCAGAACCATTTGACGTAACTATTGAGCGTGATGACATCCCGGTGGAAACTGTTTATTCTGAAGTGAAATCCATCGATGGAAAGAAAACGGGAGTCATCGAGATAACATCCTTTGCGGAAAATACTGCCGAGCATTTCAATAAGCAGCTGAAATCACTGGAAAAGAAAAATATAGAGGGCTTAGTCATTGATGTGCGCGGCAACCCGGGTGGTGTATTATCCTCTGTGGAAGGTATACTGAAAAACTTCATTCCGAAAGATATTCCATACGTTCAAATTGAGAAACAGAACGGTGAAGCGGATAAATCCTATTCCAATCTGAGCGAGAAAAAACCCTATCCAATCAGTGTGCTGATTAACGAAGGTAGTGCATCTGCTTCAGAAATTTTGGCTGTAGCTATGAAGGAAGTCGGGTATGATGTTGTCGGTACAAAAAGCTTCGGCAAAGGAACTGTTCAGCAGGCAGTCCCGGTTGGTGACGATGGAAGCAGAGTCAAATTAACATTTTTCAAATGGCTTTCACCCAAAGGCAACTGGATACATGAAAAGGGTGTTAAGCCGACTGTAAAAGTTAAACAGCCTGAATATTATTTTACAAATCCTGTACAAGTAGAAGAGCCTCTCACATATGACGAAACAGGTGACAGTGTTAAAAGTATACAGGTGATGCTGAAAGGCTTAGGCTACAATCCGGGGCGTACAGACGGCTACTTCAGTAAAGATACCAAGGCAGCTGTCGAAAACTTTCAGGCAGATCATGATTTGAAGGTGAATGGTAAAGTGAATGAAAAAACGGCGGGTACAGCCGAAACCAGTGTTGTAGAACGAATTCGTAACGGTCAAGATGATAAGCAAATGACAAATGCACTTGATGCATTATATGAATGAAGATGTCCGCGGGTTATTCTCGCGGTTTTCTTTTCATAACATGCAGGAGATATTCGACAAATCCCGAATATAATCTAAAGACAAGTTTGTTCAATAACGAAATGTTGGACAAGTTGCATAAAATAATAGAAGGTGATGAATGTGGTACAAACCTGGCTTATGGAACTGGCTTCCGGAATAGGAAAATTTTTCTTAAACCCTCTTGTTTATTGGACACTTTTTCTATCAATGGTTGTTGGCTATAAGCGAATTAAGAAAGAACGTCAACATTTTGGTTTGAAAATTTTTGATATCTTTTCCGAATGGAAGAACACATGGCCGCTATCCATCATATTCGGTGTTGTTATATCCATGATAACGATAGGAGCAGGCTTGGTAGTCTCAAAAGACACGATTATACTGCTTGCAGTGGTGACCATCCTGCTCAGTTTGTCAATGCGTTTGACGTTGCTGTCACCTGTTTACACCATTGGAATAACATTCTTGTTATTGTTGCTGGCACCAGTTGTACTTGAAAATCAGTCATTTATCACTATGGATTTATTGAATGGAGCTAATTTTACTGGGCTGAGCTTGCTGTTTGCCTTATTAATCGTGGCCGAAGCGTTTCTTTTAAAGCGGCATAACCGGAACGGAACTTTTCCAGATATGGAGCTTGGGCGCCGTGGCACATGGATTGGTATACATCATATTAAAAAGATGACCCTTATTCCTTTTTTCGTTCTTATTCCATCAGGTCCGCTTACGTCTATCGCTTCTTTTTGGCCATATATTTCAGTAGGAGATGACAGCTACAGTTTGGTGCTTGTTCCATTTTTAATGGGTTTTGACCACACTGTACGAAGTGAATTACCTGAGAAAGCTGTGAACCGCTTAGCGTACCCGCTTCGAATATTAGGTCTGGCAGTTTTGCTGCTTTCAGCCGGAAGTATGTTTATCGGATGGTTAGCACTTGCAGCAATTGTTACCGGTATTATTGGACGGGAATTTATCAACTTTAAACACCGAAGATTCGATCAAAGTAAAGCGCCATTTTTCACTCAGAATGCAAGAGGAATTCAGGTGTTGGCTGTGGTTCCGGGGACACCTGCCGACCGTCTGGGAATATTGGTTGGTGAAACGATTACTAAGGTTAATGGCAAGAAAATAGACCGGGTTGAACAATTTTATTATGCTTTGCAGGATAGCGGAGCGTTTTTTAAGTTGCAAATACGCGGTGATAATGGTGAGGTCCGCTTTGTGCAAAGCGCTCTTTATGAGGAGGACCATCATGAGTTGGGGATCATAACAGCAGTCGGACACTTGAGGGAAAGTCAGCTTGCTTAATTCATTTTATGGTTTTGTTAAACGGCAGGAAGGTGCCTATCGTAACCTTCCTGCCGTTTTTAGTGCGCCGGGCATGTGCTATGTCTAGGGAGTGAAAGTCTCCTGCGGGCTTGGTAGTAGGAACCGCTAGCCAAAGACAAGGGTGTCCACTGCGAGGTGGAATCGGAAGGAAGTCGGCGGCA
>NZ_BMNQ01000047.1 GCF_014646635.1 Lentibacillus kapialis
TACGGGAAGGTGATCAATATACGGTAAATTATAGGTAAATGGAATAAAAATTCGGTTATGTACCATGAACAAAACTGTACATTCTTAAACAGTCAAAACTGTACATATTATCGTTGACATTTACACTCCATTCATTATATGAAAATGTAAAAATAATACTTGCAACCCAAACAACTAGAGCAATTATTATGGATGATAATATTGACCAGCTAATAACTTTTTTCATTTATCACCCTCCCTGATAACCATTTTATAGTAAATTGTCTGTTTCCTGGAAAATATGTTGGTACACAATTGCTCTTGTAAAGGTTCGAAATGAAAGTCCCTCTAATTTTTATTGAATGAGTTCTTCTCGTCATTCAGCAAAACCATCACTCCATTTTTTGTCTGTCGTGAAAAACTTTTAATATAACTAATAACACCCTGATTGAATAAATATTTACTTTCCTTTTCAGTCGCATTTGAATTAAATGTTTCTTTTATTTCTTCAAGGTTATCTGGTGTTTTTTTCTCAAATATTTCTTGGTATTTTATGCAAAGCTTCGCATAAGCCACCTTGCGAGGTTCCCTGTTTGCTTCTTACAATCTCTCCATTTTTGTTCTATAAAATTGAAGCCCAGAATGTTCAATCTAAGCTCTTCGTTGCAATCTTTAGATTTATTGTAACACAAATATTTAGAAAACCTGGATACATCACTACACACACTAAAATAGCATGTAAATTAAAAGGGATTTTCGCACAGTAAATTTTGACCCTTCTCTTCAATACTTTCAGGGCAGTGACAATATTTATGTCACTTTGTTATTTATTCTGCTAACCCAATTTCGGCTTAAAGGCTTAAAAATCCCCGTATAGCAGTATCTTCATTTTTTATTTGGTCACTACAATTGCCAAATTTAAAGTTCAACCCTATAGTACCGGGGTTTATAAGATGTTACATGTTTGATTTTGCCCCTTTTATAAAATTTTTGCCGAAACTTGGGCTAATACGAATTATAAATATCAATTTTTCCTTGAAAATGCTGTTATGAAAGTAAAAATAGCGTACTAAATGTTATGTGATTTTAGTACGCTAAATGTATTGGGTTTTTATTTTTTCTCCGTTGTAAATGAACTACTTAGGGCAACAGCCCCGTTCTTTTTTATTTATGATAACGTAATATTGGTTTGCGGGCGGCTGTTGTTTCATCCATACGTTTGACAACCGTATTATGTGGCGCTTCCTGAACCAATTCTGGTTTATTTTTCGCCTCATCGGATATTTGTATCATGGCATC
Source organism: Lentibacillus kapialis (assembly GCF_014646635.1). Lineage (GTDB taxonomy): Bacteria > Bacillota > Bacilli > Bacillales > Amphibacillaceae > Lentibacillus > Lentibacillus kapialis. The sequence continues at coordinate 1,279 of NZ_BMNQ01000047.1, forward strand.
AATGAAACCATCCAATGTTTCTTTCGATTCGGTTTCAGTCGGTTCGGTCATCATAGCTTCTTCCACATTTAATGGAAAATAAATGGTTGGCGGATGATACCCGTAATCAAGGAGCCGTTTAGCAATGTCCAAGGTGCGGACACCCAGTTGTTTTTGTTTTTTGCCCGATAAAACAAATTCGTGCTTGCAATGCTGCTGATATGGCAAGGAATACTCTTGTTCCAGTCTCCGCATCAAATAGTTCGCATTCAATACCGCATATTCGCTTACTTTTTTCAGACCCTCTGCACCCATTGTTCGAATATACGTGTAGGCCCTTAAGTAAATGCCGAAGTTTCCGTAGTATGGCTTAATCCGCCCAATCGAATCAGGGCGATCGTAATCAAATACAAATAAACTATCCTTTTTTGTAAGCACTGGTTTTGGCAGAAAAGGTGCGAATTCCGATGTTACACCGACCGGTCCTGATCCTGGTCCGCCACCTCCATGGGGACCGGTGAACGTTTTGTGTAAATTTAAATGTACAACGTCAAATCCCATATCTCCAGGACGGGTGTATCCCATAATCGCGTTCAGATTTGCACCATCATAGTATAGCTTTCCGCCTGCTTTATGAACTATCTCTGCCATTTTCATGATTTCCGTTTCAAATAATCCCAATGTATTCGGGTTTGTCAACATTAATGCGGCTGTTTCCTGATCAACGACACGTTTCAAATCTTCAAGGTCGACTAAGCCTTGTTCATTTGTTTTAACCGTAACGGCATCAAGACCGGCGACTGTGACTGATGCCGGATTTGTACCGTGGGCAGAATCCGGCACAATGACTTTCGTACGCTTATAATCGCCGTTTGCTTCATGAAAAGCACGAATCATCATCAACCCGCTCCATTCACCCTGAGCGCCGGCTGCTGACTGCAGCGAGAAGTCATACATGCCGGTGATTTCACTAAGGCCGGATTGCAGATCGTACATCATTTCCATGGCGCCTTGCACCGTTTTTGGATCCTGATGAGGATGGATATGACTGAAACCGGCAAGCCTTGCTGCGTCTTCATTAATTTTCGGGTTATATTTCATCGTGCATGATCCAAGCGGATAAAAGCCGGAATCTACACCATAATTGCGTCTTGATAATGCTGTGTAGTGACGCATAATATCAAGTTCACTTACTTCCGGCAATTCAGGCGCGTCTGAACGGATGTAGTTTCTATCAAATTCATTGTCCAAATCCATTTCCGGAACATCAAATTCCGGAAAACTGTAGCCTGTTCTTCCTGCTTTTCCACGCTCGAAAATTAATGGAAAGTCTGTATTAGCCATGGATATCCCCCAATTCTTTTACAAACGTATCAATTTCATCTTTCGTACGATTTTCAGTGACAGCAATAAGCATATGATTTTTCCATTCCGGATAGTCGACTCCAAGATCATACCCACCAATAATACCGCTTGCTAAAAGCTTTTCATTGATACGTGCTGCATCTTCAGGAAGTTTAATGACCAGTTCATTGAAAAATGGACCTGAAAAAACTGCAGGTATTCCAGCGGATGCCAGTTGTTGTTTGGCATAACGTGCTTTTTGCATATTCAAAACTGCCATTTTACGCAGTCCGCGTTTTCCGATTGAACTCAGCGCGACAGAACTGGCAAGCGCATTCAAAGCCTGATTGGAACATATGTTGGAAGTTGCCTTATCACGTCGGATATGCTGTTCCCTTGCCTGCAGTGTCAGTACAAAACCACGTTCACCTTCTTCATCGGTTGTCTGACCAACCAGCCGCCCGGGTACTTTTCGCTTGAGCTTGTCCGTTGTCGCAAAATATCCGCAGTGCGGACCGCCGAATTGAGCTGGGATACCAAACACTTGTGTATCGCCAACGACAATATCAGCACCAAAGTCACCTGGTGGTGTTAAATAGCCAAGTGCCAGTGGATTACTGGAAACAATGAACATCGTCTTTTTTTGTTGTCGGATAACCTCATTTATGTTATCCAATGGTTCAATTTGCCCAAAAAAATTGGGATACTGAATTACAACACTTGCTGTATTTTCATCTATCTCTTTTTCCAGCTGGTGCAGATCTGTTATACCATTAACGGCGTTTATTTCAACAACTTGCAGGTTTTGCCCTTTCGCATACGTTTGAATGACTTGGCGGGATTCGGGATGAACTGTTTTGGATATGATGATTTTTCTTCGTTTTGTCTGCCCGGCACTTAACGTTACGCCTTCAGCAAGGGCTGTTCCTCCATCGTACATTGAAGAATTTGCCACTTCCATTCCAGTCAGTTCACAAATCATTGTCTGAAATTCAAAAATCGCCTGTAATTCCCCTTGAGAAACTTCCGGCTGATACGGCGTATAAGCTGTATAAAATTCGGAACGCGATATAACATGATCGACAACAGACGGGATAAAGTGATCATAAACGCCTGCACCAAGAAACGAGCTGTATTCTTTTAAATTGGCATTTTTTCCGGCCATTCTTGTCAGTTCTTTCATAAGCTCTGCTTCATTAGCCGGTTTTTTTAAATTTAATTCACCGTTTAAGCGGACGTCATCCGGGATGTCAGCAAAAAGCGCATCTGTCGACTCGACGCCAATGGTATTCAACATTTCTTTTTTATCCGATTCCGTCATTGGTAAATAGCGAAATTCCATATAAACCTCCCCCTCATTGTTCACGTTTATAAAATGGTGTTTTTACTACAACCGCTTTTAGTTTCCGCTTTCTTACCTGAATGAATAACTCAGTTCCTTCTGCAGCGAAATCAGTTTTTACAAGTGCCAACCCAATATTTTTGTTTAATGTTGGAGACTGCGTGCCTGTTGTAACATAACCCACTTCTTTATCACCTGCAAAAACCTGGTAATTCGTTCGCGGAATTCCTTTATCGATCATTTCGATCCCAACAAGCTTTCGCGGCGGGCCATTATCAATTTGCCGTTTTAATGCATCTTTACCGATAAAAGCTTGCCCTTTATTAACTTTTACCGCAAACTTCATACCCGCTTCAATCGGGGAAATTGTTTCGGAAAGTTCCTGACCATATAAAGGCAGGTTTGCTTCAAATCTAAGTGTATCCCTGGCTCCAAGGCCAATCGGTTCCAGGCCATCGTCGTTACCCGCTTCCATAATGCGATTCCATAGTTCTCTGCCTTGATCTGCATCAATATAAATCTCGAAACCATCTTCTCCCGTATAACCTGTGCGCGACACAATAGCTCCTGCTTCAGCACCATGAAAATACACGGGATTTTCAAACCTGAAAAACTTAATCTGACTTAAATCCGTATCAGTCAATCGCTGCAAAATCGCTTCCGCTTTAGGACCCTGCAGAGCAAGCTGGACATAGTACGGGCTGACATTTTCAATCAAAACCCCTTTATCGTTATGATCTTTCAGCCATTCCAAATCTTTTTCGGTGTTTGCTGCATTGACAACCAGTAAATACTTATCTGTATCCAGCATATAAATAATAAAATCATCGACGGTGCCGCCATCTTCATAGCACATAAAAGTATATTGTGCACGCTTAGGTGTCAATTTGGAAACATCATTTGTGACAATTTCCTGCAAATAATCCAGACTTTCCGATCCCTGAACCATGATTTCCCCCATATGAGAAACATCAAATAAGCCGGCTTTCGATCGGGTTATTTGATGTTCGTGCTTGATGCCGCCAAATTGAACAGGCAAATCCCATCCGCCAAAGTTAACTGTCTTCCCCCCCCATTTTTCATATTCGGGGAATAACGGTGTTTGTTTTAATTCGCTCATCCCATCAACTCCTTTTAAAATAATGTTCGGCCATGGGACTTCCTTTTTCTGCATACAAAAAAAGAGATTCCCTCACCTTCAAGGAAATCTCTGTCCTTCAACCAGAAAGTTGCACACTTTTGTAAAACCGCATTCATACGCAAAAGTGTTTGCTTCGTGGGTGGTTTACTATCGTAAACACTCTCCAGAGCTGCGTCCTACAAGAGTCTTTTTGCCTGAGAGATTCACTGAACGTTTGCTCCTTCGGCGTTACTGCTCCCTTGAACAGTAAGCTCTCCCCTTGTATTCATTCGCATCATGATATTTACTGTTTTGGTTATACTATGTATAAATTCAGGAAAAAGCTATCTATATTACCTACATTGTACCATATGAACGATACTAAAAGTAGAGATAATCACAACTTTGTGAAAAAGGAGTATAGGATGAACCAAATAGATATCAAGCGGGATTCCGTGTTTATGGACGGTTTTGCAGAAAGACTGGAAACGGAAGGGCCTTTTTCTTCATGGGACCTTTTTAAAATGAATTACGATGCAGCCTTGACAACAATGGCACCATCGTTTGAGGGACTGAAAGCATTGGAGTATTTGCCGCAGATGGATTTTTTGGATCATCAAGTGTCCACTGCCCGGCAAGTTCTTGAGGAAATGAACGGTCGGGCGATTCTAGCCGATGAAGTCGGACTCGGTAAAACCATTGAAGCAGGTCTTATACTAAAAGAGTATATGCTTCGGGGACTAGCTAAAAAAATACTGATTATTGTACCGGCTTCTTTAGTCAATCAATGGGCTCAGGAGCTGAACGAAAAATTTCACATCCCGGCTGTGACTTTTAGGAAAAGTTATCCATGGGATCAATATGATGTGATTATCACGTCAATTGATACAGCAAAAAAGGCACCACACCGCGAACAGATCTTGGAACAAGACTATGACTTTTTGCTGGTGGATGAAGCACATAAATTAAAAAATCACAAAACAAAAAATTTTGAATTCGTAAAGTTGCTAAAGAAAAAATATTGTCTGCTGCTGACAGCTACCCCTGTGCAAAACAGGCTGGTTGAAATCTTTAACCTGGTTTCTATTTTAAAACCTGGCCATTTGGGTGATTATGACAGTTTTCTTGAACGATATGGGAAAGATCGTAAAAAATTGAAAGAGGATGGCTATTTGAAGCATTTAATCCAAAAGGTCATGATCCGTCATACACGGCAAAACATAAAGTTTGATGCAATTAAGCGAAACATTGAAACTGTCTGGATTGACTTCACTAAGGAGGAAATGGATGTGTACTCCCATTTGGAGAATACCGTTGATGTCTTTCCGGCTTTTTCAAAAATCACATTGCTTAGAGAGCTTTGCTCATCTCGGGAGGCCTGCTATCTGTCCTTACAAAAAATGGTTACCGATAGTCCAAGGGAAAAGCTGATAAAGCCAATCACCAATGAAATAGAGCAGCTCCCTCAGCATGTAAAAGCAGCCAAAGTTGTAGATTTAATTCAACAGACCGGTGGTGAAAAAGTGATTGTCTTTACCGAATACCGGGCAACTCAGGTTTATTTGCAATGGTATTTAAAGGAAAACGGAATTATTTCCGTTCCTTATAGGGGCGGCTTTAAAAAAGGGAAGAAAGATTGGATGAAACAGCTGTTTGAACACCATGCACAAGTTCTGATTGCGACCGAAGCCGGCGGTGAAGGCATCAACCTGCAATTCTGCAACCATTTGATTAACTATGACCTTCCCTGGAACCCCATGCGGCTTGAACAACGCATCGGCCGAATTCACAGGTATGGCCAAAAGAACGATGTTCACATTTATAATATAGCTATCCGCAAAACAGTGGAAGAACACATCATGACCCTTTTATATGAGAAAATTAATTTATTCGAACAGGTGATTGGTCACTTAGACAGTATTCTTGCTGAACTAAATATAAATGATGTCGAATCTGAAATCCAAACGATTTTTTCTGAATCAGCATCAACAGGTGAGGCCAGGATAAAATTGGATAATCTGTCCTCAGTTATACAAATGACACGTAGTGAAGCGGAACAGGGGGAGCAACAATATGGCCATTAACAATCTGCACGACTTTTTACAATCTTATTTCACAGCACATCACTGTGAATTAATATATAATCATGATGGTGTGTTGACCGTACAATTAACGGAAGAAATGGACCGTGCATTAATGAACCGTCCCTTTTACTGGCATTATATCAAGAAAATGGGTCACCCTGGTGATCCTAAACAACTTACATTAATAACTAATCCTCAAAAAAGGGACGGTAAGTGCGAATGGATCCATTATGGAAGCCCGCGCCTGCATCAAATTATGAATCATCTGCAGGAACACGAGAAATACACGAAACTATTTGAACAAATCGATACGAAACAAAGAACCGCACTATATCCGTGGCTCATCAGCAATATTAAAATCAGCTATCAGGGGAAACAAAAAAAAGATGAAATGATTTCAATTGGCCTTCACCTTGTTAACGGTATTATGAAACTGGAAATGATGGAAGAACTTCAGCATAAAGTTTTACAAAATACGATTCCCGATTACTGTTATACCATTTCACCTATGGTCAAACTGCACAGTGGATTTAAACGGATTGAAAATGTACTCGAAAGTTATGTCCGCGATCAGGATCATGACTGGGCAGAAGCATCACACAAAACAATGGAGGAGGAACTTGATTTGGTCCGTCACTTCTATAAAGAAGGATCGAATGAACACGAAATGGAAAAAGAAATGGAAGAAATAAGAAAACGCTATTCACCGCATATCACATTTAAAGTTGTTAACGGAGGTATTTTTTATTTGCAGGATTAAATGAAAAACAGGCTCTATCTTTTGTGAGCCTGTCATTCGAATTTCTTTTTAATAATTTTAAAAGCGAACGGCAAAATACCTAGCCATTTATTTGAATAGACCGGTTCTTCACTCTTATTTTTAAGCTTCTGTTCCCTTTTTTCGTTTGTCGGTGTATCAATATAGGAGGTAATCCGCTCAGTCAAATACTTAACATAATCATTCAAAGGCATGTATATTGACACCTTTCTGTTTCGATTCTTATTTTAGTATTGACCAGCCAGTTTGAAAATCATACACCTTATTGAAGGTACCCAAGTATTTCCTTGGCTACGCTATGTGGTGATTTATGATCAGTCATGATTTTAAGATCGGCTAACGCCGAATAAATTCTGTTGCGACGCTGATATAGCCGTTCTTTTTCTGAATGATTTTTATCCCACAATGGTCTTTCCGGATCATTTCCCAATCGCCTGGTAATCTCATCAAATGATGTAGCCAAATAAACAATCCGTCCATTGTTTTTCATAAACTCACCATTTTCCTGCCGTTCTATAATTCCGCCTCCAGTTGAAACAATAAATTTTCCACCTGCTGTATGCTTAAGCATTTCGGATTCGTAATAACGAAATTGTTTTTCGCCTTTCTGTTCAAAGATCGATACGATTTCGCCATACTTATCAATAATCATTTGATCTGTATCTGCATACATGCCTCCTAATGTTTCATGCAGCAGCTTTCCAACCGTACTTTTTCCGCTTCCCATGAATCCGATTAAATAGACTGTTTGCATTCGCTTCAACCTGCCTTAAAAATTTTAAAAATAATTTCTAAAAAAAGAAGGAGTTTTATGAAACATGTCGAATATAGTCATACAAAGGAGGTGACAAGTGATTGGACACAGCTTCCAGACTCTCTGAAAGTCTACTGCAATCCGCTGTTAAAGTAAATGCTTCAGATATCCACTTTTATCCTTTCTCCAAGCAGGTCAACATTTACTTCCGTATAAACGGCAATAGAATGCTTCACAAAACAATTTCAGCCAGTCAATACCAATTATTGCTGACTTATTACAAGTTTACATCAGGAATGGATATAGGGGAAGTGCGTAAACCGCAAAATGGCACGATCATTCATGAGCAGTTGAACAACTGTTATGCATTGCGTTTGTCGACACTTCCGGTTAACCATCTGGAAAGCCTTGCGATCCGCATACTCCCGCAGGAAAACAATCTTACCCTTGATAAACTTTTCCTTTTTCCCAATCAATTGAAAAAACTGAAGGAATGGATTACAGGCCGCAATGGCATCATTCTTCTCACAGGACCTACAGGAAGTGGCAAAACCACGACTCTGTATGCATTGTTGCAATCCATTCTATCCGAAAAGTCATATCAAACAATTACTCTTGAAGATCCAATTGAAAAGGAAATCCGTGACATTTTGCAGGTGCAAGTGAATGAAAAAGCGGGAATTACGTATCAAACCGGTCTCAAAGCCGCTCTTAGACATGACCCTGATATCATTATGGTGGGTGAGATCAGAGATCGGTTCACAGCAGAGTTTGCTTTTGATGCTTCACTGACCGGACATTTGGTATTGAGTACACTGCATGCTAAGAATGCAGCAGGCACTATACATCGATTGCTGGAAATGGGGATAAAGAGTTCTGATCTGATGCAGTCTTTAATAGCAGTAGCGGCCCTTCAGCTGGTTCCGATACAAATTAACCAGCATATAACAAGACGTGCTGCCATCATGGAACTGCTGGATGGGCAGCTGCTTGAAACTGTGATTAAGGGAGAAGATATACCATCAGCACATTATTTTCACACATTCCATCACTTACGAAAGAAGGCCTATGCATATGGGTTCATTGGGAATGAAGCGGTTTTGGAGGCCAATCAATAATAGTCCCAAAAAAGAGCTGCAATTACGCTTTTTATATCGTCTGTCGCGATTGTTGAACAATGGATATCCAATCGTTGAAGCTCTTGGTGTTATACAGTGGGATACACAGTTGAAACCGATCGCCTCCTCCGTTATCTATTATCTTAAATCAGGAAGTCACTTCGATGAGGCACTGGAAAAAGTTCATTTCAATCAGACCATTACAGCTTACTTATACTTTGTACGCAGCAATGGTGACCTGCGTATAAGCATTGAGAAGTGCATGACAATGTTCGAACAGCGTATCGTTTACACGAAAAAATTCCAGGAGGCAGCTCGATACCCCATCATCCTGCTCGTTATATTTGCAGTTCTTTTATATTTTGTCAAACAGTCGGTTCTTCCATCATTTATCGACTTATTTCAAAATAACAGTGAAACTGCCTCGACTGTTATGCTAGCAATGGGGATGATTGACTTCACCATTCGATTTTTCATGATTTTGATTGTTTTTCTTGTCTTCGGTTTTTTAATTTGGCAGATCAATCAGAAAAAAATAAGTGTTGATAAACGGATCAGGTTTTTTAATCTGCTTCCAGTATACCGGCAGTATAAAACGATGGAAATCTCATTTTTATTTGCGACTCACCTCAGTTCATTACTGTCGACAGGGCTTTCTATAAAAGAAATTCTGGTCAGTATGTCCGAACAGAAAAAACAACCGATTCTTGCACACTATGCCTCACTCCTGACCGCTGAACTATCCCGAGGGATTTATATAACCGGGCTAATGGCAAATTTACCACTATTCGATAAACAAATTTCAGTTATTTTTCAAAAGAATGCAGATACAGAAGAATTGGAAAAAGACTTATCCATTTACGCAGAATTTCAAACCGAAGAAATACACCGCAAAATAATGAAAGCTATCACATACATTCAGCCCGTTTTCTTTCTGATTTTAGCAAGTCTTGTTATTTTCATATACATGGCGCTCATGTGGCCGATGTTCCAGTTAATCGATACTATCTAAAAAGGAGATGTCAAACGTGTTTAAAAATGAGCGTGGTTTCACATTAATCGAAATGCTGATCGTTCTAATGATCATTTCTGTTTTGATTATCTTAATTGTCCCGAATTTAGGCAAAAAAAGTGAAGAAGTTCATGATAAAGGCTGTGAAGCCCTGGTTAGCGTCGTTCAAGCTCAGGCGGATGCCTATCTTATCGACACAGGTGCTTATCCTGCAAGTATCGATACTTTAGTGGGCGAATATATAGAATCAGAACAGACAACATGTCCTGACGACAGAACGTTAACGATTGCCGGAGATGGAACGGTTTCGGCCGGAAAATGAACCATAATAGTAACGGCTTTACACTTTTAGAAGTGCTTTTCGTTCTGAGCGTGTTGTCGGTTCTTATCCTTATCGCCGTACCCATTCAAGCTTCGGTTCTCGACAAACAGACTGAAGCAAATTTTCTTGAAACGCTGGAAATGGACATTCTATACACCCAAAGCTTATCATACAACTCCCGGTCGAGATACCAGCTTTTTTTTCCAGACCAAACCCACTATGTCATTAAAAAGTATGGCACTATCCTTGAACGGAAAGTGCCCGAGGGATGGTCAATAAAAAAACGAACATTACCAACCATTTCCTTCAATCGAGAAGGGACAATCCGTAAACCGGGGACTATGACGATTTATACACAAACTACCCAGTATAATCTGGTTTGTCCGCTCGGGAAAGGACGGTGCTACTTTGAAAAACAGTAATGGTTTCTCGTTAATTGAATCACTTGTAGCGGCCAGTCTTCTCATGATGGTTATCACAACTGTGATTCCGCTCACAAGTCTTTTATTGCATGAACGTGAAACTTTACAGCAAAAACAAAATATCAGCGGCGAATTACATCACCAGCTGCAGACATTTCTGCGGGAGGAGCAAACCAACCTCCCCCATCGTCTTTTGAAAACGATAGATGGAACAGAAGCCGAGTTCCGGTTTATCGCTGAAAGCAACTTAGTGAAAGGATGTGCCACATGGAAAAATGCCAATGAGAGAGAAAGCCAATTCTGTTTATACGGATATCAGCAGAGGTGAGCAAGGATTTACATTTATTTCGATTTTTTTGGCAGTCAGCATTATATTTATGACAATCCCTTTTACTGCCTATTTAGTAAAAACGGCTGAATTTTCTTCTGAATATAATCAGTTGTCTGTGCAGCAATTCTTCTTCTTTTTACGGGATGAAGTTATCCGCGCCTCCGACATCATTGTGGAGCCCTCTAACATAACACTGATACGTCCGGATGATTCACGCGTTGTATTGAAACAATATGATGATCTGATCATAAGACAGCTCGACGATGAAGGATTTGAAATATATTTGCGAAATGTCCGGGATATTCACTTTACCACTTTGTCTTATGGTTTACATGCTTCCATCACAACCATAAATGGTGATCAATTTGAGAAAAATATTGTCTTTTACCACTAACCAGCAAGGCTTCGTCTTCCCTTATGTTTTGTTTTTCATTGCGCTGGCGTTCATAATCCTGACTGCAAATGTTAATATCTATCAGGATGAAATCCGTATTACACAAAATCAAACAGAACAATTAAAAATCGAAACCCTCATACAAATGGCAAGGGGACACTTGAAAGACGAGCTAGCTGATAAGCCTGACACCGGCACTATCGAATATGAGTTTCCTTATGGAGATGTAACAGCCCATTATGTCAAATTACATCATCAGACATACCATTTGTATGTCACCTGTCAGACGGATAATGGCGCCACTTATCAGATTATAAATCAGATGCGACTCAATTCCGAATAAAATTGTCGGTCTTTGCGTATTCTATACCCAAATGATAAATTGTGTACATTTTTCAACATTTCCCCAGCTTTCATCTTTACCGTCCGTTTTTTTATTATAATGAATGTAAACGGTCGTGAGGTGATTGCATTGAAACAAACTTTGAAGGTAACGGGGGTATTGAGTGACCCAACAAGATTCAGCATTTATCAATTTATGGTTAAAAAGCATAAAGAGGTCAATGTAACTGAAATTGCGAACGAATTCGGGATCCATCCAAATGTGGCACGTCTTCATTTATCAAAACTGGAAGACATTCAAATGGTGGAATCATACTCGGAAAAAACAGGTAGAGGCGGCCGCCCAAGCAGACGATATAAGCTGTCGGATGAGGTGATTGAACTCCATTTTCCGCACCGCGACTATAAGCTGCTTTCTTCAATAGCTTTAGAGTCGTTTATTAATCTGGGTGAACCGGGGAAAAAGGCACTCTATCAGACCGGATATCAATACGGTGCAAACATAATGAGGCAATATCATGAGCAGACTTCCACTGTTTGGCTTACAACTGAACAAAAGCTCACGATATTAAGGGATGCTGGAACAATGCTCGGTATGTACCCGGAATTTGAGTACAGTGAAAAAGCTGGCAGTGTTTCGTTTCAGATTAATAACTGCCCTTTCAAGGAAATGGTTCATCAAAACCATACGATGGTATGTCAGATGCACTACGCATTTTTAAAAGGTATGTTCGAAGCATTGTTTGACCATGTTGAACTAACCGAAATGGAAAATATGTTCAGCGGCTGTGAAAGTTGCACTTATGTGGCAAAACTCTCACTAGTTTAATGCGATTTATTTACAATATTCAATAGGTCGTTTATAATGACACTTATAAGGTAACCCAAAGGAGGGGAAAATATGGATCGTATGTTTCGGGTCCTTGCCTTTTGGACAGGTATATTTACCGTCATGTTTTACGTTGGAGAAATGGTCAATGTGGCATTGTTATTTCTTGTTCAGACGGCATTTTTCCTTGCAGTAAGCTATCTGAAGTTATCTGAACGTATGTATATGTATTTATTCGGAGCTTATTGTACTATATTTTTGGTCGGATTTACTTGGTATTCCGAGTTTATATTGGTACCGGGATTCGGGCATTAATAGGTGTAAAAAACCCTGCTTACATATGAATTGCAGGGTTTTTAATTTTTTTAGTTTAGTTGTTGACAAAACCTTAACATGCAGTCTATACTGTTATTAGTAGCTTAACTTTTATCCCTAACCAACAAAGAGCAGAGCACATCCCCCCTAAATGCCAGCCATCATTCATGGCTGGCATTTTTATTTGCTTTTATAAGACCGGACTTGCACCGTAACGTTCATAATACATTAAACGAATGGCACTCTCTTAAATCGAAAAGAATGGATTGTGTTTTTTTTCATTGCCAATTGCCGTTGCAGGACCGTGTCCCGGATACACCGTATATGAATCCGGCAACTGATAAAGTGTTTCACGTATGCTCTGTTCCAATACGTTCATATTACCACCAGGTAAATCTGTTCGCCCAATCCCCCGATTAAATAAAACATCACCGCTGATTACAAATTGTTGATCGTGGAATATAAAGCTGACACTTCCAGGTGAATGCCCCGGTGTGTGAATCACTTCAAATGTTATGTCACCGATAGCCATTCTGCCCTTCTCTAGGTTATGTTCCGCAGGTTTAGTGACAATTCTGCTGCCCATAAAAGAAGTGGATCCATTGTATTCAGGATTTTCCAGCCACTCCGCCTCTTTGTCATGTAAATATACATTAATGTTGTAATATGATCTTAATGCATCAACTCCGCCAATATGATCAAAATGAGCATGCGTTAACAATATGGCCTTGGGTTCCACTTTATTCTCTGTTAAATAGCCGATTATCTCTTCAGAATCACCACCGGGATCGAAAATTAAAGCGTCTGTTTCGTTATGTACCATATAACAATTTGTTCCCAATGGGCCTGCCTCCATGCTTGCTATTTTCATCTGATCTCCTCCATTCATTAAATATTGTTCCAATTCATTTGGCTATACCTCGACAAAAATCATTTTATACTATAAAATAAGTATAGAAAACAGTTACTACATATAATACAGATAAGTTTCTATGTTTAGTTACAGGGAGGATGTGTTACGAATGGTTTTGGCACTTATCTTTTTGCTGGTTACTTTACTGGCCATTGTATCTGTTATCCAGCAGCTTAAAATCAAAAACTTGTTTGCGCTGGGTTTTTCAGCAGTTGCCGTATTGGTCTTCGGATTCTTTTCAGTTGCCACGATCGTTAAAGAATTAGGCAATATGTAGAATTTAAAACGAAATAACACTAATACTTTTCTTTTAAAAAGCTAACGTAACATGACGAATCGTTAGCTTTTTATTTGTTATTGATTGTGTTTCGTTTTATTAAGTTCGTCTGAAATCAATAAAACGAAACAAATTGTCATGATTAGAATTTCAAGTTGCGCAGTTTATGCTTAACCAAAAATGCTGCCCCGATAACACCGGCATCATTACCTAATTGGGCCAATTTAACATCACAAACATCACTGACCCTTGCTAAGGCGTATTGACGGAATGCCTTTTCTATAAGCTGGATAAACGCTTCCCCTGCTCCGGACACACCGCCGCCAATCAGAATTTTAGAAGGATTGATGAGGGTCGCTGCATTTGATATCGCCAAACCGAGAACATCAGCAGTATATGCAACGATATCATTGCACGGTACATCATCCTCATTTGCCAGTTCAAAAATATCTTTCGCTGTAAGGCTTCCGGAAACTTCATATCTTGCTGCAAGCAAACTTTCCGGATGCTGTTCCATTTTCACCTTCGCTTGATTTACCATGCCAGTTGCTGATGCGATTGTTTCAAGACAGCCTCTTCGTCCACAGTTACACAAAATTCCCCCGGTTTCAACTGTTGTGTGGCCTATTTCCCCCGCCATCCCGCTTTCCCCATTCAGGATACTGCCATTTACGATGATGCCACCGCCAACACCTGTACCAAGTGTAAGCGCAATAAGATTTTTCACATTTCCGCCTGCGCCTTTCCAGTTTTCACCCATAACGGCAGCATTAGCATCATTTGCTACAAATACCGGCATCCCGGAAATGGTTTGGAGGTTATCAGATAAAGGCATGTTTTTCCATCCGATATTAACGGCCTCTATAACGCGACCGGTTTCACCGTCAATAAACCCTGGTGCACCAACTCCAATTCCTTCGACTGCTTCTTTTGAAATATTATATTGATTAAGCCTCTTACTCAACGATTTCCAAATATCCGTAACTATCGATTCCCCTGAATTTGTTCTATTGGTGGGGATTTCCCATTTATCCAGTATAATTCCATTGTTATCAATAATGCCCATTTTAACTGTTGTACCGCCAACATCAACACCAATAATTGACTTTTCCATCAGGAATTCGCTCCTTTTTCACCACGCAAGCGAGACGCTTCTCCTCTCAATATTAGCAAAGCATCCCGATATTCATATGCTTCAATGATCTGAACTTGGTATAATTCTTTTATTTCTGCTTCCATTAGTTCAAGATCTGCAATGCGGTTGCCTACATATATAATGGTACCAAAACGTTTCAATAATTGCTGTACATCATATACTGTTTTCATATAAATCACCAAATTTGATTATATCAAAACGGTTCATAATAGTGAATAAGAAAATACACGGTAATGGTAGGATTTGAAAAAACACGGGCAATCGTCTCACCTTATAGCGAGTAACGAAACCTTTTATAAGAATCCATAATTTATACATTCTGACGTTATAAAATAAGATCCAGACCGTTGCATTCAACGATCTGGATCTTTTGGATTTAAAAATACCGGTCTGCGATTTTTCAATGGAATCGGTGATCGGATAAACACATCCCTGAACGCTCTGTATGAAAAGGGAAGCAATGGCCAGAGATATGCGATGCGAAATGATGACATCCGAATTAAATAAAGAACCCAGAGTGTAATGCCGACGATGTATCCCATTGCACCAAACAGGCCCGTTACTATGAGCAGGAACATTCTGATAAGCCGATTTGCCAGGCTTAGTTCATAACTCGGCGTAGCATATGTTCCAATCGCTGCAATTGACAGATAAAGGACCACTTCATATGAGAATAAACCAACTTCCACTGCTACTTGACCAATTAATATGGCTGCTACAAGGCCGAGAGCTGTCGCAAGTGCAGACGGAATGTGAACAGCAGCCAGCCTGAGTATGTCAATTCCCAATTCTGCCAGAAGAAATTGTAAAATAAGCGGCACTGTTCCTTCTTCATTTAAACCAATGAACGAAAGGCTCGACGGCAAATATTCCGGATTGACAGCAAGTAAAAAATATAACGGCAATATAAAAATTGATGCAAACACAGCTATATAACGTACAAATCTTAAGTAAGCCCCTATAAGCGGTTTTTGCCGATATTCTTCTGCATGCTGAAGATGGTGCCAAAACGTTGCCGGCGTTATCATCACACTTGGCGAGCCATCAATGATTATCAGCACATGGCCTTCAAACAGATGTGCTGCTGCCGTGTCGGGTCTTTCAGTGTAGCGCACAGTCGGATACGGATTCCAATGCCTGCCACTGATAAATTCTTCAATGGTTTTTTCCGCCATCGCCAGACCATCCGTATCAATTTTATCCAAGACTGCTTTTGTATCACTGACACGTTCCGGATCCGCAATATCTTCTAGATAACAAATTGCGATATCGGTCATTGAACGTCTGCCAATCTGCGTATACTCCATCCGTAAAGAACGATCCCGTACTCTTCTTCTTACAAGAGCGGTGTTAAATACGATCGTTTCAACAAAACCGTCTCTCGAACCTCTAACAACCCGTTCTAGGTCCGGTTCATCAGGTGACCGTACCGGATATGTCCGCGCATCAATCATAATGATTTCATCGACGCCTTCGACAACCAATGCAGCTGGACCACCAAGTACAAGATCTGATGCTTTATTCAAATCTTTTACATGGTCGATTTCAATATATGGAATATACGTCTTAAAGAGTTTTTCCAATGGATCGGGTTCCAGTTGCTCCGGCTCGAGTTTTGCCAGCAACTTCATAATATAATGCAAAATGTCATCTTTTGCGAACCCATCAATCATAAACATTGCCATATTCCGGCCGGCATATTTTAAATCCAGATGAATGACATCAAAACTTTTATCAACTGCCAGCCGTTCTTTTATATATGAAACGTTTTTTGAATAGGCGGAAAATAACGGTTGTTTTTCTTTTTCCATTTGCTCACCTTTTATCTTTAGAAGTTCCGCCATAGTTTATGTGAAAAAACAGTAACTATGCAAAATGAGCATATCCTATTGAGCCACCTCATATATTTTTTATGGAAATGAATTATCTTTGATAAACACTAAACCTACCCCCCCGCTAAAGGATGATCGGGATGAATAAACGATTGCTATTTTTAAGTGTTGTATTTCTGGTTTGTACAAGTCTGCTAACATTATTTTGGCGGATGGGCGCTATACCAGTGATTACTTATTTTCCGGAGGATAACCAAACCGGATTTGTTAAGACTGGCACAGCACTTGAATTGATTTCGGAAAACTCAAGCGACTCATATGAGATGATCTGGACAAGCACATCAAAAAGTGAGGAGAACTTATACCTGCGCCAGGACGCTTCTTTAATATTTAATAATGGACAGCTGATCGGAGTCCGCAGCAACTGGAGAAAAAACACTGACACCATCAGAATAGAAGAGAAGTTTAGTGCGGAAGACAGCAATTATTTTCAGGCAATATCATTTCATCATGGTGAAGTTCATTATCCAAATAAAATCAAAAGTATTCATCATTCAACATATGACCAGTTGTATGTAATCGATTCACCAAGCACTATCCTTAAATCTTTCAAATCGCCTGAAACGGGGTACGAACATGAATGGGCCAGGCTACTGAACCATACAACGGAACAGCAACTTGTTTATAATTGGAAACAGCTGATGGCATATTACGACATTGACCAAAAGGATTACTATGCAATACCTCTGACTGATTTGCATAAATTCAATACTGAACCATTGCCTTCATTTACGCAAAAACAGACAAAGCAAATTATAGGCCAGCTGTGGGAAGGCATTTATAAAAATTATATCTTGAATGTTAAAAATCTGCGTAACAAAACAGTAAAAAGTTATATCCCCCTTATATTGTTCGACAATCAACATAATCACTTAATGGTCCTGTTTGAATGGAATGGACAAAAAGAAAGGCTTATACAAAAATATCCTGACTTCTGAACCCTCCATTATAAACGCCCCGTCTTGTCAATTATGTTTAGACGGGGCTGTTATATGCTAATTTTTTTGGTTTCCGGTTAACTGTTCATATAAATTGGCAATATCCTCATTTCGAGGCTCCAGTTTATAGGCTGTTTCAATGTGCTTTTTTGCTTCGTCTTCTCGACCGTTATTGCCATACAAAATTGCTAAATTATAATGTGCTCTTGAAAAATCATTGTTCAGATCAATCGATTTTTCCAAATCTGTTATCGCGTTGTTAATATTGTTTAATTGAATATAAGCATACGACCGCTGAAACAGCAAATGGCTTTCTAATTCATTTTCTATTTGTTTGGAACGCTTTAATCCTTTGGTGGCGACATCCGCCGCTTCTTCATATTGATCTTCCGTGATGAACTGCTCTGCCGTCATTAACAAATATGAAGGGCTATTCTTATTATGTATCATGCCGTAACCAGCCAGTCCAAGAACAATCAGCATATATAAAATAAAAGAGGCTAATTGTATCGGCCCGTTCGTTTTTTTAGGCAAAAACAAAACAGCTGATGCAATGAATCCTGTTATCAAACCTCCTATATGTGCGCCATTGTCAATCTGGGGTACAGTTAGTCCAAATACGATATTGATTCCGATAATAAATAATAAATTCTTACCCATTGTCTGGAAAAAAATTCTTCTATATATGCATCCGAAAAATAACAGCGCTCCAAACAAACCAAACAGTGCTCCGGAAGCTCCTGCTGACACATTGGTTGTAAAGGCAAAGCTTGCGAGACCACCTCCAACCCCAGCCATAAAATATATAATCAAAAACCTGAATGATCCATATATCCGCTCCACGACCATTCCCAGATAATAAACAGCCAGCATATTCATAAATAAGTGCAATATACCAATATGCAGAAACATGGAGGTTACAATCCGCCACCATTCCCCTTTTTCGATAATAGCGGGGTTATATTTTGCTCCGAATTTAACTAATGTCTCAGTTGACGTGCTTTTGCCATTCAGTTCCAATAGCAAAAAAATAAAAATATTAACAACCAGCAAAATATAAGTGAAAAAAGGCTTGCCGTATGAAAAAACCTCCCTGAAGTCCTGTTCTTTATTTTTCAACTGCCCGGCTAATCTTTGTCTGCAATTGTGAACTGCTTGCGTTTTTTCAGTTTCGGAAAGCCCTTCTTTAGGAAACTTGAATGCAGTTCCGACAGCATTCCGAAATCTTGCCAATTCCTCTTCTCTTTCATGTGTTGACAAATAATACACATTCATTGTCACTGAGTTTTTCTCATTTAACCACCATGGTTTTTTCAGAACATCCCAATCATCAACCGGAGCATCTTCAGCAATATAGACATTATGTATGTCGACATGTTTACTTTGAAAATACCGCTTTAAGGATTCTGCCTTTTGAAAAACTTGATCTACATCATTCATTAAATGATTCTTCCAGTCAAAACCACCATGGAACAGCCGAATAATATATGATACTTTGCCATCCCGCTTTTCCAGCCATAATTCTTTATCTTGACGCATATGTATTAATTCATAACGATCTGTATCAATTAAATGACAGGCTAATGTATACAATGTAAAGCTTCCATTCAGATACATGTATCTTCCCCCTCAAAGCCATGATATCAAAACCGGCTATATTTTTCTTCTATATGTAAAAGAAGCTGTTGGACTAACAGCTTCTTAGAAATGGGATGGGCTATTCAACCGGCCGTCTCTGAAACAAAGCCGGCATTATTTTTTCGCGGATGACTGGCATATTCATTGAAATCATGACGGCCATACGTCGTAAGAAGCTAATGGCGAGTATGGTATTCATGATTCTGTACCGCCACCTGAAAATCATTGCGACCATTGTCATAACCACTGTTAGAACTGTAAAAACTTTCATTCCTGACACCCTTTTCATATGTTGTGACGATAATAGTTATCTGCCAAAAACATAAGATTATGCATCAAGATCCTATATACCGATCATACAGTGTACGCGCCTGAATAGGATCTTCCGTTCCCTGGACAAGAACACGTCCATCCGTGAACATGACAAAATGAATCCCTTCTTGCAAAGAAGCCTTTAATAAGAATGGCGTCCGTTTGGTATCTGCAATCTGTCCCAGCTTACTTTCCCACTGTTCCAGATCCATGACGGACTTACGGTGGATCTGAACCGTATCTCTTCCGCATAATACCGTTTCTTCGCTCTGTGCTTTTTTTTGCAAAGCAGGAAATTCTTGTTTTTGGCACACTACACATTCCGGATCCGAATGGGACAGTTTCATATCATACTGACGATTATGCCACACATCAAACGTTTTGAGTGTTTGACGCAATACTTGCTGGTTGCCGGTTAAATATTTTAATGTTTCCGTCACTTGAAAAGAGGAAATCATATCAACGGCAGGTGAAATAACGCCAACAGTGTCACATGTCTCGCCTCCTCCCTCGCCTTGTTTTGTTATACATCTTAAGCAAGGGGTTTTTTCAGGAATAAAAAATGCCGTCATTCCGCGTGAACTGACAACACCGCCATACGAAAATGGAATCCCGTATTTGAAACAGGCATCATTCAATAGGTATCGAGTGGAAAAATTATCTGTGCCGTCAAGAACGACGTTAGCATCATTAATCAAATCATCTATGTTTTCAACTGAAACATTTCCCACAATTGGCTCAATGATTACCTGGCTGTTCATCTTTTCCAATTTATTTCCGGCTGCAACCGCTTTTGGCAGAGCACATTTTACATCGTCTTCATCAAACAGCATCTGCCGCTGTAAATTGCTCATTTCCACATAGTCACGGTCAATCAGACGCACCTTTCCAATTCCCGCCCTTACCAAATGATTGCATATAACCGTTCCAAGGGCTCCGGCGCCTACAACTAGTACCGTACTATTCGACAGCCGGCGTTGTCCATCTTCCCCGATTGGTTCAAATAACACTTGTCTTGAATAACGTGCAAGATCCACTTTAACATCCTCCCTGCTTTAAAAAACCACTTTCCGTTATGACGTCATCCATCGGGATATCGAATGATTCATAAGGAAGTTTATCAACGATTTGCATATCCGCGGCAAGTGACAATTTTTTATTAGTAAAATCGGTTAAAAAACGGTCATAATAACCACCGCCGAAGCCGATCCGGTAACCTTGTTTATCGAAAAGCAAACCAGGTACAACAAGTAAATCAATATGATTTTTGGCTATTTTTTCAGTTTCCTGAGGTTTGGGTTCCTGTAAATTATAATAAACGATTTCTAATTGATTATAATTGTTTATCTTATAAAAATCCATTTCGCGTTCTTTGGCACGGCATTTAGGGACACAAATTCTTTTCCCATTCTGCCACGCTGTTTTGATAATTGATTCGGTATCCCACTCGAAACCATGTGAAATGGTTATGCCAATGACAGAAGACTGTCTCCAGACATTGGACATTAGCAAATTGTCCTTCAATGACAGTTCGATATTTCTTCTTTCTGTAGCTGTTAATGTCTGCAACTTCCCAATTATATTGCTTCGCAGATTCGATTTATCCAAGTCATCACCTCTAAAGTGCCATTATAAACATATGCCGTGCATAATAGAAAGCTCCTGCCACAGTTAATGGCAGGAGCTTTATTCATTACTTGGTTTCACGATGCAATGTGTGTTTTTTCAATCGTGGGCTATATTTCATAAGCTCCAATCGTTCAGGATTTGTACGCTTATTTTTTGATGTAATATAGTTACGGTCGCCTGTTTCAGTGCAGGCCATGGTAATATTTACGCGCATTTCTTTCCCTCCAAACCATAAATTGCTAGTGTTCATTAACATACTATATCATTTTTAAGACCTTAACTATAATAGCAGATGATTGGAAAATATTCAAGCCGACAATCTGTAAAATTTTGACCATTTCTCTTTTCGACAATTTATGTTATAACTATAATGATACGTGAATGGAGGGATGAAACATGCTGTCTGCCATCGTTACCGTTATCGTCCTCGGAGTGGTGCTGCTGATTCTGTCATTTTTCATGAACGATAAATTTGATGACCTTGAAAGTGAATTGGAACAGCTCTCAATCTCAACGATGCAGGAAAATTATCAAATGAAGAAAAAAATTAAAACCCTGGAAGACGAAGTGCTGACAAATGATTTTTCTCAGGAGTCAATACATAAGAGAGATAATAACAATGAAAGATAGGGGAGCGTTATGAAACAAATCATTCGTTCATTTGCATTTGGTCTGCTGACTTCCGGTATCGTGATGCTTGGCGTATTTTACGTTGCAGATGGTTCCCAATCTGAAACTGAGAATATTCCTGAAGAAGATATGATTGAAATGGTTGAGTCAAAAGGTTATCATGTACTGACAGAATCCGAATATATTTCTGTTTCCGTAGAGTCGGATGAAAACAGTGACGGAAACAATAATAATGGAAATCAGCAGAATAATTCAGACGAAACGGATTCTGATAAAACTAGTGACAGTAATAGTGAGCAAAAAAGCGACTCAGAAAAGACTGATGAAGACAGTTCTACAACCTATACACTGACGGTAGAATCAGGCGAGGCACCGTCCGAAATAAGTCAAACGCTAAAGGAAAACGGTATTATCGACGATGCTGATGCTTTCACGGAATATTTAGAGGATGAGGGCTATAGTGAATTGGTCCAACTGGGTGAGTTCGAATTATCGAGTGACATGGATCATAAGAAAATTGCTGAAACTCTCACTAACTAAGCTGTATTGCCAAGTGCAATACAGCTTCTTGTCTTTCAGGTTAATTTAGTTTATACGATTCCCCTTTTACAAGATACAAAATGCTTTCACCAATGTTGGTAATATGGTCGGCAAAACGTTCAATATAGCGGGCACTGAATACCATTTGCATGACGTACTATATTTTTTCAGAGTTATTTACCGTCTCATTTAAAATATCATGTATTTGCCAATGCGATAATATTCTTTTTAATTGTTTCTACATCTGTTTCAAACTGCTCTTTGGCAACCATCAGAATCCTCCTTTTTACGATTAGCCGAAGCGGCCTGTAATATAGTCTTCCGTACGCTTATCATCAGGATAAGAGAAAAGTTTATCGGTAATATTGTATTCAACGACTTCCCCATTTAAAAAGAAAGCTGTTTTATCGGAAATTCTGGCTGCCTGCTGCATATTATGGGTCACAATGGCGATGCTGTAATCTTTCTTAAGCGTTTGAACCAGCTCTTCAATCTTTGATGTGGATATAGGATCTAAGGCAGAAGTCGGTTCGTCCATCAAGATGACATCCGGTTCAATCGCTAAACATCTGGCAATACATAGTCTTTGCTGCTGGCCGCCTGATAAACCAAAGGCATTTTCCTGTAGACGATCTTTCACTTCATCCCATAATGCAGCACCTTTAAGACTTTTTTTGGCAATTTCGTTCAGTACTTTCTTATTTTTAATGCCGTGTGTTTTCGGTCCGTATACCACATTTTCATAAATCGATTTTGGAAACGGATTTGGGTTTTGAAAAACCATGCCAACTCTTGTGCGCAAATCTTCCACTTTATATTTCGGTCTGAAAATATCTTTGCCGTCATAGTAAATGCTTCCGTTCATCCTGACAGAAGGGACTAGTTCGACCATTCGGTTCAATGCCTTAATAAACGTTGATTTACCGCAACCGGACGGACCAATAATCGCTGTTACCTTATTAGCAGGAATATCCATCTGAACATCATAAAGTGCCTGATTATTTCCATACCATAAATTGAAATTTTGAACAGAATAAATGGTTTTCGTCTCCGCCTGATCCGATTTTTTTGCATTGACAATTGATACGTGTTTACTATCTGCTGCCGTATTCATGATAAAGCCTCCCTATTAAAATCGTTTCGAAAATTTATTCCGTATAAAAACAGCGACGGAATTCATAAGCACTAATATAACTAGTAATACGATAATGCCTGCTGATGCTACCAAATGGAATTCTTCTTGCGGTCGTCCGGTCCAATTAAAGATTTGAATCGGCAATACCGTAAAACCTGACCAGATATTTTCCGGCAAGTAAGCAATAAATGATAACGCACCAATCATCAATAGTGGTGCTGTTTCACCAATGGCTCGCGATAATGCCAATATACCGCCGGTTAAAATGCCTAGAATCGCAGCTGGCAAGACGACCCTCCGGATGGTTTGCCACCGTGTAGCCCCCATTGCATAGGATGCCTCATACTGATTTTTGGGAATAGCCCTGATAGCCTCCTGAGAAGAGACCACAATAATCGGAAGTATTAACAGACTCATTGTTAAACTGCCTGCCATAATGCTCCTGCCCATCTCCATTAATCGTACAAAGACGGTCAGACCCAGCAAACCGAATACAACGGACGGCACACCTGCAAGGTTTGAAATATTCATTCGAATAAATCGTGTAAACCTATTTTCCTTTGCATACTCCTCCAGATAGATAGCTGTTCCCACACCCAGCACAAGAGATATAGGAGCGGTAACAGTCATCAGCCATAGCGAACCGGCAATGGCCGCCTTTATACCGGCCTCTTCTGGAAAACGCGATGCAAAATTCGTTAAAAATGCCCAGTCCAGATATGGAAGTCCTTCCGAGAAAATCCGGTATAACAATACAGTTAAAACAACGATGCCAAATATAGCAGCTAAAAAAAATAGCTGCCGCATAACCTTGTTACTGACTATCCGCTTATTCATTCTAGTTTGAACGACCTGCTTATCGACAAGATTCATGTTAGTAGTCCTCCTTGAAGCGGCGGGAAATAAATTGTGATAAGAGATTCATCAGCAGTGTGAAAACAAATAATGTCATCCCAACTGCATAGATGCTGTAATAAGTGGTGGATCCATAGGAAGCATCGCCGAGCGTTACCTGAACAATATATCCGGTCATGGTTTGAATCGAGTCTGTGACATCTGTGGTAAGCTTTGGTGTTGATCCGGCAGCAACAGATACAATCATTGTCTCACCGATGGCACGGGACACTCCCAATACAAAGGACGCAATGATTCCTGACAATGCTGCTGGAACGACCACTTTCAATGCTACTTCCAATCTGGTGGACCCCATGGCAAACGCCCCCTCCCTTATAGTGCTGGGAACAGAACTCATCGCATCTTCTGAGAGTGAGGCAATCATAGGGATAATCATAATGCCTACAACAATTCCCGGACTGAGTGCATTAAAAATCGGGAGATCAGATATAACTACCTGCAGCATTGGTGTTACAAAAGTCAAAGCAAAGAAACCATAGACAATTGTTGGAATACCGGCTAGTACTTCCAGTATCGGTTTCACAACTTTCCGTACCCTGAATGATGCAAATTCGCTTAGATAGATAGCTGATGCCAGACCGACGGGTATCGCGACCATCATCGCAACAACAGTGATTAATAAAGTTCCGGAGATTAACGGAAGTATGCCATAGCTGGCATTTTTTCCAAATGGCCACCATTTGGTACCCGTGATAAATTCCATGAATGGAACCCGGTTGAAAAATGTGATGGTTTCCACTACTAATGTCAGAACAATACCGATAGTTGTCAAAATGGAGATAACTGCACACAATAGGAAGAATGCGGGTGCTGCTTTCTCCAAGAAGCGAAGAAGGAACTCGTTTGATTTCTTGTTTTTCATCATGTTTCTTACGTTGACTACCATTATGATCTCCTCTTTTATTATAAACTGGAAAAAAATGAAGTTGTGAACAACCCAGCTTTTTGCAATGCATCCTTTAAAAACGCAGGAAAGTGAGGAAAATTCCGTTAAATCTCTCCTCACCATTCACTCGTCATTTTGAACATCATCAGTGCATGATTTATTTTCCTGCCGCTTCACCCAGTTTTTGAAGTGCATCTTCATAAGCACTGCCAGGCTTTGCAACGTAGCCGACCGATTCTGCCATTTCACCCGCATGTTCCAACGTGTATTTTGCAAAATTGTATACTGATTCATTCTCGAGAGCTGAATGCTTCACATAAGTGAACAATGGTCTTGAAAAAGGGTATTCACCTGACTGGACAGTTTCCTGGCTTGGTTTAACCGTCTTACCATTGTCGTTTACGATCGGCACAGCTCTCAGGTTGTCTTTGTTTTCAGCATAGTAGGCGTACCCGAAGTAACTGATAGCATTGGGAGAGCTGGTTACACCTTGCACAAGAACGTTGTCATCTTCAGATAATGAAGCATTCTGACGAATTTGACCTTCTTCGCCAAGCACTACTTCACTGAAGTAATCAAATGTGCCGGAATCTGCTCCAGGGCTGTAGAATTGGATTTTTTCATCTGGCCACTTTTCATTAATATCAGACCATGTTGTAACGCCGCCATCTGCTGACCACATTTTATTCAATTGATCGACTGTCAACTGGTCAACCCAATCATTTTCTTTGTTGACCACAATTGACAAACCATCTAATGCTATTTCAAATTGAGTGTATTCAATGCCTGTTTCTTTGAGTGCCTGCTTCTCTTCTTTTTTAATCGGGCGGGAAGCATTCGACAGATGTGTTTCACCTGCAACAAACTTTTCAAATCCGCCTCCGCTTCCGGAAACACCAATATTTACCCGAGCCTCCGGATTTTCTTTTTGATATTCCTCAGCTACAGCTTCCATAATTGGAAATACGGTGGATGAACCATCGACCAGTACTTCTGTTGACTCTGCTGACTCACCTTCTGTGTCGCCACTTCCTTCACTATTTCCGCTACTTTCTTCATTAGAATTGCCTTCTGCATTACCGCATGCTGCTAAAAGCAATATGAGCATTAACAGTGCAAGTGCTGTGAATAATGATTTTGACCTCATTTGAAAGCCTCCTGTTATGGTGAGTTGTCAGGATCAAAGTATATTTCCTATCCTGCAATTATCATCATAACGAATGAATATTAACCCCCTATTAATTCACTGTAAAAATAACGTAAAGTTAGCAGATTAATGGTAAAGATCGGTACCGTCAAGAAGTTTGTGTAAATTAATAGAGTATCCCCGGAATTGGGGTTTGTTTTCTGACACCTTTCCCTGGGTACCCAGGGAAAGGTGTCAGAAAATTTAGCCATTTAATCATCCATCT
>NZ_BMNQ01000048.1 GCF_014646635.1 Lentibacillus kapialis
ACCTCCTTGTATTAAAAATATTTTATGTCTAATTATAAATATAAAGTAATTTTAATTATAGACTAAATCACTTAAAATTAAAATTAAAGATAAATTTCTAATTAATTTTATATTTTATTGATAGGAGGAATATTATTGATTAAAACAGTTGGAGTAATTGGATTAGGTAATATGGGAAGTTCTATTGCAAGGGGGTTATCAGAATCTTTTAAGGTTATTGGATTTGATATTGATGATGATAAACGAAGTTCGTTATTACAAAAGCATGGGATTGAATGTATTGATCAATTAGAATTATTAGTAAAAAAGGTCGATGTAATAGTACTTTCTTTACCTAATGGAAAAATTTCTAAAGAAGTGGTTTCGGATATGGTATCTCATATGGATGAAAAGAAAATTATTATGGAAACGAGTACAGTTTTGCCAACAGATATATCCGATATGTTAAAAATTTGTGAAATGAAAGGGGTTGAAATAGTTGATGCAGCTATCTTAGGAGGGGTGAATCATGTTCTTGAGTCGAACGCTGAATTCCTAGTAGGTGGGAATGTTGAAATAATTGATCGTGTTAAACCTATACTAAACAAATTAGGAAAAAAAGTAACGCGAATGGGTGAAATTGGTTCAGGTATGTCTGCAAAGGTTATTAGCAATGCGGTTTCTCACACAGTAATGGTATTAATTACCGAGTCAATTGCCCTAGGCAGGAAATCAGGTATTAGTCATGAAAAAATGTATGCGCTTTTAAATGGAGAAACTACATACAATCGTCCAATAGATCATCGATTTAATGAGCGAATAGCCAATGGAGAATATTCAGGTGGCATGTCAACTTTGAATGCGAGGAAAGATTCGACCTTGATGTTGGAATTGGCACAGCAATTTAAAATTCCTTTATTTACAATTCAATCCAGCCATACAGTTTATGAAATAGCCCAAAATGAAGGATATGGTGAATTGGATTATGCAGCTATAGCAATACTTTGGGAAAAATGGTGTGATATTAGTTTGAAAAGAGAGTCCTCAGAGGAGGGTCGATATGAAACAATATAAAATGTTTATTAATGGTGAATGGATATCAAGTGCTAATAACCAATTTATTGAAAGCCTAAACCCTTATAACAGAGAAATTTGGGCAACTATACCAGAGGCTGGTAAGCAAGATGTCGAGAAGGCTATTGAAGCAGCAAATTATTCTTTTCATAATGGATGGAAGCAAACGAGTGGTTATAAACGGGCACGGAAAATGAACAAGTTAGCAAGTCTGATTGAAAAAAATGCTGATAAATTAGCTGAAATTGAGACAAAAGATAACGGCAAGGTCACTCGTGAAACATATAAGCAAATGTTTTTTGCCGCAAGGGCTTATCGCTTTTTCGCCGGATATGCTGACAAAATTGGTGGAGAAACTATTCCTTTAGATAATACGGAAATGTTTGATTATACTGTAAGGGAACCGATTGGCGTCGCAGTATTAATCACCTCTTGGAACTCACCAATTCAACTTTTAACAAATAAACTTGCTCCAGCGCTAGCTGCTGGTAACTCGGTTATTATAAAGCCTTCTGAACATGCTTCTGCATCTACTTTAGAAATTATGAAATTAATAGAGCAGTCGGATTTTCCAAAAGGAGTGGTTAACTGTGTTACAGGGGGGGGAGAAATTGGAGAGTTGCTAACTCAGTCAAGTAATGTTAGCAAAATAAGTTTCACTGGTGGACTTAATGCAGCACGTTATATTGGGAAAAATGCCGCTGAAAATTTTGTTCCGTTGACTTTAGAATTAGGTGGCAAGTCACCAAATATTATCTTTGAAGATGCTGATTTGGAAAAAGCAGTTCCAGGGGCTATGGCTGGAATATTTGCATCCAGTGGTCAGACTTGTATTGCAGGTTCACGTCTATTTTTACATGAATCTATAGTTGATCAAGTTAGCAAAGAATTAAAAGTTAAATCTGAAAACATTGTGCTTGGAGATCCAACAGACAAAAAAACTGAAATGGGCCCAATCGCTAATGAAACACAATATAACAGTATCAAAGCAATGCTAAAAGAGACGGAAGATGAGGGTGCCAAAATATTAACAGGTGGTCTAGCTGAACGGAAGTCAAAAGGTTTATTTATCCATCCAACAATAATTGTTGATTCCAATAATTCAATGAAAGTTGCACAAAATGAAATTTTTGGTCCGATTTTGACAATTATTCCTTTTAAAGATGAAAAAGAAGTAGTGCAATTAGCAAATGATTCTATTTATGGTTTAGCATCTGGTATTTGGACACAAAATCTTGCTAGAGCTCATAGAGTAGCAAAACAAATTGAAGCAGGTACTGTGTGGATTAATACGTATCGAGCAAGTGCTGTACAAGCTCCGTTTGGTGGAATGAAACATAGTGGGTACGGGAAAGAAAGAGGGTTACATGCATTATTAGACTATACAAAGGTGAAAAATGTGATGATTGACTTATCTGAAGATGTTAGGGATCCCTTTTCTATAAAAATTTAAATTATAAGGAGGAAATTTAGTATGAAGAAAAAGAATTTCATTTTTGCAACCGCTATCTTGATTATGACTATAGTTTTTTTAGCGGCATGTAATTCGTCAGAAGGTTCGACTTCAGGTGATTCTAGCTCGGACTCTAGTTCCAACTTTCCGAATAAGCCAATAACTGTCATTGTACCATGGTCTGCTGGGGGAGGAACAGATACAGGCACACGAGTATTGCAACCATACCTTGAAGAAGAATTAGGCGTTACTGTAAATGTTGTTAATAAAACAGGAGGAGGCGGCTGGGTTGGCTGGAACGAACTTGCAAATGCCAAACCAGATGGCTATACAATAGGTGTTGCGAACTCGCCTCACATTATTACAGGTTATTTAAACCCTTCATTAAATCGGGATAAAGATTTGGACAACTTTATAGGGTTGGGTATGCATGTAATTGATCCAGATACAATTGCTATCCGTCCCGACGATGATAGATTCTCAACACTAGAAGAATTGATTGATTACGCAAAAGAAAATGAAGTAACTGTATCTGCTACAGGTGAAGGAAAAGACGAACATCTCGTAATGCTTAACTTTAACAAAAAATATGGTACAAACTTTAAGCCAGTGCATTTTGAAGGAGCTTCGGAAAGTAAATCAAATGTCTTAGGTGGTCATGTTGATGTATTAGTTGCTAATTTAGGGGAGGTATTAAGTTTACACGATAATAAAGAAGTGAAAGTTCTGGGTGTTGCTGCTCAGGAAAGATCTGACTTTATGCCAAATGTTCCAACTCTCGAGGAAGAAGGGTTTGAAGTATATCAAGAATCATCACGTGGTTTCATAGCTCCTGCAGACACAAATGAGGAAGCTGTGAAAGTTTTAAAAGAAGCTCTAGACAAAACAATTAACAATGAAGACCATATAAAAGAAATGAATGAATTAGGTTTTGGAGTTAATCACGAGTCTGGTGAAGATTATATGAATATTTTAAAGAAAGATGAGCAGGCAATACTAGAGTTGACAGATTTACTTGGATGGGAGTGAAAATGGAAGCCTATTTATTAGGCTTCCTTATCAAAAAAATAGATAGTTAATAGTCTGGAGGTGACTAATATTAAATCTTTGCATCAAGATGTGGTTTCAGGAGTGGTTTTATTAATCATAACTATTGTCTTTTATACACAAACAGTTGATCTTCCAGAAAGAGCAGCTATGTTTCCAACGTTTGTTTTAGGTCTCTTATTATTCTTCTCAATTGCGATTATCATTATGGGGGTCACAAAAACAATCAAGGAAAAGAAAGGCGATCCCGTATATTATGTAGAAGAAGAAGAGAGACTCAAATTCAAAACTATAAAACTGCCGCTTGTTTTTTTAATAATATTAGCGATATATATTGTAGCAATGAATTTTCTGGGTTTTTTTGTTACAACAACACTCTTAATAGTTTTAACTTTATATATTTTGCACTCACGTAAATTAACAACATGTATTTTTACTGTGTTTGGCACAAATCTATTTATTTACTTTCTATTCGTATTTCTATTGAATGTAAATTTACCTCAAGGAATTTTCTTTTAAAGGGAGGGAGCTCAACATGGATTCATCAATGATAAATTTAGTACTAGAACAATTATTATCATTCCAAACACTTGTCGCTCTATTCTTTGGAGTTATTGGGGGGTTATAATTGGGGGGCTTCCCGGACTTAGCTCTACAATGGCTGTTGCATTACTGGTTCCAATTACTTTTAGTATGGAACCTGTTGCAGGATTAATAATGTTAACGGCTATTTATACCTCAGCTACGTATGGTGGTTCGATTGCATCCATTTTAGTTCATACCCCCGGTACTCCTGCTGCTGCTGCAACTGCTTTAGATGGGTATCAATTAACAAAGCAAGGCAAAGCATCAAAAGCAATAGGTGTTGCGACAATCTCATCTATGATAGGGGGATTTGTAAGTGGTTTAGCGTTATTATTTCTCGCTCCTCCATTAGCACAAATTTCATTGATGTTTAGTGCACCAGAGTATTTAATGTTAGCTATTTTTGGCCTAACAATTATAGGAAGTCTATCAGCCGGATCAATGTTGAAGGGGTTAGCTTCTGGTGTGATTGGATTATTAATTGGAACCATTGGTATTGATATTGTTACCGGATTTCCTCGATACACATTTGGTAGTATCTCATTAGAATCAGGTGTTTCGCTTATTCCTGCACTAATTGGGTTGTTTTCTTTATCTCAAGTATTTATTATGCTAGAGAATCAAAAAAAATCAGATAAGAAATCTTCAATAGAACGTAAAATTGGAAAGGTAATTCCTTCATTTTCCGAATTTAAAAGAGTTTTTCCCACAATTTTACGTTCTACTGGATTAGGCGTGCTAGTTGGAACCTTACCAGGTGCTGGCGGTGATATTGGTTCGTGGGTTGGCTACAATGAAGCTAAGCGATTTTCAAAAAGGAAAGAAGAGTTTGGTAAAGGGAATATCGAAGGAGTCGCCGGTTCTGAAGCTGCTAATAACGCTGTTACGGGTGGAGCCTTAATTCCAACTATGACCCTTGGAATACCTGGAAGTTCTACAACAGCAGTATTGCTTGGTGGCCTCATGATACAAGGACTTGTTCCAGGTAGTGAATTGTTTACTACAAATGGTCATTTGACCTACGCAATAATTATCGGCTTTATTGCAGCAAATGTGTTTATGGGGATTGTTGGATTACTGGGCGCAAAATATTTTGTAAAAATTTTAGATGTTCCTCAAAATTTATTAATTGCAATTATTATTACGTTCTGTATTGTTGGTTCATTTGCAATTAATAGAAATATATTTGACGTTTGGGTAATGCTTAGCTTTGGTATATTAGGATATACCCTGAGAAAGACAGGTTTTAGTACGGCACCAGTCATTTTGGGCATGATTCTCGGCCCCATTGCCGAAAGTAGTTTAGGACAAGCTTTAGTTATGGCTCAAGGTAACTTTTTCACTTATTTATTTTCTAGACCAATTTCAGTATTATTTATAGTATTGATTGTTTTAACAATTATTTCACCATTAGTATTAAGGATTGTTAAAAGTAAACGAAAGTCAGTCGATAAAGATGCGTCAGCTTAATTGACGAACTATTTCCGGTATGGAAATGTTAAATCCAAATTTAAAGAATGGGATGCGTGGATAAAAAGAAGATTGTGGATGGTACAGCTGAGAAGCTGGCGGGACGTTAAGAACTCTATCGGATTCTGAGAAGAAAAGGGTGGAAGGAGCACGAAGTCCCTGCAAACAGGACAATGCATTTTCATTTTCTCATCCCCATTCATGTAGACGTATTATATCACATTACCTTATATCGATTAGTTATAAAGCTGTTTAAATCAGCATTTTTTCATTTTATTTTTGGTCACAAAATTGGTAACGTGTAAGTCGAAATAACTTAAAATGAATTGATATATATCTGATAATGTTCACCTATTAAACCTTGCAATCACAACAAATTAACATCTTTTATAATATGTTAAAATGCGCTAATACGGTTTCCGGTACCAGGCGTCGGGGGTTCAAGTCCTCCCGGGCGCGCTACTAATAAAAAAAGCAAGCTGAGAATAGATCTCGCTTGCTTTTTTTATTTTATTTGATTGATTAGTATTCGCCTCGCTTGTTGATAAACTTATAGCCATAAACTCAGCGCCAGTAACAGCCCGAATGTCCAATGATGCCATGCCGCCCATTTCATGCCGCTCAATTCTTCTGAACGTGTGGCATTTTTCCGGAAGGACCAATGCAGACGGAAAGCGATAGGTAAAGCAAGCAGCACAATGACTGCTGAAGACGGGATGGAACCGGCTGCAGCCAATGCCAAAACAATTAGATAGGCTGATGACAGCATCACTGTCAATAAATGGACCGCGCGATTGCGGCCGATTATAGTCGCCAGGGTATTGCGAAATGCAATGTCTTTCTTGATATCCCGTATATTGTTTGTCAATATCATTGAGGCTATGATTAATGCAAATGGTAATGAGAGGATCACGATTTGAAAGGTAACAGCGTGTCCCTGAACAATATATCCTACTATCGTAACTACCGGACCAAGAAATGTGAAGGCCACTGTTTCCCCCAAACCAATTGAGCATAGTGGCCGTGGCCCCGCTGAATAGAGGTAGCCGAAAATGATTCCGGTCATTCCGGCAGGTATGATCCACAGCGTGCTTTGAAATGCCAGCCAGACACCGATGATACACGCTATAAAGATCATCAGACCAGCGAGATATGAGACTCTCTGATGAGCGGGCCCCTTTGCTTCAGAAACATCGACAGTCCATTTTTCCCTATCCTGACCATGCAGAAAATCATAATAATCATTAAACAGGTTCGTGGCAGATTGGATTAAGAGTGCTGCTGTGAGCATGGCAAAGAATATGTCAAAACGAATCCCGCCATGTATGGAAGCCATTCCGGTGCCGGCCAGAACCGGGGTGATTGTTCCGGTTAGCGTCATCGGGCGCAGCAATTGAATCCATGAGGCCCGGTAATAATACGTTTCGTGACTATGATGAATTGAAGACTGCAGCATAATCGATCATCCCCTTTATTATAATAAAACCATGAGATAAAGAAGTGTCATGAAACCGGCAACTTCGACTGATTCCAAAAGTGCAACATTTATAAGTGCTTTGAATAAGGGTTTCCTATCACCGGAATCGGCTTGTTCCCAAAGCTCAACATTTGAAAAAACGTTACAGAATTGTCGGTATCCCACAAATACCCCCCATAAGAGTGTGAGCGTTCCTACGATAAGGGCAGTGAGCCAGATATTACCGTAGCGTGTATCAATGACGTCATACCATTGGCTGATAGGTCCGAAAACGGTGCCGAGCAATATTCCTGTCAAGATGACGCCGGCACCTGCTCCGGTCAAATATTTGTGCGACCATTGCATTAATCTCAGCAGTATTTCCCGCTGCGTGACGACATTCATATTTCTCACTGCGGGGTATACTCCCCATCCGATGAACAATATTCCACCTACCCACATAATGGCCAGCAAAATATGCACAATCAACGTTGCCTGATGAAGTTCCCATGGCATAATTGATCACCAGCTTTGTTTATTTGATTTTATTTTATAACTAAAAAGTGTCAGGTGATGTGACAAATATCACGTAATACTAACTGCTTCTATTTTCTGAACGTGAGTTTTTGTCTATTTTGTGGCAAAATAGAATCAGATGGAAAAAAAGGGGGGGTCAGGATGCGGCCGGCACTTGTTCAGGAGCAGAGGTTACAGCTTAAGATGAATCAATCGCTCATTCAAGCCATCCAATTGCTGCAGTTTTCCGGAGTGGAAATGATTGAGTATATTCGAGAACTTTCCAAAGAGAACCCCTTGATAGAGGACGTGAATATTGACTATGAGATAAGCAGTTTTAAACAAGCCGGCTCGGCTGAGGCGCCTATTGGTGAAATCAATCAGACTGAATTGACGATGTATGATCAGCTCACAAGCCAGCTCTACTCGATTAATGTACCGGATAACATACGGGAAACCGTTCTGTTTGGGATCGATTCACTGGATGAAGATGGTTATTTGGATATTGACATGGCATCCTGGGCGGAGCAGTGTGACAGAACGATCGATGAAGTTGAAGAAGCGCTTGTATGGATTCAGATGCTTGAACCCAAGGGAATAGGAGCGCGGAGCCTTCAAGAGTGTATACTGCTGCAGATGCCCGGAGATGATGCGTTTTTAAAGGACCTTTTAACCGATCATTTGGGTTGGGTCGCTGAGGAAAACATTACTGAAATCAGCGCTCATTTCCATTTGTCCGCTGAAAAAACAAAGGCAACCATTAAACAAATCCAATCATGTCATCCGAAGCCAGGACAGCTTTTGTCGACGAAAAAGACAGAGTATGTCATTCCGGAAGCCTATATTTACGAGGAAGATGGCAACTGGAAAATCTCGTTTTACAAATGGCATTCACCGACAATCGAAATCAATGACTCTTATAAACATCTTCAGGTGGATGAAAAGCAGGCAGCCGACTTTTTGAAAGAAAAATCCAATCAGGTCAAATGGCTGAAACAGGCCATCCAATACCGCGGCAATACACTGGAAAGCGTGATCGAAAAAATTGTTGAGCACCAGCGCATGTATTTTGAACACGGTCCGTTTATGCTGCAACCGCTAACACTAAAAGAAATCGCATCAGAATTGGGTATGCATATTTCGACTGTCAGCAGAGCAATCACAAGTAAATATGTGCAGACAAAGCAGGGGATTATTCCATTGAAATTCTTTCTCCAGTCGGGTGTGAAACAGAAAGATGGCCAGCAGACCGCTTCGTTCGTTATCAAACAATTAGTGGCGGAACTGATTAAAAATGAAGATAACCGCAAGCCGCTATCTGACCAGATTATAAAAGACCGGCTACAGAAGGAATTTGACATTACAGTTGCCCGCAGGACCATTATGAAATATCGAGAACAGCTGGGGATTCCATCATCAACGAAACGCCATTGATAGGAGGGCAACATATGCAGCATATCATTTTTTACACAAAAGAAAACTGTCCCTTATGCGATGAGGCACTTGCGATGCTCGAACTGTTGCAGCATGAATACTCATTTGGAATAGAACAAAGGGATATATATACAAACGATGAGTGGCTGGAACGGTATCAGCTGCTGATTCCCGTGATCCACATTGGAACAGTAACACTTGATTGTGAACAGATCAGTTATGAGGCCCTGGAGCACGCACTGCGTAAAGCCGGAGACTGGGAGCCTTGACCATAACTAAGATGTACAATACTAAAGACGAACAATGCTCCGCTGTCCAAGCCTCCTAGCCTGCTGGTTTTGAACATTTTATTTGTATAAAATAATAGATATGATAGAATATAATTGTAACTGAGATTCAAGAGCATATTTTTTTGTCTGCAGCGGGACATATAATTATGGGTCGGGACAATTTATGTCCATCAAGGAGTTTTTTCATGCACAAGTTGATTGATATGCAGAAAAAGTTATACCCCGATTTATTGAATGTTATACGAGAACGGTATATACTCCTGCAGAACATTGATGCTTTACAACCGATCGGCAGACGGGCGCTGGCCGAAAACACCCATCTCACTGAGCGGCATGTCCGCGGTGAAGTAGACCTTCTCTCCAGCCGGCATTTGCTTCATATGTCATCCAAAGGTATGCAATTGACAAAAGAGGGAAAATTAGTCATTGATCAATTAGCAGCTTTTATGCATGATATCATGGGCATGGATGTTTTAGAAAAACAGTTGAAGGAAATATTACAACTGGATAATATCATGATCGTTCCCGGTAATAGTGATGAGCATGATTGGGTAAAACAAGAAATGGGAAAAGCTTGTGTGTCATTTTTGAAAAAACATTTGCTGCCCAATCAGACAGTAGCTGTTACGGGTGGTACAACCATGGCTGCAGTTGCTGACATGATGACCCCGTTTAAGGACAAAAGAGATTGCTTGTTTGTTCCGGCCAGAGGCGGACTAGGAGAGAAAGAAGAGGGACAGGCCAATACAATTGCTGCCAAGATGGCAAGGCAGGCAGAAGGGCGTTACCGGCTCCTTTATGTACCGGATCCCTTAAGTGAAATATCGTATAGAACCATGATGAAAGAGCCTGCTGTGATAGAGGTGCTAAAGCTTATTCAAGGGTCTTCTTTCATTCTGCATGGAATCGGCGATGCTATTACAATGGCACAAAGACGCAAAACATCAAGCGATATTATTCAAAAGCTTCGAGAAGAGAAAGCTGTCAGTGAAGCATTCGGTTACTATTTTAATGGCGAGGGCAATATCGTTCACAAAGTGAGAACAATTGGCCTTCATATGGATGATTGGAATGAAAACAGTCAGACAGTGATTACCGTTGCAGGCGGCAGATCAAAGGAAAAAGCTATCACCTCGTATTTTAAACAGGGAAAAAGCAACCTGCTGATAACTGATGAGGCAGCAGCTGAAGCGATTTTAAGGGATGAAGCTTCCCTTTAAAATAGTTAATTTGACTTATAATCACTAGGAGGAATTACAAATGGCAATAAAAATAGGTATCAACGGTTTTGGCCGTATTGGCCGCAATGTGTTTCGTCAGGCAATGAAAAATGATGATGTTGAGGTTGTTGCTGTCAATGATTTAACAGATGCAAACATGCTTGCACACCTGTTGCAGTATGACTCCGTTCACGGTACGCTTGACGAAGAGGTTACGGTTAATGACGCCAACATTGTTGTGGGTGGAAAAGAAATTAAAGTACTATCGGAACGCGACCCGGCAAATCTTGGCTGGGACGAACTCGGTGTAGAAATTGTGATTGAGTCAACGGGCCGTTTCACACAACGTGATGATGCGAAGAAACATCTTGACGGCGGTGCGAAGAAAGTCATCATCTCAGCACCGGCCAAAGAAGAAGATTTGACAATGGTCATGGGGGTTAACGAAACCGACTATGATCCTAAGGAGCACCATGTTGTTTCCAATGCATCATGTACAACAAACTCCATCGCACCACTGGCTAAAGTATTGCATGATAACTTCGGCGTTAAACGCGGTTTGATGACGACGGTTCATTCCTACACGAATGACCAGCAAATTCTGGACCTGCCGCATAAAGATTACCGCAGGGCACGTGCAGCAGCTCAAAATATTATTCCGACAACAACCGGTGCTGCCAAGGTAGTCGGCAAAGTCGTTCCTGATTTAGACGGCAAACTGAACGGCAATGCGGTTCGTGTACCGACACCGGATGGATCATTGATTGATTTGGCCGCTGAACTGGATAAAAACGTAACGCGGGAAGAAGTCAATGACGTATTCAAAGCGGCTGCTGAAGAAGAAGGACTGAAAGGTATCGTCGGTTACAGTGAAGCACCACTTGTTTCCAGTGATATTGTCGGCACCACGTATTCGTCACTGTTTGATGCTCAATCAACCATGGTGATGGAGGATAATATGGTGAAAGTTGTATCATGGTATGACAATGAAATGGGCTATTCCACACGCTGTGTTGATCTGGCGGCTTATATTGGCAAACAAGGTTTTTAAGATGAACGATAAGGGGGAGGGACTCTATCCTCCTCCTTTTTTTCAGTGTATAATAGAATAGAGAATATTTGATAGTAACCATACTTGTGAAGCAGGAGGTTTTGACATGAACAAAAAAACACTGCATGACCTTGATGTAAAGGACAAAAATGTGTTTTGCCGTGTTGATTTCAATGTACCAATGCAGGATGGAACCATTACAGATGATACACGGATCAGGGCTGCCATCCCGAC
Source organism: Lentibacillus kapialis (assembly GCF_014646635.1). Classification (GTDB taxonomy): domain Bacteria; phylum Bacillota; class Bacilli; order Bacillales; family Amphibacillaceae; genus Lentibacillus; species Lentibacillus kapialis. Next base: position 11,810 of record NZ_BMNQ01000048.1, read on the forward strand.
AATTAAGCATTTATCACAGAATGGGGCGACCGTCATTCTGGCAAGTCATCTTGGCCGGCCTAAAGGGGAAATAGTTAAAAACCTTCGTCTTGATCCGGTTGCTGAACGCTTGAGTGAATTGCTCGGAAAAGAAGTGGTTAAAACGGATGCCGTTTACGGGAAAGAAGTGAATGAAGCCCTTTCACAGGTCAGCGATGGCGACATTGTATTAATTGAGAATGTCCGGTTTGAATCAGGTGAAGAAAAGAACGATCCTGAATTGGTCCAAGCTTTTGCGGATATGGCTGACTTGTATGTGAACGATGCATTCGGAGCAGCGCATCGGGCACACGCATCGACAACAGGTGTTGCGGAAAAACTGCCTGCTGCAGCTGGGTTTCTCATGGAAAAAGAGATTGAAGTGCTCGGTAAAGCCTTGGAAAATCCCGACAGACCCTTTACAGCCATTATCGGCGGTGCCAAAGTGAAAGATAAGATTAGTGTTATTGATCATTTACTTGAAAAAGTTGATAATCTTATCATTGGTGGCGGTCTGGCTTATACGTTTGTCAAAGCGCAAGGCTATGAGATTGGAAAATCGCTATTGGAAGAAGATAAGATCGATTTGGCCAAAGAATTCATGGAAAAGGCACAGGATAAAGGTGTTAACTTTGTGATGCCGTCTGATGCTGTTGTGGCAGATGATTTTTCAGAAGATGCCAACACCAAAATCGTTGATATTACAGAGATTCCTGCTGATTGGGAAGCACTGGACATCGGGCCTGAAACACGTGAAAAATATGGACAACTCATTCAGGACTCCAAGTTGATTATTTGGAATGGCCCAATGGGTGTATTCGAATATAACGCATTTGCAGGCGGGACAAGATCGGTTGCCGAAAGTCTGGCCAATGCGGAAGGATACACCGTGATTGGGGGAGGTGATTCAGCCGCGGCAGTCGAAAAGTTCGGCTTTGCCGATGATATGGATCACGTATCAACCGGTGGGGGAGCATCCCTGGAATTTATGGAAGGGAAAGTTCTGCCAGGTGTAAAAGCACTTAACGATAAATAAAATTGGAGAGGTGATACAATGCGTCATAAAGTGATAGCCGGAAATTGGAAAATGAATAAAGTCCTATCCGAGGCCGATCAGTTTGCTGAATCTGTAACTGGAAAGTTGCCGAAAGATGATAACGTTGAAGCGATTGTTTGTGCACCGTTTCCATTTTTGCCGTCCCTTGTTGAGAAAGCAAAAGGAAGCCGCTTAAAAGTGGGTGCGCAAAATATGCATTTTGAGGAAAGCGGCGCATATACCGGTGAAGTGAGCCCGATGATGTTGGAGGATTTGGGTGTCACACACGTTGTAATCGGTCATTCTGAACGCCGTGAGCAATTTGCCGAAACCGATGAGTCCGTTAATAAAAAGGTGCATGCTGCATTTAACCATGGTTTGACTCCCATTGTTTGCGTTGGAGAAACGCTTGAACAGCGGGAGGCCAATGAAACTATGAGTCACATTGAAAGACAGGTGCGGACAGGTCTGAAAAAGCTGAGTGATGAGCAAATCGGAACTCTAATGATTGCTTATGAACCGATTTGGGCAATTGGTACAGGCAAAACAGCCTCCAGTTCGGATGCTGATCAAGTTTGTTCACTTATTCGCAGGGTTGTTAAAGATATGACATCAGAAAATATAGCTGAACAGATCATTATTCAATATGGCGGCAGCGTAAAACCGGCAAATATTGATGAACTGCTGGAACAGCCTGACATCGACGGCGCGCTGGTCGGTGGTGCCAGCCTCGATCCGGATTCTTTCTTGCAGCTTGTGGAGGCAGGTACAACATGAGTGATCAAAAACTGGCAGCACTCATTATTCTGGACGGATTTGGGATCCGTGAAGAAGAAATGGGTAATGCTGTCAAACAAGCAAACACTCCTAATTTCGACCGTTATTGGAATCGATTTGCCCATAACCAGTTAACAGCATCCGGTGAAGCGGTCGGGCTGCCTGAGGGTCAGATGGGAAATTCGGAAGTGGGACATCTTAACATAGGTGCCGGACGTATTGTCTACCAGAGTCTGACCAGGGTGAATCTTTCCATTAAAGAAGGGGCGTTCTTTGAGAAAGAAGCGTTCTTAAAATCTGTTCAGCATGCAAAAGATCATGACAAGGCACTGCATATCTTCGGATTGCTGTCTGACGGCGGCGTCCACAGTCATATCAGTCATCTTTTTGCATTGTTGAAACTGGCTAAAGACCATAACCTTGAAAAAGTTTATGTGCATGCTTTTCTTGATGGACGTGATGTCGGACCGCAAACAGCAAAGGAATATATCGCACAAACCGAAGACAAAATGAAGGAATACGGCGTTGGACAGTTTGCAACGATTTCGGGACGCTATTACTCGATGGACAGGGACAAACGCTGGGAGCGTGTAAAAAAAGCATATGATGCCATGGTTTATGGGGATGGACCGACATACCAAAGTCCGTATGATGTGATTGATGATTCCTATGAGAACGGCATATACGATGAATTCGTGGTACCGTCTGTTTTGACGGATAAAAATGGTGATCCGGTCGGTAAAGTGGAGGATGAAGATTCTATCATCTTCTATAATTTCCGTCCTGACCGGGCAATTCAGATTTCCCGGACATTTGCCAACGATGATTTTCAGGATTTTGACCGCGGTGAACATCCGCCGAAAAACCTCGATTTTGTTATGCTTACAGAATTCAGTGAGACAATCGACGGCTATGTTGCGTATAATCCGGTCAACCTGGATAACACAGTTGGCGAGGTTCTTTCACAGAATGACATGAATCAGCTGCGCATTGCTGAAACGGAAAAATACCCGCACGTCACATTTTTCATGAGTGGTGGTCGGGAGAATGCATTCCCCGGAGAAGAACGCGTGCTGATTGATTCCCCGAAAGTGGCGACATATGATTTGAAGCCGGAGATGAGTGTGTATGAAGTGACTGACGCGTTATTGAGAGAACTGGATTCGCAAAAACATAATGCGATCATCCTGAATTTCGCTAATCCGGACATGGTCGGACATTCCGGAAAACTGGAGCCAACCATTGAAGCTATTGAGGCCGTTGATGAATGTCTGGGAAAAGTCGTTGATAAGATACTGGAGCTAGGCGGGAATGCGATCATTACAGCTGATCACGGCAATTCTGATGAGGTTATCACACCGGAAGGCGAACCAATGACGTCTCATACGAAAAATCCTGTTCCGGTCATTGTCACTCAAGAAGATATACAACTACATGATGGCGGTATTTTAGCAGATCTTTCCCCAACGTTATTGGACTTATTGGATATCGATAAGCCCGATGAAATGACCGGTGAATCATTGATTAAATAATAAAAGGAGTGGTTGGATGCCATACATTACAGATGTCTACGCCCGGGAGGTTCTTGATTCCCGCGGCAACCCAACAGTAGAAGTGGAAGTGTTCACCGAATCAGGTGCATTTGGTGCAGCTTTGGTGCCGAGCGGGGCCTCAACCGGTGAGTATGAAGCAGTCGAATTACGCGATGACGACAGCAATCGTTATCTTGGAAAAGGTGTGGAAAAGGCAGTTGAAAACGTTAATGATGTCATCGCACCGGAGTTGATAGGTGTTGATGCAACACGTCAAAATATTATCGATCAGATCATGCTCGAACTTGATGGTACTGAAAACAAAGGTAAGCTGGGCGCTAATGCTATTCTTGGTGTTTCCATGGCAGTTGCACACGCAGCATCCAGTTATTTGGAACTGCCGTTGTATAACTATCTAGGTGGTTTTAATGCCAAGACACTTCCAACACCAATGATGAACATTCTTAATGGTGGAGAGCATGCAGATAATAATGTGGATATCCAGGAATTTATGATTATGCCTGCAGCAGCGCCGACATTTAAAGAGGCATTGCGTACAGGTGCAGAGATTTTCCACTCCCTGAAAAAGGTGCTGAAGTCGAAAGGCTATAATACCGGCGTCGGTGATGAAGGCGGATTTGCACCAAACCTTGACTCCAATGAAGAAGCACTTGGGACAATTGTTGAAGCCATTGAAACGGCCGGCTATAAACCTGGTGAGGAAGTCAAGCTGGCAATGGATGTTGCTTCCTCTGAAATCTATGAAGATGGCAAGTATCATCTGAAGGGCGAAGGGGTTACCCGCTCAGCATCGGAAATGGTTGACTGGTATGAGGATTTGATCAATAAATATCCGATTATCTCAATTGAAGACGGCCTTGATGAAAACGACTGGGAAGGCCATAAACTGCTGACAGAGCGAATTGGAGATCGCGTTCAGCTTGTTGGTGATGATCTGTTTGTTACGAATACAAGCAAACTTTCCCGCGGAATTGAAGAAGGAATTGGTAACTCAATTTTAGTTAAAGTAAACCAAATCGGTACACTGACTGAAACGTTTGAAGCGATTGAAATGGCTAAGCAGGCAGGCTATACGGCTGTCATATCGCACCGTTCAGGTGAGACCGAAGATGCCACAATTGCTGATATTGCTGTTGCTGCAAATGCCGGTCAGATTAAAACAGGCGCCCCATCGCGTACCGACCGCGTTGCTAAATACAATCAGCTCCTGCGCATTGAAGATGAACTGGCAGGCATGGGTGAATATGCCGGTTTGAATGCATTTTATAATTTGAAAAAATAAATGATGTACTCATGCTTAAATAGAAAGATGGCGATCCAAAAGGAGAGCCATCTTTTCTTTTAGCGAGGGCGTCCTGAACTTGAGCGAGAGCGTCCTGAACTTGAGAAGGCTCATCATCCGCCCAAAGAAAGTATTTCCGCAGCGTCTTGAAGCACTTTTTGTATTCAGAATGGAAAAAATCTTTGACTGTGTTGGATTTCATCTCAACTACGCGAATTAAAAGTTAGAAAAACTCGGCATTCGCCTCGTCTTATAGCGAATGCCGAAGCTTATAAGGTCATCCATAATTTATACTTTCTGACGTTGCAAGAAAACTTATAATAGGAGCCTTCCAATAACCATGAGCAGCTTTAAATTAAAATGTTGCAGGGAATAGGTGAAAATGAATTGGACAGTAATAAGACATGATGATTTTATAAAGAGTTTTATTTCAACAGTGAGGATGAAACAAAGTGAATCAACATATAAAACCGTCCAAACCAGTCATTCTATTGAATATCGATTCATTGATGCCTGAGCCGTTGGAAATAGCTGTACAAACCGGAAAGGCACCGGCTTTGAAGTTTCTGATGGAAAATGGCAGCTATAGTCCCAATATGGTCAGTTCTTTCCCTACAATGTCAGTAACGATTGACAGCAGTCTTCTGACAGGCACATATGCTGATCAACACCAAATTCCCGGTTTAAACTGGTTCGATGCCTCCAAAGATGAGATTATTAACTATGGGACCGGATTCAGAGAGACGCGTAAGTCAGGACTTAGAAAAACAGTTCACAATATGCTTTATCGGCTAAATAATGAACACTTGAGCAAGAATGTCACTACCATTTATGAAGAATTGGCAGATAAAGGAATACGATCCGCTTCCATCAATTCCTTTGTTTATCGCGGCAATACACCGCAAAAGCTGCAAGTTCCCGGACTGCTGCGCGGATTCACTCGTTTTACAGATGGTCAGTGGACAGCGGAAGCTACATCGATTTTTTCCTTAGGTGTTTTTTCTAAATTGCGTAAACGAGGTCTGGCAACAAAAGTCGCAGCCGGAAATTATAAATATACTGCCCGGGAGCTTCGTCATTTAATCCGCCGAAATAAACTTCCGGGCTTTACATTTTGCATCTTTCAGGATTTGGATTTGCGCATTCATTTAAAAGGACCGATGGACATAAAGGGAATTGCCAAAATTGACCGCCAAATCCAAAAAACGCTCAATTTATACCCGAGCTGGCAAGAAGCGCTTAACCAAAATGTATGGATGGTTATGGGGGATAACGGTCATTCACCGATGGGATCCAGGTACCGTGACTTTGTGATTGATCTTCGCAAAATACTGAAGAAATACCGTATCGCACGCATTCAGCACGCTATTCGAAAAAAAGATCAGGTCGTACTCAGTGTCAATCAGCGTATGGCATATATTTACATACTGGATGAAACAATACCTCTCTCAGCTGTTACCGAACAACTGGTGAAAGATCCCCGGATTGATATTATAGCCTGGAACTCCGGAAATGGTATTCACATTGAATCAGGCATGAGAAAAGGGTCGTTACATTATAGTCCAGGTGGTGAATATTCAGACATGTACCGGCAAACATGGAACATAAGAGGAAATCCTGATCTTTTGGATTTAACCCTCTCAAGTGATAACAAAATTTCTTATGGTGATTATCCGGATGGATTAGCCCGTATTTACGGTGCCTTGCATTCTCAGCCGGGTCGGTTTGTCATGGTTAATGCAAAACCCGGATGTGAATTTAAAGCCCAATCGACACCGTTCCATCGTGGTGGTGCTGCACATGGGTCTTTGCACAAGCAGGAAACGTTGGTGCCGCTGGTAATCGCAGGGACCACTAATAAGCCAAAGTATCTCCGGGTTGTTGATATGAAACTTTTTATACTTGACTTGCTTGAAAATAATAAATCCCTCTGAACAACACCTTTCTGATGCAACTGGCAACTACAGTAGCTGCAATGGTGTCATTAAATTGGTATAGGACAAATACCTCGGCGAATAATGTTAACTGGGTAACTATTCCAAATTCGGGAGAGGATTTAATGGGACAAAAGGTGCTGGTATTTGGTGATATTGGTATTGACGATACTGTCGCACTGATTTACGGCTATTTTGATAACACGATTGATATTGTTGGGGTCGTAGCCAACTATGGCAATATACCAAGAGAAAAAGCAATGGCAAATGTTAATTACATAAGAGAATGGTTTGATATTGATCCATCAATAGAAGTTGTTTTAGGTGCGGAAAAACCGATGACCGGTGAGATTCCTGAGTTTTTTCCCGAAATTCATGGGGAATACGGACTTGGTCCAATTGAACCACCGCTTGTGAATGAGGGGGGTGTCGTTGAAAATTTCTTTGAGGTTGTTGAAATTATAAAACGATATCACGATCAGGATTTGGTGATTGTTAATATTGGCAGGTTGACGTCGCTTGCCACAATGTTTATTTTGTATCCATTTGTCATGGGAAATGTGCAGCATATTTATATGATGGGTGGGGCATTTTGGGTTCCAGGGAATGCAACAGCGGTGTCAGAAGCCAATTTTTATGGTGATCCGATTGCTGCTCGGCTCGTATTAAAAAATGCATACCCTGTCACGATTGTCCCGTTAAATGTGACCATGCAAGCAATTGCGACACCGCAGATGGTTGATTATATCAGCAGAGTGGGCCGCACTAAAATTATAAAGCCGCTGCTTGACTATTACTACCATTTTTACAAACAGCGGAACCCTGGAATATACGGCAGCCCACTGCATGACGTTGTGACATTAATGGCAACTGTTGATAAAGATATGTTTGTATTCAGGTATCTACCGGTTGACATTATTCAAAGCGAAAATGGGGTAGACAGAGGACAAAGCATTACAGATATCAGACCATATGTGGATCTTCAGGAATCTGAAGCGAATGATGAAAAACACCACCGTATTGCATTAGAGCTCGATTACTGGCAATTTTACAACAAATTTATGTCGATCATGACTGGGCAGGCGTTTCAGTAAATGGCATAATAGATTGAGAGAGCGTTTTGTATGAGGTGATGCCAATCGATATATTAACAGCTATCAAAGCACGCCGATCCATTCACAATTTCAAGCGTGACACAATCGACCATGCTACATTGCGGGAAATTTTCACTTACGGTTCATATGCACCGACGCATTATATGAAAGAGCCATGGAACATAAAACTGTATGAGCGAAATGGTAAGGTGAATTTTGTAGATGCCATCATCGCAAGTTATCAGCGTATAGGCATGCTGAAGACAGCTGATGATCAAAAGACACAAAATATGATTGAATCGATGAAGAAATTTTTATTGCACATTCCACATCATGCATTAATTTATTTTCCTAATGAAGAAGGGCCTGTCCGATATGAGGAAGAATATGCTGCCATTTGTGCCTTCATTCAAAATATTCAGCTGGCTGCCTGGGAATATGGTATCGGAATGCTTTGGACCATCACACCGTATATGCATGATAAAAGATTTGCTGAAGATATTGGTCTTGAAGGCGATATGGTGAAAATTGCGGCTGTGATGCAAATCGGTTATCCGGAAAAAATTCCGCGCGATAAAGGCAGGACGCCGATTGATAATAAACTTGAGTTTATTTCCGAGTGAACAAATGAGAATCGACTAAAGTAAGACTGTCTTAAAAAACAGAACAGCGGCGCAATTATAGCCAAATAGGAAACACCCGGAAAGCCTTGTTGGAATCCGGGTGTTTTTGGTATAACGTCCGATAGCAATCAATATCTTAGTTTTGTTCGAATAGTGGATGGGAGAATCCGTTCTGTCCGGAAAACCCAACTTCAGCGGATCCTCATTCCGCTATTTTCGTCAATGACACCTTTTTCAGCATGTTAGCGGATTCTCATTCCGTTATTTCCTCTTTTTAGCCTAATTTACCCTGTTTTTACTTGAATAGCGGAATGAGGATTCATTAAAGCACTAAATAGGGTGATTTATGCCCATTTAGCGGAATGAGGATCCGTTAGATATGGATAATCCCATTTAGGCAGATCCCCTCATCCGCTATTGGCTTCTTTGAATCTTATTCGGTTTTCTCCTTGATAAACTCTACAACTTCTTCAGTCGTACTCATCGATAGGAGCTTGTCTTTGTAAGAAACCATTTTTTCTTTAGATAATCCGCGCAGCTGCGTACGGGCCGGGAGAATGGATGTTGCGCTCATGCTGAATTCGTCGAGACCGAGCCCAAGCAATGCCGGAATAGCAATCGAGTCCCCGGCCATCTCGCCGCACATACCAACCCACTTGTCTTCAGAGTGTGCTGCCTCAATCACCGTGCTGATTAGATTCAAAATGGCAGGGTGATATGGCTGATATAGATAAGATACGCGTTCATTCATTCGATCGGCTGCCATGGTGTACTGAATCAAATCATTCGTGCCAATACTGAAGAAGTCGACTTCTTTGGCAAACTGTTTGGCTGTCACAGCAGTTGAGGGAATCTCCACCATGATCCCAACCTCAATATTATCCGAAACGTCGGCACCTTCATCTTTCAAGTTTTGTTTTTCATCCAAAAGAATCCCTTTCGCCTGACGGAACTCTTCCAATGTGGCGACCATCGGAAACATAATCTTCAGGTTTCCATGGATGCTAGCCCGCAACAGCGCCCTCAACTGCGGGCGGAAAACATGTTCGTTTTCCAAACAGAAGCGGATGGCGCGGAAACCTAAGAACGGGTTCAGTTCCTCCGGCAAGTCCAAATAGCTTAATTCTTTGTCTCCGCCGATATCAAGTGTACGGACAACAACAGGCTTATCGTTCATTTGTTCAAGGACGGATTTATAGGCATCATACTGCTCGTCCTCGGTTGGCAGTTGATTTTTCCCCATATATAAAAACTCAGTACGATATAATCCGATGCCTTCTCCGCCATTTGAAAGTACGCTTGTTACATCATCCGGGGTACCAATGTTGGCGGCTAGTTCAACCTGTTCCTTATCAGCAGTTATCGTCGGCTCGTCTTTCAGCTTGGCCCATTCTTCTTTCTGCTTTTCAAATTTCTCCTGTTTGGCTTTATAGGCTGCCAGTTCATCATCGGAGGGATTCACAAGCACGTCTCCTGCAATGCCATCGACAATGATCATGTCATCCTGTTTAATAGCATCGGTAATCTTTTTGGTGCCAACAACAGCCGGGATTTCCAGGGACCTGGCCATAATGGCTGAGTGCGAAGTCCTTCCGCCAATGTCTGTTGCAAATCCTTGAACAAACTCCCGATTAAGCTGAGCGGTGTCAGACGGCGTTAAATCATTGGCGATGACAATCACCTTTTCATCGATTAGTGCCGGACTAGGAATGGTGATACCAAGTAGGTGCGCGAGGACGCGTTTTGAAACATCCTGGATATCAGCTGCACGTTCCCGCATGTATTCATTATCCATATTTTGGAACATATCGATAAACATATTGGTTGTCTTTTCCAAAGCCGTTTCAGCCATGACGTTCTCATTTGTGATGTTATCTTTAATGGGGTTAACAAGTTCCGGGTCATCCAGTACAAGTAAATGGGCAGAGAAGATTTCTGCATGCTCATCTCCCATTTGTTTTCTGGTATGTTCCCGAATTTGTTCGAGCTCTTGTTTAGCTGTTTGCAGTGCGTCTTCAAGACGTTCGATTTCTTTATTTGGATTATCAATTGATTTCTTTTCGTAAGTTAATTCCGGAGTGACAAGCTGATACGCCTTGCCGATTGCTATACCGTTTGATGCGGCAATTCCTTGAATCATAATAGTTGACCAACCCTTCGATTGAATTTAACTCCACGTTTCATTTTACACGTACATGCTCCGCCAAATCAAGAATTCTTGCTTGTCAGCCCGATTATCCAGTCCAAAAGAAAACAAAAAATCTCATGCCGATTCTGCTCGTTCAACAACTCATGTCGCCCTTCTTCGGCCAACATGGTTATTACGTGATCGAGACCAGCCTCATTGTATAATTCAGCCACTTTCCAAACACCTTTTGTATAGTTGCCAACCGGGTCTTCGGTACCACTGATAATGAGCATCGGTAAGTCCGCTCGAATGCGCCGGTTATTGTTCGGATTCCGGATGATTAGAAGTCCGGTCATAAGATCCTTGAAAAACCCTGCTGTTGGAATAAACCCACAATAAGGATCATCCATATAAGATTGAATGATCTTTTCATCCCCGGTTAGCCAGTCAAAATGTGTCACTTTATTATGAATGCGTTTGTTATAGGGAGAAAAAACAAGTGTATTCATCAACTTGGATTTTTCTTTGGCGGGTAAAGCAGCAGCAATTTTCATGGCAGTTTCTACAGTGATTCGTGAATGATGGCCTGTACCGGACAACATAACCCCGTCAATAAAATCACTGTATTTCTGGATGTAATGCCGCGCCAGAAATGATCCCATACTATGACCAAACAGAAATACAGGTTTGTCGGGGTAATCCTGTTTGATTTGTTTTGTTACTGCAAACATATCATCTGTTACTTTTTCAAAACCGTTTTCTTCAGCAAAATAACCAAATAATCCCTGATTTTCCGCTGTTTTTCCGTGGCCGCGATGGTCATTTCCATAAATGGCTATATTGTTTTCCATCAGGAAATTTGCAAAATGATCATACCGGCCAATATGTTCAATCATGCCATGAGCAATCTGAACGATTGCCTTGGGCTCCTGTTCAGAAAGTGTCCATTTTTTCAGATGAATGTCGACATTATCCGGACGTGTTAACCAGATCGTTTTCTCCATTAAATCATCATCCATTTCTAAACGCGTGATAAGTATTATAATAGGACGTGAGGTGCAAAACGTCCAAAAATATGCAAGAGATAACTTGCGATGGAAGAGAATGTTATGCTAAAGTACATACTAGAAGCAGAGTGTATCGACTGGGGGTGCTGGTTAACACATGGAAACGTTCGTTCATATAGCATTGTTGATTGATGCCATTATTATGGTAGTTCTTATTTTATTGCAATCAGGAAAAAGTGCCGGCCTTTCCGGAGCTATTTCAGGAGGAGCTGAGCAGCTTTTCGGTAAACAAAAAGCACGCGGAGCGGACTTGTTTCTGCATCGGGGGACAATCGTTACCGGCGTACTGTTCTTTGTTTTAGCGTTTATTAGCGGCTATGTCATTCAATGATAAATGAAAGACTCTTATCAGTGCGATAAGAGTTTTTTATTTTTAACGTCAGAAAGTATAAATGATGGATGACCTTATAAGGCTTCGGCATTCGCTATAAGACGAGGCGAATGTCGAGTTTTTCTAATGGAAACACACTATTCGGGTAAGGTATACTTTATGGATCAGTAATCATAAGAGGAGATGAAACAAACAATGAAAATTAAATTGCCGCAACCATTTACGTTTGAAGCAGGCCCGCGTGCGGTATTGTTATTACATGGATTCACCGGGCATTCAGCAGATGTGCGCATGCTGGGTCGTTTTCTGGAGAAAAAAGGCTACACCAGTCATGCTCCGATTTACCGCGGTCATGGAAAGGAACCCGAAGAGCTGGTGAAAGCGAGCGCCGATGAATGGTGGGAGGACGTTAAAAACGCCTTTTATCACCTAAAAGAACTGGGATATAAAGAAATAGCGATTGCCGGTTTGTCACTTGGCGGGGTGCTGAGTCTGAAGCTTGCATACACTGAAGTGGTTAAAGGCGTCATTCCGATGTGCGCTCCTATGTTTTTCGATAATGAAGAGGAGCTGACAAAAGGATACAAATTTAAAGCAATGGAATTTAAGCAACTGGAAGGAAAAGATAAAGATACGATTCAAAAGGAAGTCCAGGAACTTGTCGATAATTCACGTGATATGTTTTCCGATTTGGGCAACTTAATAACAGAGGTCAATCATAACATTGACTTCATTTACACACCTACGTTTGTTGTTCAGGCGCGCCAGGATGAAATGATAAATACCAACAGTGCCACATACATTTACGAAAATGTTGAAGCAGATCAAAAGACTATCAAATGGTATGAAGAGTCCGGACATGTCATTACGATGGATAAGGAAAAAGAACAACTCTTTGATGATGTCTACCAATTTTTGGAGTCCCTTAACTGGAACGTATGATTATATTTAAGAAAAAACGTGAATAATAGCAGTAGGAAGAAGGTGAGATTTATGAACGGAACTATGCAGGAACGCCTGCACAATTATTTTAATGAACATAGTGAAAAACCGCTATCTGTGGAGGAACTTGAAGAGGCATTAGACCTTGAAGATGCTGTTGAGTTCAAAGAATTGGTAAAAGCACTGAATGCACTTGAGGAAACAGGTGAGCTTGTTCGTACGCGGAAAAACCGTTTCGGTCTGCCGGAAAAGATGAATCTTATCCGGGGACGGATTCAAATGCATGCCAAAGGGTTCGCTTTTTTGATACCTGACGATGATACCCGGACTGATGTCTACATTCATCATTCAGATCTCGCATCGGCTATGAATAATGACAAAGTGATGGTGCGGATTGAAAAGCAACATGATGGAGGAAATAGACCTGAAGGGACGGTTATCCGCGTTTTAGAACGCGCAACACACCAGGTCGTCGGTACGTTCGAAGACAATAAGTCCTTTGGTTTTGTTGTTGCCGATGATAAGCGGATCCCGAACGATATTTTCATTCCAAAAAGTATGAATGGCGGTGCGGTAAGTGGTCACAAGGTAATTGCTCATATTACGAAATATCCAGAGGGTCGGATGAGTGCGGAAGGTGAAATCATTTACATTCTTGGGCACAAAAACGATCCGGGTATTGATATCATTTCAATTATTCATAAACATGGCATTAAAGTAGATTTTCCGGAAGAGGTGTTGGACCAGGCTGCTAATACGCCCGAGCACATCGATTCATCTGATATAGAAAACCGTCGTGACTTGCGTGAGGAACAGATTGTCACCATTGATGGGGCGGATGCAAAGGATTTGGATGATGCAGTTTCCGTTAAACAACTGGAGAACGGGAATTTTCAGCTCGGGGTTTATATTGCAGACGTCAGCTATTATGTGGAAGAGAACACTCCGATTGATGAGGAGGCGTTCGAGCGCGCCACAAGTGTCTATCTGGTCGACCGGGTCATTCCGATGATTCCGCATCGTTTGTCAAATGGTATTTGCTCCTTAAATCCGCAAGTGGACAGGCTCACGCTTGGCTGTGAAATGGAGATCAATACCACAGGCGATGTAGTGAATCACGAAATATTTCAAAGCGTAATCAAGACGGATGAACGTATGACCTATCATGATGTGAATAAAATCCTGAATGAAAAAGATGAGAATCTCCGGGACCGTTACAAACCGCTTGTGCCCATGTTTGAAAATATGGAAAAGTTGGCTGAAATTCTGCGTGCGAAAAGGATGGGCCGGGGTGCCATCGATTTTGATTTTAAAGAAGCTGAAGTACTCGTCGATGATACGGGTAAACCGGAAGATGTTGTACTAAGGGAACGATCAGTAGCTGAACGTTTGATTGAAGAGTTTATGCTGGCAGCGAACGAAACCGTTGCAGAACATTTTCACTGGATGGACGTTCCATTCATACACCGGATTCACCAGGATCCGGATGAAAACAAACTCCAGCAATTTTTCGAGTTTATCGCCGGACTTGGCTATGTTGTGAAAGGAACCGCGAATGAAATTCATCCATCGGCGCTGCAGAAAGTGATTGAGGAAGTGAAAGGCAAGCCTGAAGAAATGATTGTTTCCAAGCTGATGCTGCGCTCGATGCAGCAGGCTAAATATGATCCCGGGAGTATCGGGCATTTTGGGCTGGCAACTGATTTTTATACGCATTTCACGTCACCGATTCGTCGTTATCCGGATTTGACGGTGCATCGCTTGATCAGAACCTATTTGATTGATAAAAAGTTGGACGGGAATACGATCGGCCACTGGAAAGAACGGATGCCGGAAATCGCCCGTCATTCATCCGAAATGGAGCGGGCGGCGGTCGATGCCGAACGTGAAACGGATGATTTGAAAAAAGCTGAGTTCATGCAGGACAAAATCGGTGAAGCGTATACAGGGGTCATCAGCTCAATTACCAATTTTGGGTTATTTGTTGAGCTGGAAAATACAATTGAAGGGCTCGTACACGTTAGCTACCTGACAGACGATTATTACCATTACGATGACCGTAATCATGCGATGATTGGTGAACGCACAGGCAATATGTACAAGATTGGCGAAGAAGTCGATGTACGTGTTGTTAAAGTTAATACGGATGAACGCGTGGTAGATTTTGAACTGGTTAACACAAAAACGCCGAAAAAGAAAAACAAGAAGAAAATTAAGGCGAAAAAAGCAAAGAAATAAGAAAAAGGCATATCATTAAGGCTAATGTGGTGCGTTTTTAGACCATCCTATTAGCCTTTTTTATTTCAACGTCAGAAGGAAAAACTTCGGCACTCGCTATAAGACGAGGCTATGCCTTAGTTTTTACATGAATAGCGGATGGGAGGATTCATTGTAACGCTAAAAAGGGTGGTTTATGTCTATTTAGCGGAACGAGGATCCGTTCTTTCCGGAAAATCCGGCTTCGGCAGATTCTCCCATCCGCTATTTACTTCCTAGAAACGTGGGCTTGGACATAGGGGGAGTTTCCGAGACAAAATTTAGCTGTGAACAACGTGGAAGAGAGATGTATCCGGGATGTTATAAAGGCATGCGTGGACAGAACTATAGATTATCGGATATTCTATAGTTTGGCTAAACAGAAAAGGACCGGGCCGCACTTTGCCCGTTTTTTCTAAAAAGATAAGAAAGTATAAATTTTTGGCTCTACCACAGTGTTGTTTACTGTGGTATCTTTAATGTATGGAGAAAAATATTATGAAGCAAATCTTTTTTGATAGTAATCAACATTGGGA
>NZ_BMNQ01000049.1 GCF_014646635.1 Lentibacillus kapialis
TCACGCTACAGCATTAGTGCTAGAGCCGGACGTGGCAATATTCGACGAAGTATCAATAGGGCTAAAAATTATATACTTTCTGATCTTTTTAGAAAAACTCGGCATTCGCCTCGTCTTATAGCGAATGCTGAAGCTTTTCTTATAAGGTCATCCATAATTTATACTTTCTGATGTTATGAAAAAGAGCTCCCTGGGAAAGGGAGCTCTTCATCTGAAATTGGGGAAGTTCAGGTTATTTCTTATTTTGTTTTGATTTTTGATTCTGCTTTTTGACTTCTTGTGCGTTTGTTTCAGATGCAAATTCAGTGCCGTACTGACCTTGCCCTTGCTTTGCCTGCTGATTTTGTTGTTTTACTTTTTGAACGTTGGTACCAGCAGATGTTTTATTGGGCTGTTGTTTTTTAGCCATCAGTATCACCTCCGCAGTTAATACTTTTTCCATTTTAGACGCTGTTATCCGCGATAATTAAAGTAAAATAAAGCATACGGAGTTATAAAATGGCAAATACATAAGGCCTGGACTCGTTGACAGGCTGTTCAATATATATAGGGCATCATTTTTTGATGAGAAACAGGAAAAGGGTATGTTTCCAACTCTTGAAGACTGACGAATCGTAAACGTTCATCTTCCACAGCTTTATTCGATGTTGTCGCCGCTACAATTTCCATCTGCCAGATAATGTGGGAAAAAACGTGTTTAAGATCACCTTGTTTACTTGATAGTTCAATCTTGATCCCATACTCCATCTCAAACCAGGTCACTATATGGTCTTGGCCGATTTCAGCAACAGGGACCATAGGGAATTGCCACAAATTGGCCAAAAGACCTTCTTCCGGGCGTTTCTCAATCAAATATTCGTCCCTCTCATTACGAATCAGCAAAACCGTATAAGGTATCTTTTTCTGTTTTTTCGCTTTAGATTTGACAGGCAGTTCCTGTTCCACGCCTTCTTGAAATGCCCGGCAGTGTTCCTGGACCGGACAAAACATACACATCGGCTCTTTAGGCGTGCAAATCAGCGCCCCCAGTTCCATAATTCCCTGGTTGAACGAAGACGGATCATCATACGACATAAGCTCTCTGGCATACTGTTCAAATTGCTTTTTAACTCTTGGTTGAGTGATATCGTCTTCAATTTTTAAAACACGCGAAAGAACACGCATGACATTGCCATCAACTGCGGGTTCCGGCTGATCAAACGCGATCGATAAAATCGCACCTTTTGTATATGGCCCGATGCCTTTAAGCTTCTCTAATTGCTTTGGATCATCGGGAACTTCACCACCATATGATGCTTCAACTTCCCTGACAGCGTTTTGCAGGTTACGTACACGGGAATAATAACCAAGACCTTCCCATGTTTTTAAAACATCCTGTTCATCTGCATATGCTAAATCCCGCAGCGTAGGATATTTAAACATAAACTGTTGAAAATAAGGAATAACGGTATCAACCTGGGTCTGTTGCAGCATAATTTCAGAAACCCAGATCCTGTATGGATTCTGATCTTGTCGCCATGGCAGATCACGCTTATTGGCTTGATACCAGTCAATTAATGTATTTCGGAAATTACGATTGTCAAAGTTCTGTAATATTCTACTCATTTCAATACGTCCTTTATGTTATAATTAAAAAGTGGACTGCCACTATATTCATTTTTATGTAAACCAATTTTGGAAAAACATTTCTTAGTGAACGTTCCCTTTTAACTATAAGCGTATGATTTGCTTTAGACAATCATTTTTAATAAAAGAGAAATGTACGTCTTTCAAATAAAATCAGCCAGAGCACTTTAACAAAACCAATCACCACGAATCCTACCGAGGAGGAATTAAACTTATGGACACAGGCACCCATATCGTAATGGGGATTGCAATTGGCGGTCTGGCAACACTGGACCCTGCTGTGCAAAATGATCCTGCTTTATTCAGTGCAGTACTGGCCGGGACCGTTATTGGTTCACACGCACCAGATTTCGATACCATTTTAAAATTGCGTAATAACGCTGTTTATATACGACATCATCGTGGAGCGACACACTCCGTCCCCGCAGTCATTATGTGGGGGTTCCTGCTGGCAGGTATCATTCATTTGATTGTCCCAAGTGCGGACTTTTGGCATTTATGGGCCTGGACAGCTCTGGCAGTTGTCATCCATGTGCTTGTTGACATTCCTAATGCATATGGAACACAGGCATACCGGCCATTTTCCAATAAATGGGTCGCGCATGGGGTTATAAACACGTTTGATCCGTATATATTTCTGCTTCATATTGGCGGAATTATCGCCTGGATTTTTGGCGCGAACCCGGGATACACATTTCTAGTCATTTATGCGGTGATTGTACTTTATTACGTGAAACGGTATATGGACAAACGGGAAATTGTCCGGGAGATCAAGGATTTTTATCCGAACATCCAACAAATTGCGACCTCGCCAACCATCAAACAAAATCAGTGGCGTGTTGCCATTACGACAAACGATTACTTTTATGTGGGTTCGATAATCGATGGTCACATTGATATTGTCGACCAATTTGAGAAAATCCCTCTGCCGGACAATGATCTTTTTGATGTGGCTGTACGAGATAAAAATGTTGCCGCATTCCTATCATTCTCCCCTGTCTATCGCTGGGAAGTCCATGACTTCGATGACTTTACCGAAGTTCGGTTTATTGATCTGCGATACCGATCGAATGAACGCTATCCATTCGTGGCTGTCGTTCAAATCGATGATAATATGCGAATTATGAACTCCTATACAGGTTGGATTTTCTCTGAGCAAAAACTGCAAAACAAGCTTGAGATAGGCGATAACCCAGTATGAAGCGTTAAAGAGAAATCGGCAAACTGAGCCGATTTCTCTTTAAATTGGCTATGTCAAAGTTAATGTTGAATTTTCATTTGCGATAATCCTGGTTCTCAACCTTATCCCCCAGCAGTGAAATGGGAAGTGCCTCTTCTTTTTCATGCATTTCATTTAATAAATTGACACGGTGTCCCCAAGCGAACACGCCATTAATATAGTTGATTTTGAACTTGTAACCCGGATCACCTTTTAATTCATAAACGTCATGCGGTGAAAAATCATCCGGATTAAGCATATAGGCGATGGCTACCTGCATTTTGCGCTCATTAATGGCTACTTCACTTATGTTCCCAAGCTGCTCAGCCTTCTGTGCTTTTTCTTTCAACTTGCCGATTTCTTCGCGGAGTTGTTCGACTGTATAATCACTATATCGGTAATCCATTAATCGCCGCTCCCTTCTTTAATCACCTTCATTTTATCAACTAACAAGAAAAATGAATACTCCCTTGCCTACGTTACAGAACTACCTGAGCTCAAAGCCATTATTTGTTTTCCGGCAGTATATCCTTTTTACGAATTGCCATCAACCCAAAAATAGTATAATGATACCGAATTATGATATCCTTGTACTAAAGATACTTATGGGGAATAAACCAGATTTGCCGGGAAGACGCCCTATTGTTTGGAGGAGATACAGCATGTCTACGGTTGCCATTACAGGAGCAGGAAGCGGGCTTGGCCGCACACTTGCACTGAAATATGCCGATAATGGTTATAAAGCCTATTTACTGGGACGGAATGATACGAAACTTCATCTTGTTCAAAAGGAAATCCAGCAAAATGGCGGACAAGCTGAGGTTATCTTATGTGATGTACAGGAGCCTGCATCAGTGAGCATCGCTTTTCAGCAAATCGGTGAACTCGATATATTGATTAATAATGCAGGCGTTGGAATCTTTGGCCCATTGGAGGATTACTCCGTCAGTGATATTGATAAAACACTTCACACAAACGTCAAAGGGACTATTCTGTGCGTCCAGTCCGCGCTCCCACTGATCCGAGAAAATAACGGCCGGATTTTAACAATTATTTCCACAGCCGGCCTGCGCGGAAAGGTCCATGAATCGGTTTACTGTGCAAGCAAATTTGCCGTAAAAGGTTTTACGGAAAGCATGCAGAAGGAATGGGAAAATGAATCGATTGCGATAACGCCTGTTTACATGGGCGGCATGAATACACCATTCTGGGATGGTTCATCACATGTGGGGGATCCGTCTGTTCTAAAAGGACCGGAAATGGTTGCTGAACAGATTTTTAATGAGGATGACGGTCGCAAGGAAATCGTTATTGACCGATAACTTGCAGTAATACAATTTTCAGGGTACCTGAGTAGTTTGATGGTGTTCCATAATAAACGTCAGTCCTCATGTTCTCCATGTAAAAACGTATTGATTAGATCAATTGTGAAGCCTTTGCGATATAAGGCTTCTTTGACTTTCTGTTCAAGTTCAAAACCACTGTATTTCTGCCTTTGTTTTCGCAGTACTTTTTCGCCCTGTTTAACGAGCGCTTCCCATTCAGCATCATCCTTTTTTTCATTTTGCAAATTTGCGGTAACTTCATTTACGACATCAGCGGAAAAGCCTTTTTGCATTAATGAACCCTGCAACTGTTGGATTTGCTGACGAAATGACTTTTTACTACTTGAGCCAAGCTTTTTCTTTGCTAGTTTCAATGCCTTTTCCAATTGAATTTCAAATGTATACATCTCAATCGCTTCATGCGCAAACACCTCGTCTACACCTTTTTGAATCAGTTCCTGTCTGACGAGCATCGGGCCTTTGCTTGTTGTTTGCATGCGCGTTCGAACAAACGCGTCAGCAAATTGCCTGTCATCAATCAGGTGCTCAGCTGACAATTTATCTAAGATTTGAGCAATATGTTCCTCATCCACTTCTTTTTGAATGAGATAATCGCGGATTTCCTTTTTCGTTCGCATCCGATAGCTTAAAAAATTGATAGCCAGGGTATATGATTTATGCAGCGTATCTTTCTGAATAAGTGATGTAATGGTGGCTTGATCAAGATCCAGATATTTACGCAAGCGGTACTCAACCAAAACCGCTTCATCGACACTGAATCCATACTTTTCCCCATTGCCGTCATCCAAAAAAATATTAAAACGGTTTTTATGTTTCTTTTGTGTGGTGATACGAGTAATTTTTGCCAAAATATCTTCCCCCTCCCTCAGAAATAGTATACCATGAAAATTACCGGGAAATTCAGCTTACTAAACTAAAGATTGGAAATAAACTATAAGTGCGTGTTCAAAAAGGAGGATAAAAAGGACCAAGAAGTTCGAGGCGGCGCAGTTTCGAGCAGCGGAATGTATGCTTTTAAATACGAGAGCATAAGTAATGCTTCCATGAATCTGCATCGTACGTAGGAAAAGTGGTGTCCTTTTCCAAGGAGCGGAGAAACAAGCCAACGAAGAAATTCGAAGTGTCATTTTCACCGGACTTTTTGAACAACCTCTATAAGGATTGGAGTGAACAAAATGAACATCCTGATTACCGGCGGGACTGGCTTTGTTGGTTCAAATCTTTCACAGGTTTTAACCGACAAAGGTCACTATGTTTACATATTGACACGATCACCCGATGAACAAACAAACACCGATTATACCGCCTTCATCAGCTATGAACATCCGGTTGGAAATTTGCCGGTGATACATGCGGTAATCAATCTAGCCGGCGACTCGCTGTACGGGTATTGGACAAAACAGAAAAAGAAAGCCATCCGCACAAGCCGAATTGAAACAACCCAAAAGGTTATAAGGATGATGGAACAGATGGAGCGAAAACCGGATGTCTTCATAAGCGGCTCAGCAGTCGGTTTTTATGGCACTTCAGAGGACCACATATTTACAGAACAAACAGTAAAGCCCGGTAAAGACTTTCTGGCAGATGTTGTAACGGAATGGGAACAGACTGCCAAACAAGCGGAACAACTTGGCATTCGAACTGTCTACACGCGATTTGGTGTTATCTTAGGACAAAAAGGTGCGCTTCCGCTCATGAAACTGCCCGTTAAAATGGGCGCCGGTGGAAGAATCGCAAACGGTGAACAGTGGGTATCTTGGATTCATATAGACGATGTCGTAGGTCTGATACAGTTTTGCATGTTTAACGAACATATAAGCGGTCCCGTCAATGTAACGGCACCATATCCGAGAAGGAATAAAGATTTCACTCGCGTGCTTGCCGATGTCCTGAATCGCCCCTTCTGGCTCCCGGTCCCAGCAATGTTAGTCCGTATGGCAATCGGAGAAATGAGTGTCCTGATTACAAAGGGCCAATTTGTTCTACCACAAAAAGCTCAAACGTATCACTATTCATTTTCCTTTCCATACCTCAAAGAAGCCTTAAGGCAAACTGAGCGACATTGATTGGACTTTCCCAAGTATATTTCTATTTACGAATAAGGAAACCATGGCTGATTGCAAGGTTTCCTTATTAATTATCCACAAGCATCCACAATGTTGTTGATATTATTGCAAAATCACGCCACGGAAACCCCAGTTATTAACAGCTAATCAGTGGACAACTTCCCGGCTTGCTGTGGAAAATGGGGACAACCTTGTTAATGTTTTTCCACCAGCCAGTCGCATTGTTGGTAATCCTGTGGATAGCTGTAAATAGATACAGCATTTTTCAGCGCGTTCCGTTTACAATTGCCAAACCCAAACCCTGTTTCGATAAATTCCGTTTCTAATATCAGCGCCGTCTGCAATATAACCCCTTTATCCACATTCCATAAATACATGATAACTGTATTACTGCCCATGACATGTATTTCAAAGTCCTCTTCATGAAAAATAGCTCTTAGAATCCTGATTTTTGTCAGGCTTGTAATCGTTTGGTGATACAAAATCAGACATCCAACCATTCTACCATCTCCTTATATGTTTCATATATGAACATAGTACTATATGTGCATAAAAAGAACAATATCATAGTCTTTTATTTCGTCTACTCATGATAGGATTTAAGTATCCATGAAAGAAACGTGGACAATTTGCCTACTAATATGCAGAGTGTGATAATCATGAGTTTGGAAAAAATGGTCTACAACATTAAATTTTTACGTGAGCAAAACGGCTGGACACAAGAACAGCTGGCAATTAAATTAAATATATCCCGTTATGTCGTCACGCGCTGGGAATCAAATAAAGTGATCCCAGATCTGGAATCCTTGATCAAATTAAGTGAATTGTTTAATGTGACCATCGATCATATTGTTGGGAATCATTCATTCCGAGAAGATTTACTGAAAGATTTCAAGCGAATTTACAGTTCCAAAGCAAAATCATTTGATGAGGAAGCGGTCGAGCTTGTCCAATACATGATGGAAAATCCCGGATTTAAGAGGCAGATTTTCAGGATGCGCAATCTCCCACCCCGGAAACAGCAAGCTATTCATGACATGCTGGAGAATTTTATTGAACATGTTGAGCGAATGTAATACATATTCAGCAAAACAGGGTGTTTGTTGGTAACAACCAGACAAACACCCTGTTTTTATTATACTGAAACAGAGCATTCTTTTGATTGTGCTGTAAATATTATAAAAACTGATAATACCAGATTTTTATTGATGAAGATAGAACTTTTATGTAACGTGTTTCGTATGAGTACTATAGATTGAGGGGGAAGCGATGAAGGAAGTCAACATATTCAGCGACATCAATTGACCCGTAATTCTCCCATTGATTGGTATTCAATTTATTTTATTAATAGTCGCTGGTATTGATCTGATTAGAGCTGACATTAGAAAAACTTGGCATTCGCCTCGTCTTATAGCGAATGCCGAAGCTTTTCTTATAAGACCATCCATTATTTATAATTTCTGACCTTAAAACAAATGGCCCGAAATGGATGTGGGCCCTGATCATTATATTTATCAATATTATCGGCCCGATTATCTATTTTATTTTTGGAAGGAGAAACGATTAAATGGCGCTTCTTACCGTTGAAAAGCTAAGCAAAAAGTATGACAGCACGTTGGTTGTTGACCATGCGAGTTTTCAACTTGAAGCCGGAAAGTGTGCGGCACTCATTGGTCCGAATGGAGCCGGAAAAACGACCACCTTAAGAATGCTCTCGGGATTGCTGAAGCCAACAAGCGGAACCATTACATTTACCGGGATGAAACAAGATGCCGATATCCGAGAAAAAATTGGCTATTTGCCACAGCATCCAGAATTCTTTAAATGGATGACCGGGCAAGAATTTCTTGTTTATGTCGGACGGTTGGCTAACCTTTCAAAACAGGAAGCCGAAAACCGGTCAAAACAACTGCTTGAGCGTGTCGGTCTGAGTGAATCGACTAAACGACGCATTGGCAAATACTCCGGCGGAATGAAACAGCGGCTCGGTATTGCACAAGCCATGATACATCGGCCAAAACTGCTGATGCTTGATGAACCGGTCTCTTCATTGGATCCGATCGGACGGCGCAATATGTTAACTTTAATGGAAGAACTTAAACAGGATATGACGATTCTGTTTTCCACTCATATTTTGGGTGATGCGGATGAGATTAGCGACGAATTACTGCTTCTAAACGAAGGGAAAATTGTAGAATCTGGTTCAATGGCCAAACTTCGCCAAAAATATCAAACGTCCAAGATCGAACTCGGTTTCAACGGGAACCCAGCTGAATATCAGAGGGAGATAGTAGCCCTGCCCTTTGTCACAGAATGCTATATTAAACAGAACCTTTTACATGTCACTGTTGAAAACTTATCAGCAGCCAGGCATGAAATCCTGACGGCTATATCCTTTGGGGAATGGCCGCTGACGTCATTTACCATTAACCGTGCGTCACTTGAGGATATGTTTATGAAGGCGGTGACTAATTGATGCAGTGGTGGGCACTTTTTCAGAAAGAGCTAATCGAAAATATACGAAACGTGAAATGGATATGGGTACCGCTGATCATGATACTAATAGCAATTATGGACCCCCTCACGAATTACTACCTGCCGCAAATAATTGAAGCGACGGGCGGTATGCCTGAGGGCTCTGAAATTCAGCTTCCGGAGTACCAGCCAAGTGATGTCGTCATGATGAGTCTTGGCCAATTCAATACAATCGGTGTCCTAATCATTGCGCTTATTTCGATGGGAACAATTGCCGGCGAACTCAAAAATGGCGTATCGGAACTGATTTTAGTAAAGCCTATTTCCAGCCTGAACTACATTACCGCTAAATGGGCATCCTTTGCTCTTTTAACTCTCGTCGGCTTTTCATTAGGGATGCTTGCCAGCTGGTACTACATCAATTTATTATTCGGTGAACTATCATTGGAAACACTGCTGCAAATATTATTCTTTTATGGCTTGTGGCTGCTGTTGGTCGTAACGCTATCCATTTTTTATAATACTCTATTTAAAACGCAAGGTCTTGTAGCATTTTTAACCATTGCAACCGTTATACTGATGAGTGCCATAACAACGATATTCTCCCATGTTTTAAATTGGAGCCCCAACCGCATTTCCATCTATATCCAACAACTAGTTGTTACCGGCAATGTGTCCTCCGAGTTAATTGGAGCAGCAATTGTTACGCTCATTATCATTGTATTGCTGATTGCCGCATCGTTAATGGCATTTAGAAAAAAGAATTAACAAGTTAAAAAGGGCTGGCAGCACCAGTCCTTTTCTTACCTTACTTTAACCGTTGTTATTCGCCGCAAAAACAGGAAAGAAATACCGTAAATCACAATGCCTATCCCAAGCAGCTTGTAAAAGAAAGTCAAATCAATTCCCTTAAAAATATCTATGATGAAATCAGCCAGCCATCCCTGCGCTACGCCTAATAGGCTAATAACAAGCAGCACACCAAGAAAACCTCCACCGCCTGCCAAGCCATATTTGTAGAACAAGAGCCCTATGATAAACAACACGGCCATTAGAAAAAATATGATGGATGTATCAATCAGAATACGCGTGTACCAAGTATCATCCAAAAAATAAGCCGGGTGAAGAAATAAGAAAATATCAATCCCTGTAGCTTCCATCAACTTCATAACGAGTTCCTGCAACACCGTCGCAGCAAGAGA
This sequence comes from Lentibacillus kapialis, assembly GCF_014646635.1. Classification (GTDB taxonomy): domain Bacteria; phylum Bacillota; class Bacilli; order Bacillales; family Amphibacillaceae; genus Lentibacillus; species Lentibacillus kapialis. The sequence continues at coordinate 9,935 of NZ_BMNQ01000049.1, forward strand.
TAGAAACAAAGAGAGCATGAGGAAAAAAACGCCTGTTCCGACAAATATATTTTTGCGCGTAGCCCCCATCTTAATCAAAAACGGTACTGAATCTTTCACCGTCAAGAATCCTAAAATCGCACAATATACATATATTGGCCCTGTCAGGCTCAACGTGAAAAATGCACCATTATCCAATCCTGCCAAAAAGTACGTAAAAGCTAATGAAACAATCAATATGGCAAACAAAATTGTCCAAAAAATCATCAGTGAGTAACGCAGATCCGAACTGAAAAAGTAAAGCAGTCCTTTAATTTGTCTTCCCACGGTTTACGCCCCCTTTTTCTCTGTTAGATATATCATCAGTTCCTGAATAGGTAGGCCTTCGACTGTCAGCCCAGCGGACTTGGCCTGCTGCACATTACCATAAACATATGCAGTCATCATGCCGGCAAGCTGTTTGCTTTGAATAACTTCCTTCCCCATGACAAATTGTTCAACATCGGCAGTCGGGCCGGAAACAGCATATGCGTGATCACGCAGTGTATCAGTTTCTTCCTGCAGTGCAAGCCTTCCATCCTGTAAAATCAGTACCTCCTCAAACATTAAACTGACTTCATCAATCAGGTGGGTAGAAAAAATTATTGTGCGCTTTTCAGCCTCATATTCCTCCAGTAAAATATCGTAAAATTTCTTTCGTGCAGCCGCATCAAGCCCAATATATGGTTCGTCGAAAATCGTGATTGGCGCCTTGCTCGCCATTCCCACAATAATCCCAAGCGCTGATGACATCCCTTTGGATAAAGCTTTAATTTTCGCATTCAGATTCAGTTTATATTCCTTGATCAATTCATCAGCCAATTCCTGATCCCAGGTTGGATAAAAATACGCATAAATGTTGAGGACATGTTTAACTTTTAAATCCTTTTTAAAATTATTCCCCTCTGTGATCAAGCAAATGGACTCGGTCAATCGTTGATTATCAAACGGGTTCTCACCATCAATCAGAATTTCACCCTCGGTCGCTAAAATATGCCCCGATAAAATTTCCATAAACGTCGTCTTCCCAGCGCCATTTCGGCCCAGCAATCCGTATATTTTTGGCTCTGGCAGCGTAAATGAGACATGATCCAGTGCCTTTGTGCCTTTATACGTTTTCGATACACCATTAACCTCAATTTTCATAACGATTCTCCTCCCTGTTCACCATTTCGAGCAGTTCGCTTTTAGTAATATTTAATTTGTGTGCTTCGTCTTTTAACGGCAGTACATAATGTTCATAAAACGTCTGTTTGCGCTTATCGATTAAAATCGTTTCGGCATCTTTGGTAACAAACATCCCAACACCCCTCCGTTTCACTAAGATACCTTCATCCACTAGTTCGTTGGTCCCCTTCGCAGCCGTTGCTGGGTTAATTTGGTAGTGCTTGGAAAACTCGTTAGTGGACGGAACACGTTCACCCGGTTTGATTGTTCCATTGATAATCGCATCTTCCAGATATTCTTTAATTTGCATAAAAATCGGCTTGTTTTCATTCAATTGCAGTGTCATAATGGAGCTCCTCGGTTATATGGTTAATTACCTTGCTAGTTAACCATATAACTTTACAGCATATCTGTCAATATGTTTATTCAAAACATACGTAAATGCTGAAGTTCACAACGCCCAAAGTCCCATTTACAGGGATCAATCTGTCTTCATTAGAAAAACTCGGCATTCGCCTCGCCTTATAGCGAATGCCGAAGCTTTTCTTATAAGGTCATCCATCATTTATACTTTCTGACGTTACAAAAAAACCGCACCTGATTAAAGTGCGGAGTTTATCTAATCTTCCCCTATCTTTTTATCCTGTGTCTTTGGTAGACGGCCTGCTTTTTTGGCTGATTCTCGGAGCAGAAACTCCACGTGACTATTGACACTTCGAAATTCATCCTTCGCCCAGACTTGAAGAATTTCATATAATTTCGGATCAATTCTTAGTGGAAAATTCTTTTTCTTAGCCATCGAATCCCTTCTTCATTGATAAAGTGACCCTGTGTTGACAACCGGCTGTGTACCATTATCAGAAACAATAGAAACCATCAAGTTATTGACCATCGTTGCGCGCCGTTCTTCATCCAAATCGACGATTCCGTCTTTCTCCAATTGAGAAATGGCGTCCTCCACCATCCCGACAGCACCTTCTACGATTTGCTGTCTAGCTGCGATAATCGCACTTGCCTGCTGGCGCTGCAACATCGCCTGCGCAACTTCAGTAGAATAAGCAAGATGTGTCAGTCGAGTTTCCAGAACTTCCACCCCGGCAACTGTCAGCCGCTCCTGAAGATCTTTAGCCAACTCCTTCGAGACCTCATCTGCATTCCCACGCAATGTCATTTCATCTTCCGTAAAAGTGTCATACGGATATTGCGTCGCAACTGCACGAATAGCAGTTTCGCTTTGGATTTCCACATATTTTTCATAACGATCTACTTCAAAAACAGCTTTTGCAGCGTCTACTACTCTAAACACAATAACGGCAGCAATTTCAATTGGATTCCCGTTAATATCATTCACTTTCAGCCGACTGCTATTAAAGTTCCGAACACGTAACGAGACCATTCGTCTCACTGAAAATGGAATGGTCACAACAATTCCTTCTTTGCGGATGCTCCCCATATATTTCCCGAGAAAAATCACAACCGCTGCCTGGTTCGGCTGAACTACCGTAATACCACTTCCCAGCGCAACGGTAATAACCAATGCAATACCGCCAATGACAAACTGTGTTTCGAGAAAACTCATCACTGTCACAGCGACCAGTATGGCAATTGCAAGCATCCCGACATAACCATTCATCATCCATGCGTCTTTTTCACGAATCATCTGGAGTTTCACACCTTCCCCGATTTTGTTAATTTTATATCATTATGATATCATAATTGTTTATTTTTGTAAATTTATCACCCGGTTCGCAAACTGCTTGCCGGATTGTTTTCATTGAAAATGATGAACCCTTTCCCATCCGTACGAATGGTTATATCACCGAATACCGCTGTGGGGTAAATAGCTGTATTGACTTTATGAAGATTTTCCATAACCCTGTCAACCGGATGCCCGTAATCATTCTTTTTACCATATGTTAGTATAGCTGCATTTGGGCTGACCGCCCGCAGGAACTTTAATGATGTGCTCGTGTTGGATCCGTGATGGGCCACTTTCAATATTTCTGAAGCAAGATTATGCTGTTTTATCAGTCGTTTTTCCTGTTCTTTTTTAACATCACTCATAAGCAGAAAATCCATTTTATTAAATGTGATTTTCAGAACAATGGAAGATTCATTAGTCGTTTGGGAGCCACTATGAGTGTTCAAAATGCGCACATCTAATAACGGATCAATTTTCAGTAGATCATTGCGCTCAGCGATTTCGATGGGGATCTGTCGTTTCAGAATCTGACTTATGTACCTGGCATACGTTCTGGTTGAGTGAATTTTGCCGGTATCCATAATTCTGTCCACTTCAACAGATTTCATAACATCAATCAACCCGCCAATATGATCAATATCTGGGTGTGTTGCAATCAGTAAATCAAGCTTGTCCACATTCTGCTCTTCAAGGAATGCGATTACCTTTTTTCCTGCTCCGGGCGGCCCGCCATCGATCAGTATATTTTTATCGGAAGGGGTTTCGACAAGAATACTATCCCCCTGACCAACATCGATAAAATGAACATCCATACTCGGCTGCTGCTCTGCGTCCACAACCGGCGAACTTATAAAAAAAGTAATAATGATAGATAAAATACAAATATTCCTATTCCATTGCATAAAAAACATCCCTTTATTTTTGAGTGTTTATAGTTTTGCAAACCAGGGGTCCTATTATGTGTGATATGAGTGATAAAAATATTACATTTAAGTTTGTATACAGAATTGATTCCGTCTCTCTGGAGCATGTTCCCGGTTTTACACCCATGTTTTGGCTCCGCCCAGATTAAAATTTCACGTTAGAAAAACTCGGCATTCGCCTCGCGTTATAGCGAATGCCGAAGCTTTTCTTATAAGGTCATCCATCATTTATACTTTCTGATGTTATTACAAAAAAGAGCCGCTGATCAGTGTCAGCGGCTCCTTTTCCATCACGATGTTTATTTTGCTTTTCCAACAACAATTTCGCCATCTTTAATATCTACGTTGACATCTCCGATTGACTCTTCTTCGAGTATCAGGTCGGTCAACTGATCCTCAATTTTATCCTGGATGACGCGGCGCAATGGGCGTGCACCAAATTTAGGGTCATATCCAAGCCGAACAAGTTCATGTTTAGCTTTATCCGTAACTGAAATGGCTATATCGTTTTCTTCTATCGTCTCTTCAAGTTCTGTAAGCATCAAATCAACAATTTGCAGAAGGCTTTCTTCAGCCAGTTCATTAAATGTGATGATGCTGTCAAAACGGTTCAGAAACTCTGGTTTGAAATAAGCACTTAAGTTTTCCAGGGTTTGAACAGCTTCATGTTCATCACGGTTAAAACCGACGTTAATTTGTTTTTCACCAGTTCCGGCGTTACTTGTCATGATGATAACTGTATCTTTAAAGCTTACAGTGCGTCCCTGCGAATCGGTCAATTGACCATCCTCCATGATTTGCAGGAACATATTCTGCACATCAGGGTGTGCTTTTTCAATTTCATCCAGTAAAAGGATGGAATAAGGGTTGCGCCGCACCTTTTCAGTCAGTTGTCCCGCCTCTTCATGGCCTACATATCCTGGTGGTGAACCAATAATTTTGGAAATGGCGTGTTTTTCCATATATTCACTCATATCAAGTCGTAGCAGACTATCACGTGAACCGAATAATTCTTCGGCAAGTGCTTTTGTCAATTCAGTTTTACCAACACCGGTCGGCCCGACAAACAGGAATGATCCGATTGGACGATATTTCGATTTAAGTCCTGCGCGACTGCGACGTACGGCTTTAGCAACTTTTTGCACCGCTTCGTCCTGGCCGATGACTTTCTGGCTTAGATTTTGATCAAGATTACGCATTTTCTCCTGTTCATCTGTTTGCAGCTTGGTTACCGGGATGCCGGTTTTTTCTTCAACAATCAGCTGGATATCAGAAATGTCCACATCTGTGACCTGTTCTTCATCTTTTGCTTTTTCCAATTGCTTTTGCAGTTGAATCTCTTGATAACGCAGGTGTGCTGCTTGTTCATAATCTTCTTTTTCAGCAGCAGACTCTTTTTCACGGACAACTTCATCTAAACGTGTTTGAATTGTATACGAATCTTTTTCCGCATTGTCTAGATTCAAGCGTGAGCCGACCTCGTCCATCAAATCGATCGCTTTGTCCGGTAAAAAGCGGTCCTGGATATAGCGTTGTGATAATGTTACAAACGAGCGAATCGCTTCATCGGAATAGCGAACTTCATGGAACTTTTCATAACGGTCTTTGATACCATCCAAAATCTTAACAGCATCTTCAAGTGATGGTTCATGAACCATAATTGGCTGGAAGCGGCGTTCCAAAGCGGCGTCCTTTTCAATTTGGCGGTATTCCTTCAGTGTTGTTGCACCAATCAATTGCAATTCACCGCGTGCCAATGCAGGCTTCAAAATGTTGCCAGCATCCATTTGTGAGCTTTCAGCTGTTCCTGCTCCAACCAACAAATGAATTTCATCAACAAACAGAATAACGTTTTGTCGTTCCTGCAACTCCTGTACAAGCTGTTTCATCCGTTCTTCAAACTGGCCGCGCATGCTCGTGTTCGCAACAAGTGATGCAACATCCAAGAGATATATTTCCTTATCCATCAGTTTCGCCGGTACTTTGCCTTCTGTTATCTTCAGGGCTAGCCCTTCAGCAATTGCTGTTTTACCGACACCAGCTTCACCGATCAGAACCGGATTATTTTTATTGCGGCGGTTCAATGTTTCAATGGTTCGTTTCACTTCATTGTCACGTCCGATGATTGGATCAACTAGCCCCGCACGTGCTGCATTTGTCACGTTTTTGCCGAGTTGATCAAGCAAGCCATCGTTTCCGGCGCCTTGTTGTGTTGTTGTGCCCGTGAATCCTTGGCCTTGCTGACCATTACCTTGGAAGAACTTATTGGCAAAATCACCTTGCTGACCTTGACCACCATTACCGTTCATCATGCTTCCTTGAATTTCACGGAAACATTGATTACATAAATGCATATTCATACGTTCGTTGTTTATCTGCATTGCGACGTTAATTGATGCTGGACGAATACCACAATTTTGACATTGCATAATGTGATTCCTCCTTGATTGATTTCAAATTTATTTTAAAAGGTTTGACTTTGACTATCTTTGACCTTTGATTCTTATTATACTCTGACCTTCTTTGACTTTCAAGGGGTATTACTTATTTTTTCGAAAAAAATAAGTAATCTTGTCAACGCCGTACATACAAAGGAGACACTTAGCTGTTGAAGTCATTACTCATAAACGCACTCCTTGCTCAAACACTTATGAGATCCACTATTACTATTAACATCTAAAGGGCTGCTTCAAACACCAAGCAGCCCTTTTTGATAACGACAGAATGTATTCATTATGGATGACCTTATTAAAAGCTTCGGTACTCGTTATAAGACGAAACAAATACCGCGTTTTCCAAAATACATATTTAGTTTTTGACCTTTTCTTTTTCTCGTAATTCAACACGTCTGATTTTCCCTGACGTTGTTTTCGGCAGTTCATCCATAAATTCAATTTTTCTCGGATATTTATAAGGACCGGTCATCTCTTTAACTTGGTTCTGCAAGTTTCTAACCAAATCCGGATCATCAGGGTTAACACCATCCTGAAGCACGATAAAAGCCTTCACGACATTGCCTCGGACTTCATCCGGACTGGCCACAACAGCACATTCCTGAACAAACGGATGCTTGACCAATGCATCTTCCACTTCGAACGGTCCGATGGTATAACCTGAACTGATAATAATGTCATCACTTCGTCCTTGAAACCAAAAATAACCTTGTTCATCCTTTGATGCCTGGTCACCGGTTACATAATACTCACCGCGCTTGGACATTTTTGTACGCTCCGGGTCCTTATAATACTCTTTGAATAATGCCGGACTATTCAGCCTCACCGCAATATCACCGATTTCATTTGCCGGTACCGGTTGCCCATCTTCATCGATAATTTCCACTTCATTACCAGGCGTCGGTTTGCCCATTGAGCCCGGCATCACTTTCATGTCCTTCATAAAACCAAGCAAAAGAGTATTTTCAGTTTGACCATAGCCATCCCGTACTGTCACATCAAAATATTTCCTGAATGTATCAATTACTTCACGGTTAAGCGGCTCCCCGGCGGAAACGGCGCTATGCAGATTAGTGAGCTGATACGCATCGAGATTGTCGACTTTGACCATAAGCCGATATTCGGTAGGTGTACAGCATAACACATTAATACCCTCATCCTCCATCAGACCGAGATATTTTTTGGGATCAAACTTGCCCGAGTACACAAATCCGGTGGCACCTGACCCAAGCACTGACAGGAACGGGCTCCAAATCCATTTTTGCCAGCCTGGTCCAGCTGTTGCCCACACTATGTCACCTTCATTGATACAAAGCCAATTCTCAGGTGCTGTATTCAGATGGGCATAGCCCCACCCGTGTGTATGAACAACCGCTTTAGGATTACCAGTCGTACCGGAAGTATAGGAAAAGAAAGCAACATCGTCCTTCGTTGTATCAGTCATGTCAAGCTCATCCAATGCATTTTCCTTCAGTTCATCCAGGTTGTGCCAGCCATCAACCGCCTTGCCGACTGAAAATAATGTCAACTGATCGTATTCATTCACACCGGTAAATTGGTCAACATATGGATAGTAGCTGACGACTGCACTGACTTCACCGTGACTGATCCGATATTGCAGATCTTTTGTCTTCAGCATTTCAGAACTCGGAATAACAATAATTCCTGATTTTAATGCAGCAAGATATGTTTCGTATGCTTCAATTAACCGGGGAATCATTATAAGAACTCTATCACCCTTTTTGAGCCCTTTCTCCTTGAACGTATTACCGATTTTGTTTACATTTTTCATCAGCTGTTCGTATGTAATATCTTTTGATTCGCCCGTTTCACTGTGCCAGATCAGCGCTTTCCTTTCCGGGCTTTTTGATGAAAAATATTCCATTTCCTTCACGATATTATAGTCTTCTGGAGCAATTAAATCCTGTTCATCCATGGTATCAACTCCAATATAGGTTTCTTCCATTATATCAGAATTTAATAAAAATTTTAATTAAAGTTTTGAGATTTATAAAAACGAAAAAATTCGAAGTGTCATTTTTAACGAACTTTTTGAACAGCCTCTGTAAAGTCATCCATTCATTTATAATTTCTGACGTTAGAACAAATAAAAAGAATTCGTTTTAAGGATATACATTTTTAGTATTGAAGAAAACCATTTGCAACGCAACAATTATTATAATTACACCAGCAATCTGATATAATTAAATAAAAGCGGTGATTCTTATGTTAAAACAGCAACACACAATGAATCCAAACGGAAATACAGCTGGATAGACAAATGGGCTAAGATGACCGGTGAGCGAGCAAGAATAGATGCCAAAGTAAATAAAACATATATTATATATGAAAAAAACGGGAAGCTTGTAAAAGAATTTCCTAATGGTAATATCATTCCATTCAATAATGATGGTGAATCTTAATGCATAAGCATCAGCCAATATTTTTTGAGAGAATTGCAATGAGAGTAAAAAATGGCGGTCATCATATCCTAACTGAGGATATTCTCAAAAGGAACAAAACTTCACTTAAACACCTTTATGAATATGCTCCAATTGTCGATAAGGAGAAATTATATTAGAAATGAATGATGATAAAATAACTTTTGAAGTTAATCAGCTACCTGATTGGGCGTTACCTTTATGGCAACAATTTCAAAAGGAACCACCAACTGACTTATAGACAAACCGATTCTCTATACCTAAAAAATCTGTTTTGCCTGTAAAAATTTTGGTTGCCCCTTTTTCGCAATATAAATTTTATAATGACGGTTTGTCATCTAATGCCCAGACAAGGATTATATACACCCATATGGAAACTGAAGCAGTAAAGAAAAATATTAGTCTTACAACGAAAGGAGATATACCAAAGAACTCTGCAATCCCTCCGCAAATCCCATATAAAACTTTATCCGTTGATGATTTTCTCAGTTTATTTTGCATTGTAATCCTCCCTTTTCTTATTCCGCAAAATGGCCAATTCTGCAATACTGGGCGCAAGTCTTTGTTCCAGAAATGCGCCCGATTGATGAGCAACTTTTATCTAAAAAATACTCCAATTAATAAACCGATAGCAAAAAGGATAAATGCAAGCTGTATCATGATGTACATAATCAATTCAAGTGACGCAAGTTTTCTTTGTCTTTTAGTTTTTTCTAAATGCCTTAAATAGAAACCAGAACTTAAAATAAGCAAAACGCTAGCTATGACCCGCAAAATTTCTGCTAAAAGAATCAAAGTATAACTCCCCCCTCCCCGGCGTTCTTTAATGATCCTTTATATGCGTTATTGGCACGATCTCTTAATAGCGAATAGCGCACGTTTGTAGGACAGTTATATTTAATTTGTAAATGCACTATTTTTGTCTTCATTGCCTTATTTAAAATCAATCAAAGGGGTTCTCAACAAAGTTGAAATAATACCGTGGATCAAAGCGAGTGGTAAAGCAGGAAAAAGACTTAGAATAATCTTTAGCTCATAAGAAAGGCTAGTCTGTTTAACCTTTTTGCCTTTGATCCGATCTTTGAATGCACTTATTGCGATACCATAGGCATTTCCAGTCATTATCATTCTAATAGCACCTAGTATTCCCAATGCTTTTTCATTTCCATATTCTTGAACAATGCGATTCCATGCTTCCTCAGAAGGATGTCCCTCTGTATCCGCATAATGCTGCGCGAATATAATAGCTGGCATTTCATCACTCGAAACTTTTTCTGCGTTTCCTGTTAGAAGAGACTTTATTTCCTCATTGCTCATTCCCTGTTCCAGAGCATACTTTGTATGTCCATAGGAGCAAATCTCACAACCATTTACTTCTGTTACGGCTAACATAATTCTTTCTTTAAACTGTGGCTGTTGACCAAAATCTATGGTTGACAAATTAGATGTCATTTTGACGTCAGCAGTCGCTTCGGAAAAACACTACGCTTTCCGTGGGCTTGTCCTCAGCCTCCTCGAAAAAGAAGGTCGCTTTTTCTGCGGGGTCTTCACACTGCGCATTCCCACAGGAGTCTCCGTGTTTTTCCTCCGCTAGCTAGTTTCACTACTATATTCACTCATTCATTTCAACCATAGATTTTGGTGTTGACCCTAAACTGTTGAGATATTTGATTGGTCTTTATGCTTTTTCTCAAGTACTTGAGCGTCCTTAAACCTTTATAAAGAGCAATATAAGATTCTTTCACATTGTAAATTTTATTGGTTCTACATAAATTTCGTCATATAATTTTTGTGCAATGTTACCATCCGTTCTTGTACTATTAACTCTACCCTATATCATTCGTGAAGATTAAGAAATTAATTGATTTGCCGATTCTCTGGTTTATTTCACAATCTGGCCCGATTCCAGTATGATTTTATTCCAGAATCATACCTGATTGAGGAAGAAATGATGTTCAAAAAAACTCTATTCGAATTTATTGCTGTATTAATGCTCATCATTATAGAATACTTCTACTTCATAGTGTTCTAAGTCATATCTGGACAAATTATTTTTCAAATAATTCTCAGCTTCTGGTACATTATTTTTATCGTATACGTTTATTTTAGGCTGTTCACCAAAATCTATGGTTGACAAATTAGATGTCATGTTGATGTCAGCAGTCGCTTCGGAAAAACACGACGCTTTCCGTGGGCTTGTCCTCAGCCTCCTCGAAAAAGAAGGTCGCTTTTTCTGCGGGGTCTTCACACTGCGCATTCCCACAGGAGTCTCCGTGTTTTTCCTCCGCTAGCTAGTTTTACTACCATATTCACTCATTCATTTCAACCATAGATTTTGGTGTTGACCCTTATTTTAATTACGGGATTTTTACCGCCATTCCTTATACTAGTGTATTGTACTTGATATTTATCCGATACTTCAGCGACAACACCCTTAACTTCTCTATCTATCGTAGCCTCTCTATCCGGATTTTTTCCATTTTGCGTATACCAAAATCCTACAGACACAATAACTACACACGTTAAAACAAATATACCTAACTTACCTTTTATCCCCATTTTATACCCTCCACAGCCTGTTTATTTTGTCAAAATCACAACTATGACCCTCATATGCAATATTGGTGCCATTCCTTATTAGTGAATAGTTCGCAATAGTTAAGCGTTTGAAGTTATCTCCAGCCTTTCCTCCAGGTAGAAGGACCACCCAATTGGTGGCCTCAACCCCCACAGAATCCGGCGTGCAGATTTCCCGCACCGGGTTCTTCAGAAATGGTTTTACAGCCTATTCTTTACTTTGGCTGCTATTCTTTCTAATTCAGTTGTCATGACCGGGTTTTCCCTTCCATTGTATGAAGAACCGTGTCCTCCCATTGTATGGAGACCATGTTTCCTTGGAATAGAATCCATTTCTGCTGACCGCTTCCTCACGTGGCAGGCTTCCCCTACCCCAGAGTACTATCAGTCAGTAAGACTTCCGGCAGACCCTCGAGTTTTCCTCGCTTTGTAAGGCTTGTCCAACTCTATCCGCCTTCTTGCGAAAGCCTGTCAGCCTTAGCGCATGCAGGATTTGTTGACGGGATGGTTCTAGAAAACATGGTTCCATCATTCCCATCCTCCGTTGTAACGTTGGAATTTATTAAGATTCCCCGCATGTTCGCGCTTCAAAGCGCTTACAGTGGAACTTGTCGCGCGCACCCGTTAACGGAACAATGATATACCCATTCTTGTTAAATTTCTGACCAGTTTGAATAAAACGAAAAAATTCCCCAGTAATTACAATATAAATGGTAGCAATATGTTATAATAAAGTACAATAGACTGGCTTCGCATGAGGGGTTTGGTAGCACTGTCGATCTGCCGTTAGTCTTCGTTGGGAGACTTCCCAGGGAGGGAGGTGCTTGCCAATGGACATTGTTAGTGCACTAACGCTGATGATATCTTTTGGGATCTTGGTAGCGTTTATTATGGCTGACAAAAACCATAAAAAATAACCCCTCCTATGCTTTTGAACGGCGCTGAGGGATCATTTTTTCCTTTTGCTGCTACCCCCTCTTGATGGGGTTCGGTCTATTGCGACCGCTCCATGTAACAGCATGGGCGGTCTTTATTAGTATATGCACTTATAATCTTTCTATGTTTATTATACCACGAAATCAAAATTTGTACACATTTTTTATTTCTTTTCAACAATATGCACTTATAGGCAGGATGAGCACAGTTCTTATTCGATTACTACGCCCCTTCGTTGAAAATCTGTCCTTGACTGCCTTAAATGTACGGTCGGCCGTTGCATACAGGAGCGCCTCGTGACCAATTTCGGTCATACGCCGGTATGGCTTCAGCCAAGGTAAAGGTTCCATAAACGTATGATGGCAAACATCACATGCAAAACGACGATGGTTGAAATGGTCGATGATAGGCGTGTCATTGTGCGAACCGGCAATAACTTGCTTGGGATGATATTCATGTACTTTGGTCGTCCAAAAACCACAATCCGGACAACGAACCCCTTGATTGGTTAACTGAAGTGAGCGATATAACCCCGCCTTGGAAAGCTAAATGGAATTTCGGCTTGATGAGATATGACAAAAGGTACCTTTTCACCATCACTTGCCATGTTACAATGATTAAGCATCCAAATCATCCTTTCGTTTGGTATTAGTTGTCTTGCTTAACCAATTCAACGGATGGTTTGGATTTTCCTGTTTTTGATTAAATTGTCGAATTAAGTTTCCCGTAAATTGTTACTGGACCAAACTTTTCACTGTCCAGTATTATAAAGTATCAAACATTATAAAACCACAACCGCATACATAAAGTTTAAAACCACAGTGACAGACACAGTAGACCCAAATTTTTATAATTTCCTATCTTTTAAAAAACTCGGCATTCGCCTCGTCTTATAGCGAATGCCAAAGCTTTTTATAAGGTCATCCATCATTTATACTTTCTGACGTTATAAGAAAAGAGCTGAATCATCAGTGATTCAGCCCGGCTTTTATTGAAAGTGACGATTAAGCAGCCCTGACTTTCGATTTAATAACAGGATAGCCTAAGTCTTCTATCGCCTTTTCGATCGCTTCAATCGTAAGAGCTTCTGCATCGAAATTGGCTTTTACTTTACTTGAGTTGAACATGACTTTGACACTGTCTTTATCAACGCCGTTCAATCCTTTAACAGCACTTTCTATCTTTTGGATACATGATGGACAGGACAAAGTTTCTAAGTTAATGGTTGCTTGTTGCATGGTTCATATCTCCCTTCTTTTTTTATGAGGCATGATACGTTTGATCTACTTCAGATAACATATTGTAAACGCCTGCGTAGGTTTCACACACATCGCCGGGAATGATGTACTGATCAGTGATGTGACGTAATTTGGCAAATTCCTTATCTAGATCCGGTTTGGTTTCGCCTGCTTGTTTTGTTTTTGAATGAATGGTTCCGAAAAGTTCACGTACTTCAAACGCTTCCGGGTGATTCTTCCCATGAACCCGTGTGATGGCGGTGGTGAATAAATCCAGCTGTTCAAAATGAGTGTCTGCAACTTCATGAAATGACTTTGACATTATGAATCCCTCCTATTGAAAATTTGAATGTCGTCTTAAGCAGCCCTGACTTTCGATTTAATAACAGGATAGCCTAAGTCTTCTATCGCCTTTTCGATCGCTTCAATCGTAAGAGCTTCTGCATCGAAATTGGCTTTTACTTTACTTGAGTTGAACATGACTTTGACACTGTCTTTATCAACGCCATTCAATCCTTTAACAGCACTTTCTATCTTTTGGATACATGATGGACAGGACAAAGTTTCTAAGTTAATGGTTGCTTGTTGCATGATCATCACTCCTTTTATTAATAAACGGTGGTGACACCGTGTTTCCTACATTTAGTATAGCGCATGTCGACTTTTAAAAAATTGACGGGTATCAAATTTATCTATATTTTTAAGCAGCTTTATTTGAATCGACGGTTTCTGCCTGTGATCCTGCTTGCATTTCTGAATCAAGGGTGTTGCCTTTTAAATGATAACGGAGCAACCGCATACCATTTAAGATGACAACGAAGATACTAACTTCGTGAGCCAGCATACCAATTGACATACTCATCCATTCACTGAATAACAAGCCGGTTAATAAGATGACCACAATTCCAATGGCGATGGCGATGTTTTGTGTCATGTTTCTGGCGATTGATTTCGTCAAACCCAGTGCATGTGCCAAATGGCTGAAGTCAGAATTCATCAGGACAACATCAGATGTTTCAATGGCAACGTCAGTTCCGCCACCCATGGCAATTCCAATATCCGCTAAGGCCAAGGAAGGACTGTCATTCACGCCGTCACCGACAAACGCGACAATTTGACCTTCCTCCTGCAGCTTTTCAATATGAGCTGACTTCTCTTCTGGCAACATGTGGCCATGCGCTTCTGTCAAACCGAGTTCACGGGCCACCAGGTCAACCGTTCCCTGGTTATCGCCGGAAAGGACGACAAGGTTTTTCACACCTAGTTTTTTCAGATTATGAAGATCTTGCTTCACACCAGCCCGGATCTGGTCGCGAATGCCCATCAACACTTTGAGTTCTCCATCGACCGATGTGAGGACGAGTGAGTTTCCATTTTGCCCAAACTGCTCAATGTCTTGTCTGATCTTTTCGCTTAACGCCACATTTTCTCGTGCCATCAGCGCTGCGTTACCAACGGCAACACGGTGGCCCTCTACCGTTGCAACAATCCCTTCACCTTTCACAACGCTTGTTTCTTCCACTGAGGAGAAACGTGAGTTCCCAATATCCTTTAAGACAGCCTTTGCCAGAGGGTGATCTGATTCACGTTCCACACTGGACAGATATCCGAGGGCTTCTTCTGTTTTTTCCCCATAAAATGCTTTTTCTGCGACTTCGGGGTTTCCAATTGTCAGTGTGCCTGTTTTGTCAAAGATGACCGTATCAACTTTACTGAAATCATTGATGACCTCGCTCCCTTTTAGAAGGACACCATTACGTGCACCATTTCCGATTCCGGAAACGTTCGATACAGGGACACCGATGACCAATGCACCTGGACATCCTAAAACAAGTGCTGTGATGGCCATTTCAACATTTTGGGTCGTCAGCCAAATGATGATGCCAAGGATTAAAACAGCTGGCGTATAGTATTTGGAAAAACGATCAATAAAACGTTCCGCCGCTGATTTCGAGTCCTGTGCTTCCTCGACCAATTCGATAATGCGGCCAAACGTTGTGTCCTCTCCAACACGGTCAGCTTGGATTTGTATGGTGCCATTTTCCAGTATGGTTCCTGCAAATGTTTCCGAGCCATTCACCTTACTCACTGGTGCAGATTCACCTGTGATGCTTGCTTCATTAATGTGACCTTCACCCGTTAAGACCGTTCCATCCACCGGCACTTTCGCACCCGTTCTGACTAACAAAATATCGCCTTCGTCTACATCATCAACGTCTATTTCTTCAAACTCTCCGTTTTCCATTTGTTTCAATGCGCTTTCCGGTGCCATCTCCGTTAAACCCTGAATGGCTGTACGTGTTTTGTTTAATGTACGCTGTTCCAAGTAAGCACCGAATAAGAATAAGAATGTTACAATTGCCGATTCCTCATAGTTCTTAATCAAAACCGCTCCGACGACAGCGATGGTAACCAATACATCAATACTGACAATCTTTACTTTTAAAGCCTGGTACGCCTGGATTGCAATCGGTGAGATTCCGAGAATTGATGCGATAATGAGCGACCAATTTAAAAGGTACATGTTATCTAAACCAAATCGACCAAAGAACCCAAGTACAATTAAAATGGCACTGATAAGCGTGATCTGATTTTTTTTGCTTAATATATACCTTTGCATAACAATTTCCCTCCACATTTATTTTTGGATGGCAACCTTTTTTTGCCTTGTTCTATCTTCAGTATAGATGGCTTTTAAGTATGTCTCCTTGACCCAAGTCAAATTTCAACATTTTAACTGCCACCTAACTGGATAAAAGTTAGGTCGCCGTCATGTCCATAAGCATGGCGGTCCCCCTTCCTCAACGTGTTCCATCTTAAGTATATCGGAGAAGCCGTCAGCCATCTTTGACCCAGATCAAGCTTTGAAAACTTCTCCGAAAGAAAATACGCCTTCATTTTGCAGTTTAGACTGATACACACAGAAGTTTTCTTTTAGAAAAACCGGGCAAAGTGCGGCCCGGTCTTTTTTCTATCTTCGTTAGAGAAAATCCGATAATTTATATGCCTGTCCATGTACGCCATTATAATACGCTGGATACATTTCCCCCTCCACACATTTCACAGTTGAATTTTGTCTCGAGGACCCCAGCCCAAGCTCACAATTCCAGAAAGCATATAGCGGAATCAGGAACCGCCGAAGTCGGATTATCCAAACCGAGCGGATCCTCAT
>NZ_BMNQ01000050.1 GCF_014646635.1 Lentibacillus kapialis
GGGGAGAACGGAAATTAAGAGGATTCGCAAGCGCCTATCAATCATTGCAAGATATGTTTGAAAGACGATACGGAAAACCAGAAGATGGATGATTAAATGGCTAAATTTTCTGACACCTTTCCCTGGATACCCAGGGAAAGGTGTCAGAAAACAAACCCCAATTCCGGGGATACTCTATTAATTTACACAAACTTCTTGACGGTACCGGCGCGAATTTATTAGCATATGTATTAATTATCTTATTTTTATTGTTTTACTTTTTACAAGTGAAAAACAGATATAAGGGAGGTGCTTTATTCGGAAACATAATGATCCTTATTTTTTCGCTGTGGACTTTATTACCCCTTCTATTCGCACCCTAATAAAGACTAAATCATACTACAATCGGGCGCAATCCTTGAATAAGCACTGTCCCGGAATCTGGACCTTTAGCAGAATATGGGGTGTTATTATTAATTACGAGTTTTATAAATGGGCAATGATAATTAATTTAGTAATTATAGGTGTTCTTCGATTTACAGCTGAAACTTTCTTTGAATACACCAATAATATTAAAATTGTGAATGCGGTGTTATATGTTATTGCCATTATTCTAATGATGGCATATCTGCGAAAAAGGTTTAAAGTTTTTAAAACAGATAAATAGGCAAATGGGCGCATTAATCGCATAACATTGGATCTATGTCGCGTTCTTTCCATTTGGTTATATTTTCAATTAGTTTTTTACTATTGGGCGCGATTAACTAATTAAAATCCCGCCACAATCGCATATAAAAGCCATTATTGCTGAATAAAGAAATTCCCAAATAGCCACATATGTTCTTTGAAATTGGTTGACCTTTCAAAAAGTAATATAAGACTATGTCCGTTGCTGCGTTAATATTTACGCTGCAGAGTTTGCTCCAAAGCAGAAATTAGAGGGGTGGGGAATAGAATGAATAAATGGGTGCTTACGATCGGAATTACTTTGGTATTGATCCCAATCATCTATCTGGGAATTGGTTTTGGTCTCGCATTGCTAAGTCCCGTAGACACGCCTGACCCCGATAGAGAAAACCTGAAATTCACAGATTTGAAAACAGCATCATCTGAAAACCTACCTGAGGAAAAAACATTCGAAGCAAAAGACGGACAACAACTTACATACCGATATTATTCATCCCGCAGTCGCCAAGATGGATCAGATCAGAAAACTATCCTAGTATTGATACATGGATCTGGCTATCATTCTACCTATTTATGGTCGCTTGCTTCGAATCTGGCAGACAAACAAATTGCCGATGTGTATACGCCTGATATGCGCGGTCACGGCGAGCATGTGGATCGACGCGGGGATGTGGATTATGTGGGTCAATTAGAAAATGATCTGGAAGATTTTTTACGAATCATCAAACAGAAACATCCCCAGTCACGGATCATACTTGGCGGTCATTCTAGTGGTGGAGGGCTGGTGATACGTTATGCGGGCGGACAAAATAAAAATCTTGCGGATGGGTATTTGCTTCTAGCCCCGTATGTGCATCGCAAAGCGCCCACAAATGCGGTCGACAGCGGTTGGGCCAATCCTGACGTCCCAAGGATTGTTGGTTTGCAAATGTTGAATAACGTACATATTACGTTTTTGAATCATTTACCTGTTATTTCTTTTAATATGCCCGGGAATATGCGTGATAGTACAGAAACCTTGAAGTATTCGTATCGGATGCAATATTCAATGGTCCCCCACGATGATTACAAGCATGATCTGAAACAAATTCACCCGCCAGCCCTTTTGGTCGTAGGAAGTGAGGACCATTCCTTTGATAGTAAGGCCTATAAGTCACTTTTTGGGAAATATTCAGGAGCTGATGTAAGTGTCGTTGATGGGTTATCTCATTTTGGAATCGTGACCGACAAGAAAAGCCAATCGCTGATCGCTGATTGGATTCAGAGTTTATCGGATTCAATGCAATAACTAAACAACTGAGCACCGGCTGGCCGTATATAATGGCTACTTTGACATACAAACAATAGTATAATAACAAAAGATGTTATGGAGGTTTCTTATGGAAAAGTCAGATAGTAATATAGCAGTAGGTTCCACAACTCAAGTTGATTCATCGGCTGGACGTCACATTGTATATACATATACGGATATACATAAGTACTTGATAAATGCTACTGCATTTATAGCTGAAGGTATTGAAAAGAACCAGATTGTCATCTATATTGACCAATCGAACCGTTTTGATATTATTTTACAGAACCTTAAAAATGACGGATTTTCAGAAGATCAAATAAATGAGGTCATCTTTGCTGATTCAGATGAGTTTTATGAAGTGCACGAGACTTTTAACATTGATCGTATTAACCAAAACCTTGCACAACTGATGGGTCCATACTCTAACACAGAGCAAAATATTCGCATATGGGGATCTGTTGTATGGAAAGATCAGGATCAAGAGATATTAAAGTCGCGAATGAATCTACATGAGCACAACTACGATTGTTTTATTTCAGAAAACTCAAATCTCTTTGCAGTATGTGCGTATGATGCATTAACACTGCCTACTTCGTATATGAATGTTATTTTACAAACACACCAGTTTCATATGACAGATGACGATTTATCAGCCTCGCATCTTTATAAGAAAGAGCCGATTCTATTACCGGAGATACAAGAACAAATAAGAATTGCAGAAGCAGAAGAAAATGAAGTTATACGTTCCGAAAAACTGCATATTGCCGGTGAGTTGGCCGCTAATATTGCTCATGAACTTGGCAATCCTCTTGCGGTGATGAAAGGTTTTCTACAATTAATCAACAAAACCGGTGACATGAGTGGCATGAGTCAAAGATATGTTAATACCATTAGCAGTCAGGTGGAAAAAATGGAGCAAATCACCTCTGAATTCCTGGCGCTTGCTAATCCGCATCTGGGGAATAAGGAAGAAATTCATATCCCGCAATTAATTGAAAATGTTCAGATATTAATGGCGGATCAAGCCGCTCATAAAGCTGTTGAGATTCAGACAAAGTTTGATCATAAAGACATAGTACTGGTAGGTGATGAGACGAAAATCAAACAGGTTTTGATCAACTTAATAAAAAATGCAATTGAAGCGATGGATCAAGGATACATTATGCTTTGGGTGAAGGACCTGGGAGACTACATTCACATTAATGTAATTGATAATGGTCCGGGCATCCCAAAATATATCATCGATCAGATAGGTGAACCGTTTATAACGACAAAAGAATCTGGAACAGGGTTGGGTTTACTAATCAGTGAAAAAATCGTTGCAGGGCATAATGGAAAATTGGTGGCCGAGAGTGACGTTGGACATGGTGCAACTTTTACCATAAGTTTACCAAAATCATAAGATTGTGAGTCCGGCTAATGAAAAAATATGGTCATTTTGCACGATCAAACCCTCAATGGAAAGATATAAACAAACGGAGGAGTCTTGCTACTTTAAAAGTTGATTATTCATGAGCTTGAAAAATCTAAACATGAAGACGAACAAAAGATTGCCTCATATATGAAAAGGAACTTGAGGGCCGATGTCTAAGCTTTTTCAACTAGATGCGTGTCATTTTTGTGCAAGCACATACAGATGAGTTAATCATTCCATAATGTTCATAATTGGCCGCGCTATTTAAATAAATGCGGCCTTCTGAAAAGGACCGGGCCGCCCTTTGCCCGGTTTTTCTAATAACGTCAGAAAGTATAAATGATGGATGACCTTATAATAAGCTTCGGCATTCGCTATAAGGCGAGGCGAATGCCGAGTTTTTCTAATATCAAAATCCTTTTGCAAACAATGTTTGTCCCGTTAATTAAATGACAGAAAGTTAAATGGTATAGTAAACTGACGTTATCACATATAGGAGTGAGGGCACATGTATGGATCATTCGTTGTTTAGTATTTCTTCTTCAACATATCAGTCTTTAAGTGAATCGGAACGGTATTTGCTCGAATATATACATGAAAACATGAATGACATAGCCAATATGTCAATTGTCACGTTAAGTGAGAATGCCACAGTTTCAACAGCGACAATTGTACGACTGATGAAGAAGCTGGGTTATGACGGCTACACGTCGTTTAAATACAGGCTTAAACAAGACAAGAAAATGATTGATTTTGACGATTTATTAGGAGATATCAATGAAAACATTAAACAAGCCATTAAAAAAAACGAGGAAGAAGTCAAGCGAACAATTCAGCTGCAGAGTATTGGTCAACTAGAAGACGCGGTTCAAAAAATATATGATGCAAATAAAATTTATATATTTGCAAGAGGTTTTTCGGAAATGATTGCCAAGGAAATGACGGTGAAATTTCAGGTAATGGGTAAAACCTGCGAAACGCATGATGACCCGAATATCATACGGATTAAATCGGGAAAAATTGACCGAAATGAATTGGCTATTTTTATATCATTAGCAGGGGAAACAAGTGAACTCGTTGAAGCATGTCAAAATCTTAATTTAAAGCAAGTTTCAACAATTACGTTAACAGCCAATGTCAATTCAAATTTAAGTAAGTTGTCAGATATGACTTTCCTGGGTTTTAAAAGTGATCATTCACTATTTCCGGAATATGAAGTACGTTCCAGGTTATCGCTGAATGTAATCGCTCGGATTTTGATGGATGCATACGTTATACGGACTATGGACTGAGAGTGCTGCGAAAAAGCGAATCGCAGCACTTTTTACATTTACAACTTCTGAAAACATTTACATTTAAAATTGTGCGACAATACAATTAATAATCAAGATAGAAGGTGAAAACGTGATATATACATGCACCATGAACGCGGCAATAGACATGTATGTTGAGGTTGATGAAATGAAACCGAATGCTGTTAATCGTACAAATGACGAAGATTATCAAGCAAATGGAAAAGGGATTAATGTTTCCATCATGCTGAAAAAATTGGGCATTGAAAGTACGGCTTTAGGATTTATTGCTGGATTCACTGGGGCCTATATAGAAGACTTCCTAAGTGAAAGTGGCATACAGTCAGACTTTGTTTATGCAGATGGCACGACACGCATCAATGTGTTTATAAACGCCGAGTCCGAATACAAAATCGTCAATCAAGGCCCGCACATTAAGGTTTCGGAACAGGAAGCGCTTTTAAATGGAATTAAAGCCATCCCCGGTGGAAGCACGCTGGTTGTGTCAGGTAGCCTTCCTCGAGGGGTGCCGGAGTCAGTCATTGTTGAAATTGCCGAAGTGTGTAAGATGAATAATGTGAAATTGGTGCTCGATACCAGCGTCAGTTCAGTATGGGATACACTCACGTATGAACCGTATTTACTCAAACCAAACGAAGAAGAGCTGGCCAATTTGTACCATCAGACAAGGAAGCTTACTGAGCAGGAAATCATTAAGTATGGCAAAGATTTACTGAAAAGGGGGGCACAGCATGTCATTGTTTCAAGGGGTAAGGAAGGTTCCATTTATGTCTCAAAGGAACGGTTGTTAAAAGCAACGTCTCCACAAGGAACGGTAGTTAACACTGCGTGCTCAGGTGATACCATGCTGGCCGCCTTCATGGCCAAAAAACAACAACATGAAAGTCTTGAAAACGCACTTAAATATGCCTCGGCTGTTGGTGCTTCAACCGCATTTTCCCGGGGACTGAGTAATTTAAAAGATATAGCCGCTCTGCAAAAAGAAGTTAATGTCTATCAAATGAAGGAGGAGATAACATGACGCGTAAAAAGATTGTTGCAGCAACAGGCTGTCCAACAGGTATTGCACATACTTTCATGGCGGCTGAAGCCTTAACAAAGGCAGCTGAAAAACTAGATGTTGATATAAAAGTTGAAACACATGGTCAGGTTGGGGTGGAAAATGAACTGACGGAGGAAGAAATCAGGGAAGCTGATGGTGTAATTATCGCTGCAGATAAAAATGTTAATTCAGATCGATTTCATGGTAAACCATTAGTTAATGCTTCCGTATCACGTGGGATTAAAGCTTCTGAAGAACTGATTAATCAAATTTTAAATGAAGAAGCCACCATTCACGAGGTAAAGGGATACGAAGCATCCAACGCAAATGAAGCGCCACATACGGAAACCACTCAAAAGGGAGAAAAAGGCCAAGGGTTGCGCAGTGTTTATAATAATTTGATGAATGGTGTCTCTCATATGCTGCCGGTTGTTGTTGGCGGCGGGGTGTTAACGGCACTTTCATTCTTATTCGGTATTCATTCAGCCAATCCGGATCATGAGAGCTATAATGAATTTGCAGCCTTTTTAAACAATGTTGGGGGATTGGCGTTTAGTTTGATGGTCCCGATACTAGCTGCGTTTATTGCGGAATCAATTGCCAAAAGACCTGGGATGATTGTTGGTTTTGTTGGTGGTCTATTGGCCGATCAAGGCGGAGCCGGATTTTTGGGCGGTATATTGGCAGGTTTCGCAGCCGGGTATATCATCATTTTGCTCCAGTTCTTGCTGAAAAGACTACCAAGCTCGCTCGATGGTCTGAAATCGATATTTCTCTACCCTGTTATCGGTATTTTTCTAATTGGTGGGTTCATGACACTTTTTAATGTCCCTGTTGAGGCGTTAAACACAGCATTGATGGACTTTTTATCTAATATGCAATCATCCAACCCTATCATTCTTGGTATTGTTGTAGGCGCAATGTGTGGCTTTGATCTGGGGGGTCCCGTTAATAAAGCAGCTTATTTGACCGGCACCGCCCTTCTCAGTGACGGCAACTTTTACTTTATGGCCGGTGTATCCGCGGCATGTATTGCGCCACCATTGCTTACTGCCTTTGGAACAGTATTCTTCCGTAAATATTTTACAGAAGAAGAGCGGAGTGCCGGGATGGCTAACTTCGCACTCGGGTCAACGCATATTACTGAGGGAGCAATACCTTTTGCCGCCAAAAGTCCGTTAGTCGTTATTCCAATCATAATGTTCGGTTCAGCCATTTCCGCTGTATTGACATATCTATTTGATATACAGGTTCCTGCACCGCATGGCGGATTTCTGGTTCTCCCTGTCGTAACAGGTGCATTTCAATGGGTGTTAGCGATCTTAATCGGTTCCTTGGCAGGGGCAGTTATTTATGGCATGTATCGCAAAAAACTAGCACAAAAAACAACCTAAGGAGTGGTGAATAATGTCAAAAATCATACAACCGGAGTTTATAAAGCTGAATACAAATGATTCGTCACAGGATGACGTATTCCACACTATTGCAAACGTAGCTGTTGAACATGGCATTGCTGCCTCAGTTAAAGATATTGAAAAAGGATTGAAGGCGCGTGAGAAGGAAAGTACAACAGGCTTTCAGGAAGGGTTTGCCATCCCCCATACACAGTCTGATGCGGTTATAACCCCCGCAATTGTGGTGGTTCGGACGAATAACGGGATTGAGTGGGAGTCCTTTGATGGTCAACCATCGTTTTTCTTCCTAAGTCTGCTTATTCCAAAAGAAGAAGCAGGGTCAACACATCTTCAAGCGTTGTCTTCTTTATCACGGGCATTAATGGATGAGACTAAACGTCAGGGGTTTTTGGATGCAAAAACGCCCGATGAACTTGCCAAACTAATTGGTGATGTCATTCCAACCGAGGAGGGTCGTTGATTATGCCACTTTATTCAACAACACCAATGCTGCAAAAGGCAAAAGCAGATAAACATGGCATTGTAGCATTTAATGTTCATTCCTTTGACAGTATCTTCTGGGTATTGGAAGCGGCAGCTGAGATAAGTTCCCCGGTGATATTACAGACGACGGTCGGGACTGTGAAGCAATTGGGAGCGCAGAATATTGTCCGGACCGCAGCTGCGGCTTCAGATTATTATAACACCCCAACAGGCCTTCATCTCGATCACTGTACAGATTATGAAGTCATCAAACAGGCTGTCCGTGCCGGTTATACATCTGTTATGATGGATGCATCCATGCACCCGTTTGAAGAAAATGTATCTCGTACAAGAGAAGTCGTTGATCTTGCTGAGTCCCTGGATGTTAATATAGAGGCAGAACTGGGTAAAGTAAGCGGCGTTGAGGATGAAATTGTTGTCAGTGAAAGTGATGCACAGAAAGCAGTTCCCGCCGAATGCCGTGAATTTGTAGAAAAAACCGGCGTACCGACACTGGCACCGGCTATCGGTACTGCACATGGTATATATAAAGGGGAGCCTAACATTGATTTTGATCGCATCGAAGACATTTCAAATATAGTAAATGTACCACTTGTCCTTCACGGCGGGTCTGCACTACCGGATGATGTTGTAAAGAGGTGTGTGGCGCTTGGTATGGCTAAGGTAAACGTCTCAACTGAACTTAAAAATGCATATTCAGAAGCCATTCGTAAGCATTTTGTTGAAAATCCGGACAGTCTTGATCCACGGAGGTATTTACAAAAAGCGAAAGATGCGGCGAAAGAAATGGTGAAAACGAAGATTATAATGGTCGGTAGCCAGGATAAAGTGGTTTCTTCATTTGTATAGGTCCCCAGTAACAACCAATCCCTACCAAATGGGGGTTGGTTGTTCGTTAGCAGAAAGGAAGAGAGAGATGACATTAGTCGCAATTGACTTGGATGGAACATTGCTATCAGACAACGGTACAATATCTGTTGAAAACAAGCATGCCATTTATGACGCACAGCAACATAATCATATGATTGTAATTTCCTCAGGACGTTCCCTGCACGATACACGTGAAATTCTAAAACAGGCAGAAATTGAATGTCCTATTATAACCGGCAATGGCGGGTTGGCATACGTTTCCGGAAACATCCTTCAGCAGCTTGTTATACCGACGGAGAAACGCATAGCCATCATGAATACGATTGAACAATACGGTTTGTATTATGAAATTTACACAAATCAAGGCGTTCTAATGATGGAAAAGGGAGACGCTATATTTCGCCGCGAAATAGACCAATTCGAACAGCATTCGGATAAAGCGTATGCCCGGGGCAAGGTAAACGTTCAATATGCTCAACATGGTCTCGTTTATGTTTCCGATTTTCATACTGTTGATTTTTCAGGTTTAGACCCTTATAAGATATTTGTGATGTCGTTTAAAAGTGAATCATTGCAGGCACTTCGCAGCGAGCTGACAAACATGGAAGACATCTCACTGACCACCTCGGGAAAGGAAAAACTCGAAATAGCACACGGGCAGGCAAGTAAAGGGAATGCGTTAGAATTTATTGCCGAATACTTCAACGTGCCACTGCAGGATACATGCGCTATCGGTGATAATTTAAATGATATATCAATGTTTAACGTAGCCGGAACAAGGATTGCCATGGAAAATGCCGAACAGGAAGTAAAAGAACACGCAGACTTTATAACCAAACATCACAACGATCATGGGGTTGCACATGCATTGCGGGCGTATGTTTTATAATGAGGACTGTTGCCGTTTGAATTGGTAGCGGTGTTGTCTGAGTTAGTGGGTGATGTCGCACAAGTTTGGGGTGATCTCGCACGAGTTTGGGGTGATGTCGCACAAGTTTGGGGTGATCCCGCACGAGCTTGGGGTGTTTCTCGCACGAGTTGGGGTGTTTCTCGCACGAGTTGGGGGAGTTCTCGCACGAGTTGGGGTGTTTCTCGCACGAGTTGGGGGAGTTCTCGCACGAGTTTGAGGTGATCCCGCACGAGTTCGGAGGGTTCTCGCACGAGTTCGCGAAAATCTCGCCGTCCCCTCACAAGCTGGTGGGCGATTAGCGCTAGTGTTGTGTGATTTCGTGCTGACCTCGTGCGAAATTCCGAGTGCCCCGCGTGAAACTGTGCTGTCCTCGCTCGAATCATATGCGTATTTCCGCTCGATTTAGAGTAGAGCGATGCGCCCGAAGCCCGAATAACGTTAAGAAACCAAGTTCCTGTTGCAGGGGGCTTGGTTTCTTTTATTTATTCAGCAGGTCTGGCTCATAAATTTAGTGTGTTGTTGGCTGCCTTGATCTCGTAATGATAGTCTGCGAGTTGAATGACACCTTTTAAGGTCTAACCCAGTTTTGGTTAATCATCCGTATAATCCTGTGCTTCTTCCAAAGCATTCGATGTCTTATCCTTCATGTTCCCTGCTTTTTTGTTCGCCCGTTCAACTTCGTCTTCAAGATGACTGATATACTCGGATTGATCGTCATTCTCCTCTTTTAAGTTATCAATCCGTTCTTCAAGCTCATCGACATCCACGTCTTCATATTTGTCTTGTATTTCTTCCAGTGCTTCCTTTGCGCTCATTTTATCTTGATGTACTTGATCCAAAATATCCATAATCTCATCCACATTGGACTTGGATTGTTCTATGTCGTCATCACCGTTGAATTTAAGCCAATCAGATGCCATGGCACCACTTGTGAATGCTAAAACCAATACACCCGCTGCTACTACTGTAATAATTACTTTTTTCATTTTTATCCTCCCCTTATAGGTATTTTTGACCATTAAATAATACCCATTTATTATTATCCATGGGTAATTATAACTAATTTATGTTAATGTTCAAGATAAATGTTCTTTGAGTTATGACATTTTTAAGACAAATTAGAAAAGGTGAATGGGATAGCGTTCTCATGCTCCACGATATAAGCAGTAATTTATTATAGTAAGAAAGGCCATCGCAGTTGTGCAGTGGCCTTTCCGTTCCAAAGTTGCGGGGCGTCTGGAACATGAAGGGGGGATTGGTGTAAGCTCATAGTGGGGATGAACCTGAATTTCCATTAAGTGAGCTTTAATGCATGATTACTGGCAATATTTGCGGTTGGCGACTATTGAGTGGAATTTTGACATTTTTCATCCTAAAAAGCTGTAAATCCATTAATTGGTTTTGCGGAAAACAATAGTCTGTCAACAATCTAATTTTGAAAAAAGCTGCCTTATCATTAACGAGGCAGCTTTTTCCTTTGTATCAAGAAGTTTGATGCCTTTGGTTTCCAGCTTTTGTATCCCGTTTGTGCAATGCGCCGGAATAGCTGTATAATGTAATAATCAAAAGGAACGTCACGTGATTGTCAGGTCATCCTTATTGGAATTGTCTGCGGATGACGTGTGATTCGGAGTGGAGGAGTGCCCACCAATGAAACGTTTATTTATATTGATTGCAATTTTATTTGCGGTATCAGTCCGGACGCCGGCTTCAGTAGAAGAAACATGGGATTCGGAGCAGATGGAGCAGGTGACGTTTGAGGAATGGACGGTACCGATACAAGAATGGTTTGCTGAACAGGACATTACCACCGAGGAAACAAAGGAGACATTCAACCAGTTGCTTCAGTCGGAGCATGAAACCTCGGATATGAACGCAGCGGATCCATCCGCCTATGAAAAGAAAGTCGTGAAGTTAGTGAACGAAGAACGGGCGAAAAAAGACCTTGAACCGCTGAAAATGCATGATGGGTTAAGTGAGTTGGCCCGCAAAAAGTCACGGGACATGGCGGAAAATGATTATTTCAGCCATACATCGCCAACGTATGGTTCCCCTTTTGACATGATGCAGCAGTTCGATTTTACCTTCCGCCTGGCCGGTGAAAATATTGCGGCCGGACAGCGCAGCCCCGAGCAAGTAGTGGAAGGCTGGATGAACAGCAAAGGACATCGTGAAAATATTTTGAAGGAAGGCTTTACACACATCGGCGTTGGATACGTGGAAGGTGCCGGCCAGCCATATGGAACTTACTGGACGCAATTGTTCATGACGCCGAGGTAGCTCGGCGGCGCGGTCGTCATCGTGTAAGAGGGGAGTGAACTCGTGCGGGAGCAGCTCGAACTTGAGCGGGAGCAGCCCGAACTCGTGCGGGAGAGGCCCGAACTCGTGCGAGAACGGCTCGAACTTGAGCGAGAGCGTCTCGAACTCGTGCGAGAACAGCTCGAACTCGTGCGGGAGCGTCTCGAACTCGTGCGAGAACGGGTCGAACTTGAGCGAGAACCGCCCCAACTCGTGCGAGAGCGTCTCGAACTCGTGCGGGAGCGTCTCGAACTCGTGCGGGAACGGGTCGAACTCGTGCGAGAGCAGCTCCAACTCGTGCGGGAGCGGCTCGAACTTGAGCGGGAGCAGCCCGAACTTGAGCGGGAGCAGCC
This sequence comes from Lentibacillus kapialis, assembly GCF_014646635.1. Classification (GTDB taxonomy): domain Bacteria; phylum Bacillota; class Bacilli; order Bacillales; family Amphibacillaceae; genus Lentibacillus; species Lentibacillus kapialis. The sequence continues at coordinate 12,059 of NZ_BMNQ01000050.1, forward strand.
CGAACTTGAGCGGGAACTGCCCCAACTCGTGCGAGGAGGCGCTGAACTTGAGCGAGAGCAGCCCGAACTCGTGCGGGAGAGGCCCGAACTCGTGCGAGAGCGTCTCGGACTCGTGCGAGAGCGTCTCGAACTCGTGCGGGAACGGGTCGAACTTGAGCGAGAACGGCTCGAACTTGAGCGAGAACGGCTCGAACTTGAGCGAGAGCGTCTCGAACTCGTGCGGGAGCGGCTCGAACTCGTGCGAGAGTGGCTCCAACTCGTGCGAGAACAGTTCGAACTCGTGCGAGAGCGTCTCGAACTCGTGCGAGAGCGGTTCGAACTCGTGCGAGAGTGCCCCAAACTTGAGCGAGGGGAGTCGTTGGTTCGCGCGGAATGCATGAATATCGCGCGAGCCCCGCATGAATTCGCGCGACAACCCCGGAATATCGCGCGAGCTCCGCATGAATTCGCGCGACACCCCGTAAATTTTACGAGACAGCCGTAACCTGAGCGAGTACACCTCAAATTCAAACTTCTGTAGCATTAGTACAACTGCGAATTTCGATTGATTTCAATGTAACCCTTTACAACCAACATAAAAACGCTTATACTTAAATTAACTGGTAATAACCACATAACAACTTCCGTACCAGTTTAGCATTTTGGGTTTGGGAGGTGTGATAAAGCGTTTTGGATAAAACAAGTAAGGTACCTTTGTATTTGCAATTAATGGATGATTTAATACAACAGATCGATACGGAAGAACTCGGTGTAGATGAAAAATTGCCTTCTGAGCGGGAGTTGTGTGACATCTTTGGCTTGAGCCGTATAACGGTGCGGCAGACGCTGCAGGAGCTTGAGCGGGAAGGTTATATTTATAAACTGCATGGCAAGGGGACGTTCGTCTCGCCCAAGAGTTATAATCAAGATCTTGTTAAGCTTTATAGTTTTACGGAAGAAATGAAAGAGATGGGGAAGACGCCGACAACGCAGGTTTTGTCCTTCCGGGAGATAGCATTGGATGACAGGCTGGCGAATAAAATGGGGCTTGAGCCATTGGATGAAGCGTTTCAAATTGTGCGGCTGCGGCTCGCTGATGATGAACCGTTAATGTATGAAACATCGTATGTTCCGAAAAAGATCTTTCCGCGTTTAACTGAAAAGGATTTAAAGGAGCGCCCGATGTACGATGTTTTTCTTCAAGACTATCAGATCGGGGTTACGAAAGCGATTGAACGTTTTTCAGCCACCATTATACGCCATGAAGAAGCCAAGCATTTGAAGTTAAGCGCGGATCATCCCGCGATGCTGGTTAAGCGTTTTGCTTATTGCAATGAGCGGCTGATTGAATATACGATCAGTGTCATGCGCGGCGATAAATTCGATTATACCGTGGAATTAACATGACAGTCATTCAAAAAAGAGGTGTCATAACGTTTCGATAGGAAGCATAAGATTTAAAAATTTTTACGTTAACTGGTTATAACGACATAACCACAATCATGAATGGGAGGATGGAACATGTTTAATATGACAACTGAGGCATTGGAAAAGAAAAATGCGCTGAATACGGCGACTGAGATCCATCAGCAGCCGGACGTTTGGAAGGAGCTGGTGGCAAAACTCTCGGATCAAGAAGATGAATTGAATCAATTTATACAATCGATTTATGACAAACATGAGCATGTTCGGGTACTTCTATCGGGGGCGGGAACATCGGCGTTTATCGGGGATACGCTTGTGCCGCTCTTGCGCCGGGAGAATCGCGGGAATATCCAATTCGATTCCGCACCGACAACCAATGTGGTCTCGAACCCTGAAGATTATTTGCAAAAGGATGTCCCGACGATCATGGTATCGTTTGCCCGCTCCGGCAACAGTCCTGAGAGTGTTGCGACGGTAGCGCTTGGGGAGAAAATCGTTGATGATTTTTACCAGGTTGTCATTACGTGTAATAAGGACGGGAAGCTGGCAACTAACATCAAGGGTGATGCGAATTCGGTAACGATTCTGATGCCGGATCAGGCGCATGACAAAGGGTTTGCTATGACGAGCAGTTTCAGCTGCATGATGATCACGGCATACACACTGTTTACAGACAATACCTTTGATGAAAACGCGATCACCGCAGCGGAAAAGCTGATTGATGCGCTGCCGGAAAAGATAGATGACATTCTCGGGTACGATTTTGAGCGTATCATCTATTTGGGTTCAGGCATGCTCGGGCAGCTGTCGCATGAAGCAGCGTTAAAAATGCTTGAGTTGAGCGCCGGCAATGTGGTCGCTGTTTATGAATCGTCACTTGGCTTCCGGCATGGTCCGAAATCGATTTTGAATGAGACATCAATGGTTGTCGTGTTGCTGTCCCAGGATCCGTATACGCGCAAGTACGATATGGATATTTTGCGGGAGGTTGCCGGAAGTGAGTCGGATATGAAAGTAGTTGCGCTGACTGAAGCGAGCGATGCTGAGGTTGAAAAGCTGGCAGACTGGACCATCCCGGTTTCATCTGTAAGCGAAAGTCTGTCAGGGGATTTCCATCTTGCCCTGCTTTATGCGATTGTTGCGCAGACGCTGGCCATGAAAAAGTCATTACAGCTCGGCATCACACCGGATAACCCGAGCCCTGACGGCAGTGTGAATCGTGTTGTGCAGGGCGTTACGATTTATGATTATGATGAATAAAAATACAATTTAAAACCTGATAAGCGTGAGGAGGTGAATCGAATGGCTTATGGGTTAGGAGTAGATATAGGCGGTACAAAGATCGCATCCGTTATAATTAACGAGAATGCAGATATTTTATGTCGCTCAGAGGTTAAAAGTCGGCCCAACGATGAAAGTATAATGTTTAAGCAGGTCGTTTTAAGTATTGAAGAAGTCTTAGCCGAATCTAAAATAAATAAAAATGAAATTGTCGGAATGGGGGTAGGGGTTCCAGGTAAAGTAGATTGTCAGAATGGAATTGCGATCTATCAAAATAATCTACCGTGGCGGAATTTTCCTATAACTGAGAAATTACATGACTATTTCCCCTCTAGTAAAATAACAATTGATAATGATGTTTATATGGCTGCATTTGCGGAATGGAAGTTAGCAAATACAGACAATCTAGATACCTTTGTTTACGTGACTATCAGCACCGGAGTGTCCTGCTCTATTATTCATAAAGGATCTTTTGTACGTGGAAGCGGGTTCGCTGGAGAAATTGGTTTATTTCCAGTCCTATCCGAATTCTCACCTAAAGGGGTAGCCAATATGGAGCAATCCGTTTCTGGCTCTGCAATACAGAAAATAGTTGAAACTAATTTTGAAGCAGAGGGGTTCTCCATTATAGATTTTTTTCAAGAGTACCAAAATGGCAACCCTATTACACACTCTACAATGAATAAAATTATTAAATCGTTAGCACATGGTATTTACTCAATTGTTTGTCTATTAGATCCACACAGAATTGTGTTTGGCGGAGGAGTAATCAATAAAAACCCGTTCCTTCTCGATTTAATTAAGGATGAAATAAAAAACTATTTAATTCCTGAACAATTTAGTGTTTTGGAAAGAATGAAGTTGAGTAGGTTTAAAGAGAATTCAGGAATTGTTGGGGCAGGTCTAAAAGGATTGAACCTTAGTAATGATAGTAAAGCATAGTGCGTGGAAACTTATGAATATATTATTCTTAATTTTATGAAGTATAGATTTAAGGGGGCTGGTTTAGATGAGTTTAGAGAACTGGATTGTTCTTGCCACAATGGTTGCTTATCTTTTATTCATGTTATGGATTGGTCGGAGAACTTCCCACAGTGTTAAAGATTTAGATAGTTATATACTCGCAGGCAGAAATCTTTCATGGCCAATGTTGGCAATGACATATCTTGCAACAGTGGCAAGTACAGTACAACTTTTAGGTCAACCGGGACTAGCTTATGAGAACGGTTTCTCATTATATTTTTGGGAGAAGATTATGGTAATTACGATTATCATTATATTTGTAATTCCTTTGGCTAGGCGATTAAGGGGCCTGGAGGTTTCAACCATTGCAGACATAGCGTTAGCGAGGTTTCCAAACAGTAAACGAATACATTACATTTTGACAATCACACAAATTTTTTGGGGGATTTTCGTTGCAGCGCTATCTGTTTTTGGTGGTTCATTATTAGTCACGACTGTAACTGGTATTCCGTTGTCAATTTCACTGATAGTTATAGTAGGGGTTACGTTAGGTTATACCATACTAGGGGGCCTTAGTGCTGTTGTCGTCACTGATAGTGCACAATGGGGTATAATTATTATTGGATCAGCGATATTTATTCCTTTACTATATTTGGCAGTTGATCCGTTTACAGCATTCTTTTCACAATATGTTGGTACTGATGGGTTCTCCTTAACACAAGCGGCTTCTAATACAAATATTGAACCAGGCTTTACAGATATTTATACATTACCAGTTGCTCCGCTCACTGCAATGGCCTTTCTTATAACATCGGGTGGTTTGCCTGCAGTGGATCCTAGTTATGCTCAAAGACTTTTAGCTGCCAAAAGCGAACGAGAGGGGCGAAAGGGGTTATATGTGTTTGCAGCAATCTACTTGCTGATTATGACGTTGATTCTATCAGTTGGAATGTACGGGGCTGGCTTAAGACCAAGTCTTGAGAATCCAGACCAAGTTTTACTAGTTATGGCTCAAGATTATCTACCTTTATTTGGCAAGGCCTTATTTCTAACAGCTGTTGCTGCGGCAGCCATGTCAACTGTCTCCTCTTACTTTAATGTTACAGCTGGTATGATTGTTAAGAACATTATTTTAGAGTTCGTACCAAATCTTTCGAAAGAGCGCCAAATTTTTTGGGCACGTATAAGCACCGTGATTGCAGCGTTAGCAACTTTATCATTTGCACCCATTGCCTCAAGTGGTCTAGCAGTTGCAGCTGTAGCAGCACAAATAATTTTAATTTCTGCAATAGGTCCGTTGATTTATCTAATCTTATTTTGGCGAAGATTTACGGAAAAGGCAGCCTTTTGGGGTACCCTAATAACTTCAGTAGCCACGTTTGTGCTTGTAATTGTTGTTGGAGGTCCAAACGCTGCTGTGTTAGGACCAGGTTTGATTGGAGTACCAGTACAATTTTGGGGTTTTCTTATTGCTGCGATTAGTTTCGGTAGTCTAAGTTTTTTAGAACCATATTCATCGCAAAAACTGTCACCAAAGTTTTGGTCACTGTTTGAGGAAAAATCTCAAAATGTCGGTCCATCTAAAAGAGGGTTAGCCGGAGTTTGTATTATGTGGCTATTATTGTTTGTGCCTTGGGGATATATGAAAATTACTGGAGAAAAATTCGTATTTCCATTGCTAGGCGGTCCTTTTGCATGGGTTACCGATGCACTTTTACTAATTGTTGCTATTCTAGTATTTGCTGTAAGTGTTTATTTACTTACTCGTCTAGTTAAGTTTTTACGGAAAAAGCCTCATAACAACAATACAGAAGAGGTAAATTATCAAAAAACCATTCAAAAATAAATAGATAATTATTTAGAAAAGTTATTATAAGGAGAGAGGATAATGATTAACATTGGAATAATTGGTATGGGAACAAGAGGCCAAATATATGCAGAAACAATTAAACAAAGTGAACATGCAGTTGTTGCTGCAATTACAGATATAAGCAATGAAAGTTTAGAATTAAACACAAAAAAATTTAATACAAAAGGCTATACTGATTTTGAGGAAATGTTTGAACAGGAAGAACTTGATGCAGTAATTGTTGCTACACCTGATTTTCTTCACAAAGAACCAGTGGTTTTAGCAGCAGAAAAAGGGGTTCATATCATGGTTGAAAAACCATTTTCGACGGATCTTAAAGAAGCCGCTGAAATGGTTAAAGTAATAAGGCAAAATGGAGTGAAGTGTTTAGTTGGATTTGAAAATAGATGGAATAGCCCTTTTGTAGCTGTAAAGGAGGCAATAGATAATGGTGAGCTAGGTGAAATAAATGCATTGAACAGCAGACTGAATGATTCTATTTACGTCCCAACAAAGATGCTTGGGTGGTCGTTAAATTCAACACCTGGGTGGTTTTTATTGTCACATTCGATTGACCTTGCGTGTTGGCTAAAAAATATTAATCCAGTTAGTGTGTTTGCCGTTGGTACACGCAAAAAATTAGTTTCAATGGGAATCGATACTTATGATTCAATACAAGCAACTGTGACTTTTTCAGATAATACACATGCTACCTTCACATCAAGTTGGATACTACCAGAAAATATGCCATTATTATATGATTTTAAGTACGAAATAATTGGTGAAAACGGAAGTCTTCATGTTGATTTACATGATCAAATGGTGAAAAAGGCTGCTAAAAGTTATGAACATTTACACACACTTGGCACGCCCATCGATGGAAGGTTAACTTCTGCACCTAGTCAAATGTTGATTTCGTTTATTGAAAATATTTTATATGATGCCGAGCCTATTGCTGGTCCTGAGGAAGGCTTATTAAATACTAAGATTGTAAGTGCACTGCACAAGTCTATAAAGGAGGGGAAGATTCAAGAAATATAAATAATCCTATTTAGTAGGTCTAAGTTTTTTCCAGTGAGTATTATCTAAAGATGTATTCGTAATAAGTGAGAAAACATAAGAGCCTTTAAAAATTAACAGAATCTAATTTAAAGAAGGTATAGCATGACATATGTCATAAAAGCAGATTGGTTTTTACTTGAGAATGAAGCGAGAGAAGGCGGGTATTTGCACGTGAGCGATGGCCGGTTTGGGGCGTTTGCTGATGAGGCGCCGGCTGAGGCTGATATTGTTGACTGGAGTGGTTATACGGTTGCTCCGGGGTTGTTTGATACCCACATTCACGGTGTCAATGGCTATGACATTATGGATGGCAGCACTGCGGCGGTACACGGGATTTCGGAGTCCATCTTGCCGCATGGTGTCACGCGCTTTTTGCCGACGACATTAACGTCATCAAAAGACGATTTGAAGCGTGCGATCAGTTCGGTGCGTGATGCGGTAAAACACGGATTAAGCGGTGCGCAGTCGGAAGGGATTTTCCTGGAAGGGCCGTATTTTACCGAAAAGCACAAAGGGGCCCAAAATCCGGATTATTTTTGTGATCCGGACTATGATGAATTTCAGGCGTGGCAGCAGCTTGCGGATGACGCGATCGTGAAAATCGCCCTGGCACCGGAGCGCAACGGGGCGCTGGAGTTTATTCGCTCAGTCAGTGATGAAGGTGTTTTGTTGAGCCTCGCGCATACGGATGCCAGTTTTGACCGCTGCAGAGAGGCGGTCGATGCCGGGGCGCGCAATTTTGTCCATTTATTTAATGGCATGTCCGGCTTGCATCACCGTGAGCCGGGTGTTGCCGGGGCTGCTTTGACAGAGGGCCGTGCCTTTAGCGAGCTGATTTGCGACGGTCATCATGTGCATCCGGAAGTGGCGGCGTTTGCGGCACGTACGAAGGAAGAAAAATTGATGCTCATTACCGATTGCATGCGGGCCGGATTAATGCCTGACGGGAATTATCAGCTGGGTGAATTGCCGGTTGTGATGAAAGACGGAATAGCACGCACGGAGGCCGGCTCGCTTGCCGGCAGCACACTGCGTTTGATTGATGGTGTGCGCAACTTGCAGGCGTGGAGCGGCAGACCGTTGTATGAGATATGGCACCGGGCGTCACTATCACCGGCAGTGAGCCTTGGCCGGGAAAACGAATTGGGCAGTATCGCTGAAGGCAAAGCAGCCGATTATGTCGTGATTGATGCGGATGTGTCGGTACAGGCTGTTGCTGTTTCCGGCGAATTGAAATACTTTAAAGAACAAATGTAAGCAGGTGAGTAGCGTGATTTTAACGATTACACTGAACCCGTCTGTTGATATCAGTTATAAGCTGGATGAATTGGCGCTTGATACGGTGAACCGTGTGTCGGATGTTTCTAAAACAGCCGGCGGAAAAGGGTTGAATGTCACACGCGTTATCCAGCAACTCGGGGAAGATGTTGCGGCTTCGGGGTTTTTAGGCGGCAGTTTAGGCGATTTTATCCGAGCAGAAATCGCCGGTAAAGGGATACAGGATGATTTCGTCAGCATTGCTGGTGAAACGCGCAATTGTATCGCTGTGATTCATGACGGGCAGCAGACGGAAATACTGGAATCCGGCCCGGAAATCAGCGCTGATGAGGCCGGGGAATTTTTAAAGCATTTTACAGATGTTGTGCAGAAGGTTGATCTGGTCACCATTTCCGGAAGTTTGCCCAAGGGGTTGGAGCCTGATTTTTACGGGCAGCTCGTTGAAACGGCGAATCAGCATGGCACAAGGGTCCTGCTTGATACAAAGGGTGAACTTCTCAGCCATACCATTGCAGGGGAAGAAAAGCCCTTTTTGATTAAGCCGAACGAGGAAGAGCTGGCTGATTTATGGGGTGAAACTGTGACCGGTGAGACGGCGATTATGTCGGCGCTGGAATCACAGCGGTTTTCGGATATCCCGTGGGTCGTTGTGACAACCGGTGCAGCCGGCGCGTACGTCAAACATGATGCAGTTATTTATAAGGTGTCAGCGCCCAAGGTTGATGCGGTTAACCCGGTCGGTTCCGGCGATGCTGTCATTGCCGGATTTGCAGCCGGGCTGTCACGTGGACTGACAGATACCGAGCTGATCAAATTTGGCCTTGCGATGGGCGTTCTGAATGCCATGGAAGCCAGGACCGGCTCGATTAATCCGGAAAATATTAGCTGGTGCGTGGACCAAATTCACGTGGAAACGATGGGAGGATAAGCATATGCAATTAACACCGGGGAAAAAACGCGGACTCGAAATGATTTCAGATGATGACCATGTGGTGCTTGCCACCGCAATGGATCAACGCGGCTCGTTAGGAAAAATGATTACATCCTTTAATGACAGCATTTCATATGCAGACGGCTTAAGTCAATTTAAGGAAGGAATCAGTGAGGTGCTCGGGAATCAGTCATCATCCTTGCTGCTGGATCCGGAATACGGCTGGAGCGCTGCTAGTAAATTGAATGATGAGATCGGACTGATTATGGCCTATGAAAAAACCGGCTATGACACCTCGGAAAAAGGGCGGCTGCCTAGTCTAGTTGATGATTATGCCGTACAGGATCTGGCTGCAAAAGGTGCGAGCGCCCTTAAACTGTTAATCTATTACGATCACAATGAAGCGGAAAAGTATAACACGATTAAAAAAGCATTCATTAAGCGGGTCGGGGATGAGTGCAAGCAAAATGATCTGCTGTTCATATTGGAGCCGGTTGCCTACAGTGCGGAAGGCTATGGTTCGAAAAGCGCTGAATTCGCCAAGCAAAAACCGGCCATTGTCGAGTATTTTATGACGGAGTTTTCCAAGGAAGCGTATGGCATTGATCTGTTGAAAGTGGAAGTGCCTGTCTCGATTTACAATATTGAAGGTTACAATGTATATGATAATTATGAGCCTGTCTTCAGCAAGGAGGAGGCGGCGGCTTATTATCGTCAGTGTTCAGATGAAAGCCGCTTGCCATTCATTTATTTGAGCGGCGGCGTCACCAATGATCAATTCATTGAAACGCTGCATTTCGCCAAAGAAGCCGGCGCGGAGTTCAGCGGCAGTCTGTGCGGGCGCGCTATCTGGAAAGACGGTGTTCAGCCATTTGCCGAAAAGGGAAAAGAAGCCCAATACGCGTGGCTCAATACGACCGGCCTTGAAAACTTAAATAACGTCAAAAGCGCCATTAAAGCGACCGCAACCCCGTGGACCGGGTTTGTCGAATAGTTACAATGCCTCGGAAAGAAACCAAGCCTCCCATTGCGGGAAGCTTGGTTTCTTGCGTTTGGCGGGGCGGGGGCGTCGGTCGTGCGGGAGCGGCTTGAACTTGAGCGGGAGCGGTGGTTCGCGCGAGGTTCCGCCGAAATCGCGCGAGGACACCTGGAATTCGCGCGAGGTTCCGCCGAAATCGCGCGAGGACACCTGGAATTCGCGCGAGGTTCCGCCGAAATCGCGCGAGGTTCCGCCGAAATCGCGCGAGGTCACCTGGAATTCGCGCGAGGTTCCGCTGAAATCGCGCGAGGGCACCTGGAATTCGCGCGGCGGCGAATTGAGCAGGAAAGCCTCGAACTCGAGCGAGAGCCGCCCCAACTTGAGCGAGAGCGCCCCGAACTCGTGCGAGAACGCCTCGAACTCGTGCGAGAGCGTCCCCAACTCGAGCGAGAGCCGCCCGAACTCGTGCGAGAACCGCCCCAACTTGAGCGGGAACGCCTCGAACTCGTGCGAGAGCGCCGCGAACTCGTGCGAGAGCGCCGCGAACTCGTGCGAGAGCGCCGCGAACTTGTGCGAGAGCCGCCCGAACTCGTGCGAGAACGCCTCGAACTCGTGCGAGAGCGCCGCGAACTTGTGCGAGAGCCGCCCGAACTCGTGCGAGAACGCCCCGAACTCGTGCGAGAACGCCTCGAACTCGTGCGAGAGCGCCCCGAACTCGTGCGAGAGCGTCGCGAACTCGTGCGAGAACGCCTCGAACTCGTGCGAGAGCGTCCCCAACTCGTGCGAGAGCGTCGCGAACTCGTGCGAGAGCGCCTCGAACTCGTGCGAGAACGCCTCGAACTCGAGCGAGAGCGCTTCGAACTTGAGCGAGAGCCGCCCGAACTCGAGCGAAAGCGCCCCAACTTGAGCGGGAACGCCTCGAACTCGTGCGAGAGCGTCGCGAACTCGTGCGAGAGCCGCCCGAACTCGTGCGAGAGCCGCCTCAACTCGTGCGGAAGCGCCTCGAACTCGAGCGAGAGCGCCCCAACTCGTGCGGGAGCGTCTGCTGTTAGTTTACGGTGTCATTCAAATGCTGGATAAATTTTGGCAGTATGGTTTCGAGTTCAGAAACTTCCGCGTCGTTCATAACGGAAAAGGCTTCCTGGTTGCCGGTGATGCGGTGCGGACGTATGGCGGCGAGTGTGTCTTTTCCTTTGTCAGTGATATATACGCGGGTTACGCGTCGGTCACTGGTATCTGTGAATGCGTCGATATACCCTGCTTTTTTCAATCGATCAACGATTCCGGTGATGGCTTGTTTGGTGACTAAGGTATTTTGGCGCAGTTCGACCAGTGTCAGGCTATCGTGCTTGGCGAGCTGTGACATAAGCATATATTGATAAACACTGTGAAGGCCACCTTCCCGGGCATACTGGCCCCCCAGCCGTTCAAGCAGATTGGCGAGACGGACAATGTCCAGTATGATGGCTGCAAGCCGGTCATCATGGTTCGGCATGTGTAACTCCCCTTTCACACCCATTATAGCGCGCAGTAGGAAATAAGTCATGTGAATAAGTCAATAAGTTGACCAATTCAATGAAACGTGGTACTTTTGAAATAAGTCAAAAGTCATATAATAGTCAGTATATTTTATTCAAAGGGGTGTCGAATGATGGGGGCAAAATGGATTAAGATTGCTGTAGTTTATTTTATTCTCGGAATTGCGGTTGGTTTGTTTATGTCGAGTACCATCCAGCTCCAGTGGGCAGCGGCACATGCGCATGTTAACTTGGCTGGTTGGGCATCGGTCGGGATAACGGGTGCGATTTACAGTCTTTATCCAAAAGCGGGCAACAGCACGCTTGGTAAGTGGCATTTCTGGCTATATAACATTGGGCTTCCTTTTTTGCTGCTGAGCATGTTCATGATTCAAGTACGGCCGGGGCCGTTCGCCGGATGGGGAATGTTGACACACATTTTCACATTCGGCGGAGGTACGGCAGTGGCAGTCGGTGTTATATTATTCATTGCCAATGTGTTTTTGAATGTCCGCGCCTCAGACCGGCTGACATAATGGGTGAAAATCCCGCAGCATGGTCCGACGGCTGCAGGATAATGTTTATGGGTAAAATAACCCGCGGACGTCATGAAGTATACTACGCAGTGCGTGCTTATCATTATCCTGAAAATGACATAAAAAGATCCCCGGCCGATTGGTGTTTTTACATCAATCGGCTTTTCGATTAATCGGCTTTTTGCTAAAAGATACATGAATATTTCAGGGAGGAAAGTGAAAAATATCCGTAAACCGGATGTTTGGAGGGGATAACATCGAGAATCCCAAGCATAAGTTAACCTCTGTCGAAATCGGATCGCTTTGGTCGGCTTATATAAGTGCCAGTTTGTCTCAGCGTGTTCTCCAGTATTTTATCGCAAAGATGACGGATGAAGAAATGAAGCAGGTCGTCGAACATTCCCTTAGTCTTAGTGAACACTATCTTCAGTCCATCGAGGAAATTTTTACAAGTGAGGGGTATCCTGTTCCTGAGGGGTTTACGGAAAATGATGTCAATACGGATGCTCCCCGCTTGTTTTCTGATACCTTTTGTTTGATTTACGTCAAGCATATGGCGAATTATGGGCTGAGAAATTATGGAACTTATTACGCTTATTCCTCGGATCAAAGGACATTAACATTTTTTGAGGATGCTTTGGCGCGTACAATCACGTTACAGGATCAAGCGACGACGTTAATGCTGGATAAGGGTGTGTATTCACATGCACCATACCTTTCGTATCCGGACCATTCGCAATTCATTCAAGACGAAAAGCATTATTTGAATACCGGCCTGTTTACTGATGACCGGCCTTTAAATGCCATCGAGATCAGACATCTCTATGCAAGCGCCATAACGAATACGCTTGCGGGCTATTTATTGTTAGGCTTCAGCCAGGTTGCCGATTCCCAGGAGGTTAGGAACCATATGTTGAAAGGAAAAAGCATTACGGATAGCCATCGGGAGTCTTTAAACCAAAAAATCAGGCATGAAAATCTTGATCCGCCTTCTTTCCCGATGTTTGAAGTGGCGGATTCTACCATTTCACCTTTCTCGGACAAATTGATGATGGGTCATGTTGCCTTTCTGAGTGGTATCGGTATAGCCGATTATGGGACGTCGATGGGGCAATCCCAACGATCCGATTTAACCGTTTTATATGGGAAGTTAATGACAAGAGCCTTGCGGTATGCCAAGAATAGTGCAGAACTGGCCATTCAAAATAAATGGTTGGAACAGCCGCCTCAATTTAAACGTGCCGATTATCCTTAATCAATCAATAGCCGCCCCTGAATGCGGAGGCGGCTATCGTTATAACGTCAGAAGAATGACCTTATAAAAGCTTCAGCACCGCTATAAGACAAGGCGAGTGCCTTGATTTTCTAATAACGTCAGAAAGTATAAAATTTGAGAATATCACAATACCCAATACTGTGTGTTTTTGCGCACCCCGCTGTTGGGCAGTCCAGGTAGTCCGAATCCACATGATAACTTTTAAGTGTCGTAGCCGGAGTTCGGCGGTTCCTCATTCCGCTATTTGCATCGATTAAGGTTTTTCCAGCACGTTAGCGGATCCTCATTCCGCTATTTCCTCTTTTCGTCCTAATTTTGCCCTACTTTTAGCCGAATAACGGAACGAGGATTCATGACAACACTAAATAGGGTGATTTATGTCCATT
>NZ_BMNQ01000051.1 GCF_014646635.1 Lentibacillus kapialis
CAGCATTAGTGCTAGAGCCGGACGTGGCAATATTCGACGAAGTATCAATAGGGCTAAAAATTATATACTTTCTGATCTTTCTAGAAAAACTCGGCATTCGCCTCGCCTTATAGCGAATGCCGAAGCGTTTCTTATAAGGTCATCCATAATTTATACTTTCTGACGTTGCAACAAAAAACTGCCTCTTCTTTCAAGAGACAGCTAAAAGGAGCAGCATCAATAACCGTAAATGGGCTTTGGAAGCTTGTTTTTCATGACAAGATGGTCCAGACTTTTAAATTGATAACCCTGTTCTTTCATCTCAGTTATCATTTTATCGAGTGCCTTGGCATTATCAGACGATACGGTATGAAGCAAAATGATTGCACCCGGATGGATGTTGGCCATAATATTCTCATATGCGTAGCGCCATCCTTTCTGTTCACTCGTTTCCCAATCAACAAAAGCCAACGACCAGAATATGTGAGTATACCCCAGTTCCTTTGCCCATTTTAGTGTTCTTTCACTAAACATGCCCCGTGGCGGGCGCAAATATTTAATCTCCTTTTGACCGGATACTTCTGCAACCGCCTGTTCCAATGATTCGAGTTCTTCTTTCATTTTTTCTTTCCTGACGATTGTTAAATCAGGATGGTGGTATGAGTGATTTCCGATAATGTGACCCTCATCAACCATTCGATCAACAAGCTTCGGCTCGCTTTGCACATAATGACCCGTCACAAAAAACGTAGCCGGCACATCCTGGTCTTTCAACACATCCAGAATATTATCGGTGTATCCTTCTTCATAGCCATTATCAAATGTCAGGTAGACCACTTTGTCGCCAGAATCATCCGCATAATAGGCTCCATGCTCGTCTAAAATATCTTTGTACCTGCCAATATCCGGAATTTCGTGATTATCATTTTTTTTAAAACCCCAACCGTAGCCGCCAGCAGCATGAGTAATGCCCTCAGACAGCAATAAAACAAGGAAAAACAGGGTGAAAGCTGCCGCAACAGCAATATATTTACGCATAGCATCCCCACCTTTTCCCTTACTTTGTCCATACTTAAATTTAAATATTCATAAGGAACGCACCGTTAAACACAGCTTTGTAGCACATGTTTAAGAGTGCCGGCAATTCAAGGCACCTGTTTCTAATACGAAGAAACCTACAACCACTTATAAAACCATTGCGGCAATCCAGCCGAATACAATCAGCGGAATATTATAATGGAGGAATGTTGGAACGCAGGTGTCCCAAATGTGGTGGTGCTTGCCGTCAGCATTCAATCCAGAAGTCGGTCCAAGTGTACTGTCTGATGCCGGTGAACCCGCATCACCCAGCGCTCCGGCAGTACCAATCATTGATGCTGTTGCCAAAGTCGAAAAGCCTGAAGCCAGGGAGATTGGCACAAATAGTGCAGCCAAAATCGGAATAGTACCGAACGAGGAACCAATGCCTATTGTGACAACCAACCCGACAAGGAGCAGGATAAGCGCAATAAGTGCCTGATTATTACCCAGGAAACTGGATGACATTTCTACAAGTGCACTGACTGCACCTGTATCTTCCAGGACCTTTCCAAATCCGGAGGCAACCAACATGACAAATGCGATTTGCCCCATCATAGCAATACCATCCGCCATGACCTGGTCACCATTTCTGAATGGCACAACTACAAGTGCAAACATCAGAACCAATCCAGTCAGTGCTCCAGCGATCAGGTTTTGTGTGAAAATCTGAACGATTAACGCGCCTGCTATTGCAACCAGCGTTAAAGCGTGTATTCGGTTAAATGTCACGTTTTCTGTTGGTGGGACAGTGAAGTTTGCCTCACTTCCGCCCGCACCAGAAACTGCTTCACGATCTTTACGATACGTAATAAAGATGGCAATCAGCAAACCTATAACCATCCCTGAACCGGGTATAAGCATGGCAAGTGTTGTCTGACCTATTGTGATATCGGCTCCGTTCTCGACCATGCCATTCTGAATGGTTTCGTGGAAAATCAAGCCAAATCCGGCCGGGATCGTTACGTATGGTGCTTTCAATCCAAATGTCAATGCTGCAGCCACACCGCGGCGATCTACTCTCATATCATCGAATAGTTTCAGTAATGGCGGTATTAAAATCGGTATAAATGCAATATGAACCGGAACAAGGTTTTGTGACAAACATGCCACTCCAGCAATCGCTAGCACCATCATCGTTTTCCTGCCAGTCAACACTTTGATTAGATAATTTACAAGAATAGCCGTAATGCCTGTGTAACTAATCGCAACAGCAAAAGCACCAAGCAAAATATAACTTAATGCCGTGCTTGCCTGGCCGCCCATGCCACTGACCATCATTTCAATTGATTCAACAATGGACATCCCGGACATCAGCCCTGCCGTAAGTGCTGCTGCAATGATCGCAATGATGACATTAACTCTTAACAAACTGAGCACAGTTAATACTAATACGGATATGACTACTACCCATTCCATTTTGTTTCCCCTCTCTGCTTCTCTCTAATGTCACTTTATTATAGTAAAGCATTAAAGCGGGGAAATCAACCCCACAGTGAAATTTTATATGGATTATTGATATAACGCGGGGTTCATGGGGGGGAAATATTTGCAGTTTCGCGCCCATGTTTGCGACCGACTGATAACCCCCGCTGGAAAGTATCCAACGGGGGTTATCAAGTCGGCCTGCTCTTACTTAAGATTAAAGGAAAATGAAACGTGATCCTGGATCGGTATCCATGCGCCAATTCCCTGCTTTGTAACATTTTTAATGACAATGGATTTATCATTGCCTTTCAACTGAAAGTATACTTCACCAAAGGTCACTTGTCCTTTTTCATTGACTGCCGGCGCATATGCCTGAAGTTCACCGAATTTTTTCGCCGGTACATTATAGGAATTTTCTTTTTTGGTGTTTTGTCCAATGACCGTCGAGTACGCAAGTGGCAGTTCAATTTTATCTTTTGCTTTGAGCAGCATCATTTTTTTAATATCGTCCGGATTGGCTATTTTATTTGTCAGTGCGCCTTTTACTTTCTTTTTCGTCTGCTGATTATAATTCATTTTTTTCTCTGAGTCACCGCCGATATTATTGAGTTCATTCGCGTTAATTTTTTGGTACTCCCAATTAATGTTGGTTTCACTTGAGGTATAACTCAGCGGCCATCTCCCGATATAGACCATCCCCCTATAGCCGAATGCAATCGGCGATGGGTTAATGGACGTTTCGTTGAGCATCTTAATCAAATCCGGGTTTTCAACGGGCACTTCAACACCTTCAATTAATTCTTGGGTGAGTTCACTTGGTTCCACCACTTCCTGATCTTGCGTTGAATTAGGGTAAGTGTTTTCCTTTGATATGTTTAAAACATGGCTTGGTATCTCAAATTCATCTTTTGAGTCTTTTTTTTCCTCAGCCAAGCCATTAACAGGAATCAATAAAACCAATAGCATTAATACCGTCATGTAATATCGTTTATTCATGTGTCCCATTCCTTTCGAGAAATCCACTTTTAAGATTAGTTTTTTCGGACACATCAATATTATACCCCGTAAAATTTAACGGCTTAATTCGACTGACTCAAGTGTTTCTTCAATTGTAATGCTGTCCTCGACTGAACGGACCATCGAACAGTTTTTCCGTGCCACTGCAAGATTTTTATACAGTTTCTCATCATCCAAATGATAACCTTTGATCACATAATGCAACCCGATACGCTCTATCCGGTTTGCTTCGTCCGGATTTCGCTTAACATCAGCCGTTATTGTCATATCAGCGATTTCGGTCCGCTGTTTCTTTAAAATTTTCCTAAAAACAGAGGCACTGCACCCTGCGATTGATGCGACCATCAATTGGAACGGACGATAGCCATGTTCATCATCACTCGAAATATCCAGTACCCCATAGCCTAAATCAATGCGTACGCCTTCTTCTTTCATATGAAAATCCATTGTTATTTTCAGCTCCTTGATTTAAAATACTCTTGTTATCATTTACCCTAAATGTTAAACCATAATACTTTTTAAATGAAATGTTTTCGCTCGGCCGTATAATGAAAATACACATAATGAGGGGGCCAAAAAATGATGGTATCGGCACAGACCAGGTTTTGGATACTAATTGCACTCGTCTTCATATCAGGTTTTTCACAAGGGATGATTCTCCCATTATTGTCCATCATTCTTGAGCAAAATGGTGTCTCCTCCTCTGTCAATGGACTGCATGCGACGGGATTATACGTAGGTGTGCTGATTGCTTCACCCTTTATGGAAAAACCATTACGTAAAATTGGCTTCAAACCGATGATTATGACCGGCGGCATACTGGTGTTTCTTTCACTGGCACTATTTCCTGTCTGGGAGGCCTTGTGGTTCTGGTTTATTTTGCGGGTTATGATTGGAATCGGGGACAATATGCTCCATTTCAGTACTCAGACCTGGATTACAACGACAAGTCCTAAAAGTGCACGCGGAAAAAATATTTCATTTTATGGGTTGTCATTTGGACTGGGGTTCACAGTAGGACCGCTCATGACACGCCTATTGGAAATTCATCAGGCATTGCCGTTTCTGATATCTGCGGCTCTAAGCTTGCTTGTCTGGTCAACGATGTTTTTTGTCCGAAACAGCATACCGGAGGACGAGAATGTTCATAATATAAGCCGTTCAAGCTCTATCAAACGGTTCATTCAAACCGGAAAAATAGCCTGGGTGGCATTTCTCCCTGCGTTTGGTTATGGATTTTTAGAAGCAACACTGCACGGCATTTTTCCCGTTTATGGCCTGCGTATCGGTCACGACATCAATATCTTATCATTAATTATTCCGTTTTTTGCCGGTGCCAGTATCATGACACAAATTCCATTAGGTGTATTGAGTGATCGTGTGGGAAGACGAAAAATTCTGCTGTCCGTCGTATCAGGAGGCATTATAGCCTTTCTAATCGCAGCCTTA
Source organism: Lentibacillus kapialis (assembly GCF_014646635.1). GTDB lineage: Bacteria > Bacillota > Bacilli > Bacillales > Amphibacillaceae > Lentibacillus > Lentibacillus kapialis. The sequence continues at coordinate 4,951 of NZ_BMNQ01000051.1, forward strand.
TTTGAAACGTCTGTGATTGCTTTATTTGCCTCATTCGCACTCTCGGGTATGCTAGTTGGTTCGCTATACTCATTAAGTATCGCCTATATGACCGACTTGCTCCCCGCTTCGCTTCTTCCGGCGGGCAATTTAATGACAGGCATCTCGTTCGGTATTGGGAGCCTTATCGGGCCATATATGGGAGGATTATTTATTGAATTTTTTCCCGGTATTTCGTTTTTCTATGTGATCATCTTGATGCTAATCCTGATGCTGGCAGCGATCTTTTTCAAAAAAGACGCTGAACTGGAGCATCACGGCAATTAGGCGGACACCCGGCTTGTTGATGCCCCTGTTTATTATACAAATCGGCTGAACCTTGCTTCTAGTCTGTCCTGCATAAATGAAATAAGCAGACAAATCGGCCAATAGATCAAGGCAACCAATATATAAAGTGACATCGCATCAAATTCCCTGCCAACAACAATTTGCGTTCGCTGAAATAGTTCTGGGACTGTGATAACAGCCGTTAAAGAGGTCGCCTTCACAATGTCCATGAAAACATTTGTCAAGGGCGGCACAGCAATCCTGGTAGCTTGCGGTAATATTATAATCCTAAGGGTTTTCCAATAACCTAAATTCAATGACTTTGCTGATTCCCACTGTACTATTTCGATACTGTTTAATGCTGAACGATTAATCTCTGCAATATAGGCTGCACTATTCAAACCAAACCCGAGGGATGCAGCAACAACTGCAGTCAGTTCAAATCCTGCATAGGGGAGTCCGAAGTATAAAATAAAGAGAAACACGAGTATCGGGGTTCCACGCATAAATGAAATATAAACTCTGGCAGGCCACCTTAACACGACCCTTGATGACCCTCTGGCCAACGCGAGAAACAATCCCAATACCATCCCTATTGCCATGCCGGCAACAGCCACACCAATCGTAGCAGGCAACCCCTGAAGTATAAATGGCAGACTTTCCAGTGCCAATTCAACATCAAAAATACCGCTAAAATCAAATACGTTCATAATTAAAAGTCCAAACCTTTAATGTCACGAATGTCTCCCTCGGGTTTTTTGGAAGCATCTTCTTTATAAAATTTCTTAGCAAGCTGTGTTAATGTCCCGTCTTCCCGCATAGATTGAAGGGTCTGATTGATTTTCTCCTGCAATCTGTCGGCATCATCTGCCATAATGAGGCCTTTTCTTGTTGTGTGAAATTTCAAATCAGGATGCAATGTGATATCAAAATCCGGAAATGCAGCAACACCGAACTTGGAAAGGTAGTAATCATTGATAACAACATCGGTCCTGCCATTGTTTACATCCCGGAGGTAAGCTTCATTTGGCGCGTTTCCATAAGTCACGACTTCCGCACCGAATTTCCGGGCTATTTCACTATATATGGTGGAAGATGCCCCACCGGCTTCTTTTCCTTCCAAATCCTCCAGTTTTTCAATACCGGAGTGTGTGTCTTCTCTGACAACCATTGTCGTATATGAATATTTAAACGGTTCACTAAAATTGAATTTCTCTTTCCGTTTGTCTGTAATACCCATGCCAGCCACATCAATTCGTCCGCTATCGACGGCAGCCAAAACACTGTCAAAACCAATAATTTCAAATTTTATGTCAAGATCTAATCGCTTTGCAACTTCCCGGGCCACCTCAACTTCATAACCTGTGAGCGCGTCTTTACTTTCATCGTTATCTTCATAATAAGACCCGGCTATCAGCGTCCCCGATGTGCCAACAACAATTTCACCTGCTTTTTGGATGTCGTTCCATTTCCTTGCAGAATTATCGGTCCTTTCACTTTCCATAGATTGATCACTGCACGCACTTAATACAAACAGGCCTGCAGCCAACAACAGTAAGAAGCTTTTTTTACGCATATGTCATCCCCTTATCATCTGTTTTATTTTAAATTTAAAAAGTATTGTAACAGACAAATCTATATGGTTCAACATAATTTAGCACTGTTACTATATAAGTACTTTATTAGTGTAAACAACAACATATTAAATTAGCTGCCACATAACAGTGACAGCTAATTATTCCCGTGTTTAACCTTCAGAAAATATTCGATTTCGACCTGTTTCGTTCTTTTAACATTTCAGCTTTGTTTTTTTCAATTTAATAATCCGAGTTAGCTTTGTCCTTACAAATAGCGTTGATCGTACCACCAATCATAATGATGACGCCCGTCAGATAGAACCAGATCATTAACACAATCACTGTTCCAAGGCTGCCGTATGTTGCTGAATAATTGCCCATCGAATTGACATAAAAGGAAAATGCCAGTGAGACCAACTGCCAGCCGATTGTTGCAAACAGTGCTCCCCATACAACATTTTTAAAATAAATCCGTTTATTGGGTGCCATTTTATACAGAGCCAGCAAGACAATAAAAATAACCGCGGATGATACAATCCAGCGCAATGTATCCCATACGTTCAGAAAACTTTCAGACAACCCGAAGAAAGCAAAAATATATTCACCAATCATTTTGCCGAAAACAGGCAGCAAGAAGGCCATACATATCACGAGCACCATCGCAATCGTTAATACAATGGCGATTAGCCGCATCACAATGAAAGAACGGTCCTCCCCTACTTCATAAGAACGATTAAATCCTTTCATAATAGCATTAACCCCGTTTGAAGCTGCCCACAATGTACCAATCACCCCCACTGACAATAATGACCCGTTTTGGTTATTAACAAGCTCCGATATATTTTCATTGATAAGTTGGGATATCTCCCCCGGTGCATATCGCTGAATAAACTCAGTCACATTTTGTGAGTCAATCGGCACATACCCAAGCAGTGTCATTAAAAAAAGCAGAAACGGAAACAGGGAAAGCAATAAAAAATAGGCAAGCTGGGCTCCGAGTCCAAAAATATCATCATCCGTTATACGGTGAAACAACTTTTTACCAAAATCAATAGTTATCTGCCACATCGTATCCCCCTCACATCAAGCCGTTTACAAATTATTATTTAACTCTTCCCTATCATCCTTTTTTGTAAACTGTTCTAATGTGCCTTCCATCTGCTCCAACGCATTGATGGCATTATCCGCACCTTTTGTGAACGTTGTATTAAACCGGCCAAACACATCTTTCGCCCCTTTAACCGCCTCGGACGGACGCTTTATATAGTAAGATGACCCGCTTTTGACATCTTTCATTTTTCCTTTTGCATAAGTCCTTGCTTCGCGATCCAGCAAGGAAAGAAGCCCTCCTGCGATCGTACCGATTAATAATCCCAAACATAACTTCCGTTTACCCATCTTAAAATCGCTCCTTTTACGTTATAAGTTATTTTCATTCCTGATGTATGTCACTAATGCATGGCAGCCTTTTGATACTAATTGATAAGTATAATCAAAATCACCCGTAAAGAACGGATCCGGCACGTCAGTCTCCTCAGCCTCATCGACAAACTCCATCAGCTTGGCAATCGTAATGTTATCATGAATGCCGGCAAATTCCTGCAGGCCGCTGATATTCGGATCATCCATCGCGATCAGATAATCGAAATCGCCGAAATCATGTTCATCAAACTGCCTCGCTTTTATGCCTTCATAGGAAATGCACTGTTTGTCCAATATTTCCCTTGTGCCTTCGTGAGGCACTTTTCCGACATGCCAATGTCCTAATCCTGCTGAATCTACCTTGATTTTATCAGAAAGTCCTTCTTCTTTCACCAAATCCCGAAAAATCGCCTCAGCCATCGGTGACCGGCAAATATTTCCCAGACATAAGAATAGCACACGTATCATGCCGTCATCCCTCGCTCACTTCTCGAATTGTTCCACAGTTGTTATTATAATGGGACCTGTACTTAAATGCCACTATTCTTATTTGAAGAATAGACACAAAACCGTCGTCACAAAAAATCAAGCAAGCGGCGCGATACAGCCTTCATCGTTATTTTTTGCCGAATTGACATAAGTCCCAATATTATAGGCTTTTAAATCGACTGTATTCAGTGATTCCAGGAAATGATGGGCTTCTTCCGGCGTTTGCACACCTGTTTCGATCCATGCATCTTGCATACCCCTTGGCAGAATAATCGGCATCCGGTGATGAATGTCCTGCATGAAGCCATTCGCCCCTTTCGTCAGAATGGTACATGTAAAAAGTTTCTTGTCATCCCGTTCCCATTTATCCCAGAGCCCGGCAAATGCAAACACTTCCCTGTCTACTGCTTGTATTCGTTTTGGCTGTTTTTCCTTGCCATCACCTTTCCACTCATAAAAGCTGTCCGCCACAATCAGGCAGCGTTTCCGGGACATAGGGCGCCTGAAACTAGGCTTTTTATGTGCTGTTTCACTGCGGGCATTAATCATTTTATAGCCGATTTTTTCATCATCCGCCCATGAAGGTACAAGCCCCCAGCGCAAATAACCGGCTCTTTTTTGTTTCCCGTCATGGATAATAGCAAGTACATTTTGTCCCGGAGCCACATTATAGCTTGGCTGATAATCAGCAATCGGCTCATCAATGTCGAATTCCCGTAAAATCGCCAGTTCATCAGCAAGCAATGTATAGCGTCCGCACATAATCTCATCTCTCCATTAGAAAATACTTAAATCCCATTGTGTCGCAATATGCCGCAGTAAGCGGATGCCAGCGACACTGTTACCTTCATCACCCAGAGCCGGACCGTAAACACCAATCCCGCAGCCGCGGGTAAATGGCATTGATTCATCCCGGACCCTTGGTGGAACGGCAGCGAGTATACCGCCGGACACACCACTCTTGGCAGGTATCCCGACATAGGTAGCAAATTTACCTGATGCATCATACATGCCGCATGTCAACATCAGCACCTTCGTGATCCGAGCAATCTGTCTCGGGATTATTTCCACATCATTTTTTGGGTCCATGCCATCATTGGCAAGAATCATTCCAATCCGAGCGAGATCATCAATTGTCACATCGATTGAGCACTGTTTAAAGTAGGTTTCCAGCGTGACATCCAAATCCGATTCCAAAAATCCGACTTCCAGTAAATAATAGCCAATCGCTCGATTCCGTGTTGATGAATCGCGTTCGGATTTAAACACATCATGATTCATTGCAGGGCGGTGTCCGAGCATATTCTCGAGCAGCTGGAACACGGGTTCAAGCCGCTCATTTGATGTATCCCCCGGCAAAATAGAACTCACTGTAATCGCTCCGGCATTGTTAAACGGATTAAGTGGTTTTTTCACCTGTTTCATTTCCAGGTGCATGATCGAGTTGAACGCCTCACCGGTCGGCTCCACATCGACTCGCTGCAAAAGGTACGAGACACCGCGCTCCATGCAGGCCACGATAAACGTAATAGCTTTTGATATGCTTTGCATTGTAAATGGAATCTCCGTATCCCCTGACTTTACTGACATTCCATCTTTTCCAATGATCACAATCCCCAAATCATCCGGATCTGCATTCTTTAGTTCGGGAATATATGATGCCACATGTCCATCACCCGTATGTTTACGATAAAAAGCAACCCAGTCATCAACATATTGCTGCAGCCATTCCTGTGTTTCTTCAGTATTCCAGTTCGCTGTACCTTGAACCATCCAATCACCTCTGATCATAGTATGGCTATCTGATGAAACAATCATGATTCTCCCATTTTATAATGTGCAATGATTTCGACAAGCAGTATACAACGGATAGTACCTATTCTGTCATTGGTATGGGATTACTGGAACACCGCGAGAACTAGCCATAACCAATGGAACCTGGCCGATACCGTTTCTCCCTGCAATTACTATCATTATACCTTTGACACCGAACGATGAAAAGAAACAAACAATAAAACAGTGCTTGTTTTTTGAACCAATTGGGCGTACGATTGTGTATTGAAAAGACAAAGAAAGGCGTCATAATATGAATAAACGTGTCTACTTTTTAATGATTGTCGCATTCGTTGTTGGAATGGTCGAACTCATTATCGGCGGAATACTTGATTTGATAGCCGATGATTTAAATGTCAGTCTCGGTCAGGTCGGCTTTTTGATCACGATATTTTCACTGATTTTTGCTGTTGGAGCCCCTATTTTGCTGATCCTCACTTCAAATATTGAACGCAGACAGCTGACACTTATCTCACTTGCTGTATTTCTCGCGGGGAATTTAGTGACCGTATTCAGCCCGACATATGCTGTTGTATTTATTGGGAGGGTTATTTCAGCATTAAGCGGAGCATTGCTGATTATCCTATGTCTTACCATCGCACCGTCGATAGTCGAACATAAATATCGCGGACGGGCCATCGGTATTGTTTCCATGGGCGTGAGTGCTTCCATTGTGCTAGGACTTCCAGTTGGGTTATTGCTTGGGAATGCCTTCAGCTGGCGCGCGCCATTTGTGCTGGTTTCAATATTAACGATCCTGTCAATGTTTGGTGTTTATATCTTGATGGAACGTGTTGAACCAAAACCGTCAAACTCAATTAAACAGCAGTTGGCAACGCTGAAAGACCGGAGAATCCTTTTTGGACAGACAATCACCTTTTTATTTCTGGCCGGTCATACAACTCTTTATGCTTATTTGACTCCCTTTTCCAAAACACTGTTGAACTTGGATGGCACATGGGTCAGTATCATTTATATGATCTTCGGAATGGCAGCTGTCAGTGGAGGTGCTGTCGGCGGTGCACTTTCAGACACCTGGGGACCCAGGAACACCATAATGGCATCAACTATTCTGCTTGCGTTTGTGATGTTTATAATACCACTCACGACGTTTGCGCTACCGGTATTTTTAATTATTCTAATTGTCTGGGGAATGCTCAGCTGGACATTACCCCCGGCTACACAAAGTTATTTAATGGGGTTATCGCCTGACACATCAGACATACAGCAAAGCTTGAATAACTCAGCACTTCATCTTGGTATCGCATTTGGTTCACTGACCGGTGGCCTGGTTATTGAGCATGTCTCTGTTAACATGAATGCGACAATTGGCGGCATGATCGTCATTCTTTCAATAGGAGCCGCTCTGGCATCGATGTATGGGCAAGGGCATAAGCAAAAAGAAAAGGGATTGAACCATTAAGATCAATCCCTTTTCTTTTTCGTTTTATGACCGCATCTATATTTCTGGTTTCACTCTGTTTCTATTTACCAATAAACTGTTGTGTCCAGTGATGGCCTTGCTCTACATAGCCAACACCGATGTGGGTGAAGTCCGGATTCATGATATTTTCCCGGTGGCCTTCACTGTTCATCCATCCGTTTACAACCTGCTCCGGAGTACGCTGACCTCTAGCAATGTTTTCACCGGCAGTTTGATATGAGATGCCATATTGCTTCATCATATCAAACGGTGATCCATAATTAGGGCTATCATGCGAAAAGTAGTTATTTTCTGCCATATCCCGGGATTTCTCACGGGCTACTTTACTAAGCTCCGCGTCAACTTTCAGCGGGTCCAGCCCTTGTGCCTGACGTTCTTGATTTGTCAGTTCAACCACTTGCTGTTCGAATTCATTCAGCTGTTGTGACTGAGATTGATCTTGCTCTTCTTGCTTGTTAGCTTGTTGTTGTGACGCTTCCGCTTTTGGCTGTTCGTTTTGCTGTTCCTGCTGCTTGTCAGCTTGTTGTTTCTCTGACTCATCTTGCTGTTGATTAGATTTGTCAGTGTTATCAGGATTTTCCTGCTTTTGCTCTGATTGATCCTGTTTTGACTGTTCATGATCATTTTGCCGCTTGTTCCAGTTCCAATTGACCTGCGGAAAATTCTCATTTACATAATTGCTGAATTTATCAGGTGTAGACTCAGTCCAATCATTCCCATTAATAGAATAATAGACTTTATGCTGAACTGATTGATTCTCAGATATATTGGCACTTGCAAAAGCAGTTTGAACTGCCCCGCCAAACAACAATGCCGCGGTCAGTGAACCGACTATTAATTTGTTAAACATGTGATGTCACCTCTCCTGTGGTTTTGTTTTGCAAAGTCATCATACCACGTGTTCTATGTAATATTATTGGAGCTGATTTCCAATCGGTTATGCGATTCACAGATTTGTCAGATAATGGCTTGGTAACAGGCTTTGCTATTATTTATGTATCAAATCTGCAGGAAAAGGTTTTATAAGGTGGTAAAATTTACAACAAAAACACTATTGACACCTGCGCGGAACATGCTTTTATATTACAGGCAGGCATTAATTGTAAACAAAATGTTACTTGATTTTTTATAGAATATCATTTGAAATAGATAGAGAATGAAATATTTTCGTGAAGCTTAGATTCAAAACGAGCCACCATTTACACCTATATACCACCCTACCACCAAAGTAGGCAGAACATAGACGTGTGAAAACCCATATGCCTTTTGTATATCTGAGTTTATGATTCTTATCCTTATTCAATAGATTAAATACACCATTGGAGGAGCATAACCATGTTATCAACCGCAGAAATCGGAATTGATTTAGGTACGGCCAACATATTAATTTATTCAAAATCAAAAGGAATTGTTTTAAATGAGCCATCTGTTGTTGCAATTGATTTAAATACGAAAAATGTTGTAGCAGTTGGATCAGAAGCAAAAGAAATGGTCGGCAAAACCCCTCAGAACATTGTCCCAATCCGGCCATTGAAAGATGGGGTTATTGCGGACTATGATGTGACGGCCCAAATGCTTAAGGAATTTTTGAAGAAAGTGAGTAAGAAAATGGGTTTGTCCATGCGTAAGCCAACCGTCGTCGTGTGCACGCCATCAGGAAGCACAACCGTCGAACGCCGCGCAATCCATAATGCTGTATCCAGCTACGGTGCCAAACATGTGCATTTGATCGAGGAGCCGGTCGCAGCTGCTATCGGCGCGGACTTGCCTGTCGATGAGCCTATCGCCAATGTAATTGTTGATATTGGTGGTGGAACCTCTGAAGTTGGCATCATCTCGTTCGGCGGTGTCGTCTCTTGTAATTCCATTCGTACCGGCGGCGACAAGATGGATGAAGAAATCATCAATTATATCCGAAAGAATTATAATATTATGATTGGTGAACGTACGGCAGAGAATATTAAAATGGAAATCGGTCACGCCAATGAAAATCATACTGAGGAATCTACGGAGGTGCGCGGACGAGACATGGTGAGCGGCCTGCCTAAAACAGTATCAGTTTCTTCCAAAGAAGTGTACTCTGCACTGAAAGAATCGCTGGAGCAAATTTTGGAAACGATTCGTTCAACACTGGAAAATTGCCCGCCCGAATTGAGCGGTGATATCGTTGACCGCGGGATTGTACTGACCGGCGGCGGATCCATGCTGAACGGTATACAGGACTGGTTATCAGATGAAATCATCGTGCCTGTCCATATTGCACCAAACCAGCTCGAATCCGTTGCCATTGGTACCGGACGGTCACTGAAGATGATCTCTAAGCTGCAAAAAGCCGCTAAGTAATAAGTCGAACGGGCAGCTTCAATCGCTGACCTTTATATGCAGGGATTCCCACTCATTTTTCGCAGATTTCTCGAAATGCAGTGGAAATCTTGCAGCTCGTGAATACTGGATAATGCCATACTGTCATGGAAACCGCGCTCGCCGTAAAGGTGTTGTGCGGTTTTTAATTGGTTTGACTGAGATACACTCAGGGGGGATGGTGTTACCGATATTGATCTTGGAACATGTTTGCGCTCTCGGAAACATGTTTGCGCTCTCGGGAACATGTTTGCCAGCACCGGTTTTCAACAGATTATTAAAATTACTGTTTACATATTTTTCAGAATACCATATAATAAAATTAATCATGTTAAAGCGCTTCCACGCTAATGCACATGATGCCTATTTCCACAAACTTTAAAAACTGCCTAGTCTGTTTACAGTTCAATGCCAGTTCTGAGCCAACAGATACAAGCCAGTTCAAATTGACCTCGCAAAATACTGTGGTCTATTTGAACTGGCTTATTTTATTGTCACAGAAAGGAGTGATGAAGTGGCTGGAGCACTTGAGAACATTAAGATCCTCGATCTATCACGTGTGCTTGCCGGACCATATTGTACGATGATTCTTGGTGACCTTGGGGCTGAAGTTATCAAAGTGGAAGCACCGGGTGGAAGTGATGAGACGCGCAAATGGGGGCCGCCTTTTCAAAATGGTGTCAGTGCCTATTACCTTTGTGCCAACCGGAACAAGAAAAGCATTACGCTTGATCTGAAATCTCCCGAAGGCAATGCGGCCATCAAAGAGCTTGTACGCGAAAGTGATGTCATCATTAATAATTTTAAAACTGGAATCATGCAGCGGCTTGGGCTTGATTATGCAACACTCACTGAAATCAATCCGGGACTTGTCTATTGCTCCATTACAGGGTTCGGCGAAACAGGACCATACAAAGACATGCCGGGTTATGATTTTATCATTCAGGCGATGAGTGGACTGATGAGCATTACAGGCGACAGCGAATCCGGCCCGCAAAAGGTTGGTGTCGCCATCACAGATATTCTCACCGGACTTTACGCATGTATCGGCATTCAGGGTGCACTGCTCGAACGCACACAATCAGGCATAGGGCAAAAACTTGATCTTTCCCTGTATGATGCGGCTGTCAGTTCGCTTGTCAATATCGGGAGCAACTATCTGATGGCTGGTAAAAAACCGTCTGCACTGGGAAATCAACACGCCAATATTGTTCCCTACCAGACATTTTCAACAAAGGATGGCGAGATGGTGATTGCTGTCGGAAACGACCATCAATTCAAACGATTGTGCGATATTTTAGAAATACCCGAATACGCTTCAGATGAGCGATTTCGAACAAATCCTGACCGTGTCGCAAACCGGGAAATTCTGATCCCGCTTCTTCAGAGAGTATTTTCGACGAAACGAACGACTTATTGGCAGGAAAAATGCCAGGAACATAGTATCCCATGCGGTCCGATTCAAACAATTGATGAAGTTGCAAATGACCCGCAGCTGAACAAACGTAATATGTTCATTGACGCTGAACACCCGACTGCAGGTAACATTCGTATGATCGGCAGCCCGCTGAAGCTATCGCGCACACCAGTAAACACACGACATCACCCACCGGATGCCGGCGAACACACGGATGAATTAATGGGGAAGTCAGCGATTTCCAAACAAAAAAATTAGGAGATGATTAAATGGATTTTAATTTTTCAGAAGAACAGACTATGTTGCGCAGCACTGTGAGAAGTTTTGTGGATAAAGAAATCCTGCCATACATTGCCGAATGGGACCGGGAAGGACAATTCGATCCAGCAGTCATGCAACGCCTAGCAGATCTGGGACTGATGGGCGTTTGTATCCCGGAAGAATACGGCGGCAGTGGAATGGATTATAATTCGCTTGCCATTGTATGTGAAGAGCTGGAACGCGGAGATACTGCATTCCGAACGTCAGTTTCTGTTCATACCGGGTTGAACAGCATGACACTACTGCAATGGGGCACTGAAGAGCAAAAACAAAAATATCTCGTCCCTCAGGCCAAAGGTGAAAAAGTCGGTGCTTATGGTCTGACAGAGCCTGGTGCCGGATCAGACGTTGCCTCCTTGCAATCGACCGCGATCAAAGATGGCGACCATTACATCCTGAATGGGTCAAAGTCATGGATTTCCCTATGTGACACAGCCGACCATTTCCTTGTTTTTGCGTATACCGACAAAGAAAAACATCATAAGGGCATTTCGGCCTTCATCGTCGAACGAAACTGGGAAGGGTTTGATTCGAAGGCGACGAAAGGCAAACTGGGCATCCGCTCCGGCAATACCGGTGAAATCTTTTTCGATCATGTGAAAGTACCAAAAGAAAATCTGCTCGGCGAGGAAGGAGAAGGCTTCAAAATCGCCATGGCAGCACTTGATAATGGGCGGTTCACCGTGGCTGCAGGGGCTGTCGGCCAAATCCGGGCATGTCTTGAGGCGAGTGTCAAATATGCCAATGAACGCGAAACGTTCGGCAAACCTATCGGGAAACATCAGCTTGTGCAGCAAATGATTGCTAGAATGAAGGCCGGCCTGGAAATGAGCAGTCTACTCGTATACCGCGCCGGCGAACTTAAAAATGAAGGGACGCGCAATACCGAAGAAACTTCAATGGCCAAATGGCAGGCGTGTGACTTTGCCAATAAAGCCGCTGATGACGCAGTCCAGGTTCACGGCGCATACGGCTATTCAGATGAGTACCCGGTAGAGCGTTATTTGCGCAACTCAAAAGCACCGGTCATATACGAGGGAACACGTGAAGTGCATACCCTCATGCAGGCTGGCTATGCATTAGGCTACCGCGAAGATAAACCGCTAAACAAAATGCTCCCGGCGTGGGAAGAGAACAAGGCAAGAGTATAAGCTGTTCACAAAATGTACGGCTAATCTCCTTTAAGACTGATAGCTCGGATATGCGAGCTATCAGTCTTAATTTTGGCTTATTTTAAAATAATCGCTATAAATTTTACCAAGATCGCTGAAGTTAAGTCGATAATCGCTGAAGATTTGTATTGCATCGCTATAGATTGAGCCGGAATCGCTATAGATGTCCAAAACCCGTCAGCTACTGCAAAAGTGCATCCGTTCTTCTAATGATGATTTTCCCGGTAATGCTCATACTGCCGGTACAAATCATACAATGCCGACACGAGTGCATTCCCCGCCTTCCCCAAATAATGCTCTTTCATGATGGCAGCAGGTTCATCAATGCCATCATGCAGACTGTGCCCCCTTAAAAGCTGGTGGACAAAATGCCTGCCATGTTCAGTTGCCAGGGTGCAGTTGGCGGCCACAACCACACTATATTTCTTATCAATTTCCGCCGTTATGGTGAGTGTTTCATAGATGCTTTTGGCTGCCATACCTGATGGCAGCCGGGCATGTCCGGCGATAAACACCGTGTTCATCAAACATCATTCCTTCCAACTTAAAAATCCGGTCCACGATACCCAAGTTTTCTGGATATGGCTTCAGCAGTCGCTTTACTCTTCATCTTCAGCAGTTCCAGGTTATCCCCTTCAAAATGACTGGAAAGCCCACTGACGGCCAATGCAGCGATAACTTGACTGCTATAATCATAGATTGGATATGAAATACCTGTCGTATCCGCATCCTGTTCGCCAATACTATACGCATATCCCTCTTCATAGATCGTCCGGAGTTCCTGAAGTAATTCCTCTTTGTTAATCGTACCGCTTTTAACTGCCTGATGCAATTTTGATTCGGCTAAAATTTCTTCCTGCCTTGCTCCGGACATGTTTGCCAGTAGCATTTTCGGACCGGACCCCAAATAAAGAGGCGAATTTTTGCCGACTCTGGTATTTAACCTAAGTGCTCGTGAACTGTCTACCTTTTCAATGTAGGTAGCCTCATCCTGATTGGCAATAACCAAGTGGATCACCTCATTAATATCAGCGGCAAGCGTCTGCATGTCAGACAGGGCAATCGCCCGGATTTCCAGTTGATCAGAGACAATTTGTCCAAGTTCCAGCAGTTTTAGACCAAGACGATACTTGCTGTCATGCTCGTTATCTTTCGTCTTGTATAAAAAATTCCCGGATTCCAATGCCGATAACAGCCGATAAGCAGTTGGTTTTGGGATCCCGGCACGTCCGGCAATTTCTTTGAGAGTCAGTTCCGGTGTATCCGGCGAGAAATAATTTAATAGTTTCAATGCTTTAATGACACTCTGATTCATAGCGAAAACCCCTTGCTGTTATCTTAGTATTATGAGCCCTTATAAAATAGTGAGTATGCGACACTTTTGCTTTACAGAGGTTGTTCAAAAAGGTCAAGACCCACAGATAGTTAAGCGTTGCAATCAACAAAATCTAAAGAAAAAAGCTGCCGTATGGAACAGAGCAGCCCTTTTTAAAGCTTTTAGTTTGTAACATGTGTTTTCTTCGCACTATTTAATTCGTGGATATTCACACCACGCTTTGCCATTTCTTTAATATAAAGATCGCCTGGAACAATTTGCTCAGGTGGATAAACACCCCGCTTTGTAATCGTTCCGTTTGCAATCATCTGGGCAACAACCGAAATCGTGTTGGCAGTTGCGCGGGCCATAGCTGTTACGTTATGCTTTCTGTCTTTGTATGTTGTCATTTCAAATACGTGTGTTTCCGGTTGAGCGTTTTTTGTACCGCTGACTTGAACCCGAAGCAGGACAACATCGTCTTTATCTCCGAGGTCGACAATTGGATCAAGTACTTTGAGCAATACATCCCTTGGATTGACCTCCTGACCGTTAATATCCACTGAATAATCCATCCGTGTTAGATTCAAGTCAACGAGAAGCTTAAATTTCTCGGCATGGCCAGGGTAACGAATCGTTTTATATTCCAACGTCTTCAGATGCGGGTATGAAATGGATAATGTCGATGTACCCCCTGATGTATGAAAGGCTTCAAGCGGACCAAATTTTTCAAAATGGATACGCTCCACTTCCGTTAAAGACTCGATTTCCTGTTTGACGCCGTTACGGATAATCAATGCCGGATCGGTATAATGATCAAAAACGCCTTCCATTGAAAAAACATGATTATATTCAAACGGCGGTTCAGGATTTACCGGGATTCCCCCAACATACAGCTTAATCGATCCCAATCCATCAAGTTTGTTTGCACCGTAGCCGGATAATATATTAATCATGCCCGGTGCAACTCCTAAGTCAGGTATTAATGTAACTCCGACAGCCTTAGCATCCTCTTTCAGCTTAAGGACTTTATCGGTCACATGGCCAATATGACCGCCTAAATCTACCGAATTGACGCCAACCTCAATAGCGGTCTCAGCAACGATTTCATTAAAGGAATAAAATAATGCATTGATGATAACATCAAACTGTCGCATGTAATGGCCAAGCTCCTGTTTATCTTTTGCGTTTACCTGATAGGCTGTCAGTTTTGATGAATGTAATTGATTAACGACATGTTGAGCGATTTTAATATCGATATCCGCGAGGCCAATTGCTGTAACATCTTCACTTGAGGCCAAATCACGAGCGGCCTCTTTCCCCATAAGGCCTGATCCGAGTATGCCAATTTTCATACTTAATCACTCCCTGCTAAAGTTTGTCTCCTTCTTCAGAAAGAGTGTTTCCCATTTACGCTCACATTCAGTGAGGGGGCTTTTATTACCCCTGGGAGGCTAGGACAGAAGTTGTTTTGATAAGGAAAAATCCGAACTAGATAGAGAATAAAACCCGCTACGGAAATCTACTCCGCTAAAACGATGTATTATTCGTTTTTAGAGGTTGTTCAAAAAGTCCGGTAAAAATGACACTTCGAATTTCTTCGTTGGCTTGTTTCTCCGCTGCTCGAAACTGCGCCGCCTCGAACTTCTTGGTCCTTTTTATCCTCCTTTTTGAACACGCACTTTTAGTATGATATATCTTAGTTCTGTCTAAGACTCCCAGTCGAATACCCTCATTATTGATCCCATTCCATCTGCTTATTCGGTATCAATCTGCGCACGCTGGAGTTTGCCGCTATAGTCGATATAGACAGCTTTCCACTCAGTAAATACATCAAGTGCCTGTACGCCGGAGTCGCGATGGCCGTTTCCGGTCCCCTTTGTGCCACCGAACGGCAAGTGAATTTCAGCCCCTGTTGTACCGGCGTTAACATAAACAATTCCGGTGTCAAGATCGCGTTGTGCTTGAAATACACGATTGGCATCAGTTGTGAAAATAGAGCTTGACAGGCCGTATGAGACACCATTATTTACATCAATAGCTTCTTCAAAACTTTTCACCGGAATCAGGGAGATAACCGGACCAAAAATTTCTTCCTGAGAAATGCGCATATCTGCTGTACAGTCCGTAAACAAGGTCGGTGCGAAATAGTGGCCATGTGCATATTTACCGTCATCAAGCACATAACCACCGGCAACCAGCTTAGCTCCTTCTTCCTTCCCGATCTGAATGTATTTTTCGATTTTTTCAAGGCCTGCCTTGTTAATAATCGGGCCTACTGTATTGGATTCATCCAATCCATCGCCGATAGTCAATTTCTCGATTTCAACCAGTAGCCGCTCCTCAAGCCGCTCCTTTACATCTTCATGAACAATCACCCTGCTTGTCGCTGTACAGCGCTGACCGCTTGTTCCATAAGCGCTCCATAGAATGCCTTCCACTGCCAGATCAAGATCAGCATCATCCATAACTGTAATCGCATTCTTGCCGCCCATTTCGAGTGATACTTTTTTCAATTGCTTACCGCATTCGCTGGCAATATTGCGCCCGGTATCATTTGATCCAGTAAACGAAATAACTCTGATATTATCATGATGCACCATTGCATCACCGACGTGTGACCCTTTGCCATACACCACGTTCATGATGCCCTTTGGCAGCCCTGCTTCTTCAAGAATCTTCGCTAGTTCATAGGCCATAATTGGCGTCTCAGTGGCCGGCTTCCAGATAACCGCATTCCCCGCAACGATAGCCGGAAAGGACTTCCAGGTAGCAATCGCAATCGGAAAGTTCCACGGAGTAATGATGCCGACAACACCAACCGGAGTACGCTGGCTCATCGAAAACTTATTCGGCAGCTCAGCCGGTGTGGTATGACCGAACAGACGGCGTCCTTCACCAGCCATATAAAATGCCATATCAATGCCTTCCTGTACTTCTCCACGTGCCTCTTCCAATACTTTTCCATTTTCCATCGTCAATAGCTGCGAAAGCCGTTCTTTTCGTTCTTTCATCATCTGGCCGGCTTTAAACAATACCTCGGCTCTTTGCGGGGCAGGTACCAGTCCCCATTCTTTTTGCGCTTTTTTGGCAGCTTCAACTGCATTATTGACAGCCTCGCCATCTGACAAAGGAACATTTACAATTGATTCGCCATTAGCCGGATTGATCACTGCAGTAGAATCATTTGTTTCCACCCACTCGCCGTTAATAAAATTGTGCAGTTTTTTAGTTTCGAGCAGTGCTTCAGCCATATGTTATACCTCCTAAAAATTTATAGACACCCTATTTTTCAGCACGATCACGAATTTGCGTGATCGTGGATGATACGGAAATCTGTTCCTTGTCGGTCAAAATTTCAATGACTGCCGGCGCATTTTTTTGCAGTGCCAAATCAAGCGCTTCAGTAAATTGGTCTACTGTACTCACCAAATAACCATCAGCCCCGACACTCTCGGCCAAACCCTTAAATGAAACATGTCCTAAATCAGTACCGATGACTTTCTCAGGATAATTCATTTCCTGATGCATCCGGATGGTACCATACATCTGATTATTAAACACCAGAGTGATGACCGGAATCTGATATCTGACTGCCGTTTCGAGTTCTTGCATCGTCATCATGAATCCGCCGTCTCCAGCTAAAGCGATGACCGGCTTATCCGGGAGTGCAAGTTTTGCTCCGAGCGCCCCCGGCAGACCATACCCCATGGCACCGGAAGTCGGCCCCACGTATGTGTGTTTCGCTTTGAACGGGTAAAAAGCGTGCAGCCACCCGGCAAAGTTCCCGGCATCATTAGTGAGCACTGTGTTCTTAGGCAGCATATCCACCATCTTTGCCATTATATGCTTGTTGAGCACATCTTTATGCGAAACATCAAGACTGGTTACTTCCTCAAAAGCACGCCGACGTTTATTTACCCAACCTTTCCAGCTCACGTTGATATCCATCGCTTCCAATGCCTTAAGCGCTTTCTTTGCATCCCCAACAATTCCAACATCGGGGCTGTAAACCTTACCGATCGTGTCATAACTGATGTCGATGTGAATAAGCTTTTTATCCGGCGTTAAAATCTGATAGTCCTGCGTCGTCACCTCTGATAAACGTGTTCCGATGGCCATGATGACATCCGCTTCCTTCACGGTTTGCAAAATGTTTGGGTTTGTTCCCAGTCCAAGATGCCCTGTATATAATAGGTGATCATTCGGAAACACATCCTGCCTGCGAAAGGCAGAGACTACAGGGAAATGATATTTTGCAGCAAGTGACACGAGTGCCTCTTCTGCCTCTGACGCTTTCACCCCCCCGCCGGCAATGATCAGTGGCTTTTCGGCTATATCTAGCAGTTTTTCAACTTGTGCGATTTCCTCTTCGGCCGGAACCGGTTTAGGTTTCATGGTAGCCGGACCAAATGTCATTTCCGCCTCAACAGGAAGCACATCCTCCGGTAATGACACAACAACCGGACCAGGTCTTCCTGTACGGGCAATGCGGAATGCCCGCTGCACGATCTCTGCCATGCGTTCAGAATCTTTTACTTCAACAGCCCATTTAGCGGTATGCTGAAAATACTGATCAAGGGCAATTTCCTGAAATCCTTCCCGCCCGCGGAACTTGCTGTGCACCTGCCCAAGGAAAACAACCAATGGCGTAGAGTCCTGATAAGCGGTGTGAACACCTGTTGAAAGATTCGACGCACCTACACCACGTGTAGCCATTACCACACCAGGTTTCAAGGATGACTTGGCGTAACCTTCCGCCATAAATGCAGCACCGCCTTCATGTCTTGCCGATGTTAATCTGATGGACGTTTCGTCGTGCAGTGCGTCCATTAAAGGCAAATAACTTTCCCCAGGAACACAGAAAGCATCGCTTATTCCTTCTATTTTCATACACGCCACAATTGCCTGCGCTGCGGTCATTGTTTTGACTGCACGGGGCTCCGTTGTCATTTTCATCTAGCTGGTCACCTCCTTAAAATTCAACTGGCCCATACGACTGATGACATCATCCAAGCGTTCATCCGGTACTGTAAGCGCCACCCTAAAGTATCCTTCCCCGCGTGAACCGAACGCATTTCCAGGGGTAACAATCACACCTGCTTCGTGCAGTAATTTATTGGCAAACGACATCGATGTATAGCCGTCCGGCACCTTGGCCCAAAGGAAGATCGTCCCATTCGGTTTATCCGCCTTAATACCAAGCTTTTTGAAGGCTTGATAAAGTTTTTCCATGCGTGCCTGATAAATAGCGTTATGTTTTCGAACTTCCGAAAAATTGCTTTGCAGTGCTGCAGCAGCAGCTTTTTGAATGGGCAAAAATTGACTTGAATCGATGTTGCTTTTTAACGTTGCCAGTGCGTGAATAACTTCCTGGTTACCGACAACATAACCAATCCGCCAGCCGGCCATATTAAAACTCTTAGACAGGGACCCGAATTCCACAGCATGCTCCTTTGCATTCGGCACCTGCATCACACTTGGCGCTTTATAATCGTTAAATGTAATCATGTCATACGCCGCATCATGCACAAGCAACAGCCGATTTTCCCGAGCAAATGCAATCGCTTTCAAAAAAGTGTCATATCGAGCTGTGGCAGCTGTTGGATTACTGGGATAGTTTAATAGCATTAATTTCGCCTGTTTAATAGATTCCCGATCCACATGATCATAAAGCGGTATATATCCATTGGCATCGTCCAGCGGTAATGCCACACGTTTCCCGCCGGCTAAATGAACGGCCGTTCCGTAAACCGGATATCCGGGGTCAGGCACTAACACTGCATCGCCGGGATTGATGGTCGCATGCATCAGATTGGCTATCCCTTCTTTTGATCCGATAACAGCGAGCACTTCCGTTTCCGGATCCAAATCGACACTATATTGTTTTTTGTAAAAGTGAACAACCGCTTCCTTGAATTCTTCAGCACCGCTATATACGGAATATCGATGATTGGCAGCAATTTTTGATTCTTCATTGAGCTGATCAACAATAAAGTCCGGTGTGGGCAAATCCGGCGCACCAACCCCCAAATCAATCACATCCACACCATCTTCCTGAAGCTTTCTTTTTTTCTGCTGAATCTCGGCAAATAAATATGGCGGTAATTTGTTCACTTTATCCGAAACAAAAGACATCCCATACCCCCCTAGTTTCAATTTGTGAAATGCCATTTCATTTTACTGGTGATAGTGTAAATCACAGTCTGAAAAATTGCAACTGTTTGGAAATACTTTTTAAATAATATGAACCATGAGCGCACTTCATTTTCGCATGCGACCATGCCTCCACTTTGGCGCCTATAATACTATTTCGATATCCGCGTCTGAAAGTCCTTTTTTGGGGTCAACACCAAAATCTATGGTTGAAATGAATGAGTGAATATAGTAGTGAAACTAGCTAGCGGAGGAAAAACACGGAGACTCCTGTGGGAATGCGCAGTGTGAAGACCCCGCAGAAAAAGCGACC
>NZ_BMNQ01000052.1 GCF_014646635.1 Lentibacillus kapialis
AAATGTGTGGAGGGGAAATGTATCCAACGTATTATAATGGCGTACATGGACAGGAATATAAATTATCGGATTTTCTCTAACGAAGATAGAAAAAAGACCGGGCCGCACTTTGCCCGGTTTTTCTAAGGATATAAACTGCGACATAGAAAGTTTGATTTCCGCTGCGGGCAGTCGCTTTCCGCGGGCAACGCTTCACCTTCCTCGGAAACAAAGACCGCTTCCTATGGGATCTTCAGCTTCTAGAAAGGGTCTGATTCACAGCAAATCTTTCTCAATCTGTTTCATTTCGTATAGGTAGCCTTTTTGTTTCATCAGTTTGTCAAATGTTCCCGATTCGATAATTGTTCCCTGATTCATGACGATGATTTGATCCATTGTTTCCAGATTCGTGAGGCGGTGACTGACAATCACAAAGGTTTCATTTTCTGTTTGTGTGAAGAGATGATCATAGATTACTTTCTCAGTCAATGCATCGACTGATGATGTTGGCTCATCCAACAGCCAAAGATTTGCATTTTTAAGCATTGCTCTTGCAATTGCCAGGCGCTGCTTTTCACCGCCGGAAAGATTCTCGCCCTTTTCATAAACGTCATCATCCAGCGAGATGTAGGCAAGCTCCATTCTCGCCAGTGCTTCGGTCATTTCCTGATCGGTCAGCCGATCATCAGCAATCAGAAGATTATCCCTGATCGTACCAAAGAAAAAATGATTTTCCTGCAGGACGACATTGGTGTTTTTCCAAATCGATTCTTGGCTTATATCGTCGATTGACTGTCCGTTCATCCGGATCTCGCCTTTATTATGAACGTTCATTTTTAATAGCATGTTCAGAAGGGTTGATTTTCCGGAACCGCTTGGTCCGACAATCGCTGTTCTGGAACCCGCGGGCAGTACCAGGTTAAGATTTTTCAGTGTCTGATTTGATTCATCCGGAAATGAGAATGAAACAGCTTTCATATCTATCGTGAGACCCTGAGTGTCATTTATTGTCTGTTTCCCATCTGTGTTGTTCGAATCATTTTCCTGATTAACGGCTTCGAACAGGCGATTAGCCGCCCGTTTACTGTCCTGAAAATGAACAGGAAAAGCCGCCATTGGAGCAGCGTCTTCAAAAACAGTGAGCGAAATCATCACAAGCATTGCCAATAAGATTCCTTCCAGATTACCTTCAGTGACTAGGTAAGCACCTAAACCGAGCACAAGCCAGGAAATAATCAGTGACACAAACGAGTTGACAGACTGGCTATACAATTTATTGCTATTCTCATGTTTCTGTTGATCAATATACGCCTCAGAAGATTGTGTTAACGTTTGTTTTTTCTCATCAATCTTCTGGTATATTTTCAAATCTCGGAAGCCATGCAGAAATTCGGTTACCTCGGTTGAAAAATCTCCTCTTTTTTGCCGTAAATCATAGTCGATTTTTCGCTGTCTGAACGCAAAATATCCCGGAATAATAAAAACGGTTAATACCAGTCCTGCAACTAGCACGAGTGCTATATAAACGGAAAAGAACATTGTAAACAAAATCGTACTGATAAATACCAGTCCTAAGACGATCGGGGGATAGAAGACACGCAAGAAGAAGTTTTGCAGTGTCTCAACGTCCCCGACAATCCGTGCCAAAAGGTCACCACTTCTGTATTTATGAAAAATGCCGGGTGCTAATGGTTCGAGTTTATTAAAAAAGGAGACGCGTAAATTACTTAAAATCGTAAATGTCGCTCGATGGGAAAAGTATCGTTCAGCATATCGGGCAAATGCTTTGGTGATCCCGAGTAATTTGACAGCTGATGTCAGTATAATTAACGTATAAAAGGGAGGGATCAAAGCCGATTTTGAAATAAGGTAACCACTTGCTGCGAAAAGTCCGACTGCTGTTATTCCTGCTAAAAATCCGAAAATAATCGAATAGAGGATGTCCTTTTTCTCTGTCATTGTTAATTTGACGATGACGGCCAGATCTTTCATTCAGTCTTCACTCCCCGCTGTACAGATACCATTTTTTGATATGCAGGTGTCGTTTTCATCAGTTCGCTGTGGGTTCCTTCAGCCACCAACCTGCCGTTTTCCAGAAATAAAATGTTATCAGCATGCTTGATTGTATGAAGGCGATGTGCAACTGTAATCACTGTTGCATCTTTTGCCAATTGTTTCATAGATGATTGCAGGATGCGCTCAGTTTCAAGGTCCAGTCCTGTTGTTGGTTCATCGAATAGAATAACGGCAGGCTGTTTCAAGAATGCTCTGGCCAGAGCCAGGCGCTGCATTTCGCCGCCTGAAAGCCCGCGACCTGCCTCTCCGACCGGTGTATCATATCCTTTATCCAGTGTTTGGATCAGACCGTCTATTTCAGCCTGTTCAGCAGCATGTACGATGTCTTGGCGGGAAGCATGGGAATCACCGCCAATGGCAATGTTTTCTGCAATCGTCCCTGAAAAAACATACGGTTGTTGTGAAATATAACTTAAATGGCCAAACCAATCGTTCTCAACGTAATGTGATAATGGCACATCCGCGACGGTGATTTTTCCATTTGAAAGGGGGAGAAGGCCGGCAATCAGGTGCAGTAGTGTTGTTTTCCCGGAACCGCTCCGACCGGCAATGGCAATCTGGCCATACGGCGGAATATCTGTCGTTATGTCATATAATGAAAATTGATCCTCACCATATTTAAAGCTGATATGATCAAGACCGATAACTGTAGGCATCTCGTCTGCGGTTAAGTGTTTTTCACCCCAGTGAACCTGCTGCTCGGTCCGGCCTAATTCCTCCGTTATCTTCCTTGCTGCTCCCATGCTGCCCCGGCCGCTATGAAATGCACTGCCAAGTTCTTTCAGCAAGGTGTAGAATTCAGGCGCAAGTACAAGCAGGAAGAAAGCTGTAAAGAAGGATATTTGTTCGTAAATAATGAGTTGGATAGCGAGCTCAAGTGCAACAATTCCTATACTGAGCATTGAAATCAGTTCCAGCATAAATGAGGACATAAAAGCGATTTTCAGTATCTCCATTGTAGCATCCCGAAAGCCTAAGCTACTGCCACGGATGGTATCCGCCTGCTTCTTTGCCCGGCCATATAGTTTAAGGGTTGTGAGGCCCTGGAGTGTATCAAGAAAGCTGCCGGAAAAGGCGGACAGTTTTTCCTGTTGTTCTTCGGACTTATTTTTTGTCTGCAAGCCGATAATCACCATAAAAATCGGAATGAATGGGGCAGTAATGATCATAATCAACCCCGTGTTAACATGTTGCGTGAAAACAATGACTAAAATAATAAGCGGTATAATTGATGTTTTGATCAGCTGCGGAATATAGTCACTAAAATAACTATCTATTTCATCAACAGCTTCCAACATGACACTTACTTTACCACCTGATTGACCTTCAAGCGACTGTTTAATCGGTGCCTTTGCAAATTTACGCAGCAGCGCTTTTCGGTATGCTCCTTTCACGTTTGCTGCCATTCTGATGCCAATCCGTCCGTTTACATAAGATGCCGCTGTTCGGAGCATAAGGACAGATAATAATCCAAGCATCATCCACATAATCTCAGTCATCCCTTGTTGCTGCAAGAATATCCGATCGACAATCGCTACGAGAAAATACGCTTGCAGGATCACTGACACAGCTGCTATGACAGACAGTATAAACAGAGAAAAAATTGACCATTTATATCTGAATGCTATATTTCTTAAGCTGTCCATTGCTTCTCAATCCTCCAGGATGGATTCTGCTATCACTTATTTTTTACCTTTAACATAGTCAGCGTTAAACAAAAACAATTTCATCAATAATATCAATGATGGAACCAGCAGCAATAAACCGCCTATGAACGCAATGATTAGCGCTATTCCCATCGATTCGTGCGTGGCACCTTCATGAATGGAAATAAGTGGGTCAAGTATATACGGATAGTGTCCGATGCCATACCCAAAAAAGGCGAAAAAGTACTGCAGCATAATGCTTACAAATGCGATTCCGTAATATTTGCCCATATACAGCAGCCATGAGGCAATCATGAAAAATCCGACTGACAAACCCAACATCCACCATAAATCCAGCATATTTTCATAATGCCCTGGATTGTGCTGACTTAAAAAGATAAATGTCGTCAAAGCGGCAATGATGGACGGTGTGCTCCAAAATAATGCGAAATGACGCACCAGCTTTAATGCCGGCTCATCCTGGGCGCGTGCCGCATAAAACGACAAGAAAGTCGCGCTGATAAATAATACCGAGACAATCGCTAATGCAACAATGCTCCAAGATAACGGACTCGTGAATAATTTCAAATACTGCAATGAGACCACGCCGTTTTCTTCCGTAATAAATCCACCTTCAGACATTGTTAAGGCGACTGATAAGGAGGCTGGAATCAAAAGCCCCGTTGCTCCGTATAAAAACGTATAAACCGTACTTTGTTTGGACCCATAATTCTCAAATGCGTAGAATGACCCCCGGATTGCCAGCAAAATGATAGCGATGCTGCCTGGTACTAATAATGCCGAGCCATAGTAATAAGCAGATTCCGGGAAAAAGCCGACAATACCGACAAAGAAGAAAACAAAAAAGACGTTTGTCACTTCCCATACAGGTGATAAATATCGGGCAATTAATTGATTAACTACGTGATCCTGCTTCGTGATTTTAGCGTAAAATGCGAAGAATCCGGCGCCAAAATCAATGGATGCTACAATCAGGTAACCGTAGAGGAATATCCATAATACAGAAATACCGATTATTTCATAGCTCATGATTCATCCCCCTTTTTGACAGATGGATAATGTTTTTCCAATTCCTCTTCGGCAGGGTTGTCCCGAAATATCTTGCGCAATGTGATGACAAACAATGTCCCTAGCAATATATACAAGGCAAGGAAAAGGATAAACATCAGCCCGATATACGGGGAAGAGGTGGCAGCTTCCTCTACTGTCATATATCCCCGTATAATCCATGGCTGCCTTCCTTCTTCGGCATAAATCCATCCGAATTCAATTGCGGCCAATGCCAGCGGTCCGCTCAGTGCAATAAGAGACAGCATTCCTTTATTATGCTCTTGACGGTTTTTCATTTTCTTTAGAATGAAATAAAGCAAGGCAATAGCGGGTAACACAAAACCAATGGTTACCATCAGATCAAACATATAATGCACCCAGAGTGGCGGCCACATTTCCTCAGGCGTTTCTTCCAGTCCCGTTACTTCGGCATTAAAATCGCCATGCGCAAGGAAACTTAAGAATTTGGGTATGCGAATCTCACCGATTGTTTCGTGAGCATCATTGAGCCATCCGAACAGGATCAGATCTGCTCCTTCCTCGGTTTCAAAGTGCCATTCTGCTGCAGCCAGTTTTTCCGGCTGGTGTGCTGCAAGAAACTTAGCTGACGTATCGCCTGTTATCACTGTCAGGACACCAAATACAAATGTTAATGCAAGTGTCAATTTCAACGCTTTTTTATAATAGTCCGTTGCCTTCTTTTTTAGAATCAGGAAGGCTGTTATAGCAGCAAGAATAGCTGCACATGTCAAATAAGCTGTGCTTAGTACGTGGAACACCTTTGTTGGGGTTGCCGGGTTCAGCATAGCCCCAATCGGATTGACAGCTGCAAATGCTCCATTTTCCACTTCAAACCCGTCTGGCGTATTCATAAACGCATTGACAATTGTTATAAACACTGCTGAAAATCCACCGCCAATGATAATGGGTAGAGAGAATAACCAATGGATATACTCATTTTTAAATCGGTCCCACGTATATAGGTAGATACCCAGGAAGATGGCTTCAAAGAAAAACGCAAATACTTCCATAAACAAAGGCAGGCTGATGACGTTCCCGGCCATCTGCATAAAATTCGGCCATACCAGTGACAATTGCAGCCCTATGGCGGTTCCAGTCACGACACCGACTGCCACACTAATGATAAACCCTCGGGTCCAGCGCCTTGCGAGAAGGCGATAATGCGGATCCTTTCTTTTAATTCCGATGAACTCGGCAGCCGAAATCATCAGCGGAACGCCTACACCCAAGGTAGCAAAAATAATATGGAAACCAAGTGTCATGGCAGTAAGCAATCTGCTGATCAGGACTGTATCTAATTCCATTGCTTATCCTCCCTAAATTGCTGTTAAATATTTCACAAGTCTATCGTCAACTATTGGAAAAAAACCGGCGTCAACCTCGTCTTATAGCGCGTGTCGGCATTTTCCTATAAGGTTACCCATGGTTTATACTTTCTGACGTTAGAACAAAAGGATCAAGCCAGAAAATAGCTTGCGTAGTTTTCCTTATAGCCCTAGTATAAATCATTATAACGAAAATACATACTCAACTGTGACAACCGAATGAAAAATTTGTAGCAAAACGGTTAACATATTATGCAATGATGTTAGAATTCTTATGGTATGGTAGACTATGAGCAAATACATTGGAGTATGGGGGAAAGGCAATGAAACGGGATTATGCAGTAATTGGTTTAGGCCGGTTCGGCGGGAGCATTTGCAAAGAACTCAGTTCAGAAGGGATGCAGGTGCTGGCCATCGATTCAGATGAGGATAAAATAAATGAATTTAAAAATATTGCCTCGCATGCAGTGATTGCTGATTCTACAGATGAAGCGACATTAAAAGAACTGGGAATTAGGAACATCGATCATGTGATTGTTGCAATTGGTGATAACATCCAGGCGAGTATATTAACCACAGTGGTCCTGACAGACTTGAACATTAAAATGATCACGGTGAAAGCGCAAAATGATTATCATGAAAAAATCTTAAATCGGATTGGCGCCAATCAGGTTGTCCATCCTGAGCGGGATATGGGAAAACGGATTGCCCATAATATTATCTCCAGTAATATACTTGATTACCTGGAACTTTCTGATGATTACAGTATCGCAGAAGTTAAGGCGGGAAGTAAGATGAGCGGCAAAACACTGATTGATTTGGATATTCGCGCGGAATATGGCTGTAACGTCGTAGCCATTAAACAGGGCAAGGATATTAACGTGTCACCGGCAGCCGATGAAGTGATTAAAGGAGATGACATCCTTATTGTGATCGGAGCGGATAAAGATCTATCCCGATTCGAAAAACATCTTGTCATAGACAGGTAATGTTAACATCTTACTGCAACAATCAATAAAAATAAAAACAGCGGCATGATTTTCATTTCTCATGCCGCTGTTTTTATTTTAACGTCAGAAAGTATAAATTTTGGATGACCGTTTAAAAAACTTCGGCATTCGCTATAAGACGAGGCGAATGCCGCATTTTTAATATTTTAGACTTCCATAATGATTGGCAGAATCATTGGTCTGCGTTTTGTTTTTTCAAAGAGGAATGGTGCAATTGTATCGGTTATTTCATTTTTAATTTCAGACCATTGACTGGTTCTGCGCTCCATCACTTTATCCAGATGTTTTGAAACGAGTTTCTGGGCTTCATTGATCAGGTCTTCTGATTCGCGCATGTAAACAAATCCGCGGGAGATGATATCGGGACCTGATGCAATTTTGAATTCTTTCATATTGATACTGACGACAACCATGACCAAGCCTTCTTCGGACAAAATACGGCGGTCGCGCAGCACAATATTGCCTATGTCGCCAATACCTTTTCCATCCACATAGATAGAACCTGACGGGATTTTTCCAGCAATCATGGCATTATCATTGCCCAGCGCTAGGACATCCCCGTTATCCATTATAAACGAATTGGCCGGCTCTATTCCGCATGCTTCACCCAGTTTAAGGTGCTCTTTCAGCATACGGTATTCACCATGGATCGGCATGAAATATTTCGGCTTCATAAGCCTGAGCATCAATTTTTGTTCATCCTGACTGCCATGTCCTGATGTGTGAATATCACTTAATGGACCATGGATTACTTCTGCTCCGGCACGATACAATTTATTAATTGTCCGGCTGACGCTCACCGTATTTCCGGGGATTGGCGATGATGAAAACACAACCGTGTCACCAGGAATAATCTGTATTTGACGATGTGTACCATTTGCGATTCGTGATAATGCTGCCATCGGTTCACCTTGGGATCCTGTACAAAGAATGGTTACTTTGTGTGCAGGAAGACGGCCGATCTGGTTCGCTTCAATGAACGTATCTTTTGGTGCACGAATGTATCCCAGCTCCTGACCGATACGAATGGAAGATTCCATACTGCGTCCAAATACAGCTATTTTGCGATCATGTTTGACGGCAGCTTCAACCACCTGCTGCAGACGATAGATATTCGAGGCAAACGTAGCGAAAATCAATCGACCGTCAACTTTACTGAAAATGTCATTGATATTTTCTCCGACTACCCGTTCGGACATTGTGAACCCTGGTACTTCACTGTTTGTACTGTCTGAAAGTAGACAAAGCACGCCTTCTTTGCCGATTTCAGCCATTTTGGTTAAGTTCGCAGGATCGCCCACAGGCGTGAAATCAAACTTGAAATCACCCGTATGAACGATGTTTCCTGGTGGTGTTTTGACGACTATACCATATGAATCAGGAATACTGTGGGTTGTTCTAAAAAAAGACACCGACGTCTTACGGAATTTTATTACATCATCCTCTTGAATTGTATTCAGTTTCGCATTCCGCAGAAGGCCGTGTTCCTCTAATTTGTTTCGAATTAGACCAAGTGCAAGTTTTCCGGCATAGATAGGCACATTTATTTCACGCAGCAGATAGGGAATCCCTCCGATGTGATCCTCGTGTCCGTGCGTTATGAATAATCCTTTAATTTTATCCTGGTTTTGTGTCAGGTAAGTGTAATCAGGAATAACGTAATCAATTCCAAGTAATTCGTCTTCCGGGAATTTAATGCCGGCATCGACAAGAATAATTTCATCCTGGAACTGGATACCATACGTGTTTTTCCCAATTTCACCGAGTCCGCCTAACGCAAAGATCGCTGTCTGATCATTTTTAACAAACTTCATGCTGTCAAACGGTCTCCAGTTTAAAATGCTCGGATTTTTGCTCATACGCCAAATGTGCATCATCCAATATTTGGATATATTCGATGTTATAGTTGTAGCCGGAAAGCTTATTTCTTACATCTCTTTCGGATTCACCTTCGATATAAAGGCTTTTTGTTCGTTCGCGCACAGGTATTTCTTCAGGAAGTTCCTGATATAACACTTTAAAAATCATTTGATAATCTCTCCTAACACTTCGATTCTTCTTGGTTAAACATATTTCGTTCCGTATGCCTGTTCAATCGGGTATAACATAATCGTCTCAAAATAGCTGATAACCGGACCGCCTTGTAGATGGACTCACATACAGGCCCGTCCGGCATCATTGATTTTACTGATTTTAAACAGCAAAATGAATCGCCCTTTATTTTTCCGGCGTGGTTGGTTTATTCAGAGTAATCCTTCTTAAAGGTTGTAGGTACACGTCCTTTGCCCAGAAAATCTTTTAAGCGTTTTCTCAACTTTTCTCGCAGGCGCTTCAACATGTGTTAAGCATCTCCTTTCAAATTGTTAAAGAAAAGTGATAAAACGTTCGCCGATCCAATCCCTCTTAACTATAGTATAATACGATTGGCGTTATTTTGAAATAAAAACACTGCATTTGTTTAAAAAAAGGTGTGTTTTTTTAGTTGCGGATCTCTTCAACGTAAGCTATTAAGCGTTAGTGTTGGCTTATAAAATAAAATTATGCAGGAATCTAAGATTATAGATTCCTGCACCATAATCAGCTGATTGATTTAGAATTTTCCGGAACACCGAATGGGTTTTCCGAATTAATATGGTCATAAAACATCACGCCGTTTAAATGATCAATTTCATGCTGCACAACAATAGCGGCATAATCCCGCAATCGTAATTTCAGTTCGCCGCCACTCAGCCCAATGGCCTTAACAGTGATTCGCGCACTTCGGGGGACATAGCCTTCCACATCCCGATCGACCGAAAGACAGCCTTCTCCGGTTGAGAGATATGCCTGTTCAACTGAATGACTGACTATTTTAGGATTTATAAGGCCATAACTGTAAAGTTTTCCTTTTGAATCCTCAAAATGAACGGCACACATACGCTTATCCTTTCCAAGTTGCGGGGCAGCCAAACCGACACCGGGTCTCAAGTTGTATTCTTCTGCCAGTTTTTCATCCTGGCTGTTTTTGATAAACGTCAGCATGTTGTTTAAC
Organism: Lentibacillus kapialis; assembly: GCF_014646635.1. GTDB lineage: Bacteria > Bacillota > Bacilli > Bacillales > Amphibacillaceae > Lentibacillus > Lentibacillus kapialis. The sequence continues at coordinate 10,160 of NZ_BMNQ01000052.1, forward strand.
AGCTGTATGTCTTCATCGGAAGGAGGAATAGGTACTTCCAATGCTTTTTTACGTAATGATGGATGTCCTTCCCGGACAATATCATCCATAGTAATCATTATCTGACACTCCCTAGATTTATCATAAAGTGAATCGTCATTCAGCAGGGTGTTTTCCCCCGCTGAATCTCAGTTGAACAGGAACTGACATTAACGGGTAGCCGGCCGTTATTTTGGGCAGATAACTGTCCATAACATGCGACACAAACGTATTTTAACATACATATGTTTTCAAGTATTAAAAATTTGCTATAGGTCTTCGCAAAAATCGTGAAAAATAAACCGATTTTTTCAATGATATGTTATACTGTGATAGAATTTCTGCAGAAGAGTTGGAGGGGGAAAGCATAATGGTACCGAAAAAGTCCTTATTTTTTGGCTTGTTAATTCTGATGATCATTCTATCTGGCTGTACGGGTGCATCAACGTCGGAAAAAATCTATAATCATTTGGAAAAAGCAGTAGAACTTGAACAGTCTTTTGAAAAACAGCAGGATCCAATCGTTGAATTGGAGCAGGAAGAACAAGAAATATACAGTCAAGTTATTGATTTGAGCATGGAAGAATTCGATAAAATTAAAAAGCTCTCTGATAAGGCGCTCGATAATATCGAAACGCGAAAAGAAAAAATCAATTCGGAAAAAGAAAGTATCGATGCGTCCAAAAAAGAGTTCACCAATATTGACGATATGGTTGGTAACTTGGAGGAAGAGGAAGTCCGCAAGAAAGCGGATGATATGTATCAAGCCATGATGGATCGATATGGCGCTTATGATAAACTGCATAACGCATATTCTGATTCGCTTAAGCTAGAAGAGGAATTATATAAAATGCTAAAGAAGGAAGATTTAGAACAAGAGAAAGTTTCCAATCATATTTCAAAACTGAATGAAAGTTATCAGAAAGTAATTGATACAAATAAAACATTCAATAAACTGACTACCGAATACAATACTTTAAAACAGAAATTTTATAAAGCAGCTGGAATCGAAGTGGAATATGATGAAGATACACAGAAGGAAAAGCAAAACAATAAGGACGGATCAAACGAATCAGATAAGAAAAACGAATCAGATCAAAAAGAGGAATCAGGTGAATAAGTCATCTGATTCTTTTTTATAACGTCAGAAAGTATAAATGATGGATGACCTTATAAGAAAAGCTTCGGCATTCGCTATAAGACGAGGCGAATGCCGATTTTTTCTAAGGGGTGGATTTTTAAAGGAGAGATGGCAGGCTCCCCATGCTTGTTCAAGAACGCTATACGTATCATAACCAAAGTGCTGATTCTGATAACTATTTGGTTCGGCACATACTTAATGATACAGTTTAATTGAGTTATTATAACAGAAGATCATAGTGTTGATCCGAAAATGGTGAAACCGCTGTCACCCCTGTGAAAAAATAAAAAATTTGAAACAAAACAATTGACCAAATGAACATAAGTAGGCTAAACTTTAAACTGGATTAAAAATTGTACCAATGAATTTTGCTTTTAAAATGTAACAGTTTAGCTGTCCGGTTCGCGCTTGGATTATTATTCATAAAAAAAGGGAACACGGTTTAAAGCAAATGGGTGCAGTTTTTTCATATTTCAGGAAGACTGGATAAGAATATAAATAGTTAATCAGAAAGGAAGAGGTGACCATTTTGAAAGACGTACTTGAAAATATTGAAAGTCAGTTCGAAATGTTCCAGGTTCTTGATGAGAATGGTGAAATCGTAAATAAGGATTGGGATCCCGACCTTTCAGACGATGATCTGAAGGAACTGATGCGCCGGATGGTTTACACACGTGTGCTTGACCAGCGTTCAATTGCGTTAAACCGTCAGGGACGTCTTGGGTTCTATGCACCAACAGCTGGACAGGAAGCGTCTCAATTGGCAAGTCATTTTGCATTGGAGGACGATGATTTCCTTCTGCCCGCATATAGGGATGTTCCGCAGCTGATCTGGCATGGACTTCCGCTCTATCAGGCTTTTCTGTTTTCCAGAGGACATTTTCATGGCAACCAGTTCCCGGAAGGCGTCAATGGTTTGAGCCCGCAAATTATCATCGGGGCCCAAATTATACAGGCAACCGGTGTAGCACTGGGACTTAAGAAACGTGGTAAAAAAGCAGTGGCCGTTACATATACCGGTGACGGCGGAACTTCACAAGGTGACTTTTACGAAGGCTTAAACTTTGCCGGAGTTTATGGTGCACCCGCCATTTTCTTTGTGCAGAACAACCAGTTTGCCATTTCAGTTCCTGTTGAAATGCAGACAAATGCCAAAACGTTGGCACAAAAGGGTGTTGCTGCCGGTGTGCCAAGTTATTTGGTTGATGGAATGGACGCATTTGCCGTTTATGCCGCCACTAAAAAAGCCCGTGAGCGTGCTGTGAACGGTGAGGGTCCTACGTTGATTGAGACGATGACATACCGCTATGGTCCGCATACCATGGCAGGTGATGACCCGACACGTTACCGTACAGAAGATATGACTGATGAGTGGGAGAAAAAAGACCCTCTTGTCCGTTTCCGCAAGTATCTTGAAGCAAAGGATCTATGGTCGGAGGATGAAGAAAACAAGGTGATTGAAGGGGCCAAAGAGGATATTAAGAAAGCTATTAAACAGGCAGACGACTATCCAAAACAAAAAGTCACCGACTTAATTGATATCATGCATGAGGAACTTCCAAATAATCTGCAGGAACAAATGGAAGAATATAAAGAAAAGGAGTCGAAGTAAATCATGGCACAAAAAACGATGATTCAAGCCATCACTGATGCAATGCATCATGAATTGAAAAATGATGAAAATGTGCTTGTTTTCGGTGAAGATGTCGGTCAAAATGGCGGCGTATTTCGTGCTACGGAAGGACTACAGGATGAGTTCGGGGAAGACCGTGTATTTGACACCCCGCTTGCCGAATCAGGAATCGGCGGCCTGGCACTTGGGCTTGCTTTACAGGGATTCCGCCCGGTGCCGGAAATTCAATTTATCGGCTTCACATATGAAGCAATGGATGCGATTAACGGCCAGATAGCACGGATGCGGTATCGTTCAGGTGATAGCAAGTCTGCGCCAATCACTATCCGAACGCCTTTTGGCGGCGGTGTGCATACACCTGAACTTCACGCGGATTCTTTGGAAGGTCTCATTGCTCAGCAGCCAGGTATTAGAGTTGTTATTCCTTCGACTCCGTATGATGCCAAAGGTTTACTGATTTCATCGATCCGCAACAATGACCCGGTATTCTTTATGGAACATATGAAACTTTATCGTTCATTCCGTGATGAAGTACCTGATGATGATTATACGGTAGACCTTGATAAAGCGGATGTGAAGCGCGAGGGCAAGGACGTTACACTTATTGGCTACGGTGCAATGGTGCATACCGCACTAAAAGCCGCAGACGAGTTGGAAAAAGATAATATTGAAGCCGAAGTGGTGGACTTGCGTACCATTTCGCCGGTTGATATGGAAACAATTGTTGAATCAGTGAAAAAGACCAACCGTGTCGTCATGATCCAGGAAGCACAACGCCAAGCCGGGGTTGCTGCAGATGTCATATCGGAAATTCAGGAACGTGCAATCCTTCACCTTGAAGCACCGGTGTTACGCGTAACAGCACCTGATACTGTTTATCCGTTCTCACAAGCGGAGGAAGTATGGCTGCCAACGCATAAGGATGTAATCGATAAGGTAAATGAAGTCATCAACTTTTAATCAATGATTGGAGGTCGTAATTATGGCGTATAACTTTAAACTGCCTGATATCGGTGAAGGTATACATGAAGGTGAAATCGCCAAGTGGTTCGTTAAAGAGGGCGATGAAGTTCAGGAAGACGACGTGCTGTGCGAGGTTCAGAACGACAAGTCCGTTGTTGAAATCCCTTCACCGGTTGAAGGAACTGTCTCAAAAATCCATGTAGAAGAAGGCGAAGTTGCTGTTGTAGGGAATACTCTAATCTCGTTTGATGCGGAAGGCTATGAATCCGATGACGAGGAAGAAGAAGCGGACGAACAAGAAACCGAAAAGACTGAAGATACAACAGAAACGACGGAAGAATCAGCGTCTGACAGTAGTGACACGGGAAAAAATAGCGAGCAAAAATCCGAGGATAAAGCTCAAACATCTGATGATAAACGTGTCATTGCCATGCCTTCAGTACGCAAATATGCCCGTGAAAACGATGTGACTATTCAGGATGTACAGGGCTCCGGTAAGAATGGCCGAGTCTTAAAAGAAGATGTTGATAACTACTTGAGCGGAGATCAGCAAGCTGAACAGCCTGTTGAAGCAACAGAGGGGACACAGGAACCAGCAGCTGCACAGTCGCCAAAAGGTGACTACCCTGAGTCACGCGAGAAAATGAGTGGTATCCGCAAATCAATTGCCAAAGCGATGGTCAATTCCAAGACGAAAGCACCACACGTCACCCTGATGGATGAAGTGGATGTGACAGAACTTGTGGCACATCGTAAGAAATTCAAGGAAGTTGCAGCTGAACAGGATATTAAATTGACCTATCTGCCATATGTGGCGAAAGCATTGATCTCTGCATCGAAAAAATATCCAATTCTAAATGCTGCTGTGGATGATGAAACTGATGAAATCATTCATAAGCATTATTACAACATTGGTATCGCAGCAGATACTGACAGAGGATTGCTGGTTCCGGTTGTCAAAGATGCGGATCGCAAATCGATTTTTACCATCTCCCAGGAAGTCAACGAATTGGCAGAAAAAGCCCGCAGTGGTAAGCTGTCACCCGAAGAGATGAAAGGTGCTTCCAATACGATTACAAATATCGGTTCCGCCGGCGGACAATGGTTCACACCGGTCCTTAACTACCCTGAAGCAGCTATTCTGGGAATCGGACGCATTCAGGAAAAACCGATTGTCCGCGACGGAGAAATTGTTGCAGCGCCAGTATTGGCTGTATCTCTAAGCTTTGATCATCGTATTGTTGATGGTGCAACCGGACAGTTGGCCCTCAATCAAATCAAGCGGTTGTTGAACGATCCACAATTAATTATGATGGAGGCGTAAATTATGGTAGTAGGAGATTTTCCAATTGAAACAGACACACTGGTGGTTGGAGCAGGACCAGGCGGCTATGTGGCTGCCATCCGTGCTGCTCAAACCGGTCAGAAGGTAACAATTGTAGATAAGGGTGATCTGGGCGGTGTTTGCCTGAATGTCGGCTGCATCCCTTCAAAAGCATTAATAGAAGCCGGACATAAAGCACAGTCCGCTCAGGGCAATGAAGAGCTGGGAATTACAACTGATAATGTTTCGGTTGATTTCTCAAAAGTCCAGGAATGGAAAGGACAAGTCGTCAATAAACTGACAACCGGAGTTGAAAGCCTGCTGAAAGGCAATAAGGTGGATATTGCCAAAGGTGAAGTGTTCTTTGTCGACCAACATACGGTTAGAGTCATGGACGAAAAAAATTCGCAATCGTATACATTCAATAACTGTATTATTGCGACTGGCTCGACACCAATTGAAATTCCTAACTTCAAATTTTCCGACCGTATACTGGACTCCAGTGGCGCTTTGAATCTTCAGGAAATTCCTGAAAAAATGGTTGTTGTCGGTGGCGGTTATATCGGCATTGAACTCGGTACTGCTTATGCGAATTTCGGTACTGACGTAACCATTCTGGAAGGTACAAAAGAAATTCTCGGCTCGTTTGAGAAACAGCTTAAACAACCGGTTAAAAAAGGCTTGAAAAACAAAAATGTAAATGTGGTTACAGAAGCAATGGCAAAAGGCGCCGAGGAAACAGAGGATGGCGTGAAAGTCACGTATGAAGTCGATGGCAAAGAAGAGACGGCGGAAGCGGATTATGTTCTTGTCACTGTCGGACGCCGTCCAAACACAGACGAAATCGGACTTGAGCAAGTAGGTATTGATGTAGACGATAAAGGACTCATTAAAATTGATAAACAGTGCCGTACCAATGTCGAGAACATTTATGCCATCGGTGACATTGTTGAAGGATTGCCGCTCGCACATAAAGCATCTTATGAAGGAAAAGTAGCCGCAGAAGCGATCAGCGGCGAAAAATCGGAAATTGATTATCTCGCGATGCCTTCTGTCGTCTTTTCTGATCCTGAACTTGCCAGTGTCGGCTATACTGAGCAGGAAGCAAAAGATGCCGGCTATGAAGTGAAAGCTTCCAAGTTCCCATTTGGTGCCAATGGCCGAGCGCTGTCACTGAATAATACAGATGGTTTCATAAAACTGATCACAAGAAAAGAAGATGGTCTGGTGATTGGTGCACAAGTGGCAGGTCCAAATGCAAGTGATGTTATTGCTGAAGTTGGTCTCGCTGTTGAAGCAGGCATGACCGCCGAAGATATTGCATTAACTGTTCATGCGCATCCAAGCTTGGGTGAAACGGTCATGGAAGCTGCTGACGTAGCTCTGGGCACGCCAATCCATACGATGTAGATATTAGAAGCGAAAAACAGGATGAAAGAAACCTGATAATAAAGCCACGTCCGTCATAACCGGGCGTGGCTTTTTCATTATCTGCATGTAATCCGCAGTAAAAATGCGATTATAGGACTAAAGTTGTGAAAACAATGTGCGGCAAAAGCAGGGTATGAGAGAACCGTGGAACTGCTTTTTTTTACCATGAACGATGAGCTCTTCCTAAATTTATATTTTCTGACGTTATAAGAAAAACTCGGCATTCGCCTCGCCTTATAGCGAATGCCGAAGCTTTTCTTATAAGGTCATCCATATTTTATATTTTCTGACGTTACAAGAAAAAGCTGTCCGGAAAGGAGTCTCCTTTCCGGACAGCTCTTTTATTAAGATTCTCTTTCATCTTCAGCGTCAGGAAGTGTTTCCTTAAATCCTTTGCGCATTCTTCTGAGTTCTTTTCGTTGTTTCTCCCGGAACTCCGGATCGTGTTCGCGCTGCTTTCTTTCCATTTGCAAGATGCCATGTTCGCTTTTCAGTGCTTTGAGGAGCGAAATACACATAAAAATCATTAAAATCGCAAACGGGAATGCAGCAATCAACATAGCCATTTGAAGTGCCGAAAGCCCGCCGGACCATAATAGGACTGCAGCAGTTGCAGCTAAGATAATTCCCCAGACAGCTTTAACACCCGTACTCGGATTTAATTTGCCGCCTGTTGTCAGCATACCAAGCACAAATGTACCGGAGTCAGCCGAGGTAACGAAGAAGGAAGTAATCAAGAGTACTGCAATCCCTATAACAACAGCCGCTGCAGGCGTTGACTCAAGAAATGCGAATAAAGCTACTTCATTTCCCATTTCGTTCATCAACTGATAGATAATGCCACCTTCAGCTGAATTCATCTCAAATCCGGCAATACCGAAAACAGAGAACCAGAAAGCACTAAATATGACCGGTACGGCAGTTACGCCGATGACAAATTCACGAATAGTCCGTCCTCTGGAGACCCGAGCAATAAAGGTTCCAACAAATGGCGACCAGCCAATCCACCAAGCCCAGTAAAAGAGTGTCCATGAATTTAGAAACTCTCTGTCCCCCGTAAATGCATTCATGCCAAATGTCATGGTTGGAAGGTTTTGTATATAATTTCCCATTGTTGTTGTAAACGACTCAACCATCTTTACAGAAGATCCGAGAATAAATACAAAGAGCATCAATGCAACAGCAAGAACTATGTTTGTCCAGCTCAGATAGCGGATACCACGATTAATGCCTGTCGTAGCAGAAAGCATAAATAATATGGTGATAACTAAAATGACAATTAGATTGGTCACCAGTGTATTTGGGATTCCATCAAAGGTAAAGCTTAAACCGGCTGTAATTTGTGTTGCGCCAAGCCCAAGCGACGTTGCAATACCAAATACGGTAGCAAAAACGGCCAGTGTATCAATGGCGATTCCCCAACCACCTTTAGAACGATCGCCAATCAGTGGCGAAAAAGCGGAACTGATCAAAGCAGGTGCCCGGTGACGGAATTTAAAATAAGCCAATGTCAATGCGAGCACCGCGTATGTAGCCCATGGATGGAAACCCCAATGGAATAAGGTATACTGCATTGATTCTTCTGCAGCGGCCGTCGTTTCCGGTTCAGCGGAAGGTGGTGAATAAAAATGTGTTAAAGGTTCCGTCACACCGTAAAATACGAGACCAACTCCCATACCGGCGGTGAACAAAAACGCAAACCAGGTAAAATAACTATATTCCGGCTCATCGTCAGGTTTTCCAAGCTTGATTTTTCCATATGGTCCGAAAATCAGAAACAATGCAAGTATAACAAATCCTGTTGTAACCAATAAATAAAACCAGCCAAAGGAATCTGAGATAAAACTGTCAACAATGCCTAATATGTATTCAACATTTGATGGAAATAAAGCTCCCCAAATAATGAACACAGATACGATTGAAAGAGACACCCAAAAAACGGCTGTCATTTTTTTGGAATTAATAGTAAAACCTCCCTATAATTATGTCTATTATTTGGTCGTTTAACAACCAATATCTCACCCCTATATACTGAAAATAAGTGCTATTATGGCGGATATAATAAACCTGCGTGACCTTTTTTGTATTTTCTTCTCCCTTCTATGTCAGTATATTAGCTTGTCAAATCGGCACAGTTTAGTATTTAAACATACTAGACAGAACAATTCAACTAATATAATGCAATGTTATCCTGCCCTTTCCGGCCAAAAACATACTGTATACATATACCCAAATGTAAAGTTAATAAACAAAAACATATAGTCAAGCTTCGGTTTTATACGGTATAATAATAGTTACATCTGGAAAATGTAAGGAGGCGCATCCGGTGAAAAATACACTTTGGCTTATGCTGGTTATAACATTATTCATGACCGCCTGTACCAACAGTACATCAGGTGAAGATGACACTCAACAGCATAATGACCGCGAACAAACAGAGAATACAGAGAAAGATACTCCTGAAACCGGTCATGACGGACAGGGAGATAACACAAAAGAGAAGGGGCAGACAGATAAAAAAGAATCGAACAAAGAAAAAAACTCTGAACCAGCTTACAAAATCGATAAAGAAACCTCATCTATTGTCCCTTTAAAGGAGCAAGCAAATGAAAAAGTAGTACTGCTGACAATTGATGATGTGCCTGATACATATTCAATAGACATGGCAAACACATTAAAAGACATGGATGCAGAGGCTATTTTTTTCGTGAACGGTCACTTTCTTGAAACACCCGAGGGAAAAAGAAAACTGAAGAAAATCTACGATATGGGCTTTGAAATAGGCAATCATACGTACACTCACGCGTATCTACCTGACTTATCGACTGAAGAACAAAGAAAGGAAATTGTCAGTGTGAGCGATAAGATAGAAGAAATTATTGGGGAACGCCCGAAATTTTTCAGGGCACCAAATGGAGCCAATACTGATTTTTCCAAACAGCTTGTCAAAGATGAAGGAATGGTAAAGATGAATTGGACATATGGCTTTGATTATTTTGAACCGTACATGGACCCCGAAAAAATAACTGAAGCAATGGTAACAGGTAAAGGGCCTGAAGTGGATGTTCCTAACAGCCTGTTGAAGCCGGGCGCCAACCTGCTGATGCATGATCGTGAATGGACAAATAAAGCGCTGGCAGACATTATAACGGGATTGCGTGATAAAGGATATGACATGGCGGATCCTGATTTGATTAAAACAATAGAATAATGATAAAACAGCCAGTTGTCACGTACAGCTGGCTGTTTTATCACATACCTTGCTGAATGAGGATTTATTTAATGAACAAAAAACATGAAACCATTAATATGATATACTAATTAAAGATTGACATGGATATTATGACATACTATAATAATTATTATTACATTAAATGGAGAGGAGATGTTATGAGTGGGGATTATCATATGTCAGGATTGCCAGGGTGTTATCGAGCATTTTAATGATGAAAAAGTAACAACGCTTTACGGAACATGTCCTTCATGCGATCAAAAATGAATGCGGTTTCAATATAAAAGCTGTTTATTTTTGCAGCTTTTTTCTTTTGTCATCAATCAGGCTGTATTGGCCATTATGGATTATGGTTGATATGATAGAAAGGAAAAAAGGGAATTTACGCATGAAAAGGGAGACGAGAATAACTAAACTGCTACATATTGAGTATCCGATTGTCCAGGGTGGTACGGTATATTTCAAAAGATGGGAGGAAATGGCCAGGGTGCTGCCCGGGTCCGGAGCGTCCCGACAGTGAAAGAATTGATCGATTCTTAGGTGCAGGAAGAAAATAATACTTGGGGGAAATGGTCTTGATAGAGGTGACGAAATAACAATGAACTACCATTATCCATTGGATGATTCATGGTCAAAACAGGAGATCATAGATGTCGTTCATTTTTTTTCATTAGTTGAGCAAGCTTACGAAAAACAGGTGGATCGGGATAAATTATTGGCAGCATACCGGAAGTTTAAGCAAATTGTTCCGGCAAAAAGTGAGGAAAAAGCGTATTTCAGAGAATTTGAGCACGCATCGGGATATGCCGGTTTTCCAGTTGTCAAAAAAGCCAGGAATACTGAACAGCAAACAGTTAAGATGAGCTAAACCAAAAGGACCTTTCACTGTGAAAGGTCCTTTTGTTTAACCCATTGAAAGTTTATAAAGGGGGGTGAGTGTTTCAAAAGTATGCTTGGCTTCATTTAAAAACGCCTCACCATTAGAGAGCCGTGGGTCATCCGGTTTGAAGTACCTTCCGACCAGAAACTCGGCTTTTTTTACATTCTGAACACGTGTTAATGCTTGCTTTAAGTCAATTTCAGAAAGGCTTGCTGCATCTTTTTTGGTATGATCCAGTGAAATAACATAGCTACCCGGTAGCGTCTCGTGAATATCATCTAAATGGTTTAGAAATGAGCTGGCTACTTCCTGCTTATGTGGCATTTCATAAATATAGGCGAGCCACATAAACAAATGATCATCCCACATGCCAATCTGGAAGTGAGGATGCTTTTTATAACCTCGTTTGTTATGACAAAATGCCATCCATGTATCATTTGGCGGGTTCTTGGTTCTTCTGGCGTGCTGTGCAATGTGCACATACATGTCATTTCCGGTCATGTTTGATATATCGCCGGAGAGTTCTTCACCGATTGCTTTGAATTTAGGCTGGATAGTCTCCCGTATTGCTTCCATCCGCTCTTTGAGGCCATCAATGGTGAAAACATTGAAATCTTGTTCCAAAAACCCTGTAAATTCCATTTATATCATCCTTTCGTTCATTATTTGTCAGATTACAGTTATTATTAGGCAAAAAACACTACCGGGTCAAGCTATAACCTTCGATATAAATGTTTAAAAATTTTCAAAAAGGGTATTAACCAGGTAAGCGTTTTCCATCCATATGAACAATAGACGGCACGGAAGCATATAGATAACAAAAGTGATCTGAAAGGTTGGGTGTGACATGAAATATGTTATAGAAGACCTGAGAAAAGAGATAGATCGGAAAAAATTGCCTGTAATCCGTATTGAAATTGATTATGAACTCATGACCCTTTATGATGCTATGCAGGCTAACGATAAAGTCCAAATGATTAAATCGAAGGAAAAACTGAAAAAGTTGCGTCTGCAGTTGATGGACATTGGAGATGATACGTAAAGACATTTTAAAAAGTCGAGATTTTATCCTGTAAGGCTTAGCCGGCAGATGATCATAAGGTTCACATCTACATACTGCCGGTTCAACTATGTTGGAGGTATTTTAAAGGATAGTAATAACCTGAATGACATACAAATATGATTCTTCACCTCCAATTTGATATGATGGTATCAGATTGAACTATTGGAGGCATATAGATGAACGTTACATTGCGTGAGGAAATTTATGAACTGGCAAAGGAATGGGTTCTTGAAGCAGGTAAAACAATTAGGGAAAAAATAAACGATCCATTGACAATCAATACGAAATCGGATCGGAATGATCTTGTAACCACAATGGACAGGGATACAGAGTATTTTTTTATGACGCATATCAAAAAAACTTATCCCGATCACTTCATTATCAGTGAAGAGGGCTATGGTGATGAACTGCAGTCACTCGATGGTACTGTATGGATAATTGATCCCATTGATGGGACGATGAATTTTGTCCATCAGAAACGAAACTTTGCGATATCTGTTGGCATTTATCATGACGGGATCGGCGAAATCGGCCTTATTTATGATGTGATGGCCGGTAAGCTTTACAGTGCCAAGCGTGGAGAAGGGGCTTTTATAAATAAAACGCCGTTACCATTACTTTCTGAGCAAAAGAGCCTTTATGACTCCATTTTAGGTTTAAATCACTTTTGGCTTTGTGAGAACCGTCTAGTTGAAGAAAGTGCCATTCAGCGGTTGGTGAAGACTGTTCGAGGTACAAGAACGTTTGGTTCCGCAGCATTGGAGTTCGCTTATGTCGCTGAAGGCATAATAGATGGTTATATGACTATGGGGCTCGCTCCCTGGGATATTGCAGCCGGGATTGTCATTGTGAATGAAACTGGAGGGGTGACGACGGATGCATTCGGGGCCGAACTCAGCCTGCTCGGAAAGAGTTCAGTGTTAACCTGCAACCCGGCTATTCAGGAGCAGATTATTAACGACTATATGAAAAAAGGGCGAAAGTGACATCGGAATGAGGTCACTTTCTTTTTCGTTTTAACGATAATCCGTACCCCATAAATGCAACGCCAAGCACAATAAATAGTAACACGAACCAAATATTGCGAAAAGCAATCGCGATACCGGTAAGTACAAACATTGATATAACCAATGTTGCTAACAGCAGCATTGGCAAGTCCAGTTTCTTCATATATACACCCCAATTTCCATTATTAAGTATATAACATACAGTTTTTTTGTTCAAAAATTGTCGGTTTTCAGCTGGCATGACCGTTAAAGATTTAGTATGATAGATAAGGAAAAACGAGGTTGAAATCAAATCACATGTTGCAGTAATGGAGTAACGGGGGATATAAATGGAAAATAGTTTTAGTCTGGTATATGAATGGATCCTTCATTATAGGGATAGTATAAATATTTTTTGGGTATTCTACATCATCAATCTGATTCTTTCAGCTATTGCCTATAAGCTTGGTTTCGCCAAAAAACTGCCTCTTTTAAAATCAGTTTTTGTTTATGTGATGCTTGCTGTGGGGATGCTTATTTTGAATTTATTCAGCTTGGTTGGTTATCCGATTACAGATAGTTTGATTGTAATTTGTCTTGTTCTGGGCATATACCGTTTCAGGCTGCACCGTGAGCGCAAATCAAAAAAGGCCTGAAGGTGGCCGGGACACAACTCAATACTGAAGACGAATGCTGCTAGAAGATGTAAGTCATTTCGCTTTCGCAAAAGCGCGAAAAAAGATCCAAACTGATTTGAAGACTAGTCGAAGAATCTGTTCCGGCATCTTAAAAAAACTCCCGGTTTCGGGAGTTTTAAAACGTTTTAAACCAGGATGGTGACGGCCTGCGTTGTTATTTAAATCAAATCTTTGTTTTTTTTCTTTGGGTCATATAGCTTAAAGCTACCTGTAGCATGGCGTTCTTGCGTTTTATCATCAATCCGACCGTAGCATTCAGAGCATAGGTACATATAAATTCTGCGATTGCGCAATCGCTTTGCCTGAAGGGAATCATCCTCCAGTTCATTTACTTTATCGCACAATACACATTGTACTTTCATATATTCTCACCTCTGTCATTAGGCTTCTTTTATAATATAACATGATAGATAATTGAATGAAAGCGCATGTTTAGCGATGGGATGTGTTGGGAATACAATGATTAATACGAAAATGGATGGAAAGGGTGATGGTAAATGAAAAAACGATTTATAACTGCAGGGGCAATAGCGGGTGGAATCACCGGATATTTATTGAGAAATGAGGAAAAACGGACTAAATTCAAATCAAAGGTAAAAGACAGTGCCAAAAAAATCAAGAATTTCAATCAGGATGAACATTCCGATTCTACGCTGGAAGATGCGGGTGCACCAGATCAGATAGAATCAAAAGATCCGTCCCAGCTTGAAAATTCGAAAATGGTTTCGGAAGGATCCCAGTTCGGTGTTGACTATTATAATAAAGTAAAAGAAAAGGATGATTAGAAAAACTCGGCATTCGGCTCGCCTTATAACGAATGCCGAAGCTTTTTGTATGAAAACAACCCTTAAAAAAGACAATACCAAACTACCCCCTTCATATTTCAATTTTTTGAAGAGCTTCAAATTAAAATAAATGCTATTAAATGATTTCTGTCTAAGCTGTTTCCCCTTCTGATGACGTTACTTCATATCCCTTCTTTTTTAGATATTCAATCATTTTTGATTCTTTCTTTTGTTTCTGTTGCTGCAAATAATTGCTTCCATTGGAAAACCACCTCAGAAACAATTAACAATACACATGACAGTAGGTATAATTTTAAATTTTTGTATACGTGCTTCCGGCACAGTAAATGGTACTTCTATACTGTCACAAACCAGTTTCTTATTCAGGGTATCTTCATTGAAGACCCACCAAAAAGCTTTCGACCTGGTTGTATTGTTAAT
>NZ_BMNQ01000053.1 GCF_014646635.1 Lentibacillus kapialis
TGCCGCCGACTTCCTTCCGATTCCACCTCGCAGTGGACACCCTTGTCTTTGGCTAGCGGTTCCTACTACCAAGCCCGCAGGAGACTTTCACTCCCTAGACATAGCACATGCCCGGCGCACTAAAAATAACCCCGGCGGCTTGACGCGGGGGTTATTCTTCCCATGTGCTTTTCTGTTTTAATCCGTAGCATCCGGATAATCGGTCACGGCACCTTTTGAAGAACAGGACACATTGTGTGCATATTTACCTAAAACACCTTTTTTATAAAGCGGTGGGGCAATCCACTCCTGCTTGCGTCGTTCAAGTTCCTCATCGGAAACATCAACGCTTATTTCTTTTTTGTCGGAATCAATCGTGACATGGTCGCCCTCATCCAAAAAGGCAATCGGACCGCCATTCTGCGCTTCGGGGGCGATATGCCCGACAACAAGCCCGTGGGTTCCACCCGAAAAACGGCCGTCAGTCAACAGAGCGACTTGTTCACCCATGCCTTTTCCAACCAGCAGACTGGATACTGAAAGCATTTCAGGCATGCCGGGTCCGCCCTTTGGTCCGACATAGCGGATAACCAGTACATCCCCTTGCTGGATTTTATTCTGTCTGACAGCTTCAGTTGCTTCCTGTTCGGTATTAAAGACACGCGCTGGGCCGGTATGCCGTTTCACTTTAACGCCTGATACTTTGGCAACCGCTCCACGTGGGGCCAAATTACCTTTCAGGACAATGAGCGGTCCGTCCGTACGTTTCGGATTATCAAGCGGTGCAATCACTTTTTGGTCTTCTGTAAGTGATGGTGCTTCCGCCAGATTTTCCGCAACAGTTTGTCCCGTTACAGTGAGACAATCCCCATGCAAGTAGCCAGCTTCATAAAGCAGTTTCATGACAGCCTGTACGCCACCGGAATAGTGCAGATCCTGCATAACATATTGTCCGCTCGGCTTCAGATCAGCCAAATGTGGAACTTTTTCCTGGATCCGATTAAAATCGTCAATGGTGATATCTACCTTAACAGCATGGGCCATTCCAAGAAGATGCAGAATGGCATTTGTCGAGCCGCCCAGTGCCATCACAACCGTCATCGCATTCTCAAATGCTTTTTTCGTCATAATATCTTTAGGATAAATGCCTTTTTCCAACAGCTTGTACACGGCTTCACCGGCAGCAGCACAATCAGCGGCTTTTGCTTCGGATTCAGCAGGATTTGATGAACTTCCGGGCAGGCTCATCCCCATCGCTTCAACCGCTGATGCCATTGTATTAGCAGTATACATGCCGCCGCATGCACCGGCACCGGGACATGCCTTGCACTCGATATTTTTGAGTTCTTGATCATCGATATCACCGTTGTTATGTTTTCCGACACCTTCAAAGACAGACACAATATCGATATCCTTGCCATTATGCGATCCCGGCGCAATTGTCCCGCCATAGGCAAAAACAGCCGGCACATCGGAATTGGCAATCGCTATCATGCAGCCTGGAATATTTTTATCACAGGCACCGATGGCCACAAAACCATCCAGATTTTCCGCACCGACAACCGTTTCGATCGAATCAGCAATCAAATCGCGGCTCGGCAGCGAATAGCGCATCCCTTGCGTTCCCATTGAAATACCATCAGATACAGTAATTGTATTGAAAATGAGCGGTGTCGCACCCGCCTCTTTTGCCCCTTTCTTGGCATTGACAGCCAAATCATCGATGTGAATGTTGCACGGTGTAACTTCACTCCAAGTACTGGCGATGCCGACCATCGGCTTTTCAAAACTTTCATCAGTTAGACCGACCGCCCGCAGCATTGCGCGGTTCGGTGCCCGCATCGTATCGTCACTGAATACTTGGCTTTTAATGCGTAAATCTTTTTCCATCCCGCAGACCACCTTTCTTTTTCCGATAATTATATGCCTCATTTTTAAATAATTCAATGTTTTATAATTGGAATGTTAGGGTATTGCATCTGTCGCACGAGTTTGGTTGATTCCCGCTCAAGTTCAGAGCACTCTCGCACGAGTTTAGTTGATTCCCGCTCAAGTTCAGAGCACTCTCGCACGAGTTTAGTTGATTCCCGCTCAAGTTCAGAGCACTCTCGCACGAGTTTAGTTGATTCCCGCACAAGTCAAGAGCACTCTCGCACGAGTTTAGTTGATTCCCGCTCAAGTTCAGAGCACTCTCGCACGAGTTTGGTTGATTCCCGCTCAAGTTCAGAGCACTCTCGCACGAGTTTAAGATAATACCCGGTTGAATCAGTCAATCATCCTGTTTTAGTGTCCCCATCAGCTTTTGGTGAATTACCAGTCCGTTTACCCCACCAGGTTGAAAGAACCGGACCGGAGATATTGTGCCAGACACTGAACAGAGCACTCGGAACAGCGGCTATCGGTGAAAAATGGGCAAGCGCTAACGCAGACCCAAGTCCGGAATTCTGCATACCCACTTCAATCGAAACGGCTTTCTGATCAGCAAAATCAAATTTGAACAGTTTGCCAAATAAATAACCAATTGCGAGCCCAAGTATGTTATGCAATATAACCACTGAAAAAATCAGCAGACCGGTTGTGAGTATATCCTCACGGTTAACCGCTACAACAGCAGACGCCACAGCCACAATTCCAATAACAGAAATCAAAGGCAATGCTTTTATACTTTTATCAACTTGCTTACTGAACAGCAAACGGACAACAATGCCTAATACAACCGGGATCAGCACAATTTGCACAATCGATATGAACATGTCAGCAGCAGATACCGGCAGCCATTGACTGGCAAACAGTAGAGTCAATGCAGGCGTCAGTATCGGTGCAAGGACAGTAGACACAGCAGTCACCGATACTGACAGCGCGGTATTGCCTTTTGCCAAAAATGTCATCACGTTTGACGCTGTTCCACCCGGACAGCAGCCTACCAGGATGACACCGGCTGCAATTTCCGGCGGAAGCTGAAAGATTACAGCAAGACCAAACGCCACAAGCGGCATGACTGTATATTGTAATACAACAGCTATTAGAACACTAACCGGCGCTTTGAGCACACCTTTAAAATCATCTAGCGTGAGCGTTAGCCCCATACCAAACATAATAATCCCCAAAAGCAGCGATACATGAGGTGCAATCCACGCAAAACCTCCCGGAAACATTAAGCTCAAAGCGGCAAACAGGATGACCCAGACAGCAAATGTATTTCCCGCAAAATCACTGATTTTCTCTAATATTCTCATCTTTTTCCCTCCTAGCGTATCGACATTAATATTTCGATAACTTGAGATTATAGCACACTCATTTGGGCAAAGGAAGTCCAATTTTTAAAACATTGTAACAATATCCAAAAAATAAATTTTTGGGCTTGCTTTTGATCGAATTTTATCCTATGATTGTATACAACTTTTTACACAAGGGGATGTCGACATGGAGGAGGAACAACAAGGAATCCGAACCGAAGTCTGTTCTTCAGGCAAGGAGAAACCTAAATCAGACCAGTTGGAGTTTGGAAGATTTTTTACTGACCACATGTTTTTGATGGATTATACGGATGACAAAGGCTGGCATGATCCACGCATTGTGCCTTATGAGCCATTGAATGTCGATCCGTCGGCAATGGTTTTCCATTACGGCCAATCAGTTTTCGAGGGAATGAAGGCGTATCTCACATCAGACGGGGACGCTCAATTATTCCGCCCGCAGCGGAATTTCAGCCGGATGAACCATTCCAACAACAGGCTTTGCATCCCGCCGATTGACGAGAACTTTGCCCTGGAAGCACTCAAACAGCTTGTTGGACTGGAAAAAGACTGGATACCTGAGGCAGAAGGAACATCCCTTTATATACGCCCATTTATTATTTCAACTGAGGCCTTTCTCGGTGTAGCACCATCAAGTCATTATAAATTTATTATTATCTTGTCACCGGTTGGTGCTTATTACAAAGAAGGTATCAATCCGATTAAAATAGCTGTCGAACACGATTATGTACGCACCGTCAAAGGCGGAACCGGGGAAGCAAAAACCGGCGGAAACTATGCAGCAAGCCTCAAAGCTCAGGAAATGGCAGAAGAAGGCATTGCCCAAGTACTGTGGCTTGACGGTGTTGAGCGAAAGTATATTGAAGAAGTCGGCAGCATGAATGTCTTTTTCAAAATCGATGGTAAAGTCGTAACCCCTGCCTTGAATGGCAGTATTCTGGAAGGTGTTACCCGAAATTCCGTTATTCAACTGCTGAACTATTGGAACGTCCCGGTTGAGACACGAAAACTTTCAATGGCAGAAGTGATTCAGGCGCATAAGGACGGCAAACTAGAAGAGGCGTTCGGTGCCGGCACAGCCGCTGTTATTTCACCGATTGGCGAGCTGGTTCGCGGCGAAAAGCATCTCGAAATCAATGAAGGCAAAACCGGATCGATTGCCAAGCGTCTGTACGACACATTAACCGGTATCCAATATGGCAAAATCCAGGACCCATTTGATTGGATTGAAAAAGTTAAAGATATCAAACAAACTGCACTGAAAGCATCAAGCTAATAATCATGATAATGTAACTAACCCGGCAAACTATGTATGCCGGGTTTTTTACGGATAAAAATCCATCGCAAGAATGATTGGGGTGCCATGCAATTTGAGAGATTTGCCGCATTAGAAAAACTTGGCATTCGCCTCGTCTTATAGCGAATGCCGAAGCTTTTTATAAGGTCATCCATCATTTATACTTTCTGACGTTACAAAAAAATAGGTTCACCATGCGAAATCTATCATGTTTGTGCGATTTGCTTCATTACTTGCGCGAACCAAAAACTAAAGCTCAATTGTGCTTGTTACATCAATCCCGTTTAATCCCTGTGACGCGAGTCGGTCCGCTTCCTGATTATACTTTCTGGAAACAAGCTTATATTCCGGATCAATTCCGATCCTGGCAAAAACACTTTCAATTCGATCAGCCCAATCATTTAATATGGCTTCATAACACGGCCATTCCCCTTTCAACTGATTGATCACAACCTGCGAGTCACCGGCAAACGTAACTGTTAAGTGATGAACACCCATTAATTCCAGCTCCTGCACGGCTAAATGAAGTGCTGCATACTCAGCTTCATTGTTGGTCTCCAACTCCTCGACTAAAGCTTTTTGGCGCTGACGCCACGATTTGCCGTCCTGCTCATAATAGATGGCACAGCCTAAACCGGCGTTTCCGGTGGTCCGATCAAATCCGCCATCAAAATAAACAATCACCTCATGTGGCTCCGTCTTAATAGCCTCCATCTGTTTCATCATTTCCTTCGTCGTCCATTTGTTTTCATATTTATCCACGAGTACTATGTCTTTTGCACGGCCGCTCTTTTCCAGATCTTCAGCCAGAAGTAGTGCTTTGGCCGCACGCACATCATCGGAGCTGAAGGAAGTCTCCGTGCCTTTAGGTGTTATATAAGAAAATTCAATTCTGACATTCATGGCAAAATCACCTTTGTGTGTATGTTCAATCGTCTCAAACAGTATGCCCGTTATATCATGTCATTATTTTCAGGGAGACTGCCTTCTAAAAGATTATTGCCGCATAATCCATAAACGGCGACGTAGTGACAGGATTGATTTCCGCTTCGGGCAGTCGCTTTCCGCGGGCAACGCTTCAGTCTCCTGTTTTTCCAGAGCGGTAGAAGACGCACTGACTTCTATTTAAAGTTGTGTCGTAGTTCATCTCAACTGCGATGTGAAAAACATCAAAACTTATGAAAACGGCTTGGAAAAAATTCAGCTGAATCCCAGTCCCGGCTTAGTGGACAACTCAGCTGTTGCGCCGCGCCATGTGATGCCGGCTTTTTCAGGCTGTTCCTTCAGCCATAACGCGGCATCAAGATCGTAGTATGTAATGTTGCTGTGCGCATAGGCCAGATGGGCTGCGGCGGTTACGGAAACGCTGGATTCCATCATGCTGCCAATCATGCATTTTATCCCTGCACTCTGTGCTGTATCAGCAATTTGTTTTGCCCGCCGAATCCCACCACATTTCATCAGTTTAATATTCAATAAATCAACCGCTTCCATTTGCATCAGACGAAAAGCATCAAACGGGGAGAAAAGACTTTCATCTGCCATAATTGGCGGATCAACCCGTTCGCGGACATACTTCAGCCCTTCAACATCATGAGCGGGTACTGGCTGTTCAATCAGTTCAACGCCCGCATTTTCTTCTAAATACCGAATGATTTTAACCGCCTGCTTTTGCGTCCATCCCTGATTGGCATCCAAACGCAACGCTATCCCGGAGCCAACAGCCTTACGTATTTTTTCGATCCGGCTGATATCCATTGATTCGTCATTTCCCACTTTAACCTTCAAAGTGCTATACCCTTGTTTGACACGCTCCTTCGCATGTTGTTGCATGACTTCCGGCGTATCAATGCTAATCGTCATGTCTGTTTCAGGATATTGGTAACCGCCACCGAGATACTGGTGCAGCGGCAGATTGTAAAATTTACAATAAACATCGTGCAGCGCAATATCAACCGCGGCCTTAGCACTTGTATTGCCGACACAGCTTGTCTCCACTTTTGTTAAAATACCCTCTAATCCTTCAATATCGCCATTAAGAACAGTTTGTTTAATCGGACCGTCGATCGCTGCCTGAATACTCGTGAGTGATTCCCCCGTAATCTGCCAGGTGGAAGCAGCCGAACCAATGCCGATCATACCATTTTCCAGTTCAGCTTTAACATCGATGACGTCAATTTCCGTAACCTCGCGCAGTGCTGTTTTAAACACTTTTTCCAATGGCTTGGATGTTTTCTTTGTTTGTATGTCAGTAATTTTCAATACGCATTCTCCCTTGTCATTTTCCTGAACCGGAATTATAAAGCGACACTTCATTTTTTCATATCATTGTACGCCACTTCGATGGAAAAGTAAATATTTTAGAAAAACTCGGCAAAAGGCGGCCCGGTCTTTTTTCTATCTTCGTTAGAGAAAATCCGATAATTTATATTCCTGTCCATGTACGCCATTATAATACGCTGGATACATTTCCCCTCCACACATTTCACAGTTGAATTTTGTCTCGAGGACCCCAGCCCAAGCTCACAATTCCAGAAAGCATATAGCGGAATCAGGAACCGCCGAAGTCGGATTATCCAAACCGAGCGGATCCTCATTCCGCTAAATGGATACAAAGCGCTCTTTTCAGGGTTGTAATGAATCCTCATTCCGCTATTCGTGTGAAAACAGGGCAAAACTATCGCGGCGGTTTTAGCCGATCAGGGCCCACGGGAGATAAAGGAAACACTTTAGGAGCGCAAGCGAATCGCTATTGACTTATTGAGGAGTCACGCTACAGCATTAGTGCTAGAGCCGGACGTGGCAATATTCGACGAAGTATCAATAGGGCTAAAAATTATATACTTTCTGATCTTTCTAGAAAAACGCGGCATTCGCCTCGCCTTATAGCGAATGCCGAAGCGTTTCTTATAAGGTCAACCATTTTATACTTTCTGACGTTACAAAAAATAATAACATAATCCTGCTGCTACAGCATGAGAAAGTGAACAAACTTGAAATATCTGTTGACAATCATTAAATTTCCCTGTAAATTATTAAGCATTACCAATTTCATAGTGACTTTTTTCTTATCAAGAGAGGTGGAGGGACTGGCCCGGCGAAGCCTCGGCAGCAGACTTTCTATAGTACTGTGCCAATTCCAGAAAGCGTCACGCT
This sequence comes from Lentibacillus kapialis, assembly GCF_014646635.1. Classification (GTDB taxonomy): domain Bacteria; phylum Bacillota; class Bacilli; order Bacillales; family Amphibacillaceae; genus Lentibacillus; species Lentibacillus kapialis. Next base: position 7,690 of record NZ_BMNQ01000053.1, read on the forward strand.
TTTAAGATAAGAGCTAACAGGTACGCGTTTACCCTCTTCTTATCGGAAGGGGTTTTTTCATTTATGACGCGTTACGACACATTCATTATTCGGAGGAGAGATACCATGTCGCATCAGCAGCATCACAGTGAAACAGCCTTTACCCAGATCGGCAACCGGAAAGAAGAATCATTAAAATCGGTCAGCACCCCGATTTACTTATCCACATCTTACAGACACAGTGAAGTCGGGCATGGCAATGGCTACGATTATACGCGGACCGGTAATCCGACACGGGATGTCTTTGAAGAAGCAATGGCCAACCTCGAAAACGGCGACAAAGCTTTTGCCACCAGCTCCGGAATGAGTGCGATTCAGCTTGCCTTTTCCCTGTTTGCAAGCGGTGATCACATCATAACATGCCGTGATGTCTACGGTGGATCTTATCGCTATTTTGACTTGCTTGAACAGAAACAGAATTTTGAATTTACATATTGGAGCGGCAGCGATGAACATGAACTGGAAAGACAAATCCGATCAAACACAAAGGCAATTTTTATTGAGACACCGACAAATCCGCTCATGACAAATATTGATATGACGTCTGTCTCGGGCATTGCTAAAGCGAATAACCTTTTATTCATTGTCGACAACACGGTATATACGCCTTATATCCAGAATCCGATTGATGACGGGGCCGATATGGTCATCCACAGTGCCACTAAATATCTTGCCGGACATAATGATGTACTGGCCGGGGTCGTTGTGTCCAAAGGAGAAGGAATAAGCGAAGAACTCACTTATATCCATAATTCAATAGGAGCAACGTTGTCACCTTTTGACTGCTGGCTCGTCATGCGCGGCATGAAAACACTCCCTATACGGATGCGCCAGCATGAAGGAAACGCCAAACGAGTCATGACCTATCTTAAAAATCAGCCGCTTGTAAAAAACGTTCTTTATCCCGGCAAAGGCGGCATGCTGAGCTTTTTCCTGGATGACGAAAATCGTGTCGTGCCATTTTTGCAGACATTAAAACTGTTTACATTTGCCGAGAGTCTTGGCGGGGTCGAAAGTTTGATTACCTATCCAGCGACACAGACACATGCTGAAATTCCTGAAGACGTGCGCAGTTCATATGGTCTGACCAACGAACTCTTACGACTGTCAGTTGGAATCGAGCATGCAGATGATTTGATTCAGGATCTTGAACAGGCATTTGCGGCAATAGAGTAATAGAAGCTTATCATATCAAAGCCCCCGCGAAGCCTTTTCCTGTACCGGGTCAAAACAGCCTGAATAAAGTGCCGTGTATAAGCGGCACTTTAACCATCATGCTTCTGCATCAGTCTTTTTTTTATGTTGATTTGACTTTACACACCAGAAAGCTAATGCGGAGGCAGCGGCTACTGCACCACCGGCAGCAATAGGCCCTTTCTTCAGCTTGTTATCCTCGGTATAAAAGGTGTCTTTCAAAACCAGATTCATGTTTTGCGGACGCTCAGCAAGACGGCGCATGAAGTAACCAAACCAGTCATCGCCAAACGGAATATACGTGCAAACATGATAGCCTTCATGAGCCAGGTTGTTCTGCATATCATTCCGGAAGCCGTAAAGCATTTGGAATTCGAATTTATCACGATCAATATGGTTTTCGTCAACAAACGCTTGCAATTCATGAATGATATGATGATCATGTGTTCCGATGGATGTGAATGTATCGCCCAGAAGCCGCTGTTTGGCGAGTTTTAAAAAATTGCGGTCAATCGCCTGTTTGTCGGGATAGGCCACCTCTTCGCTTTCTTTGTAAGCGCCTTTGACGATGCGGACCCGGACATCTTTCAGCTTCGCCATGTCATCCTCTGCACGGTAAAGGTATGACTGAATAACGATTCCGACATGGTCATAATCATTGCGCAGAGCATCCAGCACTTCCAGCGTCTGATCATAATGTGAATAGTCTTCCATATCAATATTGACAAAAATATCATACTGGCTGGCTTTCGCGAGAATTTCCCGCATATTCTCAATGCAGTAAGCTTGATCAATATCCAGACCGAGTTGTGTTAATTTAACCGACAAGTGGCAATCTACGTTTTCCTTATAAATGGTATTCAGAAGTGTCATAATGTTATCTTTGGCCTCTGAGGCTTCTCGTTTATCCGATACAAACTCGCCCAGGTTATCAAGCGTACAGCTGATTCCTTGACGGTTCAATGCTTTAACCGCTTCCATAACACTGTCAACGGTTGTACCCGCAACAAACTTATCAGCGCCCAGGGAAAATCCCCATTTTTTCGCCTGTGTATTTAAAAAGCGATTATTGGATAGTCCGATGAAAAAATCCCGTGTAATATTTGCCATGATGAAAACTCCCTCGCCTTGATTTACATTGTAAGTCTATAGTTAAAGTAAATGATAATCCTATTATACTATAAATTGTATAAAAAAATAAATTGGTAGTTTCAAGAGGTTGTTCAAAAAGTCCGGTAAAAATGACACTTCGAATTTCTTCGTTGGCTTGTTTCTCCGCTCCTTGGAAAAGAAAAACACTTTTCCTGCGTGCGAAGCGGATTCAGGGCAGCATTACTTGTGCTCATGTATCTATAAGTATACCCTTTCGCTGCTCGAAACTGCGCCGCCTTGAACTTCTTGGTCCTTTTTATCCTCCTTTTTGAACACGCACTTCAAGGGAGTTTGCAGGGTGCCGCATTTTATTCATCACACCTATGTCGGGCCATAAATCGAATGCAGGCACTCGCCTACGTGAACATCCGCTACAAAAATGCACGCTAACTCGGGCATTCCGCACCTTTCGTGAATCGCCCTAAAAGCCAAGGATCGGGTCAAAAATAATGAGTTAACGAAAAATCAGAACGATGATTGGAAACTCCTCACGGCTACTTTAAGTGACAGTCATTGAAACAAACGTATTACTCAGAAAACCATCCGGCAGGTTCCACTTGCTGACTGATATTGATTTGCTTTACTTCCTGAAATTCTTCCAAGCCGTACGTACCAAGACCACGACCAATTCCGCTCTGTTTATAGCCACCCCACGGCGATTCGCTGAAAGACGTATGGTAAGTGTTAACCCATGTAATCCCTGCCCGAACTTTTTTAATAACACGCAGTGCTTTGCTGCCATCCCGGGTAAAAACGCTTCCGGCTAAACCGTAATCCGTATTATTCGCTAACCGTATTGCATCTTTCTCATCACTAAAGGTTTGAAAAACAGCGACCGGGCCAAAGATTTCCTCCTGAACGATTTTCATATTTTCAGTTGTGTCAGTAAACGCCGTCGGCTCAACAAAAAAACCGTCTCTTAATGCATCGGTTTCAATCCGGTAGCCGCCGCACAACAGGCGGGCGCCTTCTTCCTTTCCCAATGCAATATACGACAGAACCTTATTCATATGGTCTTCAATGACAAGCGGACCCATTTCGGATTGCGAATCATTACCAGGACCGACATTAATTTTTTTGGCTCGTTCAACAAACCGTTCGACAAATTGATCATGGATACATTCTTCCACTAATATGCGCGAACCGGAAGAACAGACCTGACCTGCACCAAAGAATATGCCGTACAGGGCGTAATCAACAGCCGTTTCCAAATCCGTATCTGCAAACACAATGTTAGGTGATTTGCCCCCGAGTTCAAGCGAAATCTTTTTCAGATTACCTGACGCCGCTTTCATAATAGTCCTGCCGGTTTCCGTTCCACCCGTAAACGAAATTTTATCAACCTGATGACTTTCGGCCAGCTCATTGCCTACAGCAGCCCCACTCCCCAACAAAAGATTAGCTGCACCTTTTGGCAATCCTGCTGCTTCAAAAATCTCAAACAGCTTTACTGCCGTTACCGGTGTCACTTCTGATGGCTTTAAAACAATCGTATTTCCAGCTGCTAAAGCCGGTGCCATTTTCCAAACACTCATCAGTAGTGGAAAATTCCAAGGTACAATCAAACCACATACCCCGATTGGCTCATGCACAACCATTGTCTGAATTTGGTCAGGACCATCATATGCTTGACCATCCGGTTGGCGGATGAGTCCTGCATAATAACGGAAGCAGTCTGCAACATCACTGACATCATAACCGGCTTCGGCATGTGTTTTGCCATTATCCAATGTCTCAAGCTTGGTTAATTCATTATGATGTGCCTCAATTTCACTGGCAATCCTGTACAAGAATGCTGACCGTTCAGCAGGTGCCATATCCGGCCAAGTGCCCTCATCGAAAGTTCGTCTGGCTGCTGCAATGGCGTTTTTAGCTTCCTCAACTGTGCCTTCCGATGCTTTTGCAATGATCTCACCATTAGCGGGATTGAGGATATCGCGTTGCTTATATTCTTTTGAATCAGTCCATTGACCATCAATATACATATTTAATTGCATCATCTTATCTACTCCCTGATTTTTAATGGTAATGCTTCGACCGATAATCATCTAAAAATCACTGGATATTGCCAATCACGTTTCAGTATCAATAAGCTTAACCTTTCAACTTTAAATCGTCAAATCCTGCTATGGCAGCAACAATATAATTTGACAAGCTATTTATTCATGGTAACATGAATAAATATTACTTCCTGCAATCCAGGTTCATGTACAAAGTCCGGTAAGGTAAAACGACATTCGGCAAACGCTTTCTTTTGTTGATTGTTAGTTGTTGAAATATAGAGGAAGGCAGGTTATAAGATGAATAATACAGATCAAAGACCTTTTACCACAGCAGACGCCATTGTCGAACAATTGATTAAGGCAGGCGTTGAAGTCGTTTATGGTATTGTAAGCATTCACAATATGCCAATATACGATGCCATTGTTCGTAATGGCACAATCCGGGTGGTGCCCGCTCGCGGAGAAAGTGGTGCGGTCAATATGGCGGATGGCTACGCCCGGGCAACAGGCAAATTGGGAGTTGTCCTGACCAGTACAGGCGCCGGTGCCGGTAATGCTGCCGGTTCTTTGACCGAATCATGGAATCAAGGCACGCCACTCTTACATATTACAGGTGAAGTAGCGTCCCATTATATTGGAAAAGGCCAGCGCTACATCCATGAAGCGAAAGACCAGCTTTCAATGATGGAAGGGGCCAGCAAAAAAGCACACGTGCTAAAAAAGGCTGAGCAAACCAGTACATTGATTTCCGAGGCGATTGCTGAGGCACTGCAGCCGCCTTTAGGGCCGATAACTGTATCCATCCCCACCGACTTACAAACTATGATCATTCCTGAGAGCACTATCATTGATTTTGATGGAAATGGTAAACAAGCTGAAACAGCTCTCCCGGACACACTGATCAATAAAATGACAGAAGCAAAACGTCCGATTATCTGGGCGGGTGGCGGTGTTATCAAAGCAAATGCCTCACAGGAACTCATCCAATTAGTTGAGACACTGCAGGCGGCAGTCGTCACCAGCGAATCAGGGAAAGGTTCCATTCCAGAAAACAACCCGCTCTGCATAGGAAATTTCGCGGCAGATCCAGCAGTAGAAGCGTTATTTGACAAATCAGATTTACTCATCAGTATCGGAACGCATTTCCGCGGTGAAGAAACCAATGACTGGGCTACGCCGGTTCCTTCCGAGCATATAGGCATCAATGCTGATCCGGAAGCTTTGAATCTGAACTATGAGACAACGTTCGGACTGGTCGGTGATGCCGGACAAATATTGAAACAGCTGAACAAACAGCTTGCCGATCAGGAAGTGACCATTGATCCGGCATTTGCAGAAGAAGTCAAATCAGTACGTCATCAAGTACGCACAGAATTACGTAATATCGTTTCTCCGTATGATCAATTTGCTGACAGTATGCGCGAGCTCATGCCCGACAATGCTATTCTTGTCCGTGATGTCACGATCCCGGCTTACTTGTGGGGAAACAAGCTGATTGATATCTATGAGCCACGAACATCTATTTTTGCATCCGGCGGCGGTATCGGACAAGGACTGCCCATGGCTATCGGGGCGCAAATCGCGGATGAAAATCGTGTTGTCGTGCTGATGGCAGGTGACGGCGGATTCATGGTGAATGCGGGTGAACTTGCAACAGCAGCTCAAGAAAATCTGCCACTTGTTGTCATTTTATTTCATGATGGCGGCTATGGCATTCTGCGCTACCTGCAGACAGCCGCATATGGCCGAACAAGTGCCGTCGATCTCGATTATCCGGATTACAAGAAATTGAGTGAATCAATGGGATTTGAAGCTGAAAAAGTCACATCGCCCGATACGTTCAAGGTTGCGTTGGAAAAAGCCATCACACGACGGAGACCTTCCATGATTATCGTTGACATGGAAGCAGTTGGACCAACAAACAAACACTATGAAGAATCCGAAAGCTACATCGATTCTTTCCGCCCTGGAAATTAAAGGGATTTTGGTTACAGACCCCAAGCCTGTTCATTTAAAAATACCACAGTGACAGGTACTGTGGCAGCCATGAATTGATACTTTCTTTATTAGAAAAGCTCGGCATTCGCCTCGTCTAATAGCGAGTGCCGAACTGTTCTTATGAGGTTTTCCAAAATGTTTACTTTCGGACGTTAGAACAAAGGCGCCATTCTTTTGATCGCCCTGAATTGTACAGAAACATAATGTATCTGCACACAATAACTTTTGATATGATAGGGGCGGAAGTTTTAGTAAAAGGAGACTTTTAAAAATGGCACACACCCTTCAGCTACGCGCACTTGAAAAAGATGATTTAACATTTTTGCACAAACTGTTCAATAATCCTGATATCATGAATTACTGGTTCAGTGAGTCTTATATGTCTATGGAATATCTGAAGGAAAGCTATGACAAAGACAAAGATAACCCGAAAAACCGCGAATTCATATTGACTAATGGTGAAGAGCAGCTCGGATTTGTCGGACTGTTTGACATCGAACAGCGGCATCGGAATGCGGAATTTGCCATCATGATCGACCCTGGACACCAAGGTTATGGTTATGCGGACAAAGCCACGAAACTGGCGATGGATTACGCGTTTTCCGTGCTTAACCTTCATAAACTGTACTTAATCGTCACGAAGGTAAACGAAAAAGCTGCTCACGTTTATGAAAAAGCCGGTTTCCACCTTGAAGGTGAATTAAAAGAACATTTTTTTGTTAACGGAAAATACCATGACTGTGTCATGATGAGTCTCTTTCAGCGGGATTATTGGGAGATGATCACAGTTGAGTAACATCACTGCTCGGGGATAATCAGCATTTCTGGATTTTTTCTGTTGCGTCAATTAAGAAACGATACCAAAAAAGCTGCCGATGATATGAACGGCAGCTTCATCTTTTATCCTCGACAAACACAGATCAATTCTTTCGGTGCCGCTTGTTCCTCTTGTTATCCAAATTGAGGAACTCGCGGTCTTTTGCAAACTCCACATCAGGATCGGGCTTCTGTTTGTTAAATTTGTTCTTGTTGTTTTGTTTATTCTTATCTTTGTTACGATTTTTATTTTGTTCGGACATAAATCTTTCCTCCCAATTTATTATGGCACAGGCTTACCTTTCCCGACAGAGGATATATTATGACAAACTTTCCCGCCCATGTTTTCACTCTCGGGAACATGTTTCTCGTTTCGCGCCCTATCATGAACTTCCGTCTATAAGTTAACGCCAAAAAATCGCCAGATCAGATTATCTTTCAGTAAAACCTGATCTGGCGATTAGCGCTGCCATTAAATACTTATAGTGACGCTCATTTCCATTTCTTAATCAAATTTTCTGCATGTGTCCGCAATGTTGCTGCAGCTTCCTCTGTTATCCGGCCGGCTTCTTCATAATGATGAAGCATTTGTTTAAAATTGGTCATATGTTTGACAGCTTTATCGGTTGATCCACGTTCAACGAAATGGCCGACAGTCGTTAATTGCATCTTCATTAGTCTCGCTGTCCGCTTGTTTGTAATCTCATCATTTGCTTCATATTCATCAACAAGGGATTTCATGACTTTTATGCTGGATTCTGACGTCCCGCTCTCTTTATCAATCACAATTGTCTGTTTTGTCACATGCCCGCCAAGGTCGACCACTTTAAACTCAAATTCATTTTTGCCATTCTCAAGATTCAATTCCAGATCGTTAACCGTTTTTTCAAATCCTTCCATGCCATACGGTTTGGACTGATCATGGCGATAGACCTCGCTTCCATCCACATACAATCGGATATCATCAAAATTGTCGGTAATCGCTGCTGACACCTTAGCCTGATCAGCATCTGTCTTTTCAGGTGCATTCACGTTTAATGTGGCTTTTTCTGTATCTACAAAATATCGCCGTCCAATTTCCGCTTCATTGCCGGCGCTATCTGTCGCTTTAATATGCCGCAGAAAGTAGCCGTCACTATCATGACTGATGGTCGCTGAAAAATCATACCGGTCTTTTTCCTTGTTATAAACAAGTTCAGCCGATTCGCCATCAATCGCAACATTTTCAATATCGGAGTTATCTGTTACATAGCCGGTAAACGCGACTTCCCTTGATGTTTCCACACCTTGGAATTCCGGAGCCATTAAGTGAAGTTCCGGCATGGTTGTGTCTTCACCTTCTGATGCAACTTCTTTTGCCCGATTTCCGGCATAGTCGGCTGCCACAACACTCAACGTCTGGCCGGGTTTCAGTTTTTTCGTCAACTTGTGTTCCGTTTCATCACCTGTATATGGCTCATCCAAAATGCTCTCTCCATCTACTTGTACATCCCAATAAGCAAGACCTACACCATCTGATGTATCTTGTGCATCAACACTTACCGTTTGTGACCCCTTGTCAAAGTTTGCATCTAATTCGGGAGCCGTCGTATCCAGTTCAATCGGAATTTCAAGCGATTGCCATTCGGCCTGATCATAGTCGATAATAGCCTGCACCTGCAAATAATAGTTGCCTTCTGGTGCTGGTTCACCATCAATTTTGCCATTCCAGATTCGTGATGAATCCAAATAATACATTGGCCCTGCACCGGAATCAAAATAGTTCTTGGCTACATAGGATTCGGTCGCAATGGTACGCACGCTTTCTTTGTCTTCATTCAAAACATTAAACCTGACTTCTTTTGCATTCCTTAAAAATGATGGGACAAGCAATGCATCATCTTTATTTCCATCCCCATTTGGTGAAAAAGCAATCTTTTCGGGATCCACCGCATCTGTCTGCAAATTTTTCCCAAGAAAATCATATTGCTGATCGCCGTTTTCATCTTTTCCGCTTGATGTGACGATACCGGACGTTTCATAATAAGACTCGTCATCCCACATAGGCTTGTCCAATATCGGCGAATCATCCCACTCACCTTTAAATCCGGCATATGGTACGGAAATTTTAGGGTTCACATCATTCGGATCTGTCAGTGTCACAAAACCTTCAAGCCAATAGCCATTGGTGAATGTCTTCATTAATTGTGAATCCACATCACTGACATCAACGGATACCGTAATAGTTGCCTTTCCGTTTGCCGGTACGTCAATTTGACTGACATCTTCACCATTAACGGTCCCTGCTCCTTCCAACTCCATGGCTGGAAACTGATTAGGGGCAACCAGAGTATCACCCCCGTTTTCAACAGGCTGATCCGTTTGTACATTGGCTTTCACATCATAGGTGATTGCTTCATCAGTTAAGTTTTTCGCTGTCAGTTCAAATGTCACCTTATTTTTAGTGACTTGCTTTAAGGCAACACTTGCTTCATTCGTTTCTGCGTCAGTCACCACTGCCGGTGAGGACATGGCTGCGTGAAGCTGCATCATTCCCGCGCCCTGGCGGCGGGGTGAGACATAGGAACCATCCATTTCTACTAACTTGCTTGTATTCATCATGATATTTTTCGCCATGGATACACGGTCTGCATTCTCACGTTCAAATACGTCGTCAATCCGTTGCATGACAAGTGCACCACCACCTGCTACATGCGGGGCAGCCATTGATGTCCCACTCATCAGACCGTATTGGTCATCATTCAGTGTTGATAATATTTGCCCACCGGGAGCAGTTATTTCCGGCTTAAAGTCCAGATTCGGTGTCAGCCCCCAAGCTGAGAATGCACTCATTTTCCCGGCATCCGGATTATCAATGGTTGCTGTGCCGCCATTAAAATTCAGTGTGACGTCTTTACCCTCTTTCAAAGCTTGGGCAAGCCTGTCCCCGTCATTTTTCAGCATGAACAGCTGCGGTATATGAATGGCATCATCGGTTGCCATGTTGACAACGCCATCCACATTATTATAGATAATCGCTCCTTCAGCTCCGGCTTCCTGTGCATTCAAAGTCTTATCTGTAAATGCCAATTCACCGCGCTGAATCAGAGCATATTTGCCTTGAAGATCTTTTCCTTCAAAATCCTCAGGTGCTCCAATACCGGCTTCCACAACGTCAAACGATTTCGTCACATAATCGGATGGATGTGTATCCCCCGCTGACAAAAACGGCACGCTTCCCGACGTGTCATCAATCATATAGTCCACCGCATCAACATCCATATATGTGTTTTCGTATGATGCCACTTGCAGCGAATGCTCCGCCACACCAGGTGAACCATTCACACCGTAATCCGGGTTTGAGGCAAGCGGGTAATAGAATCCATCGGCAAATTTATTCGAATTACCGGCAGAGATCGAAACCAGCACGCCGTTATTCACAGCACGCTTCACCGCTTGCTGTTCAGGCGAGTCGGCATTTACAAAGCCTGCTGGTGAACCAAGGCTCAAGTTAAGTGCATCGACACCAAGTTTAATCGCATCATCCATGGCCTTCACATAAATATCGCCATATGTGTACTGAACGTCCGGGTCATTGCCGAAAACTTTTAAAGCCAGCAGCTGTGCTTCCGGAGCAATCCCCATAATACCGCCATTTTCTTCATCGCCATTAGCTCCAACTGTCCCGGCAACATGCATGCCGTGCATTGAAGCTCCAGCGGCATTATCAACAATATCATCTGTTTCGTCCATATAATTATATCCATATGGTACTTTTTCGGTGTAAAATTCGCCCGGTAAATCCTGCTTTTGGATCGCTTCCTGCACTGATTGTTCCGTATGAGCCGGCTTTGTTGTCTCTGAAAGAACCATATCACGGTGGGATGGATCAATGCCGGTATCAATCACGCCAACCGTCATTCCTTCACCTTTGTAGCCGTAATCCCGCCACGATTGTTGAGCTTGGACCAACTCTTTGCTGTATTTCATATCCGGTGTCGCCTTAGGGCGTTTATACTTATTTACGATATGTACCTTGTCAACTTCAGGAATATTTTTAATCGTCTCAATATCACCTTGTTTAACTTCAGTACTGAACCCATTAACAACTGTCGAAAATTCCTGAAGATGATTCGCTTTGATTTTTTTCGAATTCATGGTGTTTTTAACGGTTTTCTGAGCTTGTTTGGCCTGAGCTTGCATCTTTTCTTGTTCGGTTGGTTTCAGTTTGTTAAACGTAACACCTTTTTTAGTTGCTTTTTCGATAGGTGCATCCGCTTTCAATTCAACAATAACCCTGACTTCTTTATCGGGATCTGTCGTTTCCTTCAACGATTTCGATTCAGTGTTTACCTTCTTTTCCGTGTTTTCTTGAAGACGCTTCCCCGTCATTTCTGCGGCACTCACATGAAAAAAATGACTGAAAGCCAGCAAAAATGCAATCAATACAACTGAAATTCTTTTCATCATACTCCTCCTCGTTAAACGAACTATAGTCTGCTGAATGGATACCTCCTCTGCTGATTTGTGTGACTTATGATTCATCCACAATTAATGTTAAACAATTTGCAATAATTGTACTAGGTAAAAAAGTACTAATTAAGTCATAAAAATGTCATTATTTGGTTAAAAAGTATGATGTTTTGTCATAATGATTTAATATTTTGCCGACTTTTGCCGGTTTATTTGGAATGATGGGTGGTTTATGACTATCGGAAACACGCTTCACATGACAGGGTATCAATACAAAGGTTACAATAACGGATGAAAGGAGCACAGCAATGTCACTATACCACCAGCTGCCTGAGTCAATCAGGCATTTAATAGACGATACTCGAAATACCACACAAAATAATGAATTGAGCGATCTCATCCGTAAAGGCGGATATGTCCCCCCTGATGAAGATTTGCTGTCAGATGCCATTATCGCTTTAAGTATGGGGAAAAATGTGCTGCTAAAAGGGCCGACGGGTTCAGGAAAAACACGGTTTGCCGAAACACTTTCCAACTTATTTAATCAGCCGATGTTCAACGTGAATTGCTCCGTCGATCTGGACGCGGAAAGTTTAATGGGGTTCAAAACCCTTGACTACGACGGTGACCGGCAAATAATTGACTTTATACCCGGTCCCGTCACCAAATCGATGAAACATGGAACATTTCTTTATATTGACGAAATCAACATGGCCAAGCCGGAGACACTTCCGCTCATTAACGGCGTGCTGGACTATCGCCGTACCGTCACTAATCCGTTTACAGAGGAAATCATCACGGCCAAAGAAGGCTTTGGAGTAGTTGCTGCGATCAATGAAGGCTATGTTGGAACGGTCCCGCTGAATGAAGCGCTAAAAAACCGTTTTGTCGTTATTGATATCCCGTATCTGCAAGGGGAGCAATTAAAAAAACTGATTGAGGATACGAGCCATTTGGATGAAAAACGGACCATTGACCTGTTCGTGCGTCTTTCTCATGATTTAATTCAAGCAGTCGCCCAAGGCAAGCTGGCGGAAGATGCTGCTTCCATCCGTGCTTTAATTGACGCATGTGATCTGAGTGCTATGCTTCCGCCAAAACGGGCCATCCGCCGGGCGATTGCCGATAAACTTGACGAAGAACGGGAAAAGAACTTGGTCATGACCATGGCTGGGACTCTTTTTGGTTAAACTTGGAAATTGAGATGGGAGAATATATATGTTTCGATTCCGTGAACATGATGTCGACACTCAACTTTATTTGCAGTTGCAGGATCTGACAGGGGTCTTATCAGGAATGCCTGAGTTAAAATTTGACTATGCTTATGGCTCAGCGATTGATAACGAACATTATAAAATAACCGCAAGTGCCAATTGGGGTATCGGCAATGCTAAAGCAAGGGAAGCCGGACTCAAAACCGATATCCTTCTGCGGACAGTTGGCACACTGCATCATTCCGATATCCCGGCAATGCAACGTTTTATAAAGGATATATCTGAGTCGGAGCTCCCGAAATTCGCCGGTCAATTATTCACACTGTTTGAGAATATCCGGCTCGAGGAAATCGTCAAGAAAGACCGCCCCGGAACAGCAACCTTATTCGATATTCGCAGAGACTATCTAATCCGTTTTTTTACACAGCAGCTTGAGGCAAATGTGACGCGAAGTCTCGCCCTTGATGAATTATACTGCCTGATTTATTTATTGACACAGGCAAATACACCTGATCCTTCTTTTCCGTCAGCTAATGACAGACAGGTTAAGAAACTGAAGACAGTGAAACCACTTATTTTCCAGCTGTTTGAATCCGGCGATACAAACGATATAGCGCGAATAACCCAACAAATCCTCTTACGGCTGGAATCCGATTATACCGACATGATGCATGAATATCTCATATTTCCAATCGCTAATCTTTCGAGCTATACGGAGCAGAACGCATTTGATGAGCTGACGCGTACCGATCCGCTTGCTAATGAGAGCCTCGAGGAAGATGTCAGCGAGGAAGACAGCGAAACATTCGAACAGCAATTTTCCACTTGGCACGGCGAAAACGAAAATGCCGACCGAAAGCAAAATTTTATGCAATTCGAATTAGAGCAAGGCACACGCTCGAGCCTGATGGGGGAAGGGGCCCGTGAAACCGAAGAAGGCGATCAGGCCACTGCGTCCATTCAAGGTTCATCAGGAAAAAGCGATCAGAATAACTACTCCGACATGGAAGCGATGGAAAAACGGCAGGACCCGCAGAATAGCGAAGCAACCAGTAGAGCCTATGGCCGGGAGAATCAGTACGCTGTCAGAGTGATTAAACAAGCCGAGATGCCGACAGACAAGGAAGAGGAACGCTATCGTCACTATGCTGAGGAGATTGCCCCTTATCAGCGCAGGCTTTCAAAGACGATTGAAAAAGTCCTGGAACATAAGCGGCAAACACCGCGCGGCAACTTAACCAGCGGACGTCTGTCAAAAAAACTAGTGTCGGCTGCTACTGAAGAATTCCCGCGTTTATTTTACAAAAAAGATGAGGAATCCAAAGAAATGGATGCCGCTTTTACACTGCTGGTAGACTGCTCTGCCTCCATGCTCAATAAGATGGAAGAAACTAAAAAAGGGATTGTCCTATTCCATGAAGTGCTTAAAGATTTAAATATTCCACATGCCATCATTGGATTCTGGGAAGAGGCGACTGCTGTAAAACATCACTATCAGCCCAATTATTTTCATAACATCCATTCCTTTCATGATTCGCTTTATCAGAACCATGGTGCGAACATTATGCAGCTGGAAGCCCAAGAAGACAACCGGGATGGTTTTAGCATTCGGACAGCCGCTGAAGAACTCGAAGCGCGAAGTGAAAAAAACCGCTTCCTGCTCGTCTTCTCAGATGGAGAACCGGCCGCATCCAATTACAATGAAAATGGCATTGTGGACACGTCCCTCGCCGTTTCCGAGACCCGCAAAAAAGGTATGGACGTCATCGGCATGTTTCTGGCAGAGGGCGACATCAGCGAACAAGAAGACGACCTTATGCGCAACATTTATGGTAAAGAACGCATCATGATCCCTTCTGTCGCCGATCTGCCCGAACACTTTGCACCGCTGTTGAAAAGATTGCTATTGAACGTAATGTGATAGACGAGATGAGGAGACGCTCCCATCTCGTTTTTGTTATTTCCTTGACACTACTAGCGATATCCAATATATTGGGTATATGAAATCGCATACAACCATTAAATCATTAGGCAGACAATCATTGAGTGATCAGGTTTATGAAGGTTTAAAGCTGGCTGTCATCAGCCTGGAATTATCCCCTGGGCAAAAAGTTAGAGATGCAGAACTGGCTGAACAATTCAATGTTAGCCGAACACCGGTCAGAGAAGCGTTAAAACGATTGGAAGATGAGGGTTTGGTTATTTCCACCCCCGGTTCACTTACACGCATTTCCGAAATCAATACTGAGGAGGTGAAACAAACGTTTGTCGTTGCCGCTGATCTCCATGCACTGGCCGCCAAATTGGCTGTTCCTTCTTTAAAAAACGACGATTACCGTTCCATGGAGGATGCGAATAAACATTTAAAAATGGCTCTTATCCAGAAAGACATAACTGCAGCCATTGAAGCTGATGATGCATTTCATAATGTATTTCTGCAAGCCAGTGGAAACAGCGAAATTATCAATGTCCTGAATCGTCTGCTCCCGAAACTGCGCAGGCTGGAATATTTAAAATTTGATTCATTCAATGGCGAGCATTCCGTTAAAGATCACGAAAATATTATTCAAGCCGGTAAAGCCAAACAACATAAGCAGGTTGTTGCGTTAATTGAACAAAATTGGCTTAGCCTGGGTGACCAGCTTATCGAATAAAAATTAGGAGGCCTAGCATGACAGAAATGACAAAGAATCCGGAAGTTCATGATGACTCCGTTTTAAATTGGGCACGTGATTTGATAGAGTCAAGTCCCTCCCATCAAACAACAGCTCACGAAGTTGTCCATGCCGTTAATAAAAATGAGGTATGGCGAGGAAGAGAATGTTTGAATCTTTTGGCTCCTGAAGCCCCGACGAGTCCGATTGTCCGGAAGCTTCTATCATCAGAAGTCGGCATTCGAGCTGCGGAAGGGCACATAGGACCTAAACAACGCTGGTTTGCAGGTACACAGTATATTGACGAGATTGAGGCGCTTTGCATGGAATTGTTGAAGAAAGCATTCCGTTCCAATTACGCCGACCATCGACTAATTGCAAGCATGCTTGGAAATATGACCGTATATGCCGCCTTAACCGATCCGGGTGATCCGGTTATGACCTTAAGTCAACCGGTCGGAGGACATTCGAGCAACCGGAATGATGGTCCTGCAGGTATCAGGGGGTTGAAAATACACGATGTACCAATGGATCCTCACGAGCTTACTGTTGATCTGGATGCATTTGCCAAAATAGCGCGCGAAGTTCAGCCGCGTCTTGTCTCACTCGGCGCTTCGATGACACTCTTTCCATTTCCATTAAAAGAAATGAAGGCCATTGTATCTGAATGGGATGGCAAACTATTTTTTGACGGTGCCCATCAGCTTGGTTTAATCGCCGCCGGCAAGTTCCAGGATCCGCTGAACGAGGGCGCAAGCGTGATAACAGGATCAGCAGGCAAAACGTTCAGCGGACCGCAAAGCGGCATTATTTTATGGGATGATCCCAGCTTAACAGAAAACATTACTGACACCATATTTCCGGCACTTGCCGCTACACACCAGGTAAACAGAGTAGCCGCACTGGCTGTCGCAGCAGCTGAGTTCATTGCTTTTGGACAATCATACATGGACCAAGTGGTTACAAACGCCAAGTCACTCGGAAAAGCGCTTCAGTCACATGGCATTTCAGTGTTGGGAGCTCACAAAGGCTTTACGGAAACACATCAGGTTATCCTTGATGTGAAGGAATTCGGCGGTGGTTATGATGTTGCCCGGCGTTTAGCCGAAGCCAATATCATTACCAATAAGAATTTGATCCCAACTGACCGGCCGGAAGATTGGGATGAACCAAGCGGACTAAGAATTGGCACAACAGAAATCACACGTCTCGGCATGAAAGAAGCCGAGATGGATTATATCGCAGCATTAATTGCTGATATTGTGAAAAATAATACCAAATCTGACAATGTAAAAAACAAAGTGCTTGAATTGCGGGCGTCATTTAACGAACTGCAATATTGCTTTAAAGAATAGAAACCTAAAAAGCAAGGAAGCACGCTTTGCCGGCAGTGCCTCGTTGCTTAGTTTAAGAAAAACCGGGCAAAGTGCGGCCCGGTCCTTTTCTTCCTAACTTCGTTAGAGGATATCCGATAATTTGTATTCCTGTCCATGCATACCTTTATAATACTCCGGATACATCTCTCCTCCGCAC
>NZ_BMNQ01000054.1 GCF_014646635.1 Lentibacillus kapialis
AAAGCTATCTTTCGATATACTTTGAGACATGGTAGGGTTTCTCCTCTCTTTTTTTCTGTCCAATTTTGAGGATACCCTACCTCTTTTTTTGTCTCAAAGAATCTACACAAACTATTTTACGTCATCCGATGTTGCTTTAAGGGGTAAGTTTGCTCCATGAATGAAGGAGAGGAGAGATTTCATTAAACGCTTTTTATACTATTTCGGCTGGACAATTATGATTGGCTTCATTATCTACTGGGGAATGAAGTATCAATCACAGTTAGAAGAAACAGCCAAAAGGGAGTTTGAATTATTTCCTGTTATAATATTTGCTGCTATATTCCCTATTGTGATCGGATTGTTATTACGATTGCCTAAACTAATAATTGAAATCAAAGAAAACAAGGAATGGACATTTGATTGGGTTAGATTCGTAGCAATTGCGCTACCATCCCTTTTTATAATAACAATGTTAATTTTGCCATACTCACACCCTATAACGGAGATAATTCTAATTGGGGGTCCGACAATTACAACAATCGCTGGAATTGTGTTTGGCTACGTGTTATTGGATAGTGTGAAAAAATAAAAGGCTTCAACGATGGGCGCCATTTCGGAATAAGACTTGGTGCCCAATCCTTACATACGGGTCATATTTTCGAAAAAGGAAGAATAATTTTGTTATATTGTACATCCCTTATATGGGAGGGGGGTATATATGAAAAAATTGATTTCTTTCTTTTCGTTAATTATAGTTTTAGCTATCGGTTCCGTTTTAGCTTTTACATCATTAGGGGGTACTCAAGAGGTACAAGGCACTGCAGAAAGTACTCAACAGGTAAATGGCACTATTTTTTCTAGTCAACATGTCGATGACGCGGGAGTAAGAGCGGCTGTGAAATTGGGACAAGGTCAAGTGCTTGATCAAAAATATTATGACAAAAAGCATGACATAACCGTACATTTCAAAAGGATTTTAACCGATGGTAAAGAAACAAAGCTCCTGTTGACCTATCATAGTGAAAAGACAAATTTAAAGAACTATTATATTGATCTTTGGGAAGGCGTTAGTAGGATTAATTTGATTGAGAATAATTTCTTCGGTGACGAAAAGAAATCACTAGAAAATGTGGGGTGGGGAAGCCGATATTACAGTAAAACAAAAAACAAAGTATATGAGGCCTTATCTTTCGAATCAATAAAAAATTATGAGGGACAAAACATTCGTTTAGAGATTGAAGATTTGACTATCTGGAAAAACAGCGGAAATGGAAGTGTACAGACAACTTGGCCACTAGAGTTTAAGCTTAAATCTTCTGCCACCTTTAACAGAAAAACGGTTAAAGTCAATAAAGGATTCACTTTTAAAGGTGAAACTTACAATATTAGGAAGGTAGAGTTCTCTGCCTTGGAAACAAGAGTCGTCGTTACTGGGTCCGATATTACAATCTATACGGACGAAAGTGGAGGACAATATGAAAAGAGAAGTAAACTGGAAGAACTATTCTTTAATCCTAGAGAATCAGGTGAGGAATATGGCTATAGAGCTAATAAGAAAAAAACGGGTGTCTTTTTGAAGTCAGCTGGAAAGAAGGTTGTTCCGATTTATAGCAAGGAAGAGCTACATGACACAGATAACTATGTAATGGTTTTTGCTCCAGTGAAGAATCGCCAAAATTTGTTGCTTGAGGTTGGTAAGGATATCGAAATTGCATTAACCAAATAGATGACATTTTAATAAGCTATTTTTGAAAAGGTGATTTACTAAAAAACATGGGATATGGGCAGCGCGATTCGTTATCAAGAATCAGTGCCCTTTCCTTTGTGATATAGGAACAGTTATTAGCGCGTTTGGTATCATTAATGCTGCAGACCACCAAAGAAGACTGGAAATAGAGGAGGCAATAGGGGTGAAATGAGCACACATAAATTGTTAAATATAATTGGCTTGGTATCAATAGTGTCAGTAATAATTTATTTTGCGGCTTATTGCTTACAAATATAGTAAAGATGAAATCATTTCAAGATTGATGTTTTATTTCGTAGCAACTGTATTTATTTTTTATTTGTGTATATTTATTACAAAAGTAATCAAGGGCAAAAATCGTATTATGTAACTTTTTAAACTAAAAGATGAACTTTAAGGGTCCTTGTAATTGATATATTATTATCATATAATTTAGTTAAGCAAACTAAATTATATTTAGGGGATTTAAAATTGGGAAGAGAACAGGTTTCAATCAAAAAGAAGCAAAAAAATTCAATTTTTTATAAGCTTGGAACAGCGCTTTTAATTATTTCTGTTTTATGTTGGTTGATTGCTGCTGTCACAACGTTTACGCCAATTTCACTTACGGTTAAAGCAAGTATTATAACAGGCAGTCTCATAATCGGAGAAATCTTATTTTGGATAGGGGCTTTACTCGTAGGTAAAGAAGTAGTATCAAAATATAAACGTTATTTAAATCCCAGAAATTGGTGGAAGAAGGGTGAAAAGCAGAAACATGAAGAATAAAAATATAGCAGAGCAAATTAATCGAGCAATTGAAGATATTTGGATTATTCTCGAAAAAAAAGAAAGGGCCTATATGAATATTAGATTAAATAACCAACAATATGTCTTGTTAACATTGATCATTCGGCATCCGTTCTCCTCTCCTACAGAGTTAGCCGAAAAAATGGGCATTACAAAAAGTGCTGTCAGTCAACAGTTAGCAAAATTTGAAAAAGATGGTTATATCATTAGAAAGCAACAGATAGAAGATAAACGAACATTTTCCATTGAATTAGGCGAAAAAGGATTACTTTATAAAAATGAAATGGAAGCATTTTATCAACAAATTTCTGAAAAGTATCATGTGAATTTATCATCTAAGGAATTAATAAATATTTTATCTGCCGTTCAGAAACTACGAGAATTACTTGAATAACTATGGGCTAATGATTCTTTTGAAAATCTTGATCTTCATCAAACAGGCGCTTATCGTGAATAAGGTAAGATCCACTACTAAACCATAAGATTCTCAGGGTGGATTTTCCCCTTCTTGTTAACAATTTATAATTATCGCTTTGTTATAAGCCTGCCAAAGAGAAAAGGCGTAGATGGATCAAACAACTCCATGGTAATATACAACGTCATGAGTGAGTTGTATATTACCATTGTTAAGAATGAAAAATTTAAATCAGATAAAACGTTGACTATAATTTCAAATAAAATAATAAAGGGTCAACCCCAAAATCTATGGTTGATATGAATGAGTGAATATAGTAGTGAAACTAGCTAGCGGAGGAAAAACACGGAGACTCCTGTGGGAATGCGCAGTGTGAAGACCCCGCAGAAAAAGCGACCTTCTTTTTCGAGGAGGCTGAGGACAAGCCCACGGAAAGCGTAGTGTTTTTCCGAAGCGACTGCTGACGTCAAAATGACATCTAATTTGTCAACCATAGATTTTGGTCAACAGCCATAATAAATACACCAAAATATATTGTTCGTTATATAATTATCCAAAACCCGCGCTATAGTTATGGACTCCAGCAAGAGACTTATACTCATAATTTTTCAAATTGGATATTCTCTATTCACCTAATAGTGCGTGTTCAAAGCGGAATGTATGCCTTTAGATACATGAGCGGCGGAGAAACAAGCCAACGAAGAAATTCGAAGTGTCATGTTTACCGGACTTTTTGAACAACCTCTAATAGTTGATTTCCTTTTTTATAACGTCAGAAAGTATAAAATATGGATGACCTTATAAGAAAAACTCGGCATTCGCTATAAGACGAGGCGAATGCCGAGTTTTTCTAAACATTTGCCTTAAAGTAATACTTTATGTGTGATACGAAATAAAATTGAAGTTATTGGGATAATATGAACGCCAACTTTTAATTTTGTAAAAGAAGGATGGGAGCAATGACTAAGTTTACTGTCATAGCTATCTTATTGATAGTTTTTATATTAAGTGGTTGTGGTGGCCTATTTTCAAAAAATACAGGTGAGAATGGGGACTTATCAGGAGATAGTCCCCCCAATGCCTATATAAAAGTTGATAACAAAAAGTATGATATTAAACTGGGTTCATACTGTTGGAAATCTGGGTGTGTTGATAAAGTTGGACCGGTTGAACAATTAAAAGACAAGGAGCCTATACAAGTTCAAGCTGGTGAAGGTATAGCTCTCGGAATGGATTATACACCAAAACCTAACGAAGTCCATCTTTCAAAGATAAGCAATGATAAAGAAGTTGATGCAGAATTAAAGGGTAACCAGTTTACAGCTCCTAATGAAAAGGGAATTTATTATTATGATTATGGGGTACGGTGGATGGATGAAGAAAAAGAAAATTTATCTCACGGTGATGCCTCTTATATATTCGTTGTAGAAGTTAAATAAATGAGCGCCAGCAGGACTTTAGAAGAAGAATAATAGTATCAATATATACTGTAAACGGCAAAAATTCTGGAATGGGGCTCGCTACCAGCATGAATCTGGTTCTACGTTAAGGAGAGAAAGAATAAGCCTGAGGGTTAATATGATTCATCCAGGCGGAATGGAAACAGAAATAGCCACCCAGGGTGAGGATGTTCCGGATTTTTATAATTCGGTTAAACTGGGACGTATCGGATAGCCGATTGAAATGGCCGGGCTGTAGCATTCCTTGCATCTGATGAAAGTGCATATTGCACGGGTAAAGAAGTTGTCGTTGATGGTGGCATGACATTGGGAACTGAGGAAGAATAAGAAAGTGGTATGCCATCTGAATCGTTACAGGATTGTAAAAGGATGGAAAGATTATAAACTGGAAAAAGAGACGCGTTCTTAATTTCCTTGTTGCCAATTGTTTAGTGTTAATAAGAAGATATTCCCGTGCCTATCTGCAATAAGCATTGGTGCCGGTATCATTTGCGGACCATTTTTAATAACCAAGAGCCCTGGACAAAGTGGTTTTATTAAAAAATCCGAACTTACAATGACGTACATAAGATAATGTTTTAACACAGGATAAAACGAACAATAAAATGACAAGTATAACCAATGTTCGTCTTTTATTGACAATCGGGATCAAGGTTGTTAAATTTAAGTAGCTTTACAAGTGAACATTCAAAAAGAAGATAAAAATTAAGGTGACACGGAAAACAAGTGAGTTATTTTCCAAATTTTTTTGAATGAACGAAACAATATGATTCATCATCGTATAACTGCGGGAATATGGCCCGCATGTCTCTACCAGGCTGCCTTAAACGGCCTAACTACGAGGGTGTTCAGGATCACATGTGTATTTTCGTGGTCACTACCCCTTTGTATGTTGAGCTCCGGTAGAGATACCGGAGCTTTTCTATGTTTCAAGAAAAGGGATCATAAATGGCCGAAGCACAACAACAGACAACTTATCGAAAAGAAGGTTAACCTTAGAGGTTTATGATCCAATTATTAAAGAACTTATTCCAGAATTAGGTTAGGTGGCGGATAAGATGCAAAAATTAACCCAATTAATTCATGCGGCGACTGGGCGCGAACCTGCAGATATCGTTTTAAAAAATGGGAAAATCGTGGATGTTTATCAAGGTACGTTTTTCAGAGGCGACGTCGCCATTAAAGACGGTAAAATTGCGGGGATTGGCGAAAACTATGATGGTAAGGAAATCGTTGATTTAGAAGGAAAGTACATTGCACCTGGTTTTATTGAACCCCATATTCATGTGGAATCTTCCTATGTGACTCCCGAGGAATTTGGTCGTTTACTTGTACCTCATGGGACAACGACAGTGATGGCAGATCCGCATGAAATTGTCAACGTAGCAGGGTTAAAAGCATTGGATTATATGAGGGAAGCGGCCAATCATACGGTGTTAGATATTCGATACATGCTGCCCTCTTGCGTCCCGGCGACAAATATGGAAAATGCCGGGGCCGTGTTGAATGCTGCTGAGATGGTGGCGCCTTTGGAAGAGGAGAAAGCGGAAGGACTTGCAGAATTTATGGATTTTCCTGGCGTGGTTCAAGCTCGGGATGATGTGGTGAATAAACTATTAGTGGCGAAGAAGCAAAAAAAGCGCATTGATGGACATAGTCCAATGCTTAGTGGAAAGGATCTGAACGCGTACATTGCAGCGGGAGTGGAAAATGATCATGAATGTTCAACGGTAGCCGAGTTACAAGAACGGATTTCCCGGGGGATGTATGTCTTCTTACGAGAAGGATCGGTGACGCAGAATTTGCGCACATTGCTCAAAGGTGTCACCCGACAAAATGCCAGCCGCTGTGTTTTATGCGGAGATGATGTACAAGCCAAAACCATTTTGGAAAAAGGTCATTTGGATCACGCAATTCGCATTTGTGTGGAGGAACAGGTGGATCCAATCCAAGCTATTCAGATGGCGACAATCCATACAGCAGAATGCTGCAACCTGCATGACCGTGGAGCAGTTTCCCCCGGATTAAAAGCGGATTTGGTTATTTTTAGTGATCTGAACCACTTAGCGGTTGAACAAACCTATATTGATGGGAAACTCGTGGCCGATCAAGGAAAATATGTATTGCCATTGACCCGTGCCAATATTTCACCTGTGCAATCGAGTGTCCATATCGGTGACTTTACAAAAGAGAAACTTTGTCTGAAATTAGACTCAAATCAAGCCAGGGCGATTGAGGTGATTCAGACGGAGGCCTTAACCAATGAAGCCATTGTTGAAGTAGATTGTGATGAAACCGGTGAGTTTGTATACAATCCTGAAAAGTCGATTTCCAAAATTGCTGTGATTGAAAGACACCAAAACACCGGAAATGTTTTCGTCGGTTTATTGAAAGACTATGGGATCCAAAAAGGTGCGATTGGGACCTCTATTGCCCATGATTCCCATAATTTGATTGTGACAGGAACCAACGATGAGGATATGGCATTGGCTGTTGAAACATTAAAAGAACAAGGGGGCGGTGTTGTTTTGATTCATCAGGGTGAAGTCCTCTGTCGTATGGCATTACCTGTAGGAGGTCTGATGAGTCGTCTTTCAGGAGAAGAGGTTACCGCTAAACAAGATCATGTCAATGAAGTGGCACATGGTACACTAGGCATTGCAAATAATGTTAATCCCATTATGACATTAGGATTCGTATCATTAGCGGTGATTCCAACACTGAAAATCACCGATGAAGGTCTGGTCGACGTGACCAAGTCCCAATTTGTTCCTGTATCTGTTGTAGAAGTATAAGAAGGAGACGTTCATTTTCC
The DNA here is from genome assembly GCF_014646635.1 of Lentibacillus kapialis. GTDB lineage: Bacteria > Bacillota > Bacilli > Bacillales > Amphibacillaceae > Lentibacillus > Lentibacillus kapialis. The sequence goes on from NZ_BMNQ01000054.1 coordinate 7,209, forward strand.
CGGGGAGATGATGCGGGAATTCAGATTTTTAATAGAAAGGATATACAACATTATGTCGAAAAATTATATTCGGTTTTTTTCTGTAACTGTCCTTATTCTGATGTTTACGGTTGTGGCAACGGGATGCAGTTTTTTTGAAAAACAGAGCACTGCAAAAGAGGAAAAAGGAAGCGCTGCACAGGCTGAGCATAAGAGTAACCAAACACATGTTATTGGGATTATAGGTGCCATGGAAGAAGAGGTTAAAAATATTCACAGGAAAATGAAGGTAGACCAAACAAAAAAGCAAAGTGGACTAACGTTCTATAAGGGTATTTGGGAGAATCAGGAAATTGTGCTCGTACGCTCAGGTGTCGGCAAAGTTAATGCAGCTATGACTGCACAAATATTAATTGATAAATTTGGGGTTGATGCACTCATAAATACGGGAATCGCAGGCGGTCCAAAACAGAAGTTAAATATCGGTGATATTGTCATTTCAACCCAGACTGTGCAACATGATATGAATGCCGCAGATAAGGAAGGCGAAGTTCCACGTATGGATAAAACGTTTTTCAAAGCTGATCCTGAGTTAGTGAAATTAGCCAAAGAATCCGCCGGTGAACTACCAAAAAATATTGATGTTTACACCGGTACGATTGCCACTGGTGATCAATTTGTAACAAACGATGAGAAATCGCAGCGGATTGCTAATACGTTTGATGCATGGGCTATTGAAATGGAGGGCTCTGCTATCGGACAGATCGCATATTTAAACGATATACCATACGTCGTGATTCGCTCTATATCTGATACTGCGGGTGATGAGGGCGGCGAACTCTATCATGATTTTAAAGACATGGCCGCCCAAAATGCTATTGACATGGTGCGCCATATCCTTAAGAGTTATAGTAATGATGACGACGCAAAATAGTTTCTGTAAATTTCAATGCCTGCCATGCCTCAAGATTATTTATAGACTGGGACAAAAGAGGAGTATAAAAGGGTATAAAAGAGGCTGTGCTGTTACAGCCTCTTTTTATACGGGATTGCAATGATCATTCCGTTACTTCAAGTTGAAATTCTTTATGCTCATGCAGCCCTTCGTCATTTTCGACGTGGATGGTCATATTGTATGAATGCGATTCATTAAATGTGTGTGTTGCGCCGTATTCACCGGCTTTCGTTTCCTGAGCGTCAACGTATTGATGTTTTTCCGCGCCATCTTTCCAAATTTCAAAACTGACATCGGCTTTTTCAAGCGGATTGTCATCCATCTGCAAGTGGACTATCAAGTCGGTTTCCTTTCCGGCATTGATAGAATCAGGTTTGGCAAAATGCATGCCGAATCCTTTTGCATGGTGGTCGTCATGGCCGTTGTCTTCGCTTTTGCTGCTGTTTTCTTCGTCACTTTTGTCGCTACCAACCATGATGGATTTTTTTGGCATAGTGTGCATGCCGCGTGCAGTTGTGTGGGCGTATATTTCGTAGGTGCCGTCATGGTCAAAGGTTACCTCAGCGGTATACGTTCCATCCTCGTTATTGGATGATTTAACCATAGTACTGTCATCTTCATGGCCTTTTTCCCAATGTTCAAATTTCACTTCTTCCGCATCTTTTACTTTTTCGCCCCCATACGTTACCGTTGCTTTTAGTTGGATCTTTTCACCGACTTTGGCGGTTTCTGATAAGTCAAAGTCGACTTTGAGTTCTTTAATTTCCTCTTCCGCATTGCCGGATCCCTGTTCTGTATTATCACTACCGCATGCGGCTAGCAGTGCCATGATGAATACCGCCAAAATGGCCCAAATACTTTTTTTCATTTTAACTCCTCCCATATTTCATTCGTTAGTTAAGGACAATTTTCAAGTCATCAACAATTTTCTGCATTTCTTCTGTTTTGGTGCCATTATAGCTTTTAATCACTTCCCCTTCCGGATTGATTAAAAAGAAACTGGTGCCGTGTGTTACCTGGTCCGATCCTTCCGGTGGTTTTCTCACCAGTGATTTAAACGATTTAATGGAAAACTCTTTAATTGTTTGGAATTCATAGCCAGTCAAAAGTGTCCAATTGCTGAAATCAGCCTGAAAATTCTGTGCAAATTGTTTCAAGGCTTCCGGTGTATCCCTTTTAGGGTCCACACTGAAAGATACAAGTTGAGCATCCAGATTTTCTTCTTTCATTTTCTGCTGCAGTTCTGCCATATTCCTGGTCATGGGCGGGCAGACCGTTGTGCAGTTGGTGAAAACAAAGTCCGCTATCCACCACTCTCCTTTTAGGTCATCATTCGACATTGTTTCCATGTCCTGGGTGGTAAATTCAAAATCACTTACGTCCTCTGACATATTGGTCTCAATGTCTTCTCCGCATGCAGCGAGGATAAGAATAAGCAGAAATGCCGGAACTTTCATTAATCTCATGTACTCCATCCTTTCCTGAGGATTCGGATACTATTATTCATTTCGGAAAAACGGAGCTTCAGCTTTCCTGAATACGGTTGTCGAACATGTCAGTCAGATCTGTGATGGCTGTTGAAACACCCATCATGTTCGTTCATTTTTTGGAAAATGGCCTCAATGGCTTCCGAAAAGCGATAAACAGTACCGCCAAAGCCTTTGACAAATTTCTCCGCATCCCCGCTTCGCTCAAATGTCAATACTTGCGGGTGACAGCACCCAATTTCAACGGAAGTATCCATCACATAAAATGCCAGCTGCGAACTGAGTGTTGTCTGGCGAAAAAAGTCTGGACAAATGGCTTGAATCACGTCATTACTGAGCTGGCGGTGACGGAGAAGCCCACAGTGTGCACAGCATGCTGTCTCTGTCCGATTGTTTGACAAAATCAGCCGATATGCAAGACGGTCATTGATAGTGCGGCTGCAGAAAACACAGTCATTTGTGATATTCTCATTTGCTTTCTGGGCAATCGATGCGCCGCCAAACGTCTTCAGGACGGCACCATCGTCGATTAACGGTCTTAAATCACGATGAATCGTCATTTCGGAGACACCAAGCCTGGCGCTCAGATCAGAAATTTTCATATTGCGATGTTTGTTTAACAAGTCTTTTATTTTATGTTGGCGCTCAATTGGAAGCACACCATTCCTCCTTTCCAGTATGATTGTTTATAACAGTTTAAAACAAATACTAACATTAGTATAATTGGCTAAGGTTTGATTATTCAATGACGTTTGTGTAAATTTATTGTGAATGATTTGTGAAATTTTATCATATATATGAGGGGAGGTGACGTGTGAATTCGTTCTGTTTCACCATGTGGAAGGAGGAATCGCTTGGTGGATGCGTTATTGTTGGAACAGTTTCTTGTATGGAATATCCCGTTATTGGCCGGCTGTTTGCTTGCAGGAATCTTGTATGTGTATCTGTTTGGACGTTTTAAACGGATTGATAGAGGGCGCAGAAAGTCGTTGTTCTTCTTTATTGCACTGATTAGTTTGTATGCTGTTACCGGAAGTCCACTGGAAGCCGTCAGTCATCTTGCCTTCAGCCTGCACATGCTGCAGATGAGCTTGCTTTATTTTATCATCCCCCCATTATTACTGCTGGGAATTCCAGATCGGCTGTACCGGCGAATTCGTGAATTGCGCATTTTGCAGGCGATCAGCAATGGCAAACGATTTTACCCGTCAAAAATCTCACTTCTGATGTTCGGTGCATTATTCCTGCTTTACCACTTACCTTTTGTCCTCGATTTATTAGCGCAATATCCACTAATTCAAAATGTCTATTCTGCGATATTGTTTTTGCTTGCTGTTTCGATGTGGATGCCTATTATCTCCCCAGATCCGAATGAACGGCTTTCCCGGAAGGAAATGAAACGCTATGCATGGTTGAGCGGGGCGATCATCATGCCGGCCTGTCTGGTATTTATTAGCAATGCGTTCATCGGCGGTATGGCGAATTCATTTGGAAGCCAATTAACGGGACCGCTTTGTATACCGGTCCAACGTGAGGCGGTCAATGGTCTGCTTCCATATCCGTTCCACACTGAATATGAGCAGGCATTTGCCGGCGTGCTAATGTTAGGGATGCATAAAGCCAGTATCCTTATATCATGCCATATTGGTAATAAAGATCGATGAAGCGTAAGGACGATTCCTGCTACCTTTTGATGTTCTAATCGGTGACATATTGAAATAAACTGTAATGTGAAAGGAAGGAGGTAATCCAGGTGAAGCGCGAAACAGCATATTTCGATGTATTAGGCATGCACTGTCCTGATTGCAAAACGAAGATTGAAAAGGCTGTCTCTGCCATGCCGGGTGTTAAGGATGTCAGTGTAAACTTGGAAGCTGAAAACGGTCAGGTTGTCTATGAAAACCATCTGACAGGGGTCTCTGAAATCATTCGTGTTATCCAGGATACCGGATTTGACGCTGCAGATCGTTCCGGGAAGAATGTGTAAGACTGGATTGAAAACTGAATCAATAATTGGCTCTAGTATACCGGTATTTCCGGTATACTAGTTTTGTATCATTATATTACTTATGAAATGGCTATCTTATAATACGGACGGGCGCGCTAAATGAATCCTCGATTTCTTCTCTTGACTTTTGTTTCAAGACCGCGTTATAGTATGGACTATAATTAAATAGTTGTATTTTTCTTATCCAGAGAGGTGGAGGGACTGGCCCGTTGAAACCTCAGCAACAGAAGTTAGTACTGTGCTAATTCCAGAGGCGTATGCTGAAGATAAGAAGAGCGAAATATACGGCACCGAGCCCTCTTCTTATTGATTCCAGGAAGAGGGCTTTTTTAGTGCCGGGTAAACAGCACAAGGGAGGAAACAGGATGAAGCGCGACTCTGAGGAGTGAATAAAAGGTTTTTTATACCCCGTGCAGTATGATAAGCGGGTGTTTGACTATAATATCAATAATTTAAAAAAGAATTGCCGGTTATGCTGTGAAATCAGTAGCGGTTGAACCATATACGATTAAGGAGGTATTGGATGACACAAAATTATTTTCGCCAACTGTTCACCTCTGAATCTGTAACAGAGGGACATCCGGATAAAATAAGCGATCAAATTTCTGATGCCATTCTCGATAAAGTGCTTAAAAATGATCCTAATGCCCGTGTGGCATGTGAGACCATAGTGAATACCGGCTTGGTATTCGTTACGGGGGAAATGACAACGTCAACCTATGTTGATATTCCGGACACGGTTAGGGAAACAATCAGACGCATTGGTTATAATCGTGCCAAGTATGGTTTTGATGCGGATACATGCGCTGTTATGACATCCATCGATGAACAGTCTTCGGATATTGCACAAGGGGTTAACCAGGCAATGGAAGCACGGGAAGGACGAATGTCTGATGAAGAGATCGAAGCAATGGGGGCAGGTGATCAAGGCATCGTGTTTGGCTATGCCTCTAACGAAACTCCTGAACTCATGCCGCTTTCGATTTCCTTGGCGCATAAGCTGTCCCGTCGATTGACGGAAGTTAGAAAGAATAGCACTGTGGATTATCTGCGCCCTGATGGAAAAACACAAGTTACCGCAGAATATGATGAAAGTTATCGACCCAAACGTATTGATACCGTTGTTATTTCGACACAGCATCATCCCGATGTGTCTTTAGCGCAAATTACTGAAGATATGAAAAAACACGTTATTGATGAGACGGTTCCAGAAGAACTGATTGACTCGGACACCAAGTATTTGATTAATCCGACGGGCAGGTTCGTCATCGGAGGTCCGCAGGGGGATGCCGGTTTAACAGGAAGGAAACTTGTAGTTGATACGTATGGTGGTTTTGCCCGTCATGGCGGCGGTGCATTTTCAGGTAAAGATCCGACAAAAGTAGATCGTTCGGCGGCCTATGCTGCAAGGTATGTTGCCAAAAATATTGTTGCCGCAGAACTGGCAGAGAAATGCGAGATCCAATTGGCCTATGCTATTGGTGTGGCCGGACCGGTGTCCATTTCCGTCGATACGTTTGGGACCGGGCGAGTGTCGGAGGAGCAGTTAATTGAATTAATTCGGAGTCATTTTGACTTGCGACCGGCCGGTCTTATTAAAATGTTGAATTTACGTCAGCCCATCTATGAACAAACAGCAGCATATGGTCACTTTGGCCGATTAGATGCTGAATTTCCATGGGAAAAAACAGATAAGGTAAATCTTCTTTAGAAAAACTCGGCATTCGCCTCGGCTTATAGCGAATGCCGAAGCGTTTCTTATAAGGTCACCCATTATTTATACTTTCTGACGTTATAAAAAATGAGGTTCCCGCGTGCAATCCAAAACGATGTGGATGGGGCGCCAATCACAGCTTTGAGGATGCTAAAGACGTTGCCGCTCTGATGTTAGATGGCAAAGAGGAATGGTCTCAAGTGTTTGCAGAGTAACTTCAATTTATGGATAAATTCAAGGGAGGTAAATTATCATCATACAACAATCACTTCAACGCAATAAACCGCCATTTCGTGCTGAGCAGGTAGGTAGTTTATTAAGAGCTGACAAACTAAAGAAGGCACGTCTGCACAAAGCAAATGGCGATATCAGTGCAGAACAATTGCGTGAAATCGAAAATGAAGAAATAGAACGCATCGTTGAAAAACAAAAGAAGCTTGGACTTAACACTGTGACAGACGGTGAACTCCGGCGGGCCTGGTGGCATTTCGATTTTCTTGAGAACCTGGATGGCGTCGAAGGATTTGATACGGATACTGGCCTCCAATTTCATCAACAACAAACCAAAGCACATGCTATCAAGGTAACAGGCAAGCTTGATTTTAGCAATCATCCAATGATTGAGGACTTTAAGTTTCTGAAAAGCATTGCAGGGCCCTGGGCAAAAATGACTATACCGAGTCCGAGCATGCTTCGGCTTCGAGGAAGCATCGAGCAAGGCATTTACGACAACCCAGAGGAATTCACTCATGACTTAGCCAACGCTTATAAAAAGGCCATTCAGGCTTTCTATAATGCTGGTTGTCGCTATTTGCAATTGGATGATACGGCATGGGCTTTTTTAGCTTCTGAAGAAGAAAGGGAAAAGATGCGTGCCCAGGGTACTAATCCTGATAAACTTTCAGCTTTGTATGCGGAAACCATCAACAAAGCCGTAGAAGACCGGCCGGATGACTTAACCATTACTATGCATATTTGCCGTGGTAATTTTCGCTCCACATAGATGTACTCCGGTGGCTATGAGCCCGTTGCCGAAACATTGCTTGACGGGGTCAATGCTGATGGATTCTTTCTGGAATACGACAGTGACAGGGCAGGCGACTTCACCCCGCTTCGATTCGTCAAACGGAAGGATCTGCAGATTGTGCTTGGTCTGGTGACCTCTAAATATCCGGAATTGGAGAATCCGGATGAAGTAAAGCGGCGTATTGATGAAGCAACCCGTTTCGTAGACTTAGACCAATTATGCTTAAGTCCACAGTGCGGATTTTCCTCGACAGAAGAAGGAAACATGCTGACGGAAGAACAACAGTGGACAAAGTTACGACACGTTGTTGAAATAGCACAGGATATTTGGAAGTAATGTCGTTTTGGAAAAAGACAGGGATTTTTGTGATACGCTGAGAATAAATATCATCCGGGAAAGGAATGAAGCCAATGGACACACTCACGTAAACGGAAGCACTTATTATTCGGATGCAGTCACTCGTCAATGACTCTTTCATTATTCAACAAAAGGGGGGTTAGTTGATAATAAACCCCATAGGGTATATAATGGCACATAAATATGATGTGCTTGGAGAGTTTATTAATCTATGAATACACTGCACAACGTATTGTCAGGAAAGATAAACAGGGAGGTATAAATGATGTTTTTCAGATCTTTTTTTGATGACAAACTTGCACAGTATTCTTATTTGATAGGTTGCCAACAAACGGGAGAAGCCATTGTTATTGACCCCGCAAGAGATGTTGATGCCTACTTCGAAGCTGCCAAAGCGGAAGGGTTAAATGTTACGGCTGCTGCTGAAACGCATATTCATGCCGATTTCGTCTCGGGTGCCAGAGAGCTTGCATTGCGCCACAATGTAAAACTGTACCTTTCTGATGAAGGAGATACAAATTGGAAATATCAGTATGTAAACGAAGTCACGTATGAATCATTAAAAGATGGGGATGTCTTCTCGATTGGTAACGTCCAATTTGAGGTAATGCACACCCCCGGCCACACACCTGAGAGTCTATCGTTCATTCTAACGGATAAAGGAGTCGGTTCAGATGTACCAATGGGTGTCTTTACGGGTGACTTTGTCTTTGTTGGCGATGTTGGCCGCCCTGATTTATTAGAAAAAGCCGCAAATGTTGCCGGTTCAACGGAAGATGGTGCCCGTCAGATGTTTGATGCTCTGCAGCGCTTTAAAGAATTGCCTGATAGCCTGCAGGTTTGGCCGGGACACGGGGCAGGCAGCGCTTGTGGTAAATCCTTGGGAGCTGTTCCAATGTCCACCGCAGGTTATGAAAAATATACCAACTGGGCATTGCTGCAAAACGATAAAGAAACATTTGTCAAAGAACTGACCGAGGAGCAACCGGAGCCGCCAAAATATTTTGCGATGATGAAAAAAGTTAATAAAGAAGGCCCGGGACTTGTCGATCATTCTCCTATAGAAGAAATAACGTCCACCCAGACACTGGAAGATCAGATAGCAAATGATCATGTTATTGTTCTTGATACCCGCCCGGATATGGAGTTTAGCGAGCGTCATATTCCCGGAACTTTAAATATAGCGTTCAACAAGTCTTTTCCGAATTGGGCTGGCTGGCTGTTGGACTATGATGAGGACATCGTTATGATTGCTGCACCGCAGCAGGTAACGTCTATTAAGCGGGCATTGGAATCCATTGGTCTGGATCGGTTGAAAGGCTATGCGTCTACCGCAATCATCAATGATGTATCAAAAACGGAAAGCTATGAAAATATGTCCCCTGAGGAACTAGAAAGCAAGCTCCAAGCCGGGTCGGTTCATCTGGTTGATGTCCGGAATCAAAGTGAGTGGGATGAGGGGCATGCTCCTGACGCACAACACATCATGCTCGGATATTTACCGGACCGGATTAACGAGATACCGACGGATAAAGCTATTGCTGTCAACTGCCAGTCCGGGAAACGATCTGCCATTGCAGCAAGTCTCCTGCAGAAAAATGGAATCAAAAATGTCATCAACCTTCAAGGCGGATTCGGCAACTGGCTGAAAAAAGACCTGCCAGTTCAGAAATAAGTGAGTTGACAACATAAAAAAAGAGTTGGCTCTTATCTGGAAAAACCCGTACGAATTAAATTCATGCGGGTTTTTTATAACGTCAGAAAGTATAAATGATGGATGACCTTATAAGAAAAGCTTCGGCATTCGCTATAAGACGAGGCGAATGCCAAGTTTTTCTAAATTAGCCTTTTAACATTACATACTTTTTTGCTCCAATTTTTGTCTCTTATGCAATGTGTGTTTCGTTCCCCATTCATGCATGGCTTCTAAAATGGGTTCTAAGCTTGTTCCATATTCCGTTATGGAATATTCCACTTTCGGAGGAACCTGAGCGTATACGACGCGCTCAATAATATCCTCCTCTTCTAATTCCCTTAACTGTTTTGTAAGCATTTTTTGGGTAATTTCAGGCATGCTTCTTTTCAATTCATTAAAACGCATTGTGCCTTCCTGCAATAGATGTAATAAAATAACAGGTTTCCATTTACCAACCAAAATACCTAAAGCATCTTCTACGCGACAAAGCTCAGGTACCTTACCCACTCTTAATTCCTCCTTAGTATCTTTTTGTATACTATGACACTTATAAGTGCGTACTTACTTAATTGTTTTATATAATCTATAATAGCATTGTAACGACATGAAAGAAAGGATGATAATATAAATGGAAAAATATCGTATAGATCCGAACAAAGGAATGGAGTTCGGCTTGTACACATTAGGGGACCACATACCAAATCCGTTAACAGGCGATCGGATTTCCTCCCAACAGCGAATTGGGGAAATGATTGAATTGGCGAAGCTTGCTGAAGAAGCCGGTATTGACATCTTTAGTGTAGGTGAAAGCCATCAGGAGTATTTTACAACGCAGGCGCACTCTGTCGTTTTATCGGCTATTGCACAAGCCACAGAAAAAATCAAGATAACCAGCTCGTCAACAATTATCAGTACGTTGGACCCGGTTCGTGTATATGAAGATTTTGCGACGATTGATCTTATTTCGGGGGGACGAACAGAAATTATTGCCGGCCGTGCTTCAAGAGTCGGGAATTTTGATTTACTTGGTTATAATCTTCGTGATTATGAAGCATTGTATGAAGAAAAGTTTGACCTGTTGTTGACATTAAATGAGAAGGAAGTGGTTAATTGGGATGGGCAATTCCGGGCACCTTTAAAAAATGCAAGAGTTCTTCCGCGTCCGCTTAATGGATCTTTGCCGATTTGGCGTGCGGTTGGTGGTCCACCTGCGAGTGCGATTAAGGCGGGTTATGCAGGTGTGCCGATGTTTTTGGCAACGTTGGGAGGACCTGCATCCAGTTTTAAGCGATCCATCGATGCCTATCGCCAGGCAGCAGAAAGCAATGGTTATGACCCATCTGAACTTCCAATTGCCACTGCCGGGTTTTTCTATACAGCGGAAACAACACAGCAGGCACAGCAAGAGGTATACCCTCATGTTAATCAAGGAATGCAGTTGATAAACGGACGAGGTTATCCAAAACAGCACTTTGCACAGGGAGCAGACACAAGAGATGTTATGAATATCGGAAGTCCACAACAAATCATTGAAAAAATCCTTTATCAGCATGAACTTTTTGGTCATCAACGTTATATCGCACAAATGGATTTCGGCGGTGTGCCATTTGATCAATTAAAGAAAAATATTGAATTAATCGGAACAGAAATATTACCTGCTGTCAAAAAATATACTGCAAAGGATTAGGAGGCAAGGAACATGAAGGTTGTCGGTTTATCCGGTTCAAACGTCGGATCGAAAACACGAACGGCCATGGATTATACTATGAAAGCAGCAGAGGAAAAGTATCCGGATGCTGAATTCACACTTATTGATTTAGCGGAATATGATATGCAATTTAGTGATGGTCGTGACTACCGGGATTATAAAGGCGATACAAAATATGCAGCAGAAACAATCATGAAGGCAGATGCCATCATCATTGGGACACCAATCTTCCAGGCGTCCATACCGGCGACATTGAAAAATATATTTGACTTACTTCCTGTGGATGCATTCCGTGATAAGGTTGTCAGTATGTTTGTGACTGCTGGTTCGCCAAAGCACTACCTCATCGCAGAACAGCAATTGAAACCTATTCTGGGTTATATGAAAGCAACCATTGTCCAGACGTATGTGTTTATCGAAGAACAGGATTTCTATCGAAAAGAGATAATAAATGATGATGTGTTTTTTAGAATTGACAGTTTGGTTGAGGATACGTTCATGTTAATGGAAACTTATACAAGTATACGAGAAGCAAAAGAAGCACAATATGATTTTTAAGGGCTGTTCATTGCCCAAACTAACGATGATTAAAACAATCATGGCTTAACTGAGCGATTAATTGAGAATCAACCCTACAATGATTTTTTAAAAGGTGTGGCAACCCTTCTGAATTGAGTTTCTTGTTATCTTTGTTAAACTATTGATTGTATTGTTATTCCATCTTCAGGCACAATATTTAAACGAAAAGGCAAGGTGATATGAAATGGCTAAAATCGCTGTATTGACAGGCTCTTTACGAAAAGGGGCTTTTTCCAAAAAAATAGCAGCAAATGTGGCGGAATTATTTCCTGATGGATTTGAAGCGGAGTTCGTTTCTATCGGGAATCTCCTCTTATATAATCAGGATCTCGATGATAATAACGATCCACCGCAAGTGTATACGTCTTTCCGGAACAAAATCAAAGCATGTGATGCTGTTTTATTCGTAACGCCTGAGTATAACCGCTCTGTTCCCGGTGTATTGAAAAATGCTCTGGATGTTGGGTCCCGCCCGAAAGCCGATAGTGTCTGGAACGGAAAACCGGCAGCAATTATCAGTCAATCTCCCAGTAATTTAAGTGGCTTTGGTGCTAATCATCATTTGCGTCAGTCGCTTGTATCATTAAATATGCCGGTCGTACAACAACCGGAAGCCTATATTGCGAACGTTGCCACACTATTGGATGAAAATGGTCAGATTAATAACGAAAAGACTGTTCAGTTTCTCCAGTCTTTCGTAGATGCATTTGTGGACTTAATAAATAAGAAGCGTGACATACCCTCATTTAATTCAGTTAATAACTGAGATTTACCCCGTTAATTATTTTGAAAACAAGCTCATGACAAAGCCATTGTAACATGAAAAACCCGGGCTGCCGATAAACGGCGGTCCGGGTTTTTCATGATATTTAAATAGCTTTGTTTAGCACCACGCCGCGCCAACGATAATAAGCAGGATGAATAATACGACGATCAGCGCAAAACCGCGTCCGGCCCCATAGCAGCCGCCATAGCCACCACCGTATCCGAATCCGGGACCGCCGTAGCTGGCACCTGCAACTTGGCCGCCGTAGCCGCCGCCATATCCGCATCCACATTTAGGTTCAAATCCCATTTATATTCCCTCCTCAAACGTTTTGTATTTTTGGCAGATAAGACTTTTTCGTCATAAAAGATTGACGATCAAGCCAGGTTTTCTGATGTTTGGATTAATAGCCAACGTAAGCAACGCCGACAATAATCAATAGGATAAATAAGACTACGATCAGGGCGAATCCGCCACCGTAGCCTGCTCCGCCATATTCACTCATTCATCAACACCTCCATAACCTTTTGTTAACAATATATGTAGGTGAATGAAGATTGATATGGGCAAATTGCCAAATAACGCGAATTGGGCTCAGACGAAAGTCGTTTAGGTTATGCCTTTTCCGCTGATTCCCCAATACAATTGCCTCTTACTGAAATGTTGCCGCATACATACAATGTCATAAGTTTTGGTAATATGGAGGTGAAAGTATGTCAGTCAGGTATTATCATGAATTATGCTGCAAATATAAAGGTAGACCTGTCAGAATAACCACCCGTGACGGGGAAGTTCATCGTGGCACTATTCAAAACGTTGATCATCACCGTGTATTTATACAGCCGTTTCATCATCGAAATATAGATGGCTTCGGGTATGGTTTTTACAGCCCGGGATATGGCTATCGTCCCGGTTTTGCCTATGGTATCGCTTTGGGAGCGATTGGCACATTGGCTTTGCTTCCGTTTTTCTACTGGTAAGGCTTGTCCGTAGTATCGAACAAACGGACGTATCACGAATCGTCTGTTTGTTCGATGATTATGTCCGATTTAACCGGCAATAAATCCTGTGAGGTTACATTTTCTTTGTTCATATAGCGTTCCACTAAATGATACCCTGCACAATAACCGGCCATTTCAGGGTAAAAACCTAAACCATATAACAGTTGCGCGTGAATGTGGCTGGACTTTAGGGCATTTCGATTGGGGAGTATCAAGTTTGTGCATATTCTGTTCAATCGGGCATCGGAATAATAGGACACCCATTTCGCTGTATATCGTTCACCGAACCTTTCACGAACGGCGTTTTCTGCTAAACCTTCCAATATGACTGTATCGAGCAGTGTGTATTCAGATTCCTTTTTGTTGTATTTGGATAATCTGCAGATGTGATTATATTCATGAGTCAAGAGCGCGCAGATTTCTTTTTCCGTGTTCATGTCTGAAATAAATAAAAACACTTTGTCGGGAAAACTGAGTCCCGATTTTCCGTTTTGGTCGTGTGTTAATTTCTGATTGGTGGTATCTGCGGGTAAGATGAAAATTGGAATATCCGGTCCGTTCCACTCTTTCTGTAAATCATGTGCTTCCTGGTGCACCATTTGCCAGATGTTGCGCTTCTGTAGTTTTTGAATCAGTTTTTTCCCGTGTTTGAGCGGTTGACGGTACATGCCATGCATGATGAAATGCTGGTGGAGTTCTTCAGCCGAAATATTTTCATTAAAGCGTTTTTTTAGTTTTTCGCAAAGCTTTAGCGGCTGCTCGTAGGCATTCAATAGCCATTTGTCGGTACGTATAACACGCAAATGCAACAACTCCCTAACTGTTTGTATCTGATAGATTATGTCATTTGCCGTGTATTTGTTACGCGTGAAAGTCTTTGTTTTAGACAGATACCTTTTCATTTAGCGGGCTGTTTGAATAGGATATCCTAAAGCGAAGTAGGGAGGTATGATGATGATTTATCTTGGAAGACCGCGCGAACCTATGCCGCCGCGGCGGCCATTAATGCCACCGCCGCATCCGCCAATGCATCCGTCCCGCCCGCCCATGCAGCGATCACCGCATTCGGCCGGGCAAAATATCTTGAATCATTTTCGGGATCAGGAAGGGAATTTGGATATTGATAAAATCACGACGACGGCACAGCAAGTCGGCAAACTGTACGGACAGGTAAGCCCGCTGGTCACTAAATTTATCAAACGCTAATTCAGTATGTGCAAAGGGGGAGTGGTAGAACCGGATGGCGATTCGAAACGCAACAAAACAAGAAACCCGTCAGATTATGCATCATTCATTGCAAGTCTTAAACGAATCAAGCATGGGGCATATTCCTGCAAAACAGGAAAAAGCAGAGCAAATGATATCGCCGTTTTTGGCTTCGGGAGGTTATTATCTAGTGTATGCGGTCAATGGCAATCTTCAAGGATGGATAGGAGTCGGAAGTACCATTGATCCTTATACAGACAATCTTGTTGGCATCATTCCGGAACTTTATGTTCTGTATCAATATCGGAAGCAGGGAATCGCAGAAGCGTTATGTAAGGAGGCCTTAGTCAGACTGCAGGAATCGGGATACACCGCCGTCCAGCTTAATGTGTTTGCCGGCAATTCAATCAAATCATTTTATGAGAGACTTGGTTTTCAGGCAGTGACAACTTTGATGGAAAAACGGATCGATTAAACCGGTGAACATGTGTAAAAAGACTGCTGTAACAGCTAATTATGGCAGTCTTTTTTCAATAGATTGTGTTCTGTCCGTTTTCGTGGTAAAGTAATTGACAGAATATATGATCAAATCTTAATATTACGGATGATAACCTGGAAGGTGATTGGATGCATCATATACAACATAATTGGCAGGTTATCCGGTTTGATGGGGAGGCCCCATTATCGTTGGAGGATGAAATCGCAATAGAATTTCCGATGACTGTTTTATTAAACGGCGAGGAATTTGCCACTATGGTGTGCTCCCCGACCGCTTTGGAAGAATTGGCAATTGGCTTTCTTGCCTCAGAAGGGATTATCCGCTCGTATAAAGAGATTGTCAGTCTATTAGTTGATGAAAGCAAAGGGTTTGCTTACATCGATATCGCGAAAAAAAGTGAAGCCATCCCGCAGGATCAATCGAAACGCTTTATCGGATCTTGTTGCGGTAAGAGCCGGCAGTTTTATTTCCAGAGTGATGTCAGGACTGCCAAAACGGTCTATAGCCGACTGTCGGTCACAGTTGAACAGTGCTATCGCCTGATGAATCAGCTGCAATTGGAATCAGAACAATTCATCCGGACCGGTGGTGTTCATAATGCAGCCTTGGCAGAGCCTGATGAAATGCTTGCCATACGTATGGATATTGGCAGACATAATACCCTTGATAAAATTTACGGTCACATCATCAAGCAGCATGTTCCTGTTAAAAATAAACTGATCGTGTTCAGCGGCCGGATTTCCTCAGAAATATTGCTTAAGATATCCAAGATCGGTACAGGTATTGTGATTTCTAAATCCGCTCCGACTGATCTGGCGCTTCAGCTGGCCAATGATCTGGGTATTACGGTAATTGGGTTTGCCAGAGCAAACAAAATGAACGTCTACACGCATCCGCACCGGGTTAAGGAAGCAAATGATGATGTTTAGGAAATAAGCCAACATACCGCGACCCTCCGATTAAAAATCGGAACGAAAATAATCTGTTTTGACGCGGATGGGCGGAATGCAAGCTCCTTTTTTGATTGTTAGTCATGCAGCCGCCCTGGCAGCACCGCTATTGTTAGCGTATGGTATAATAACCGGCCAATAGTATAGGAAGCCAGCGCTCATTCAACGTTCACCTTAATGACAAATGGAGTCTCTTTTTCAAAAAGAGGCTTTTTTTTGTAACGTCAGAAAGTATAAAATGGTTGACCTTATAAGAAAAGCTTCGGCATTCGCTATAAGACGAGGCGAATGCCGAGTTTTTCTAATGGGATATTAATTGTGATTTCAATCTGGTGGATTCCTTTCCTGCTGATGTTCGCGCTCTTCTGCTGATGTCCGCGCTTTTCTGCTGATGTCTGCGCTCTTCTGCTGATGTCTGCGCTTTTCTGCTGATGTCCGCGCTTTTCTGCTGATGTTCGCGCCCTTCTGCTGATGTCCGCGCTCTTCTGCTGATATCTGCGCTCTTCTGCTGATGTCCGCGCTCTTCTGCTGATGTCCGCGCTCTTCTGCTGATGTTCGCGCTCTTCTGCTGATGTCTGCGCCCTTCTGCTGATATCCGCGCTCTTCTGCTGATGTTCGCGCTCTTCTGCTGATGTCCGCACTCTTCTGCTGATGTCTGCGCCCTTCTGCTGATGTCCGCACTCTTCTGCTGATGTCCGCGCTCTTCTGCTGATGTTCGTGCTCTTCTGCTGATGTCCGCGTTCTTCTGCTGATGTTCGCGCTCTTCTGCTGATGTCCGCGTTCTTCTGCTGACGTCTGCGCTCTTCTACTGATATCCGCGCCCTTCTGCTGATGTCCGCGCTCTTCTGCTGATGTCTGGATGTTTTTAGTCTATTGTCCACCTTTATCATTCCTAAATTAAAAACGACCGCCTCAAAAGCTCACCTTTTGAGACGACCGCCTACATCTAACGCCAGGATTAACATCATGAAAGTTTCCCGGCGCTGAATGAATCATTTAGCTCATTGCTGGAATGCCGCTATCTCGTACAGCTATATATTCCGGACGTTTTTTACCGCCCGAGAAAGGTTCAGCCAGGTGATTTTCCACGCTATTGTATACCATGAACAAATTGTTGCGCGGATATGGAGTAATATTGCTCGTTGAACCATGCATGGTATTACATTCAAACAGCGTGATCGAGCCTGCTCTGCCTGTGG
>NZ_BMNQ01000055.1 GCF_014646635.1 Lentibacillus kapialis
CTTTCTTTATAATCGGGATTTTCTCTCGTCTGCATGACGATTTCCGGATTAGCAGTGACGATAAAACATTTCTCGCCATCCATCAGGTTGGGATACAAATGGTCCTGCAGCAGTTCTTCTTTGGTCAAGACCGGGGGGTGATCAATGTCCCCCCCAACCCTTTTCTCTATGGTGATACTAAATATTTACCGGACACCCAGCCTTCTGTTCCATTAGCCTCAACTTTATACCAGCCCCCATTTTCACCAATAACTTCCACTTCTGTTTTCTCAGGCAATGCCCTTATAACATCTCCCCAAGGATACGTCCGAATATTTAGACCTGACCCATCGCTCGTTTTCACTTTATAAATATCACCAGCATTGGACGTATCAACCGAATAACGGTCCTCCCCGGTCGGTTCCGGAGCCTGTTCAGGCTGATTCTGATACTGAGGAATATCAAACCTTAGTGTATACGTATCCAGCAGCCCGGCTAACTCGTACATTTCCGCAATGTTCCGCGCTTGGATGGCAGCCCACTGAACGTGTGTTGCATATTGCGGATATCCAGGATTATCAGGATTCCAGCGCATTTTATACAAGGTGTCCTGTCCTCTTCCAATATAGCCGTCATCTATAAACGAAGCACCACCTAAAACCGCAGCCTTTGGCGTGAACCACCCTTCCTCATAAGCGTGTTCGGCTCCACAGCTGTTGGCGCAACCGTCATAAGCTCCAACTCCAAACATATTATATACCGTTTTGATATTTGTGAGTTTATCCTTGTTTTTATGTGTAACGTATGTTGCTTTTCCGTCTTTATTAAGACCCACTTTCAAACCATTTGCCAGTTCTGACGTTCCATTTCCTGTTTCATGCAACGCATGCGCCATTAAATAGATAACATTAATATCATTCTGCTGTGCTGCGTTCAGAAAAGACTGACCCGTGTCTTTCAAAGCGCCTTTATCTTTAAGAATCCGATTGTTCAATTCGCCAGCTGTTGTTCCCGGTTCATAAGACAACTTTAGAAACTGGAAAAACTCAGGGCTATCCTTGGTGAAATTATTCGGATTTGCATAGTACTCTGTTAATTCTCTGCTAGCAGTAAATTGGCCCGCACCATCGACTTTTGGTGACGTTTGGCTGTTCATGGCTTCAAAAAAGCTGATATCATATGACACCGTTATGTACTCATTACCCAACATGCCGGTTACCTTCATAGTTTCATATAGAAATGTAGCAAATTGCCCACGTTCAGTAGCCTCCGCCGGTCGGAAATTATCAAGTTGATTTGTAATACCAAGATTAGCAAGTGTCTGAACGCGTTCACGGTGGGAAGAGCTTACATTATTCAAGTAAATTTCCACGTCATTTGCGCTTTCGTAATCGGCCAATTCCATACCAAGAACAAGGACCGTTGCCATTTGCTCACGTGTGATGGGTTCCGTTGGATTGAACTCTCCGTTACTTCCTTTAAAGACACCTTTTTTCGTAACAGCAGCTATCTGTTCGGCATAAAGCGTGTCTCTGTTAACATCATGATAGACTTCCAAAACTTGATTGATATTCTCAGGTGTCTCAACGTCAAGAGCCTCTGACAGCATCACAGCCACCTGACCGCGGGTTATACTGTCAGAAGTACCGAAAGTACCATCTTCATAACCATTAATAATTCCTTCTTCCGCCAAGGCCATAATGCCCTTATAATGTGAATCACCTTCATTCACATCACTGAATGATACACTATAAGCAAACGTTTTACCTGGAATGGCCAGCGCAATTACAACAGCAAGAAAACTTGACGATATAAACTTCAATAATTTACGATTTCTCAAATATTTCCACCTCCAAAACATACTACTCCTATATTAATCTAAAAGTCTATTCAAATAAAGGGATAATCTACTAATTTTGATAAATGTTGATAAAAAATTGAAAATTACTTGCAAAATGATTAAACATAAAAATGAGAGGGAGTTCCTCTCATTTCCGAGTGAATTTCTACTTTCTGATATTACTCGCTTTTTTATAGCATGCCAGTTGTATACTTTTCGGTTGTCCGATCAGCTGGCGTCCTTACCAAGAAGAACCTGATAAATGGTCATGCTGAAAATTTTGATATCGAGCCATAGACTGAAATGGTGGACGTAGTATAAATCATAACTGATTTTTTGGCCATGATTCATGCTACTTCGTCCGTTCACTTGGGCCCATCCGGTAATGCCGGGTTTTACACGAAGTCGTTCCTGCTGCCGATTATCATAGCACCGTGCTATTTCCACAATTTCAGGGCGGGGGCCAATCATACTCATGTCGCCTTTCAAGACATTATAAAATTGGGGCAGCTCATCCAGGCTATACTTTCTAATAAATCTGCCGGTTTTCGTTATATTGGGATTGTGTAATGACGCTTGCTTAAACACAAAATCGTCCGGCACCCTGTCCGACCAGTTATACTGTTTGGCCGGTTCATTTGGCGGGGGTGCGGACGGTGTCACTTTCATTGAGCGTAATTTGTATATATCAAAAGCGGTATCATCTTTGCCGCTTCGCTTTTGTTTAAAAAAAACGGGTCGGCCATCTTCCGCTAAAATGCTTAAGGCCGCACCTATGTAGAGAGGTGAAAGTATGATTAAACATACAGAACTGACAATAATATCGATCAGTCTTTTACATACCAACTGAAAAGGATGCCTGAATTGTCTGGATGGATTGTTTGTCGGATTCTGTAAGGTCTTCACGTCTTTTCACGCCTCCCATACCGTCTGCCATACCAATGATTTGTCCTGGTCGTTTGATATTATCGACAATGACCGAACCTTTCTCGCCGATGAAACCGCCTGATACGATGCAAACATTATCGATGACTGACTTTCCATATACATTATTAAAAAATTCAGTTGTATACGGATCAGTAGCTAAAAATTGATAAGGCAGTCCGATTCGCACATCCAGTCTTGTTATCGTAACACCCTGTGCTGTCAGCTGTTCAATGAATCGGCCGCTGAAATTATTGATGCCACCATCTACAAGGAATGTGTGTCGGTCAATAAAAGATATAAGTTTCTCTTCTTCCTGGAATTGGCCGGAAATAAACGAAATAATGGCATCTGCCGTGTGAAAATTTCTGATCAGTTCATCAAAAGACCTTATATCAGGTGAATAGGCTGGCGTGAACGTATTCAATCCTTTTATAATAGTCTGTTCCTTTTCTTTTGAACGTCCCAACATATATATGTTTGCTTGCCTTTCACTTAAACGGAGCGTGATTTTGCTTGCCAAATTGCCTGTCCCCAACACGACGATATTCTTATCCGCCAGGTGATCATTGAATTGATGACGGATTAGTGTATCACATGCTTCCACAGCCATATCATTCGGTTTAAGGGTAACCAGGCTAGATTGTCTGACTTCTTGTTCGGCGACTCTATACAAATTGATTCTCTTTTTGTGTTCAATATCCACAAATATCGTGTCCACTTTGCCATCAAAGAAATGGAGAGTCTCCAGTAGCAGTTGGTGATCATTGATTAAAAAGCCTGCAACCGCTGTATCAGAAGTATGCCTTCTAGGGAGTATTAAGAAATCTCCCCCATTTCTCGCAGTACTGTTGATCGTAATGGCCGTATGTTTAAAGCCAGTTAAGTAATTCAGTTCTTCGTTTAATTTTTCCGTAACTCCCATAGGGCTCATCCTTAAACATATATTTAACAAAAATGTTTATAAGCTTGCGAGAAATGTTTCAAACATCCTCTCACGATTGTAATGCTCAATAACATAAGTCCGATTATTGGCAGCTTTCTGGTCGTACGCAGTCTTATGTTCTTTGTAATGGACTAATGCATTCATCAGGCTTTCCGGATCATCGGGATCGAAAAAGAGCGAACATCCAAGCTCCTGCAGAATCGTTCGGCCTTCTCCTTTAATACTGGTGACAATCGGCTTATTATTCAACAAATAATCGAATAGTTTGGATGGAATTGTTTCCTCAAACACCGGGTCATCCATCAAACTGAAAAATAATAAATCTGCCTGGCTCAATCGAATGATTGTATCTTGCTTGGTCAGCGGACCAGTGAATCGGACATTTCTAATATGTAATCGTTCGGCCTCTTCTTCCAGTTTTTTACGTTCGACACCATCACCAACCACAACAAAATTAAAGCTCTCCCGGTGAGGCGTCTTACTTAGAAGCTGTGCAGCCTTTAATACGATATCCATGTTTTGCACGATACCGATATTACCTGCATAAGCAACCGTAATCCTGTCATCATCTGAAGGGCTGGACGAACCAACCTCCTGCTGAATGCTGACAGGTGAAACACCATTATATAACACGTGAATGTGTTGATGCTCCGACTTTTTATAAATATTATTTTTCATCGGGGCTGACACGCAAGTAATATATGCTGATTGTTTATAAATGAATTTTTCAATCTTTTTTGTCACATTATATAATAATCCGTCGCTTTTTAACATCCCTGCGGACACTGCGGAATCCGGCCAGATGTCCCTGATATCCACGATGAGCCGGGAGCGTTTGAAAAAGGAAACAATAAAACCACCTAATGCCACAAAGAGCGGCGGTGACGTAACCATCACATAATCAAATCCCGTTTTTCGTAATTTAAACAGACTGTGATAGATTGATTTGAACATGAACCCGAAGTAATTTTTTACATACGTCATGAATGACTTCTTATTGACTTTATTTAAACGAAGACGGTGGATATCGGGAGCATCCTTCACTTCTTCCACTACATATTTCTGCGGTTCAGCAGTGACAACTGTTACATCATAACCCTGTTTCTTTAAAGCACGGTATAAATCATCCATCCGGTAAGACGCCGCGTTTATATCCGGCAGAAAATATTGGGAAATCAGCAATATTTTTTTTTGCATTAATCATGCCATCCTCTATTTGCCCAACTTGACAGATGATTGATAGTCAGACAATTCGTATAAGTTCCGGAAACTGTAGTAATCCGCCGATCCCGTATCATTTTCCACACAGTCTTTTGTGTCCAAAACAACCGCAGTTTTCATTAATCTGTTGACCTGAGACCAGTTGAGATTTTTAAACTTTTGATGATCCGTAAGAATTAACAGCATGTCCGCATCTTCCAGTGTATCTTCAAAGGAAGACAGTTCATAACATATCTGGGCCTCCCGAACATACGGATCGTATACACTCACCTTGTACGCCTCGTTTTGCAGCTGTTCGACAACTTTTAATGCCGGGCTTTTCCGTATATCATCCGTTTCACCTTTATACGCCAAACCGAATACAGCAACTTTTCCGTTTTCGATGCTAACCATCTTTTTCACTTGTTCCACGACAAAGCCGGGCATCGATTCATTAACCGCCATTGCCTCGGTGATAAGTGGTGTATTGGCAGGATCTTTTTCCATTATAAAATAAGGATCAACAGGAATACAATGACCACCGACTCCGGGCCCCGGCTGATGAATGTTGACCCTTGGATGTTCATTTGCAAGTGAAATGACTTCCAGCGGATTGATTTTCAAGCCTTCTGACAGCTTGCTCAATTCGTTCGCGAGGGCAATATTAACATTTCTGTAAGTATTTTCCATCAGTTTAGCTGTTTCAGCATTTTCAGCCGATGTTTCCATCACTTTGCCCATGACAAAGGTACGGTAAACATCTGCAACTTTTGATGCTGAAAACCGATTGATTCCACCAACAATTCTATTGTTCTCATACAGTTCTGTCAAAATTTTTCCGGGGAGTACGCGCTCAGGACAATGTGCCAAAAAGACGTCGTCGCCTGCTGTTAATCCGCTCATTTCAATTATCGGCGCTACCACATCCCGGGTCGTCCTTGGCGGAATGGTTGATTCGACGATAACTGTGTTTCCTTTACGCAGGACGGGTAAGATGGATTTAGCAGCTTGAGAGACGTAGTCCAGATTAGCTGTATGATCGGCATTGTGCGGTGTCGGAACAGCTATAATGTAGATATCTGCCTCAACGGGACTAGCTGAAGCCGTTATTTTCCCCTCTTCTGCCAGCCGGGCGAGAAGCATATCAAGCCCTTTTTCTCTCGTCTTTAGTTGTCCATCGTTTAGCTGATTGACGAGTGTTTCATTCACATCAACCCCCGTCACATCAAACCCATTATCGGCAAAAACGGCAGCAGTCGGCAGTCCGATATAGCCGAGACCGATCACACATAATTGTTTTCGCATTTTTTACCCCTCAGTTTAGTGCTCTTGTTTGATTATGATTTCTTTCGGAATTGGTTATAAACGTTTTCCATCTGGGAAACATTGACCTCCCAGTTGTAATACTGTTCAACAAACGCTCGGCCGCTTTTTCCCATAAACTTTCGTAGTTTTCGGTCAGTGACCAGCGTCAGCAGCTTATCTGACGCTTCATCCCAATCGTCTTCCTCTATCAAAAAGCCTGTTTCCCCGTCCTTTACCACTTCAGGAAGCCCTTCAACATCACTGGCGATGACCGGCACTTCACAAGCCGATGCTTCGAGAACTGCAACACCGAAGCTCTCGCGTCTGGAAAATGCACAATAAATATCAAATTGATTTAAAAAGTGCGGCACAGTATCATTCGGCACACTGCCGATAAACTCTGTTACATCATTTATATTGAGATCGCGTGCGAGTTTCCGGAGTGGTTCAAGCTGTGAGCCGTCCCCGACAATTTTAAGCCGGATCATTCCTGCCAAAACGTGATGGTGCTGACTTTTAAGCTTGTCTAAAAGTTTGGCAGCGACCTTCAGCAGCCGGTCAATCCCATAAACCGTCTCCAGTCGCTTCACGGTTCCGATGACAAGAGAATCGTCATTCCGCTCATCCATCCGTTTGAATTTTTCCGGATCAACCCCAAATGGAATGACATCAATCGGTGTGTGCGGATTGGCAAGTTGCTGTGTCCGCCATTTCATCGCATGGCTCGTTGACGTAATTTTATCAGGTGTCGACAGATTTTTTTTCATCAGTTTTGTCTGACGCTTACCCTTATCAGGGAATGCAAATACATCGCTTCCCCACACGGAGAGCAGCGCCGGATGATAATCGGCAAATCTCGCAAGGGTGCCATACCCGCTCGCAAAATGAACGTGTAACACATCAGGTTGAACTTTACTTAGGATGAGCTTTGTCTCCAGCGCATTTAAATAATAGCCAGCGGGCGCAGGAATTTTGAGATGATGCCGTCTGACCCGTGCATCAATCGTATCCATCTTTGCTTTGTGCATTGAGATCAGGGTCACGTCATGGCCCCGCTCTGCCATGGCATTCACCCAGCGCACCGTATGCGGTATGGAAGCCGCTGAAAGAAAGCATAGTTTCATGTGTTTTCCCCGTTTCGCCGTGTTTCATCGCTTTATTGTAACGCATTCGTTTTATAATTTAGGTAGACCCAACTATTATAACATCAAATCCAGACTAGAACATATTACTTTTCCGTACGCATTTTTAAATCTCGCCGGAAATTCCCTCCCCGGTTTTTTGGGCGTAAGTGCTATACAACACAGTACTTAAGCCGACTCCAATGATCAGCCACTGCATCAGTCCGATTGAATACAGGTAGTGGAAAAATGACACTTCGACACTTTCATAAATAAGTAGCCCAAGGAAAAAACAAGCCGCCCAGCGCACAACTGTAAGGTCAAGTCGCTTCAAGAACACCGTCCATATGCCAAAAAGCAGCAACACAAAACTTATCAGACCTAAGAACCCGCTTTCCAGAAAGATGTGCAAATACTGATTATGGGCATGCACATAATGGGTCCCTTCCATAAAATCTTTCGGTAAAATACCAATTTCATGTCCCAATAATGGTTTTTCTGCCCCGAAGCCAATTGCCTTGTCCCAAATATTTTGTCGGCCGGAAAACAGACTTTTACCAAACGTATCCATCGACCATTGATTAATTTTTTCCAAAAAACTTACACGGGAAAGTGAGCCATAGACCAATACGAATATTACATTAAATGCCATGACAAGATAAAACAATTTAGAAAATATTTTTTTTGAAAGTCGCAATATCACTCTGGCAATCGCCATGGTCAAAATCAGCAGCAAGACCGCTCTTGCTGAACTGGCATAAATCAATAACAAAGCACTGGCAATACCAGTGCCGAGGATAATTTTCCCGACTGTTTTTGCCATATTAAATCTTACAATCGGAAAAAACATGAACGTCGCGAGCATCGAGCCCGTGATATTTGGATTGCGGATTAGCCCTTGAAATTTCATCATTGGCAAGCCTTCGATCAGCCAATGCAGAAATATAAGTAAGGTTAACCCAGCACTCAAATAGGCAAAAATGTCAAGCTGGTTTTCCTTCCATGGAATATGAATCATTGTAAGTAAAAAGGTGAGCACCAGCAAGATAACCGTCAGAACTTCACGGTCATGCGCCGCCGGGTTGAATATGAAAATCAGGCCATACAGCACGGAAAATGCCAGCATGCCAAGGTAAAACAGCTTGAATTGCCTCGGAAAATGCATTTTCCCGGCGAACAAACCACCAAGTATAAAAATAGCCAGCATATATGTCCAGTCCAGCGTCAAGAGGGCAAGTTCTTTGATCGGTTCTTCCGTTAACGTGAACATATTAAAAAGCAGCAGCAAAAAAAAGAGTGCCGCCGAAATTGTATATGCTTTTGATCGGGTCTGGTGTAAATATTGCATCATTATACTCCTTAATATTAGTACTTATTTACCTGACAAACTTTAAGGCGCTGCCAATGATCAGCGATAGTGCGACTGTCCCGCATATGAGTGATACGAGCACATACATAAGCGGAATCATTGAAACGGCCCATAAAGCGAATCCGGAAACGAGTGTATACGGAATCAGTTTGATGATATAACCGAGATTGCTCACCTTGAGGCCGAGCTTCCATTTGGCACAAATCATAAGGAGCAGCATGTTGACAATTGCGCTGATGACCGTGCCGAGCGCGATTGCTGCCGGCCCAAACTCGTCAATATATATAACAATGACAAGAATGTTGATGCCAAATATCGAGAAAACATTCAGAACCACCGGCAGCACGGTTTTTTCAAGCGCGTAGAAAAACCGGGTAATATACGTGTTCAGCGCAAGACTGGCTATCGCTGCCGCATAAATTTGTAGCAATGGATAGGTCGCATTTGTCGAATTTTGATTAAAATGTCCGTACTGGAAAATAAATGTAATGATGTCCTCTGCATAAATTAATATGAACAAACTTGCCGGAATCAAAATGAGCGTCAGTAGGCGGAAACCTTTTTTATACGCTTCTGAAATCCTCTTCGCATCACCTTCCCCGGCTGCTTTTGCAAGCATTGGATAAACAATTGTCGTGACACTTGCCATTAAAACTGCCTGGGGGAACTGCGTCATTTTGGATGCGTAATTCAGCACTGCAATTCCCCCGTCATTAAGGCTTGATGCAAACATCCGCTGAATCAGCAGGTAAAATTGCATCGTCGCACCGCCCAGCACGAGCGGGAGAGCCAGCTTGATGAAGCGGGTATTCTCCGACATTCGGACCATTTTCGGCTTGAGCGGCATTAACTTGAGTTTAAACATGTAATAAATTAAAAATAAACACATGATGGCCGCACCAAGTGTTGCGCCAATCGCGTAGGAATAAGCCATCAGCCACGGTGTGAGCCCCGCCCCGATGACAAGATAGATGCCGTTGAAAAAGAGCGTTGAAAACGTGCTCAGCCGATAATTACCGTTTACGTTATGCAACCCGCTTAGCGCGATGCCGACTACAAGAAATAACGTCGATGGTGCCGTTATGACAAACAGATTGCTTGAGAGTTCCAGAGCATGAGCTGACATGCCGGAAAAGAATAACTCCATCCAGAACGCCGGAAACAACATGAACAAAATTGTCAGCACACCAACCACAGTGGTCAGAACGGTGAACATGGTACTGGCAAAGTCATTTTTTCTTGTGCCAGTAAGCTTGCTATAAACCGATATGAATGCAGTTGTCACAGCCCCGCCCAGCACTAGATAAAGGAAGTTTGGTATTGTAAAAGCCGTGATAATGCTGTCGGCCTGGTAACTCGTGCCGTATTGATAGCCGATAAAAACTTCACGAAAAAAACCGAACAGCCGCGCAATAATATTAATGGCAGTCACAGCACCGAGAAGTTTCAAAAAGCGTGATTGCAACATGAACCCTGCTCCCTGCGGGGACAAGGGGACGGGATCACTGCTCCCTCCTATAAAGTCGGTGGGACAGTGATCCTACCCCCCTGCCCCTTCATTTTTTCTGAAGCTGTTTTGAATTGGGCTTGCGTGTCGTCCCAGTCCTGCGTCATGTCCCGATACGCATCCAAAAAGAACGATCCATTCTCATGTATGTTTTCTATGAAAATGCTTTTTTCGGAAAAGCCGATCTGCTCCATAAAATCTCTTACTTTTGGATGGTAGGAGACAGCCATGGACGGTTTTTCCACTGCCAATGCAAGTATCAGAGAATGGAGCCTTGTACCGATAACGATATCCTGCTCGCCAATCAGCTCGATGATGTCCCGATGAGTGAGTGCTCCCTCGACAATTGTGGTGCGTTCCGGGAAGTTCATGACAGCTTGTATGTCTTTTGTCACATTCGTGTCATGCGGATGTTTTGTTGCGAAAAATGTAATCTCTATATGCGTATGTTTCTGCAACAAATTATCGAGATTTTCGGCCATTCCGTTTATGTAACGTTCGTATTTGCCACTATTTTCTTCCGGCCAGTAGTTTTCATGAAAATATGGTACAGCCGTCACGCCGAATTTTTTGGGTGTCGTCGATTTTCTTAATGCCGATTGCGAAATAGGTACCTGAAAAGCCGGATCTGTCATAACCTGGATAGGACGTATCACGCCAATTGATGCAAGCAGTTCCCTGGATGCCGTATCCCGCACTGACACAGACGCAGCGGTGTTGCCGAGCTTTTTAAGGATGCGTTTGCCTAAAGGTGTCTTAATCGGGCCTGCTCCGGCGCCATGTATCACAAATGGGGTGTGACAGCGTTTTGCCAGCCAGCCGTACATGCCGAAAATAACGAGCCCATTGATATAAAGATCCATCAGAATGCCGCCGCCTCCAATAATAAGTAAATCAAGCTTTCTAATGATAGATTTATGATGCCTGATTGTGGCTAGAAGTGAACCCGGTGCACTCTTTTTCTTGATATATAATGGCTTGGCCTGAACACCGTACTTGCGGCAGGTCTGTTCAGGTTTATTGGTAAATACCAGAACATGATCCCGTTGAATGGCATAAGTCTTCTCCAGCTGAACCAGAACCCCTTCCAGTATCGCCTCATCCCCTTGATTCTCATTACCATAATTCCCAACAACACCAATCAACATATAACGCATTCCTCCTGAGGAACGGGCGGACATGATGGTTGTTCCGCCCCCGAGGAGGGCAGTAATCACGCCCATCCTCTTTATTGCCGATATCTTATCTTAACATGGTGTTTCATGCTATACTAGTATGTGATATTATTTTGGAACAACACCAAAATCTATGGGTGAAATGAATGAGTGAATATGAAAGTGTGATTGGGAGGCTGCGTTGATACGGCTTGAACCCGGGATTGCTTGCTTAATTCAGTGAATACAAAAACGAGGATGCCCCTCGTTTTTGTATTTGTTATATGGTTTGGAGGACAATGATCACGCACCCTTGTCTCTTTACTCTAATGAATCTTTAAATTCATATGTTGCACCTTTTGATTTTACGTATAGTTTTACATAACTGTTATTTTTCCATATGCCAAGTTTGTAACTGATAGTCATACCCCAGTTTTGATAGCTTGGGATATTTGTAGAAACTCCATTGTTCTGAAGTTCATTACTCGTATATGTTGTAACAAGGTTTCCATCCTCATAGACTTCAACCTTTTCTAAAGCAACATCTACATTGTCACGGTTCGTTGCATTTACACTAACACTCTTAATTAGGTTATTCATTGTTACACTCGCATAAGCATTTATATCCAATTCGGGACGGTTACTTACTTCAATTGAGGCAGTTGCTGTCAAACCGTTTTCTGTCTCGACAGTAATTGTTGCATTCCCTTCTTGTTTTGCAGTAATAAGTCCCTGATCATTTACTTCAGCTACTGAGTTGTCACTGCTGTTCCATATAAGGTCATTTTTAACAGTATTCTCTGGTGTCAGAGATGCCATTAGCTGCAATGTCTCATCTGTTTTCATTGTAGATTTTTCATAATTTAGCTTGACCTGTTCTGGGTACTCTTTCTTAACACTCACCTTGATACTGGCGTCTTTGGGAATAGAAGATACGTTTCCTTTTAGGACATAATCACCCGGTGTGTTTAAACCCAGTTTTGCTGTATCCCATTCAACCGACTTCACCTCGGCAGATCCATCTGTAAAAGTTACATTAACTTTCTTAGGCAAGTCTACTGACTCTAAAGCTGAGCCTGCAAAGACATTAATAGCTTCAAATTTTTCAAGTGTAACAGATTCAACAACCACTTCAATATTTGCTGTTAAACCTGTATTTTTAAGTGTGCCGTTCACATTATATGCACCGGGTTTATCTAAATTAATGGACTTCGTATCCCATTCCACATTCTTTTGATTTACAGTTCCATCATTATAAGTGATTTCCACTTGTTCAGGTAGTTTTACATCATCTATGTTTGCTCCTTCCAGTACAGAAACAGCATTGAATTCTTCAACCTGTACCGGTGAAACAACTACTTCCATCGAAGCGGTTAAATCAATATTTTCTATGTTGCCTGTAAGTGCATAGTCTCCTGGCTTCATCAAATCCAATGAAGATGTATCCCAGTTTACCCTTAGATACTTATTGCTGCCATCTTCAAATAATACATTTACCTTTTCGGGAAGATTGACCTCTTCAGGCAGTGTTCCTATATCAATCTTTTGTTTCTCTGGTGAGACAACCTGCTCAGGTGTGTTTGCATGCATTGCATCTACAGCAAGATACAGAAATGTCGCAAATTGCCCCCTTGTTACAATTTCACTAGGGCGGAAATCATCCAATTGATTAGTAATATCCAAGTCTGCTAAAACTTGAACACTCGAACGATGGGTCCTGGACACATTCTCAAGATATATATCTGTGCGATCTTCTTTTGGATGCAAATCAAGTGCATTCACTAATGTTGAAGCCATTTGCTCCCTTGTTAAACTTTCATTCGGGAGAAACTTTCCATTACTTCCTTTAAAAATTCCATTTTCTCCAGTAGCTGCAATAAACTCAGCATACAAATGGGAACTGGTTACATCATTGAAATAGTTCTCCACTGCTGATTTTTCCGGCAGATTCAAAGAGAGTGCCCGGGAAAACATAATGGCCGCATGCGGTCTTGTTAGCTCGGTATATACACCAAACGTACCGTCTTCATAACCTTGGATGCCTTGTTCAGTAAGCCATTGAATACCCTCATAATGAGCTTCACCTGTTTGAATATCATCGTATTTATTTGAGTTCCCTTCCGCTGAAACAGTAGCGTTAAACAAAATTACAAGTACAATGGATAGAAAACTCAGTGACAACAGCTGTTTCGTTTTTCTCAAGTAGATTCCTTCCTTCTGTTTATTATTTAAATTCAATTTATTATACTATACAACGATTCTATTTGTCCTACTTATTTTAATAGAAAGAATAATTTTTTTGTTCAGATGTCTCTATAAGTGTCTGTCTCTCAATGTTACAATTGAAAGCAGTAAGAAGGTTGGATATATGAGGAAATGGGTTACAGGGGGAGCACTGTTGTTAATTCTGCTAATCGTGCTCCCATCTGTTGTCTTGGCAAATGCAAATGAGAATCCTTCACTGGACGAAATCAAGAAAAAAATTGCTGATGAGGCACGTGAGCGAGGAATACCACCGGAAATTCTCAAAGCCATTGCTGCCACGGAAAGCAAATACCAACAGTTTAATGGAGATGGAAGCCCAACCATCTCATCTGATGGTGGAATTGGCATTATGCAGGTAACACCTAACAATACAAATGTCAGCGTGGACAAGGAGAAACTGAAGAAAGATATTGACTATAACATAAAAACAGGTGCAAAGGTTCTGCTTAGTAAATGGAATTTGAACTACTTACCTAAAATAAACGAACATGACAAATCCGTATTGGAAAATTGGTACTTTGCCATTATGGCTTACAACGGATTATCAGAACGGAACGATCCAAGCATTCATTCTGAAGAAGCTTATCAGGAAAAAGTCTATGAGCGGATAGAAAATGCTTCTTATTTGTACTTAACGGAAGATTATTTCAGTTTTCCGGAATTTGATATTCGGTATGAAGAAAACGATGAGCGTATGTTTTTTCCGCCAAATAAAGACTATGAAACCAGCACCTTAACATCAACACGCGAAATGTATGAGAAAGGCGATATTATCTATCTTGATGAACGAGATGGGTCCATTAGTCTTCGAGATAAAAATTTAGCCAAAAAAGATAAAGATGGGACACTTTGGCCGTATACACCGTTGACGGTTACCGGCCCACCAAAGGAAACAGCGAATTTCAATAATGACTTCGCCTATTATCCGGT
This sequence comes from Lentibacillus kapialis, assembly GCF_014646635.1. GTDB lineage: Bacteria > Bacillota > Bacilli > Bacillales > Amphibacillaceae > Lentibacillus > Lentibacillus kapialis. The sequence goes on from NZ_BMNQ01000055.1 coordinate 14,541, forward strand.
AAAGGGGGTCGATGCTGACGGTTATACGGCGGCTGCTTACATGAATAAAGGTGATGAATCATTATTGTTCAGTGATCCTGTCGATGATAAACGTGCTGCTGCCCTATCATTTGCATCTATGAATGGTTATGTAAAAGGCTATCCCGATGGCAGCTTTGGCTCTCAGGATTCGTTAAAACGTGAACATGTGGCGGTCATACTGGATAACATCCTGGATTTGAATGCTCCATCAGGTTACCATATGCAGGCAGATGATGTTAAAGCTAATAATCTTTACTACAATGAATTGAAGGAAGCCGAATATCATAAACTGCTTGGCGGAGGTGGCGCATTACGTCCAAAAGAGCATTTTTCCAGAGCTCAAATGGCACAAGTTATGTCAGAAGCATTTGTAAACAAATATGAAAGTCCTACTAGACAACATGAATTTAAGGATCAGTGGAGAATATGGAATCCAAAAGCCGTCAACACGATTTATTTTAATGACGTTACCATAGCAGATCCATTCAGACCATATGAAGACATAACCAGATCGCAGTTTGCCATATTTATTTACCGGACACTAGTAAACTACTAAATCAGTTTGCAAGCTCTTCCTAGGAGCCTTGGTCAAAAGTAGTGTTATTAAGAAAAATCCGAACTAGTTGGAGCGTTTACATCGCTCCGGAAATATACTTCACGCACCTTAAGGCGGCTGGTGGGCCTCCTCGTGCTTCGCACTGTGGGGTCTCACCTATGCCCTTCCTCCTGCAGGAGCCCACGTATATTTCCTCCGCTAAAACGGAGTATCGTTCGTCTTTAGTATAAAATATCTTAATTATGTCCAAGGCTCCTAGGTTACTTTCACAAAAATAGACTTATTGAAAACAAACCATAGTTGTCATTATATTCGTGTTTTAGAGGTTGTTCAAAAAGTCCGGTAAAAATGACTCTTCTAATTTCTTCGTTGGCTTGTTTCTCCGCTGCTCATGTATTTAAAGCATACATTCCGCTGCTCGAAACTGCGCCGCCTCGAACTTCTTGGTCCTTTTTATCCTCCTTTTTGAACACGCACTTTTAGAATACTATGCAATCTTTTTGCAACTATTTTGGTGTTGACCATCTTTTTGTTACTTTTTTGTAACAATCTGTTATGCTTCTAAATTGATCGCAGTAGTATCGTTCTATTAGCTTGTGTTATAATCAATAGCGTAATAACGGGTGGTAAAGATAGATTTCACCCCTACTTCAATACCTGCAATCGGAGCGATTACGTTGAGCGATAAACATACAATCCTTTTATTATGGAAGCAGTTGAGACCAAAACAATGGTCCAAGAACCTGCTTGTCTTTGCAGCACTTTTGTTTTCATTTCCGCTTTCTGAACTCGAGGCGATCTGGTTGGCTTTTTTTGGCTTTTTCGCCTTTAGCTTTACGGCCAGCAGCATTTATATTTTGAACGACTACAAAGATATCGAGGCTGATCAGCATCATCCGCTCAAAAAAGATCGCCCCATGGCCTCAGGATTGCTGAATCCGTCTCTTGCATTAGCAGCCGGTGTCTTCTTGTTTGTCATATCAGTCACATTGTCTTCTTTGTTCAGTCCATTATTTGCAGTTATTTTATTGATTTATTTCAGCCTTAATGTGCTTTACAGTTTTTCTCTGAAACACATCGTGATCATCGATATTATGATCATTGCTTCGGGCTTTGTGCTAAGGGCAATCGGCGGGGCGATCATCATTGACGTGCCTTTTACGTCTTGGTTTTTGCTTTGTGCGATGCTTTTGTCGCTGTTTCTGGCGATCGGCAAACGACGCCATGAGTTAATGCTTGCAATGCAACAGGTCAGCGCACACCGAAAAGTGCTTGATGAGTATTCACTTCCCTTTCTCGATCAGCTGATTGGAATCGTAACCTCAGCCACTATTGTGAGCTACGCGGTCTTCACATTTACAGCCGGTGCGACAACTCATTTGATGTGGACCATTCCTTTCGTAATCTACGGGCTTTTCCGCTACTTATATCTTGTCCATGTGAAACGGAAGGGCGGTGAGCCGGAGAGGGTACTGCTTGAAGATAACCATATTTTAATAACCGTAGGACTGTACGTCGTCAGTGTCATGATTATTTTAACTCTATTCAATTAATAGGATGTGAAACTAATGGTGAAGTCAGTTAAACAAGAAATGGCTGGTTGGGGTAATTTCCCAAAATACACAGGGTTTGTCTATCAGCCGGAATCGACCAGTGATATCCAAGCCATTCTCGAGCAAGAAACTGGCAATCAAATAGCTTACGGACTCGGCCGGAGCTATGGGGACAATGCTCTGAACAAGGATAACGGCATGCTGGTTCTCGACAAAATGAATCATATGCTTGCATTTGATGAGCATACCGGGATCTTGACGTGCGAAGCGGGTGTGTCACTTGCTGACATAATTGAAGTGTTTCTCCCGCAGGGTTTTTTTCCGCCGGTGACACCGGGAACGAAGCTTGTAACCGTCGGAGGTGCGATTGCCAATGACGTGCATGGGAAAAACCATCATGCAGACGGCACTTTTTCCGAGTTTGTCAGAAGTTTTGATCTTTTGCTTGCTTCGGGCGAAATGATTACGTGCAGTCGGGAGAAAAATACGGATGTCTTTTGGGCAACCGTTGGTGGGATCGGCTTGACCGGCATAATTGTCCGGGCAACGATTCAGCTGATGCGTGTTGAGACCTCACAGATCAAAGCAACGTATGAAAAAGCGCGGAATATTGATGAAGCGTTTGATCGGTTTCAAGAAAACGATGCGAATTTCAAGTATTCCGTCGCCTGGATTGACTGTTTGAGCACCGGTGACTCACTGGGACGTTCGGTGCTGATGCGCGGTGATCACGCTGAGAAAGTGGATTTAAAAAATGGCATACGTGAACCATTGGCACTCCCAAAAAAGCCCGGACTTAAAATACCGGTGCATGCGCCATCGTTTGCTTTAAACTACTGGAGCATCTCGATATTTAATCAGCTTTACTATAAATCGTATAAAAATGAAACAAAGCTTGTCGATTTGACTTCTTTCTTCTACCCCCTCGATGCAATCAGCGACTGGAACAAACTTTACGGGAAGAAAGGCTTCGTGCAATATCAGGCCGTATTTCCGAAAGACAATGAGCCGAAAGAAGGCATTCGGAAGCTCTTGGAAAAATTGAGCCATGAAAAGCGCTCCTCCTTCCTTGCTGTTCTGAAAAGTTCCGGGAAGGCAAATGATGCCCTCTTGTCTTTTCCAATAGAAGGTTACACACTCGCTTTGGACATTCCGATTAAGCGGGAGCTCTTTTCTTTTCTGAAAGAACTTGATGAGATCGTTGTCGCTTTCGGCGGCCGCGTATATCTTGCAAAAGACTCAACGCTTGATATGGAAACATTCCACAAGATGTATCCACAGTGGGAACAATTTATGATGATCAAACAACGGCTGGACCCTGGAGGACGTTTTTCCTCCTCGATGTCGCGGAGGTTAGGGCTCGGTTAAAATTTTTGAGGTGACGAGGTGTTAGTTATGCGGACAGTTCTTGTTCTCGGTGCAACGTCAACGATTGCACAGAAAACGGTGCATCGGCTTGCGGCCAGGAAAATGAATCTGATTCTCGCCGGCCGACAGCCGGATCAGCTGGAAACCATGAAGCGTGATTTAGAAATCCGTTATCAAATTAAGGTGTCGGTTAAATCATTCGATGCGCTCGATTTTGACGGACATGAAATGTTTTTTAGTAACGTTTTGGCGGAAAATGACAGGATTGACGGTGTTCTGCTTATGTACGGTGCCATGAGCGACCAGCGTGAAGCTGAGCAGTCTTTTGCTAAAAGCCGTAAGATGATTGATGTCAACTACACATCTGCCGTATCGATTTTAAATATCGCTGCCAGTTATTTTGAAAAGAAAAAGCACGGATTTATCGGCGCTGTTTCATCAGTGGCGGGCGACCGCGGGCGGCAAAGCAACTACATATACGGATCAACAAAAGCTGGACTAAGTGCATATTTGCAAGGACTGCGTAACCGGCTGCATAAGTCAGGTGTTCAGGTCCTCACGATAAAACCGGGAATCGTCAATTCCAAAATGACTTATGGAACAGTGGAGGACTCACCGCTTCTGGCAGAACCTGAAAAGGTGGCGGGGGATATTGACCGCGCTATACTTAAGCGCCGGAATGTTCTGTATACCCCGTGGTTCTGGCTTGTAATTATGCTAGCTGTTAAATTAATCCCTGAGTGGCTCTTTAAACGGACGGAACTGTAATGACAAAGGGGGGAAATTTATCATCAAACCTGCTTATTCCCCGGCTGATGATTGGGCTCATCCTTGGCATCATTGTGGTTGCCGTGTTTCTCCTATTGGGTGATTTACAAAAAATATCCGGAGTGCTCACTGAAATGCCAATTTCCTTTTTAGGCCTGGCATTTCTTTTTACGTTTCTAAGTTATCTAATGCGACTGTGGAAATGGCATGCATTTTCCAAATGCGCGGCATTTCCTGTAAACTTGAAAGAAAATGCGTGGATATTTTTTATCGGGTTAATGATGTCGATTACACCGGGCAAGGCAGGCGAATTGGTCAAATCATATTTGCTGCAACGTAAAGCCGGTGTGCCGATTGCTCAGTCAGCACCGATTGTGGTTTACGACCGCCTGAGTGACCTCCTTGCAATGCTTGCACTGATTGGTGTCGGCCTGCTTGCTTACCCTGCCGGTATACCGTCTGTGATTGTTGTGATCTTCGGGATTGTAGTGTTTTTTCTGTTACTTGGAAGGCACCGTCTTGTTGCAGGCATGATTGATTGGGTAACAAGAGCGCGACGGTTAAGACGATTCCGCGTGTTACTGCATGATTTTTACCATCAGATGCTTTTCTTTATGCAATTTCGCATTTTAAGCTTTTCGTTTGGTATCAGTGTCCTAGCCTGGTTTTTGGAATGCATGAGCCTTTATGTGATCATTCAGGCGTTCGGTCTCGATGTGTCCTTTGTGGCAAGCATTCTCACGTTCAGCCTGGGGACATTCGCCGGTGCACTTTCGATGATCCCGGGCGGGCTTGGTGTGGCTGAGGGAAGCATTGCCGGGCTGCTTATTTATTTTGGGGTTGCCAGCAGCATGGCGATTACCATTTCGCTTATTATACGGTTTGTCACCCTGTGGTTCGGCGTCATTCTTGGCATCATTGTATTTATTCTTAAACATAAAACTTACTTTCCCCGGTAGTAAGGGAAAATGTTAGAGGAGTGTTCTACCTTTGCCCTATTTTCTGGCCCCATTGATTGGCTGGCTCGCTTCCGGCTTGATGAAATTTACCATTCATTTTTTCAAATATGGAAAAGACGCTGTTAACCATATGGGAAATGGCGGCTTTCCGAGCACACATACAGCAACCGTTTCGTCGGTCGCTTTTCTCATCGGTTTCGGGGAGGGGTGGCTGTCACCGGCATTCGGCGTCGCATCAGGGCTTCTTGCAATTGTAATGATTGACGCAACCGGCCTGCGCATTAACGTGGGCAAGCAGGCTGCCATACTGAACCGCATGAATACCGGTCAAAAAGATTATGAACTACTGCGGGAACGTATGGGACATTCGCTGATTGAAATCAGCGGCGGGCTGGTGCTGGGTCTTGCTGTGGCTGCCGTGCTCTATGTGATGTTTGTTTTTGGGGGGTGGTGAATTTGAAAAAATTGATGACGCCTGCCACTATTTGGCTGGCCGTACTGTTTAGTGTATACAGCGGGGCGCTTGTAGTCAGTGCCGCACTTAACCCTGAAGGCTATGTCACCTCTGATTCTGCCCATTACCTGCAGCTTGCTCAAAACCTGTTAAACGGTGATGGCCTGTCAACAGTCAATTATGTTGATGGCATGAGCACCTATTTTGCAACGTGGCCCATTGGCTATCCGGTACTGATTACGATCGTTTCATTTGTTACGGGATTCGGTGTGTTTTGGGCGGCTAAAGTCGTTAATATTATCTGTCTTGCACTCTGTTTTGTGCTGCTTCAGCGACTTTTCAAAGAACGCTCGGCGATTGTCGCGTTAATGTTTTCGATTAGTACGATCAGCTTTTTATTTGTCCATACATGGTCGGAAGTGCCGTTTTTATTCGGATTCCTCTGGCTTGTCTATGGTCTAGTTCGATATACTGAAACGGAAAAGCGCGGGTATATTGTCCACTTATTTTTAGCGTCATTGTTTTTATTCTTAATGCGCTATATCGGTTTGACCGGTGCTGGTATTGTTGGACTGCTCGGTTTTTATTATTTATTCCGGAAAAAGTGGCGGCCCATGCTGTTATGCTGGTTCAGCGGAAGTGTTGTGATTTTGATTGCAGGAGTGTATCTTCTAATCAACTGGGTTCAGACCGGAGAATTTACGGGTGTAGAGCGCGTGCCGAAAATAGAAACGGCATCTGAATTCTATGAGATGCTGCGCGAGGCTATTTTATCTGAGTTGAATTTGTTTGCTATTGAAACGGGCGAAGTGAGCCTTTATTGGACGATTGGACTGATTCTGACGGCTTTGATTATTTTCATAAGACCCAGGCACCTGCTCCCCTTCATCTATGTTCTTAAACGCCATTTTCTTGTGCCGGGGCTGTTTTTGTTTGTTGGAAGTGTTTATTTTGTTGCTATTGTCACGATGCGCTGGACGGCTTATTTCGATCCGTTCAACTTCCGGCTTTTAGGGCCGGCAACATTCATGTTCGCATTGTTCATCGTCAGTTGGGTTTCTGAGGTAGAAGAAAAAGCATGGACAGCCTGGAAGCGATCACTTGTATTTGTATTCGTTATCGCGTTTATCTTCAATATTGGCCGGCCTGTCTACATGGCCATTATCTCAGATGAGCCGACGTATAAGGAAACAGTCGTACAGGTCGAGGAAACATACAGCGTTATACCCGAGGGGAGTATCGTTGCATTTGAAAATATCCATGCACGCTATTTGCGCTTGGACCTCCAATTCATCAAAGTTCATTTTCGTCCGTATTTCGCTGAACCGGAAACCCTCGACGCCTTTCGGGGGCGCATTACCCCCAACACTGCTGCGGGCGTATACTTGCAACGCAAATCGCTAAAAGGTTACAACTACCACAATAGCTTCGAAAATAAAATGAAACAGGGGGACGGAATCTTTATCCCACTTGGACAGTGACCCATCCCCCCCTCCTGCCCCATTAATTGTTCATGGCTTTGGATATAAAAGTAGCGAATTGACCTCTTGTAACATTTTCATAAGAACGAAAATCTTCAAGTTCTACTGTTATCCCATGCTGGGCGAGCAATTTGACATTCCTTCTATGGTCAGGGGATACATTGCTCAAGTGTATCTCATCCCCTCCCCCTGTATCCTGTAGGTCAAATGCTTTCGAAATAACAGTTGCCATCTGTTCACGAGTGAGCGACTTATCCATAAAGCTTCCATCACTCCCTGTGAAAATATCTGCTTCATACGCTGCCGCAATTTGTTCTGCGTACATATGAGAGGTACCAATGTCATCATAATTTTTCAATACTCCAGCAACATCATTTGGTACCGGCAGATTCAGCGTGTTTGCGAATATCGCTGCTGCATGGGAACGTGTAAGTGATTCACCCGGTCGATATTCCCTATTCGGATATCCCTTTATTATATTCTGATTCACCAATTCATAAATGGTATGAAAGTGGCTGGATTCTATCGGCACATCATCGAAAACAGTATCGGAGAATTCCTTCACATGCCTGCTATGCATAAAAACCTGTTTGCCATTCAATATGCCACGATACCATGTTGTATGTCCGATTTGCAGCGAACGGTCTACGTCGAGTATATCGCCAGCCATATTTGACAGCTCACTTGATGTGTAAACCTTGTCTTCTTTACCACCCCAAGCTTTATCAAAAGCCGCCCCGGAGCCTTTTATAGTCATAAGTTTCCTGCCTTTATCTGACACGGTATGAGATTGCACCTTAATATCCTTGCTGTTAACCCATCCTATGGTTCCCTTTTGACTGCTCACCCTGTTACTGATCAAATAATAGGTTTGACCACGCAGTTTCCCTTGCTTTTTTATGTAATAGACGTGTCCTGTGTATGTTTCCCCTGCTTTTTGAAAGTCTCCATTTTCAGGGTCGCGATAAATACGTGCATCTTTTGAATTGATTCGACCAAGTTTACTGGTACTGTTTGTTTTCATACTCATATTTTGAAGTTTGGCATAAACCAGTTCGGAAAAACTTGCCCAATCATATCCATATCGCTCGAAGTAGCCATGCGGATCTACATGGTTAGTGCCACCAAGCCACCTTGATACAGCTTTGTGAGACCAAAGTGTACCTTCTTTATCCCATTCAGCATTATTATAGCCAAGTTCATATTTGGATAATAACTCGGCAATATAACTGGAATAGTTATTGATTGAACGGGCAAATTGATCAAAGCTATCGACTCGTACGAGTTCTACATGAATGAATCGTTGATTGGCAATAGGGCCCGCGCCCCATGCAGCATAGTCTGTCGGATGTACCTCGACAATCTCTTTATGGTCCACAAACGCATGAACAAATGCGTTTTGATAGTTTCGTGACATATAAGAGATTTCACCGTCAATATTGGAGTTGTCGTTGGCTGTTTCATGTGCCACAATACCTTCAGGATCCTTGAAGCGATAATCGAACTTGGGCAAGTGTCTGATGTAATTATATTCTGTTTCAGCTACCTTTAGATTGTTCGAATTTATATAATGATTAACATCCGGATACCATCGTTGTAGTTTAACTTGTCTATCCTTTCCTCCATCCGTCCGCGCCCCCGGATGTTCGCTTTCTTCTATTTCACCATCACGCCAAGCCTTAGGCACATATTTTAATTCCTCTTCAGAGTACTCACTAATATCTTCACCAAATATTTCCGTACCTTTTTTAATTCCAAACTCATTGTATTCTTCAGAATCACTGTTAGAGTCCGATTCTTCTGCTGAGAATTGAAGCGGGGCTAAAAAAAGACATAATAAACCGATTATAGCCACAATAACTGACTTTCTCATAATCTATGTATTCTCCCTCCGATTTAGAATTTCCTTTATTATCATATATCAAAATCTAGTATTTTCCAACTCTATTTTTCTAATTTCGACTAATTACAAGGTATGGAAAAGGCGGAATTTAAATGAATACAAATAAAAAGCCAATGCGTCAGCATCAGCTTTTTCTCAGTTTAATTCGTATGATAAATTCGAACACCTTCAGTATCCGCTTAAAACGGGACGGCTGCTTTATTAACCGGTACAGCCACTCCAGATTAAGGTTGATCCACATT
>NZ_BMNQ01000056.1 GCF_014646635.1 Lentibacillus kapialis
AATGGATACAAAACGCTCTTTTCAGGGTTGTAATGAATCCTCATTCCGCTATTTGGGTAAGAATAGGGCAAAACTAGGATGAAAAGAGGAAATAGCGGAATGAGGATCCGCTAACGTGTTGGAAAGCTTTAATTGACGCAAATAACGGAATGAGAATCCGCCAAAGCTGGACTATCCATACCGAACGGTTTCTCATTCCGCTATTCGTGTGAAAACAGGGCAAAACTATCGCGGCGGTTTTAGCCGATCAGGGCCCACGGGAGATAAGGAAACTCTTTAAGAGCACAAGCGAATCGCTATTGACTTATCGAGAAGTCACACTACAACATTAGTGCTGGAGCCGGACGTGGCAATATTCGACGAAGTATCAATAGGGCTAAAAATTATATACTTTCTGATCTTTTTAGAAAAACTCGGCATTCGCCTCGTCTTATAGCGAATGCCGAAGCTTTTCTTATAAGGTCATCCATCATTTATACTTTCTGACGTTATTAAAAAAACAGGTCGATTTAGTTTATGCTCCGTCCCGGAATGGCCAAATATCGTCCGAGTCGCGGTGGACCTCTTGCGATTTCATTTAATTATTTGCTACTTACATCGCGTCTGCCTTAGGCTTTCAAAAGCAGCGTTCGGGGCTGCTTATGGAATAACAGAAAAACTGCAATGACGCTGATGACCATGGACGGGATAATATAAGAAACATTATACAGGAATGAATAGATCCAGACAGACTGTCCTTCGACAGCGGACTCAAAGAATACCACTCCCGCTGCAAAATGGGCTGCAAACCGGAGCATACTACCCAATATCACTCCGGCTGTTATATACGCAAGGGACACTTTCGTATTGCCTGACTTAGCGGCTTCCTGAATTTGTTTGGCAAATATGCCGGCAAAACCAATTACAGTAAAAGCCAATGCATAATCAATAAATCCCTGTACCGGATGCAGCACATATCCAGTACCGACTGCTATTTGCAAAATGCCCCATAAAAAGCCGGACAAGAGCCCGCCTTTTAGCCCCCAGCGATAAGCCATGATAAACACAGGAATCATCGCGAGCGACACCGATCCGCCTTGTGCCCAAAGCTTGACTGATAAAAATGGTATAATATCAAGCATAAGTGCCAAAGCAGTGAAAACGGACACTTCAATCAAAAACAACGTACGTTTAGAACGCATCATTAATCCTCCCCTTTGCCGGTGGAAACATACCATCTACTGAATTTGCGCACAAAAAAAGCAATGCCAAGGGGAAGCTTCCTGATGGGAACTCCGCTCACATTGCAATTTATTCCATCAAAAAAGCCACCATTCCTGCGCTAGTACTAACTAACAGGTTCGAAGGGTCAGAACAGCAACCTGTTCACTCTCAGCCAAACGGCTCCCCCTGAAGACTTTACGACTATGCTTTTTTTGCTGGGTATATTATAACGTATTCGTGAATTGTTTTCAAATTTTTCTCATAAAATAGTGCCCTATCCCCTATAACAATCATTTTCGATTAAAACCGTCTTCTGTTTTTTTCCTGTTTCGGTAACATAGTTATTTTTGAACCATGCCCAAACAGACGTAACTACTATAAAGAAAAATGAAATCGTCTGTTCAACCATTTCGGCATCAATCGGAAGCGGCGATTTTCCAAACATGACAAGAAGCTGATTCATAAGCGCCACGGCAAGTGCTGCTGTTCGGATGACAGTACCTTTATCCACAGATCTCTCCTCCTGTCCGTCATTGCGGATGATACTATATTTTGTGCAGACAGACAGGTTTTTGGAACGGCTTAGCTACGGATTTTGTTGCTTATATTCCATCAATACAAAAATCCCCGCAGCCAAGTTCTTAGACAGTGCGGGGATGCTCCCTTATTTCTTCTGATTTTTTTTCAGGATTGGTATAATGCCATTTGTTATGTTACCGGCTATGACGGCAAATCCGATACCTGCAACAGCAATGATAACAATGATGACAAGGAACTGAACGACAAATGCGGTAATTTGTCCTGAAAAGACAGACGTGATATAGCGGCTGCCATAAAATAGAATGACTGCTGAAGCACTGACGATTCCGATAAATGTAATGAGGACCCCGGTGATTTGCGGTATTGATAATTGTTTCCAGGTTTCCTTATGTTTAAAGGCAACATATATCATATAAGCTATTAAAACGAGTGCTATAAGTAATGGACGTGTCATTGTATCTGCTCCTGTTCCGTTTGTCTTACTGATAAACGTCAGCCGAACGAAGCTTCAATGAATGGGCGTATTGGTTTCGACTGATTGTTTCAGCGATTGCAATATGTACCCGATTCCACCGAATTGCAATAACGGATACACACGAGGCATATCGTCGGCAAATGCGGTGTTAATGACAGGTTTATATTTTTTACCCGTCAGAATGACAAGCCGTTCGAACTGGTCCAGTTGTTTATCTTTAATCTGACTGATTAATTGATCAAAAGGTATGATCTCATCACTCTTTTGACCAAATGTGACATCATACGGACCATCAACCATATCCTCAGCGAACAAAAAACCATGCTTCGCAGATAGAATCACCCACTGATCTGTGAATAGTTCCGCATATTGCCTCGTCCGCCGGTGCAATGTACCGATATAGGCATTTTTTGCAGATACCGCCCCCCATTCAGGATGTGTATCCCAGATCTTTTTCCTTCCGCATGGAATAATGCTTAAATCCAGCATGATGAACCACTCCTAATTTATTCATAAGTATAGCACGAACATCACGTTTAATGAAATCTGCATCCGGGAAATTTATACTGAATTCAAAATAAATATTGAATAATTACTTGACAACATGCGTTTACTAATCTACACTTTGTTACATAAAGTAATTATGGAGGGATATATGTGGCAAGGGAAATATTTAATGTTGACACTGTACACAGCGAAATAGGATTTTCGGTAAAGCATATGATGATTTCAAAAGCAAAAGGACATTTTAATGATTTTGATGCAGTCATCGAAGTGGATCCGGAAAACCTTGAGGATTCAAAAGTAGAGGTAACGATCGATGTATCCAGTATTGATACAAAAAATACTGGTCGTGATGAACATTTGCGTTCAGATGACTTCTTTGCTGTTGAAAAGCATCCAAAAGCAACGTTTGTCGCTACAGGCGTCAAGAAAAAATCAGATAACAACTATGATGTTACCGGCGACTTGACAATTACAGGCACTACAAAATCCGTTACATTTGATGTTGTCTTTGAAGGGCAAAGCAAAGACCCTATGAGCGGCAATACCGTGGCAGGATTCAGCGGTAAAACGGCCATCAACCGGAAAGATTTCGGTCTGACATGGAATGCTGCATTGGAAACAGGCGGTGTACTTGTTGGAGACGACGTTAACATCACGTTCGAAATCGAAGCACACAAAGCTGAGTAATAAAGTTCAGAAGATGCTGGAACAAGCCTAGTGAACCAAGGAAAAATCCGAACGATGATCCATCTTTCTTACGATGTTGAATCAGTTTGGATTTTTCTTTTTACTGTTAATGGTTTTCAGGCACATGTTTTCGTTCTTGCGCCCATGTTTTCGCTCTCGCGCCCATGTTTCCGCTCTCGCATCCAATTCATTTGTTTAATTTTACCTGTCTTAGGGTACAGGCTATTATAGACATAAAAAGAGCTGTTTCCAAAGGAGGATATACATTGGCTTTGAATGTTACACAGAAATTGATTAACGATCATCTTGTATCCGGCGAGATGAAACCTGGTGCAGAAATCGGTCTGCAAATCGATCAGACTCTGACACAGGATGCTACCGGAACGATGGTTATGCTCGAACTGGAGGCAATGGGGCTCGACTATGCCAAGACAGAAGCTTCTGCTCAGTATGTTGATCACAACTTAATTCAGGAAGACAACAAAAACCCGGACGATCACCTGTTTCTGGAAAGCGCGGCACAACGTTTCGGACTCTACTACTCTAGGCCCGGAAACGGTGTAAGCCATCCTGTGCACATGCAGCGATTGGCAATACCCGGAAAGACATTACTTGGTTCCGACAGTCACACATGTGCCAACGGCTGTATGGGGATGCTCGCAATGGGTGCTGGTGGAATCGACGTTGCCATGGCCATAACCGGTGAGCCAATTTACATTAAAATGCCTGAAGTTATGGGAGTTAAGCTGACCGGCGACCTGCCTGACTGGGTAAGTGCTAAAGACGTCATTCTGGAAATGCTGAGGCGCCACGATGTTAAAGGCGGCGTTGGCAAGATCATCGAATATTATGGACCGGGACTTGACGAATTATCGGCTATGGATCGCCACGTTATTGCCAATATGGGCGCAGAATTGGGCGCAACCGCAACCGTGTTCCCTTCAGACAACGAAGTCAAGCGCTTTTTAAGCATGCAGGACCGCAAAGATGATTGGGTTGAATTAACAGCAGATAAGGATGCTTCATACAACATACATGAAGAAATCAATCTTTCCGAACTGGAACCATTGGTAGCCAAGCCATCCAGCCCCGGAAATGTCGTTCCCGCCCGTGAACTTGCCGGAACCCCGATTTATCAATCGTATATCGGGTCATCAGCTAATCCGGGTTACCGGGACTTCGCCATCGCAGCCGAAATCGTGAAAGGGCGCAACATAGCTAACGGCGTATCGTTCGATATCAACCCGACATCCCGTCAGATGCTCACCAATCTTGTTAAAGAAATGCATATTGCCAGTCTCCTGCAATCCGGAGCCAGATTGCATCAGGCCGGATGCAACGGGTGTATCGGTATGGGACAGGCACCGGCATCAGGAAGAAACAGTTTGCGGACGACACCGCGGAACTTCCCCGGAAGGTCCGGTACAAAAGAAGACAGTGTGTTTCTGTGCGGACCTGAAACTGCGGCCGTATCAGCCCTGACCGGTGAAATCACCGATCCAAGAACCATGGAGTTCCCTTATCCAACAGTAACTGACCCAAGCGAACCGAATGTGGATAATCGTTTGCTTGAAAAACCATTACCACCGGAAGCAGCACAAACCAAAGAACTTGTTAAAGGACCAAATATTGCATCCATTCCGGCCATGGACGGCTTACCGGATACATTGGATGTACCCGTACTGTTACAAGTCGGTGATAATATATCCACTGATGAAATTCTAGCCGGGGGTGCCCGTGTGTTGCCATATCGCAGTAACCTGCCGGAAATCAGTAAGTTCACATATGAGGATGTGGATTCGACTTACGTTGAGCGGGCGAATGCAACGAAAGAGAAATCAGGTCATGCCATTGTCGGCGGTTATAACTATGGTCAGGGGTCAAGCCGCGAACACGCAGCATTAGCACCTCGTTATCTCGGCTTGCGCATCGTGCTTGTAAAGGATTTCGCACGTATCCATTGGCAAAACCTTGTAAACTTTGGAGTCCTGCCGCTTAAATTGACGAACGAAGAAGACTATGAAAAGCTTGAAAAAGACGCAGTGCTCCATTTTGAGGATTTGCGCAATCAAGTACAAAACAATGACCATATCAAACTGACCCTGGCAGACAAGGGTGATGAAATCACTGCGGAACATAATCTGTCTGAGCGCCAGCGTGAGGTTATCCTGAGCGGTGGATTAATCAACTGGATAAAAGACCGCCAGCAAAAAGTATAAAATCAAAATTTAAGAAAAACTCGGCATTCGCCTTATCTTCTAGCGTTTGCCGAGTTTTTTTAGAAGGTCATCCTTAATTTTTCTGATTCACTTGCTTTAGTAAACTCCCAACTCTCTTCTTAACTCTTCAACTTCTTCAAGATCAACTTTTGTTATTTTTACAATTTGCTCGTTGGAATAATCTTCTCTTATCAATTCCTGAGCGACTTATTTCAACGCATCTTTTCTGCCTTCTTGCCGCAATTCAGCAAAAATTTCCTCCAATGTTTGGGAAGTATTCGTTTTTTCTGTTTGCATTCTTTGTACAACCTCCTTCCCTATATACGGAATGATATCGTCTGGGTAAATCGTTAGGAACCAGGAGTAAATAATCAATGAAGTAGAATAATGCAGATAAATATATGCGGGGGGGGCTTCTTGTTGAGTGGCGAACCTTTGCAAAATTTGAATCATAAGTTTTCGTTTAAAAACATAACGCATGTTTGAGTCGTTTTTGGTTTTACTGGCATAAATACCAGCAATAACAGCGTGGGCGAATGGATTGGGTGGCTGTTCCAGTTTAGCTATACTTTGATCTTGAAAGTTATATACATTATATGTGTAGTCAACTTTGGTGCCATGAAACGAATAGTGAAAACCATTTGCGTGTTCTGCTTCACGATCTGTGATGAGTGCCAGCGCATACACTTCACGGTTGAACCTGTCATATATTCTGTAAAAGTACCGAAACATTCGCTCGCCGAAGTCCTCGCCGGCCGCCCCCTGCACTTCAATGTGAATCAAAATCCACCTTTCAGTTCCATCTTTTAAAAATACTTTGGCAATTTCATCGGCGACAAGTTTTCCTTTCTTTTCTTCAATGATCTCTTTATACAATTCTTGTTTAAGGAAATCAGGTGGTTGTGCAAAGTCAATCTCATTATGCAAATCCGGAGCGAAATAGAGAATAAATTCTTCAAACACTTTTCAATTAAGTTTTTCCATAATGCATCATAGTCCGGCGTTTTCACATCGCAGTCAGTCGGTTTCTCTAGTACAGTCTCATTTACCACTATTTTACCACTTCCCTATTACGCTTTCATTCCTCAGCGTGCTTTATTCCTTTGTTTCACTAATTATAGAACAAATGTTCCATGAGCGCAAGGGTTATTTAAATAAAAAGCGAGTATGCCTAGGAGCCTTGGACAAAAGTCGTTTTATTAAGGAAAAAACCGAACTAACTAGAGCGTATACACCGCTCCGGAACTATACTTCGCGCACCTTAGGGCGGCTGTTGAGCCTCCTCGTGCTGGCGCACTGCGGGGTCTCACCTATGCCCTTCCTCCTGTAGGAGTCTACGTATATTTCCTCCGCTAAAACGGAGTATCGTTCGTCTTTAGTATTGTATATCTTAATTCTGTCCAAGGCTCCTAGCTAGCCCCACAAGTGTCGTTTTTGAATTAATTATGCACGAGGTGATTTCAATTCAATTGAAATTAGGCCACGTTATAATAATCATGGGAGCTGCGAAGGACTAAAACAATTTTCCCATGCGATGCACCACCCTACCTATTTCTTTTTAGCTAATTCTTGACGATCAGCAGCTTCGGGCGGTTGCTCCATCCAGCCGTTATTAATCATCAATTTTGCCCCATCGTTCGCGTATTTGGCAATTTCAGCCATTAAACGGGCATAATCGATACTTAAATCCCGACGTGGACTGGTGGACATTGAAATGCCATATTGTCCAATACCTGAAGCGACCAATGCCGATATATGGTACATCATAAGCTTATCGGAAAAAGGGGCCACGGTCGAATCGGTGACCTCGGGAGTGAAAGTAGACACACCGGAAAGGTAATTTTTATGAAGTAATGAATTAAATGATTCTAAATGTTTTCCCGAAATTTCTCTCCCTCTTTTAAAATATTGACGAACGTCTTTATTATTTGCAACCTGACTAAAGCCGGTAATAAGCGCTTGACCAAGAGCATTTCGTTTGGCATTGTAAATAAGATCACCAATTTCGATGCCCAACAACGGTCTAGGTTCGCCAAATAAACCTCCGGATAAAAAGCTTGTGTCTTTAACGAAATCCACCTGTTCGGGAGTCGGAATTTGGGGCGTACGAACATGAACCCCTTTTTCTTTGGACACGCTTTTAGCCCAATTATGTAATGTTTTCGTTTCAGACAAACAATCGGAATAGTAATCAATGATGTCATCTCGGGACGAAAGCGTTAAAGCTAAGCTGTATGAACTAAGTCCAAATTTCCCCATATTGAGGATATAAGATAAATACAAAACGTCCGAAAAAAGCCGTGGTGCTTTAACATTGACGTCATGTTCCGTAAATCCTACCGGAATCGGGTAAGTTTCCGATTGAAAAATATCCGTAACGCGCTGAACATGCTGTTTTGAAATATCAAGAGCGTATTCTAAAATAGAACGAATGTCCGTGTCTTCGATGTTGGCTAGAAAATACTCAATGCCACAAATGGTCATCGAGTCATTTTGATAAGATGTCCAAAGATTAGAGATTTCTGATGCTGTTAATTTGGGATGATGTTTCATTTCAGCTTGACGACCTCCAGAATAGTTTTTGGATATTTTTTGACGCTTTATAAAAAACTATTCATATATCTTTTCAAAAGTAAAATCGGCACTTGTTGAATTGTTACAATCCAGATTATCAACCAACTTACGCACGTTTCCGCATTAACCATAAAAAATAAGGTGCGCCGATAATGGCGACCAAAATGCCGGATGGAATTTCATTTGGTGCAAGTAATGTACGGCTGAGTGCATCTGCAACCACAAGCAGAGCTCCCCCAACAAGCATCGTTACCGGCAGCAACCGCTGATTTGATGAGCCGACAAGCAGACGTGACAAATGTGGCGCAATCAATCCGATGAAACCGATGGAGCCGACTGCCGCCACGCTGAACGCCGCCAGCACAGTAGCTATTAAGGCGAGCTGAAATCGTGTCCGCATGACATTTACGCCAAGCCCTTTCGCCGTATCATCTCCAAGCGATAACGTGTCAAGGATACGAATCCGCATAAATAATAGCGGCATCAGGATCAGCATAGGCCAGATCAGTAAATTGACAAGTTCCGACCATCCCCTGGCATAGGTTGTACCGGAAAGCCATGTTAAGGCTGAAGCAACACCCATGTCAGCCTGAACGACCAATATTTGGATAATAGCCGACCCGAAAGCCGAGACACCAATGCCAAGCAGGGCTAAAATCGTTGGCTGAAACTGTGCCCGAATAGCCATTAACATCACAAACAGAAAGAATACAAAGGACCCGACCATGGCACCAACCGGAACCCAGGCAGCGGACAAACTGAACACATACATCGTCAGCAATGCTCCGACACCCGCACCGGAAGTAATTCCAATGACCGAGGGATCTGCCAGCGGATTCCTGAGAACCCCCTGAAAAAGCAAACCGCTGACAGCAAGAATCATGCCGCTTATTAATGCAACCAGCGCGCGAGGCAAGCGTAAATCCATCACCAGACCAAGCATAAAATCATCCGATTCGCCAAATAAAGTGTTCCATAATAGAACCGGTTCAAACCCATAATTCCCGGACGCCAGACTGATAAACACTGCCGTAATTATAATCGCGGTCAAGATGGGTATCATGACTTTCAGCGATAGTTTGCCAATCGCCTTGCCAGCAATAATTGACGTATTTTCATCGCCATATTTAGACCCTTTCATCTGCATAACCAGATAAACCAGCCACGGTGCCCCGATAAGTGCTGTGATGGCACCAACAGGCAGTTCCGAAAATGATGGATCAATAACACGGGCCAAAACGTCCGCAAACAGCAGAACATTAGCTCCCCAAACAAATGATGCTATCACTAACGGCAGATGTTTTCGATAGCCAATCAGTTTAATGATATGGGGGGCTACAAGACCGACAAAGCCAATCGGTCCCACCACACTAACGGTAACAGATGTCAGCAATACCGCTGATCCAACCGCTATGAACTTAACTGTTTGCACATTCTGCCCCAGTGCAGTCGCAACATCATCTCCCAGCTTAAGTGTGTCCATCTTAAATGTCACGAATAAAATAACGAGAAGTCCAGCTGCTACAATGGGCAGTGAGAATTGGACGCCGCTCCAGTCATTTTGCACCAGTGTACCGGATCCCCATAAAAACAAGCCGGCTGTTTCATTTTCATAAAAAATCTGAAGGACACTTGTGAGTGATGAAAACAGAAACGTCACAATCATACCGGCCAATACCATGCGGACCGGTGATGCTTTATTCCCGCCGGAAAGAATAAACACAATGAAAAATGTCACGACACCGCCGGCGAACGCTGCCATAATGCCATTTCCGATTAAGGCTGCCGGAAAGAACACCGTACTGAATACCACCGCAAAATACGTACCGGAATGAATCCCCAGCGTACTTGCCGATGACAGCGGGTTTCTTGTCACCGTTTGCAGCACGACTCCTGATACAGCAAGTGCACCACCGGCAATAATCCCCATTACGGCACGGGGCAGACGCAGTGTACGTACCGTATGATGTTCTAAATTGTTCTCAGGCGCAAAAATTGCATCCATCACTGTGCCGGCCGAAAGCGATACACTGCCCTGGTTAATATGTATAAGTGTCAATATGCATAAAAGGGCGGCTCCACCACCAAAGGTGAGAACCGCTATCACGATATTCCGTAAGCTTCTATTCATCCAATCACTCTTTTACCATGGCATCCACGAGTTGTTTGGCTAATACCTTATTAGACAATACGCCGCCAAAAGTCCACGTATCACCCGGTAGTTGATGGGTATTGCCATTTTTTACGAAACTCAAGTTTTCCCAAACAGGATTCCCTTTAAAGTCTGACTCGAAAATATTATCTTCTTCCTGAACGATATAGAGAAATTGCAGATCCGCTTTGTCCTGAAATTTCTGCAGTGCCTCTACGGTCACTTCGCTGTAGCCGTATACTTCCGGCTCATCTGTCGAATAAGCATTTTCAAATCCGAGTTTGTTCATCACGTTGCCCACCATGGAATTATCAGTGAACAAACGTAATGTCGGGGTATTCTGTGCTGTAAATGCCTGTGTTGCGACAAACTGTGATCCTTTTAATCCTGCATCGGCAACACGCTGGCTTTGTTCATCGATGAATGCATTTAAATCCGAGATGGCCTGCTCGGCCTTGTCTTCTTTATTGACTATTTTTGCCATGGTTTTAAATTCACTAAGCATGTTTCCGTAGTGGTCCTGAATAGCTTCGTCACTATAAGGGGCAAAAGTAACCACGGGCGCAATTTCCTTCAGCTGATCTAAATATGGCTCATGACGGAATTTCACCGCAATAATCAAGTCCGGGTCCTGGCGTCTGATTGCTTCCAGATTCGGCTCCTGGCGTGTCCCAACATCTTTCACACTTTTATCGAATTCCTTATCGATATTCACCCACTGGTCAAAACCGTCCAAATCAGCAACACCTGCAGGCTGAATACCCAAAGCAAGGAGATTTTCAGCGTACGACCATTCGAGTGCCACGATATTTTCAGGTGTTTGTTCAATCGTTTGTGTACCCATTGCATCTTCTATCGTGACGGGCTCGTTGCTGCTTTCATTGCCGCCGTCGTCCTGATTATTATTTTGCTGTTTAGTGCTTTCGTCGTTGCCGCATGCGGCCAGCAATCCAATAAGCAATAATAAAACCAATACTGCCATTTTTTTCATATATCTCGCTCCTCTATTCCACTGTTAATCGGTTTAAAGAATCTTTTTAACAACGTGATATCAACGCTTATTCCGCTACCAACCACACTTCTAACTCTAAATGAAAAAGATTCTCATTATCAATGATTATATTACGTGGGAAAAGCAGACCTGTCAAGATTTTTTTAAGCATTCGTCATTTTAACAAATCTATTTTCATATTCGTGCTTCTTCTTCTCATTGCCGGTATTATCATAGAATGCAATCACATCAGCAAGTGCATTTTCCAACAGCTCCCGATCATTGGTCAGTTCCAGCTGACTGATGGCATGTTCATAATATTTCCCGGCTTTTGGTATGCTGTTTGCCTTCATATGCTCAAGGCAGTACGCATACTGCATGTAAATCATGCCAAGCTTGCGGTGCGGGGTTTGCCGCAGACGCTTATAGATGGCAATCGCATCGGCGTAATACGGGACCGCTTCTGTCAATTTGGACTGATCAAAGTAGTAAAATGCCATTTCAGTCAATGCCTCGGCATGTGTGAAGCCATTTTCCAGTGATGAGCCTTCAAACGCTTCAAGTGCCTCTTTCAGATAAGGATATGCTTGTTCATTGTCATTCCGGCTGCCATAGGTCTTAGCAATGGATACCAGGCTGTTGATTTTCAAATCCCGATTTGATTCCCCTGCCTTGTCAATCACTTTCATAAGGTAGTGCAATGATTCATCAGCTTCATTTTTCATGGAATACATCATACCGATTTTGAAATGGATGTACAAAATCATATGCTGGTCAGGCGTTTCGTCTTCTTGAAAATATCCGAGGCCTTTCTTGAAATATTTGATGGCCCGGACATATTTTTCCATGTTTTCTTCCGATTCTGCCAGCACCAGATAACCACGTGCCAATTTAATTCTGTCGTCCTCCTGATTGTCTTCCATCTTCCTGACAGCCGCACTCAGGATACGACGGGCGAGTTTAAAATCACACATAAATGCTAATTCGCCGAGCAGCATCCAATCAAGATCAGCGTGATAATACAACTCGGAGATGATATCAACTGATGAGCGTACTTCCCCGATTTCCGTGTGACAAATCGCTTCAACCATTTTCAATTTATCTGAAAGCTGCTGATCCAGATCATGCTCACCTCTCAAGTCCGCTGACTTTGACAGGACATTCGGATAATGTCCACGATTAAACTCCTCCAAGAGTTCCTCAAGCTGTTCTTTGTATTTTGACGACAAATTTTCCTGAAAATGATCATTCACATTCAATATGTCCATAGTCATAACACACTCCTCTCCCTTTTGAATGTCGACTAAATTCCCTCTGCATGAAAGCATGTATTTTCCCACCGAGTGTCAGACTTGTACCCTCCACGATCACGATGGCTCTGAAGATAATATTTCGATTATCAAATTCCCATCCTCAGCTGCCGCACGGATCAGAATTGGCTGTTTGTGTTTGTTAGTAAACGCGAAGTCGGGACCATACCAGCTGACAGTTGCATCTCGACCGGGCGGAACATAAGGTACGCTCCGGCTGTGTGAGTAACGCTCTGTTATTTGAATATTGTTTAAGTCTACCGCATTATATAATGTCGATGATACCTGACAAATTCCCCCGCCGATGTCTTCGGTCAGTTCACCTTTCACGATGACCGGCGCACGTTTATAGCCCTTTTCTTCCGTGCGTTTACCAACGACGTTGTTAAAGGAAAATTCCTCACCGGGAAAGACCACATGGTTGTTAATCGCCTCGGCAGCCAGTTCGATATTCCGCGACCGCTCTTTATTGTTTTCTTTGAAGTTTGTTGTGTAACGCCCAATTTTATGTTCACGTATTTCAGCAAGCAGTTCGCTGTCAACCCGTGGATAGACCTTACGTTCCGGTAGTGTTGCCTTCTCGGGTGTTCCCCGGTAAAAATATTCCAGGAACAATTCGCGGAATTTCTGACGATCAAGTGCTTTCCCGGGCTTTTCTTTTATGATCTGTCCATTCTCATCCAATGTCGCATTGACTGGATCCTCGCCCATTTTTTCGTCCAGCACATTCATTTGCAGTTCCAGCTTGGCATTGTTTATCCATAACCGATCAGCATAAAGCAGTTCAAAATCCTCTTTGACAATTTTATCCACAATCTGATCATCATCCGTCACGGTCAATGGGGCCGATGCCAATAAAACGGACAGGATAACGGTCATCATCCAACCACCTCCTGTCCTGTAGTATTTTCATAAAAGGTTCAAAACATGAATCCTGAATCTGCAAGTTGGTTCTATAATAAGATTAAAATACATAAATAGCAAAGACGATTAATGAAACAACAATCGTAATCCCATAAATCGCGAGTTGTATGGGAATATTCGTTTTCAATGAAGATGTTTCGTATTCATGTGACCGTCTTAACTGATCTTCAAACGTGTCGCCTTCTTCTTCATACTTTTTCATCTTGTTTTCTTCCTGTTTAAATGCAAAAAACGTCCCGCCCAAAGCAACAATAAATAGTATGATAAGGAAAATAAGCAGTCCAATACTCATTGTAAAACCTCCCTATCCCCAATATATACATATAACATTATAAAAACAGTGATAAACATCACAATTTAACAACAATATAGTTTGGCCGTTCACCCAAATCTATAGTTGACAAATCAGATCTGATTTGACCCTGTAGTTTTTGACGTTACAAAAAACCACCCCGCCAGTCAGGCAAGGATGGTATCCTATACAAGCTTCCGTCATTAACGGAAATCTTTTGTGTCCTCAAGCGAACGTACTGCTGCTGTATATCCAACAATCGCTGCCAGTGCCAGCAAAAACACATATAATATTCCGTTTTTCATAAAAATCTCCCTCCTCAATTGATTAAAGCATGCGTAGTTTCCCTTTTTTCAGGATTAGTTTTGGTCCGCCTAGCAGGAAGAGATAGCGGTTGTCAATAACCTTTTTCATCGATACTGCAGGTTTGCCATACAATTTATTATCATTGAATACCGTTCCCATAGCATCTTTACTGCCAAGTGAAGCTACAGTACCTTTGTCATCGAATACGAATTTACTCAATGGTTGATGACGCAGCAATGCTTTTATATTGTCCGAACACGTATCGGCATGCTGCATGGCTGCCTGTGCGGTCGGTGGAAATGGCTTGCCTTCCTCTTCGTTCATAACCCATGCACAATCACCAAGGATGAAGATATTATCTTCGTTCGGTGCACGCATATCGCCATTCACTGTCACTTTACCTTTCGTAATTTCAAATCCGGATTTAGACAATATAGAGCTTCCGGTTACACCGCCTGTCCAAACAATGGTTCCGGCTTTAATTTCTTCAGCGTCGTCACCATCACCGATAACAAAGCTATTTTTCTTGCACTCAGAGATTTTGGCACCTTCTCTGAATTCAACGCCGCCATCAGCAAGTGATTGTTTAGCATATGCGACGAGGTCATCATCAAATCCCGGTAAAACACGCGGCATAGCTTCAACATTGATGATACGGACTTTGCTTCGGTCAATATCATACTTTTTGCATAGTTCCGGTACCTTTTCAACGAGTTCACCGGCAAATTCAATCCCGGTAAATCCGCCTCCACCGACAAGAATGGCCAAATCGTCGTCTTTTGGATTCGCGGATGTGCTGTATTTGGCAAACTGATACTCAATATGCTCGCGGATCATGCGGCTGGAGTCCATATCCGTAATGGAAAACGCATTTTTCCCCATACCTTTGATTCCGAATGTATTCGTTTCAAATCCGAGCGAAATAACAAGATAATCGTATGTAATCTCACTGTTTTTCAGGACAACACGATTCTCGTCCTTCTTCACTTCGACAACTTCATCGTAAATCAGATTGACACGGCTGGGATTGATCACATCACTGATCAGCATGCGTGCCTGATTCTGATTTCTCGTCCCGGCAGCCACCTCATGGAGCCATGTTGTCTGATAATGGTAGTTATGCTTATTAACGAGCACTAACTCCGCTTCTTCAGGACTTAATTTTTGCATTAATCGTTTTGTGGTCATCATGCCGGCATAACCGGCGCCAAGAACGACTATTTTTGGTTTACTCATGTCACTTCCACCTTTCCTGATTGGTTTAAAGCTCTGTGTTAAGATGCATACTTAATATCAATTTTATCATATCAAAACTATCGTATTTAGGCTAGCAATTCAACATGCAGACAGCGTTTTTTGTCAAAAATCCGGGAATCATTTAAACTGAGCTTGAGGTGAACTATGGAACCATTTGTAATTGATAAACGTGATGATGCTGTTAAAGAATTGAGAAAAGCCGATCAGCGAATGAATAAGCTGATTGAAATTGTTGGGAATCTAACCATTTCGATGCGCCCGAACTATTTCAAATCATTGGTCCGCTCCATCGTCGGACAGCAAATTTCGGTACAGGCTGCACGTACCATCTTCGGTCGCCTTGAAGGATTGCTTGAAAATCGTATTGAACCGGCAGCTATTTTAAAGGCAACCGATGAACAGCTTCGGGCGATCGGCCTGTCCCGGCAAAAAATAACATATTTGCGTGACCTTACCGCTAAGGTACATGACAAAACCATTGACTTTGACCAAATGGATGGTATGGATAATCCAGCGGTCATCAAACTACTCACAAGCATTAAAGGGATTGGAAAATGGACAGCCGAGATGTTTCTGATTTTTTCTCTCGGAAGGATGAACGTGCTCGCTATCGATGATATCGGTATTCAGCGCGGAGCGAAATGGCTGTATGAAGTGGACAAATCCGAACGGCGGCAGATCTTGCTTGAAAAACAGCCCGTATGGAACCCGCATCTGACAATCGCTTCGTTTTATTTATGGG
Source organism: Lentibacillus kapialis (assembly GCF_014646635.1). Lineage (GTDB taxonomy): Bacteria > Bacillota > Bacilli > Bacillales > Amphibacillaceae > Lentibacillus > Lentibacillus kapialis. The sequence continues at coordinate 16,180 of NZ_BMNQ01000056.1, forward strand.
AAGTTGTCCATTTAGGGTTTGATAAAACGTATCAGTCAATTGATGAGATCGAGTGATGCCACCGAATGAATGACGAATACCAGGCAGCTGGTAAACCGCAGATCAACTGACCTGTGTACGTTGACAAAATATGAACTTCGGGCATATTCATGTGAATTTCAGGGTGTCAGCGTTCTGTGCCTGAGCCTGTGATTTTGACATCCACGTTCACATGGATCGGCATCTCCTGATAAACCGATTTAAACCGCTCCTTCTGATAATCCCGGTAACTGCTCTTAACAACTCCCTCAATGCAAAGCGGGTCAATTTTTAACTCCCGGAAACGACTGATTAATTTATCTGCTTTTTGTTCGATATCCCGCTCGATATCTTTTTCGATCGTTTCCAGCCGATTTGTCGGTTCTTTTCTGGTGAATTCCCTGATCACAGCCTGAATATGCAAGTTTATTATTACGTCACCACTTTTTGCTTTGAAATCCACGTCTTTGTCTGATTCCATATTCTCAATCGATGCAAAATACGTGTCACTTTTATACTGGTATGATTCATCGCTGACATTTTCATACAGTAGCTTAAACACATCCGCATCTCTAATCGGTAATTTATCAACGTATTTATCATCATCAAAGAATGCAATGGACTGCAGTGTTGGCTTTTTACCCTTAACACTCAGCATGGGTAAAAAAGGGTCACAGGTTTCATTCTTTAAGCTTGATTCAAATTGCTTTAAATTCGTTTGCGGCAAATTACCGTGCCTGATATTATGATCAAAAAAATCGTTAAAAAAAACACCCCTTCCCTTACTGGTTTTTACCGAATCGATTAGTTCACGTGCTGATCCGTCTACCACAGCAAGATATAAAGCCCCGCCAATCGATGGATCCCTTGTCAAATAATCGACAAAATGCTCAATGCCTTGTTCGGCCAGCACCTGATCATAGAACGCCACTTCCAGCTTACCATTCAGCAATCGTTCAGTTGCTTGTGCATTTAAATTAACTCGGTTCTCATATACCGTTGCCGCCGTATCGGTGTAAATAAAATCCTGCACTTTACCTTCCGCGAGATATTTCGGTGACACAACGGTTTCCCGAATCATATCCTGGTCAGTCGCATCATACCCCGCCACAGTGATCGTCTGAATCTGATCGATCACTTTGGTCGGCATTTGAAAATTAAACAGCAAACTGACTGTCACAAACACAAAAAAAACAATATATTTAAGATACATGTTTCCGCACCTTTCTGCGAATGAAATTGATAGTAAACAGAATAGGGATATAAATGAACAAAAACACAAGTCCAATCTTGCCGGCAAAATCATTCAGTATATTAACACCTTCTCTGCCCACAGAAACAATACAGCCTATAAATAAAATGCCTAACAGAGCAACAGCCACTTTTTTATGATGGAAGCCAAAGGTACGGTGCACCACACGTGTTGCCGCCCACATAAAAAGTACGACATTTGGCAATATCGTAAAGAATAATGTGGCAATCCCGAAGTACTCAAAGCGTTCCATAAAGGGCATTTTAATGATTTTCCAGAGCCCTAAAGTTGGCCAGATTTGTTCCTCTAATTCGCCCTGACTATAATAAACATACGCAATTAGACAAACGGCAAGATAGGTCAATGTCGTGTAGAGATTGCCGTAATGAGCATATTTCTGGGATTGCCCGGCCCCGCGTATGAACGGATAAAAGACAAGCAGCGCTGAGATACCCATGAAATTCAGAACGGCTAGGGTTGACGATTGCATTATTTCTGTGATGGTGTGATCCATGACCGGCAATATATAGGTTACATCCGCATATTTCAACGGGTAAAGCAATGTCAGATTTAAAAAAAACGGGTAGACGATGCCCAGGAAACAGACGCCGACAACCGTCCGGAATTGATTAGATATCGTATAATAAATAAGCGGAATCACCAGTAATAAGAACGACCAGACATTCAAGTGCGGAAAGATCCATACCTGAACAATTTCGATATACGTACGCAGCACAACGGTTGCTAATAACAGTAAATATATGGTGAACAGAAGCGTTAAAAAGTTTCCGAGCCACTTACCGTATGTGAATTGATGGATCGCAACAATGTCGCCTCTTGCATCATTTTTCAATATCTGATATATGATCCAAATGATAGAACTGATACCTAGACTGGCAATGATGAGTGAGATCCAGCCATCATGCTCAGCATACTTATTGATAATACTTTGAAACCCAAGGAATCCGACACCTATTTGTGACGCTGAAATGAGAAAAAACACCATCAGCGCTGATACTTTATCGTTTATTGAAATCATCGTCTATCCCTCTACTTGTCATGTTGATTCGCAGCAGGTCGTTTAACATCGCTTGAACGTACTTGATACGGGCGCTTGTTTTGTTTGTCAAATGGCAAACGAATTAAGGCATCTTTAAAATCCTGGAACCGAAACGGAAAAATCGGCGCAAAGAACGGCCTTCCCAGCGATGTCAGCCGCAGCAGGTGCACCATGATATAGGCAATGGCAACAGCCAGACCAATCAAACCGTAAACATGGGAAATAATAAGTAACGGGAAGCGTATAAGCCGAATCGTGTTACTCATTTTGTACACCGGGGTTGTAAATGAGCCTAATGCAGCCAATGCCACAACTATCAGTAGTACATTACTGGTCATACCCGCTTCAACAGCCGCCGTCCCAATAACGATACCACCCACAATGCCGATTGTCTGACCGATTTTGGTAGGCAGTCTGGCACCCGCCTCTCGCAACAATTCAATAGTGAACTCAAGAAGGAGTGCCTCCAGAATCGGCGGAAAAGGTACTTGCATTCTGGAGTGGACAAGCGTAACGAGCATAGCTTGCGGAATGATTTCAAAATGATGGGTTAATACCGCAACGTATACTGGTGTAATCAAAATTGAGAAAAAAACGGCAACGAACCGAATGAGCCGGAATGCCGACGCAGTCATCCAATTTAAAAAATAATCTTCAAATGCGGAAAAGAATTCAATCAATGTCGTTGGGCCGAGTAAAGCATGTGGCGAGCCATCAACAACAATGGCGATTTTGCCTTCCACCAATACCGAGGCAATCCGGTCTGGCCGCTCCGTATCCAATAACTGCGGAAATGGCGAATTTTTGTTATCAGCAATGGACTGCTGGATAAATGAACTATCGATGACCTGGTCGATTTGTACATCGTTGATGCGCTGAACAGCTGTGTTGATGTTTTCCTCATCAGCTATTCCATCGATTGAGAGAACAGCAACCTCTGTTTTTGTAACGGTACCGACTTGTAATTTTTGAATCTTTAATTCAGGAATCGCCAGACGTTGTCTGATCAGATTTAGATTCGTGTCAATATCTTCAACAAACGCTTCTTTCGGTCCGACAACACTAAACTCCACCTCGGGAATGGTAACCTGACGTTTCTCATCAAGAGGCAGTGGAATCAACAAGTACGACGGACTCACATTCTCCATGTAAATAACGACGAACCCTTTTACAAGCTTTTCCTGAATTTGATCCTGAGTGGGATGGTTCAATAATTCGGTTTTCGTAAACGGAATATGATCGTTGAGTTCAATCAAATCATTATACAAGTATTCCTGCATCCGCGGTAAAATGTATTTTTCCAGTTTATCCGGATCAACAGCTGTTTTTAAATAGCATAAATGAATCGTGCCAGTAGCATGCTTGTGACTATAGTAAAGAAATCCATCTTTCTTCCTTAATTCATTCAGTAATTTGGCAAAATCCCTTTGCACTTTTTTCTGCGACGTTTTCTTATTCATGTGAACATCCTTACCCATATGTTGACTTTAGTATGAAAAACACAGAAGATTATTATTCACAATACCGGAAAACTGAATTCACATTTCTTTTCCGGACAGAGATTTGAATAGAAAAAAGTATTAAGATAAATACATATTTTTCAACATATGCGGCATTATAAATACGGAGCGCTCTTGCAGCGCAATATTTTAACTTGGAGGTTCTACTTATGGCACAACAAAATCAACAACAGCAACTGCAACAAGCAGTTCAACAAGCCCAGCAGGCACAACAAGCGGTCCAGCAGGCGCAGGCAAGCGCTGATCCGCAACAACTACAGCAGGCTCAGCAGCAGGTTCAACAAGCTGAACAGCAATTGCAAAATGCACAACAGCAAGCTGGTGGTGCTGCACAGCAGAATCAACAGGTCCAACAAGCACAACAACAGCTGCAGCAAGCTCGTCAACAGGCTCAGCAGGCTCAGCAAAACAACAATCAATAATAGGTTGATTGGAATTAAAAAGGGAGTCCTCAAACGGGCTCCCTTTGCTATTGATTTATCAGAATCTCTACTATCTTATCCTCTATCGCCGGTCCATCATCTTCATTCAGCAGGTTATTAAGCATAATTGAAAATATCATTTTTCCACCGCTCTCCGTTTCAGCATAACCTGAAAGCGTGCTAACACCATCGATTGTTCCAGTCTTAGCCTGTACATTGAAATCTTCCAGCCGATTTTGCAATGTGCCACCAACCATCCGTTCCGATGATCCGGAATCCGGAAACGCGTTTATATATGCCTCAAACCACGCCGCTTCCTGCACATTATACAGCAACGCGGCTATTTCATCGGGCGGTAGGAGATTCATATGTGAAATGCCGGAGCCATCCTTTATGACAGTCGTATCAATCGTAATGCCATGTTTTTTCATTTCTGATGCTACTACCTCCAGACCTTTTTCCCAGCTGCCCTCCTCATGTACAGCTTTACCCATTTCCTTTACCAGCATCTCCGCGTGCGTATTATTGCTTAATTTCATGAATGGAACAAGCAAATCGGAAAGGGGTATGGAATGGTCTGCATATAACACATCGGCTTTTTGCGGAGCTTGACTTGTCTTCACTTGACCGGTCCACTTAATCCCCTGCTTCTCTAATGCGTCTCTAAACAACTCCAGCGCATATTCGGTCGGCTTCCAGACGGCCATCCATTCCTTGACGTTCGCTGCATCGGCTGGGATAGTCCCTTCAATCGTGACCACGTTCTTACCGTGAATCCGATTAAGGGTTAAATTCTCGGCACTGTCTGGGGCAGTCGTTTTGGCATGATTTCTGATCTCAACATAATCTGTATCAGGCATTAATGTAATATCTGGCTTATTCCCGACATCTCCCGGTGAAACGCTAACAATAACCGTTCCGGCGTCAAAGTCCCGGTCGGGCGAAACCGTTAATGCGGAAATCTGCGCGCCATAATACCAGTGTTCATCACTCCAGACGAGATCAGGTGACAGCCGGACATCATCATACCAAGTGTCATCGGCAATAATATCCCCGTTAATCATAGTCACTCCGCCTTCCTTCACCTTTTTCGCAAACTTGTCAAAATCTTGAGGCATAAGGGTCGGGTCACCTTTTCCTTTCAAATACAGATTTCCGTTCAATTGCTGTTTTGCAGTGGAACCGTCAGCCAGCACCTCTGTGGTAAACCTGTGATTCTTTCCCAAAACAGCAAGGGCTGCTGCAGCGGTTAATAATTTCATGTTGGAAGCCGGCCTTAGTCTGACATCTCCGTTATGATCATAAACCCTTTCCCCTGTTTCCGCATCACGGATACTTATCCCAACAATTGCTCCTTGCAGTTTCGGTTCATTTTCAATCAAATGATCCAGCTTTTCTGTCATCGTACCACGCTCATCCTCCCCGTTGTCTGTATGGTCCTGTTTATTGACAGCGAGTGACCCTGCCAAAAAAAAAAGCTATAAAAAGAAAAAGCATTCCAAAGCTATAATGTTTTATGGTCATGGCATCACCTCTGATTACGCTTATATCCTATTTCGTGATTGACGGCATTAAATCCTGCTCACTATAGGATCTGTACAAAATGGTACACCCAGTTCAAGATACTTATACCTTTGATTTATAATTCTAAGAAGCAAATAGCGGAAGGGTGGATCAGCCGAAGTTGGGTTTTCCGGACAGAACAGATCCTCATTAGAAGATACAAATGCCAAAGAACAGCTTGATTCCTATGAAAAAAATGGGTTTTTGCAGATTGAGAATTTCTTCTCCGATGAGGAAGTTGCGGACATGCAGAAAGCCATTTTTGAATTGCAGGATTCGAACAGAGATGT